>CAIRES010000035.1 GCA_903877645.1 uncultured Bacteroidota bacterium | reverse complement strand
GTAAACCTCTTTTAGGACTAAAACTCAGATTGTAAAGTAAAAGCAGGACTAACAAAATGGCAGTAAACAAAAATCAGGATTATCTAACCAACGTGTAAACCTATTTCAGGACGAGGCAAAATCCGCGATTCAAACAAATGGGACATTGAATGGGACATTCGGAAAATTAAATACGTCCAAAACCCTTGCCAATACTCACTTATAGATAAAACCACCATCGGAGTTATCCACATAAAATAGTTTTCAGCGCATGGGGCATTGTAAATTTTGCACCTACTTTGAGCAGACTATATCTCCCTTTAGGGTCGGGGTTGAGCTAAGCGTACAACATCCTCAGGCTTTTCTTCCTCATCACGGCTTTTTTTATCGAGCACTATGAGCAGGGCTATGGGGATGTAGAAGAGGGCGGCCACTTTGTGGGTCTCGATGAGCTCGGAGAAGAAGTTGTTCACAAAGCCTACGGCTATGGTCATGGCCAGGCCAATGGTGACGAGGCGGTAGAATTTATCCTTCAGCCGGTGGTATACTTTCTGCGCCTTGGCAAAGATGGCATACATGAGCAGGGCATAGAGCAGCATGGCCGGCCAGCCCTGCTCCACGAGCATGTAAATAAAGTAGTTGTGGGTGGTAGAATGCTCGGGGTTGCGGCTCACATAGGTCTGGAAGGAGGAAACTGCGTATGGTTTGTAGTAGTAATAGAAGGTGCGGGGGCCATAGCCGGTGATGGGCCTGTCTTTGCTCATGCGCACTGCCGCCACCCACCTGTACACGCGCTCCATAGACGACATATCGGTGCCGCGGAATGTGGCGATAAGGTGGTCGGTGAAGTTTTTGTGCATGAAGGTCTTGTTATAATCGGGGCGGAACTCTATGTACTTGTTATTGGGTATGAGGTAGCAAAACGCCAGGATGATGAGTACATAAATGGAGGGCATGATGACATTGACCAGTCGGATGCGTATGGCCAGGCCCACCACTAAGGCAAACACGATACCAATAACGGCAGCACGGGCATAAGAGAACCCGATACCTGCGGCAAACAAGAGGATGATAAGGAACAGCGCCAGGCGCACAAATATGCCCTTGCCCTTAGTGAGCGGCCAGGCCACGAGCAGCAAAGGAAAGAACATGGATATGACCGTGGAATAATCGACATGGTTGTAGTATAGCCCGCTCATGGCCTTCTGCACCATATCAAACTTAAAGCCAAGTATGGCATGGTGTATGAGTATGACGATAACGGTAACGAGCATGGGTACCAGCAGCACCAGGAAGCCGCGTATGTAGTCTTTCTTCTCTTTGAATATCCAGAGCGGCAGCACAAAGAAGCACACCAGCAGCCAGCTTTTGGCCAGCAGGAACTTGAGGGAGAAGAACACCATCTTGGAGAAGATAACGGCTATAATAGTGCAGATGAATTGCAGCACTACTATAAACACGATCTTGTCCTGCCACCACCACTTGGGCAGCGTAGAGGGATTGCGGGCAAAGACGAGGGAGAAGAGCAGAAGGAATATCCACATCAGCGGCTCATCGGGCAAGGTGATGGCCATGGTGTCGTTGGAGAAGTTGATCTGCACGGATGCAGGAATAGTGAACAGGAATATCCAGTAAGCCATTTGCCAGTTGACCCCCAGCAGCACAAAGAAAAGGAATACTACAGGCGCAGCCAGCACAAAGTAATTGCCTGTCCAGGCAAAAATAACGATAGAAGCCAGCAGCAGGGAAAATGCCGCAATATTGAACAGGTTATTTTTTATTGCTGATAGCATTAACGGATCACTGCATTTAGCTTACGGTAGTAAGCGATCATTAAAACATACATAATGCTGAAAAACAAACCAAGGCAGCCGGCCACCAGCACGATCATCTTCAGGCTGGCACCCGTAGGCGATGTAGGCGGGGTAGCCCGTGAGATCACTTTGAGGTAGGTCATGGAGCTATTGGCCGCCGCAGAGAACTCATTGATCACAGATATATAATGCGCCCGATCGCTCACCAACTGGTCTTTTACTGATTCTATATTCTGTATCTCTTCTACAGCCATGCCATAACCCTTACCGCCACCCTTCATATCACCACTGATCACATTCTGGCGGGCCGGGCTGATGATGCTGTAGATGCCATATTTATCGCGCATGGCAGCGAGCGTATCTGTAAGCACCTTTATGGTACTGTCCAGTTGCACTACCTTGCTGTGGATAGAGGCGACCATACCTTCCTTCATAGAAGTGTAGTATTGCCTGAAGGTCTCTTCCAGTACATCCTCGGCCATATTGGCCACACCTGCGGCGGTCTTGGGGTCGTAAGCAATATAGGATACAGTGATGTCTTTATACTCTGAGCGTTTGAGGTTGAAGTTTTTGGCAAAAGTAGACATGTACATAGCATGTGCTGTGTCATTGTTCATATCACCAAACTTGTAGATCTTGTCAAAATCGCACCTCCTGATGATCCTGTCCTTCACAGTATCGGCATTGCCCAGGGCAGTGATCTTGTCGAGATCATCGTCACCGCCAAAGTAATCGACATAACGGGTCTCGGTTGACCTGAAAAGGGTATTACGGTCGCCATAAAGGGGATTGTTGACGAAAAAAGTGGCATCTGCCTTGTACTTTTTCTTTTTCACGGCATAGAACAAACCGCCAACCACCATAGCCGCTACGGTAATGACTATGATAAAGCGCTTCTGCTTCTGTATCGTCCTGATCACATCTACCAGGTCAAAAGAGGGTGTAGTCATTTTATATGAATTAAACTTCGGGTAGCTGCCTGATCAAACTAGTTTCGGCCTGCCCGCATTTATCAATTGCACAGTTTATTTCCGTTCAGGGTTAGTAACATATCGATCAGTAAACGACACCAGCATGGTACTGAAAAAGAAACCAAGCAATGCACTAACCAACAATGTATACAACCCACCAATACCTTTCGGGCTCACAGCCGGCTTAGCTTCTGTTACTACTTTCAGCATTGGCAGAAGTTCACCACCGAGCCCCGTTTTATATTGGTTCACTAAAGTGGTTTGCCTTGCCCTGTCACTTACTATTTGGTCTTTTAATGATTCTATATTCTGGACCAGCTCTATGCCTTTGCCATAATTTTTATGGCCATTATCCTTCATAGGGCTGAGCATAATGTTGTTCCTGGCCGGGCTGATGATGTCGTAGATACCATATTGCTCCCGTAGTGCCGACAGCGAATCGGTAAGGGCATCAATAGTGCTGTCTTCCCTGTGTATGTTATCCACAATAGACATGTACATGCCCTTCCTCATGTCTCTGTAATAATTACCAAATGTACTTTCCAATACCTTCACACACTCATTGGCCACAGTTGCCGCGCGCTCAGGGTCGGTATCGTCATAAGAAAGCAGAAGGTCTTTGTATTCGGTACGGGTGATATTGAAATTCTTCTCAAACTTTTTAGCAAGCTGGTGTTCTCCCTTGCGGTTGGAAGCGTCTATACCATAGGCTTCGGCAAGGTGTGTGTTTTTTATCACCTGGCTTTGCACAAGGTCTGAACCGGCCATCAGCATCAACCTGTCTACATCATCTTCGCTTGCAAAATAATCAAGGAATTTAGTTTCATTGTTATACAGGTTATTGCGGTCGCCATACAATGGATTCCTTAAGATAAATTCCGTCTTTGCTTCATACTTTTTAGGCCCTGCATAATAAAATATCACACCCGCAACAGTGGCTGCAAAGGTGATCCCTATTATGAGGCTTTTATGTTTCCGAACGCTTTGAACGACGTCGGTGAGATTTAAACCGGAATCAGACATTTGGTAAATGGGATGTTTAAAAGCTTAAACTTATGAAAATTAATACAAATAGCTATGATAACACAATTATATTACTGTTTCGCCGGCCTGCATTTTTTCAGCATTCTCTGCAAACTGGAGCGCTTCGACCATTTCCTGTATGTTTCCATTCATAAAATCATCGAGGCTGTATATGGTCATATTGATGCGGTGATCGGTAACCCTGCCCTGCGGATAGTTGTATGTCCTGATCTTGGCCGATCGGTCGCCGGTGCTCACGAGGCTCTTTCTACGGCGGCTTATTTCGTCCTCCTGCTTTCGCACCTGCTCCTCGTAGAGGCGAGTACGCATCATACCCATCGCCTTTTCGCGGTTGCCCAGCTGGGAGCGCTCGGTTTGGCACATGATCACAGTACCCGTAGGTACGTGGGTTAGTATTACCTTTGTTTCTACTTTGTTCACATTCTGGCCACCAGCACCACCGCTGCGGGCAGTTTCCATCTTCACATCGCTATCTTTCAGCTCAAAGTCGATCTCTTCGGCTTCCGGCATTACTGCCACTGTGGCGGCAGATGTATGCACCCTTCCGCTGGCCTCGGTGGCAGGTACGCGCTGCACACGGTGTACCCCACTCTCAAATTTGAGTATCCCGTATACATCCTCACCTATCACCTCCAACTGCGCTTCCTTATAGCCGCCCACAGTACCTTCGGTCTCGGACACCATAGAAACTTTCCACCCCCTACGCTCGCAATACCTCATATACATCCGGAGCAGATCGCCGGCAAAAATGCTGGCCTCATCGCCACCTGTCCCGGCGCGAATCTCTATGATGGCATTCTTTTCGTCCTGTGGGTCTTTGGGTATGAGGAGGTTCCTCATTTCTTCCTCCAGTTGGGTCTTTTGAGCTTCCAGCGTTTCCAGGTCTTCTTTAGCCAGAGAGCGGAGTTCTTCATCGCTTTCTGTCTCCAATACCTCCCGTGCGAAGTCGAGGCTGTCAATGCAGGTCCGGTAGGTTTTATAAACACCTACTATTTTGTCGAGTTTGCGGTATTCCTTGCTTATCTGCGAGAACCGCTTATTGTCACTCACTACCTCGGGGTTGGTGAGCGCAACGCCCAGGTCATTGAACCTGGCACTAATGGCTTCCAACTTTTCTACAATAGAACTCATTTCTTATTCAAAAGATATTAATACAAAAATAATAGGTGGCCCCTAAAGGTGTGCGAAGTTACGGGTATAAAGTGTTTATTCAAATTCGCAGAGAACTATGTAACTTTATCTTATGAACTACGGTAAGCCAAATGCACATAACAGGGCGTTAAACAAGCCAAAATCAGCCAACGGTTCATTTTCCGGTAAGAAGGTGCGCATTTTTAATTCTTTCAAGGAACAGGAAGATGAAATGATTGAATATTGGGCATCAATCACTCCCTTTCAGCGATTGGGGCATTTATATGAAATGGTAAAAATATCATTCAAGATCACCGAAGAGGATGCCAGACACACACATTTTTCAAAAAAGATAACGATCATTAACAACGGATCATGAATATTTTTCTTGAAGAACATCAAATGCTGGTTGCAGACATGCTTGCAGGTGGCATTCAGTTCATTCTTATTGGGGGTTATGCAGTGAATTTTCATGGATATAATCGTACAACGGGTGACCTCGATGTTTGGCTACAATCAAGTGAAGAAAATAAAAATAAAATTCTTTCCCTGTTAAAGAAATATGATTTCGATCCTGAATCACTTGACCAGATCGCACACCTGGATTTTACTCAAGCTGTTGTATTCAGTATTGGTGATGAACCTTACAAAACAGACTTTCTGACGAAAGTTTCCGGCGTTACCTACGAAGAAGCTGATAAGGAAAAAGATATCTTTGAGTATGACGGCATATCCATCCCGTTCATTAATCTTCATCACCTGGTGCTAACCAAAATGGGCACAGGAAGAGGGAAGGATAAAGTAGATATTGAAATGCTGCAGCAAGTACAAAATGTAAAAAAGAAAAAATAAGGTCGTATCCAAACATTTTCTACTCACGTACCTATTTCATCTCCGCCTTCTCTTTCTGAAACCGGAAGAGTTCGTCCCTGAGACGGGCAGCTTCCATGAAATCGAGGTCTTTGGCGGCCTTTTCCATGGCCTTTTTTGTTTGATTAATGATCTTATCGAGCTGGGCTATAGAACGGTACTCCACATCAGCTTCGGCAGCTATGGGTAACTGGTAATCGCCGGTGGCATATTCCTTATCGCTGTCAAAGCCCTTAATGTCCAGTACAGAGCCTTGCAGCATTATCTCCTGCACCGACTTCTTGATAGTCTTTGGGGTGATCCCGTGGTCTATGTTATACTTTATCTGCTTCTCGCGCCTACGGTCTGTTTCGTCAATAGTACGACGCATACTGTCGGTTATCTTGTCGGCATAAAAGATCACGAGGCCATCGGCATTACGGGCGGCACGTCCAGCCATCTGTGTGAGGGAACGTTCATTGCGCAGGAAGCCTTCTTTATCGGCATCCAGTATAGCCATGAGCGAGACTTCGGGCAGGTCAAGGCCTTCGCGCAAAAGGTTGACACCTACCAGCACATTGATGTTGCCGAGGCGGAGGTCACGGAGTATCTCTACACGTTCCAGTGTATCCACCTCGGAGTGTATGTATTTAGAACTTACGTTGATGCGCTTCAGGTATTTATCCAGTTCCTCAGCCATGCGCTTGGTGAGTGTGGTGACGAGCACACGGTCGCCCATCTTTACGCGTTTGTCTATCTCGTCGAGCAGATCATCTATCTGGTTGATGCTGGGTCGTACTTCTATAGGTGGCTCCAAAAGGCCTGTAGGACGGACGATCTGCTCTACGACTACCCCTTCGCAATGCTCGAGTTCGTAATTGCCGGGGGTGGCACTTACAAACAATGCCTGCGACAGCTTGGACTCAAATTCATAGAAATTCAACGGCCTGTTATCTAACGCTGATGGCAGCCTGAAACCAAAATCAACGAGGGTCATTTTGCGGGAGCGGTCGCCGCCATACATGCCACTGATCTGCGGAATGGTGACATGGCTTTCGTCAATGACCATAAGGAAATCATCGGGAAAATAATCGAGCAGGCAGAATGGGCGGGCGCCCGGCTTGCGCCGGTCGAGGAAGCGGGAATAGTTTTCAATGCCGCTGCAATAGCCCAGTTCCTGTATCATTTCGAGATCATAGTTCACCCGTTCTTTAATGCGTTGCGCCTCTATATGTTTGCCGATGCTTTTGAAATAATCTACCTGCGCATTCATTTCATCCTGTATCTCGTAGATGATCTGTGTCATCTGGTCGCGTGGGGCTATGTAGAGGTTTGCAGGGAAGATGGCGGCGTTTTCCATTACTCCAATGCGCTTGCCGGTCTCGGGTTCGAAGCTCTCGACTTCTTCCACCTCGTCGCCAAAGAAAGTAATGCGGTAACCATAGTCAACGTATGGCAGGTTGATGTCGACAGTGTCTCCATTTACCCGGAAAGTACCCCGTGTAAACTCACCCTGGCTGCGGTTGTATAATGAATTGACGAGCTGGTGCAGAAAATGATTGCGGCCTATATTGTCTCCTTTTTTGAACCTGATGATGCTGTTGGCATATTCAGTCGGGTTACCGATACCATAGATACAGGACACTGATGCCACCACAATAATATCCCTGCGGCCACTGAGCAGGCTACTGGTAGCGCGGAGGCGCAGCTTTTCTAATTCTTCGTTTATGGAAAGGTCTTTTTCTATGTAGGTATTTGAGACGGGCATGTATGCCTCGGGCTGGTAGTAGTCGTAGTAAGAAACGAAATACTCCACCGCGTTCTCAGGGAAGAACTGGCGAAACTCCCCATATAGTTGTGCTACCAATGTTTTATTGTGGGTGAGTACCAGTGTGGGCTTCTGCACACTTTGTATCACATTGGCTACCGTAAATGTTTTGCCCGATCCGGTTACCCCCAGCAGCGTCTGAAACTTCTCGCCCTGTTCAATTCCTTCAGACAGCAGCCGTATAGCTTCGGGCTGATCGCCTGCGGGTTGGTATGGCCGTTGTATGTTAAAATCCATTCGTTACAAATTTCAGCATTTTAATGCAAAAAGTATGATAAACTATAATCCTCTTGAAACATATTATGCAATCATAACAGGCAAAAAACACAAACAATATTATTAAGCAGTATTTTTGCAATAAATATAAAAAAGCGGAGGCTATTGCTTACCCTTCAACAATTATATCATGAAATACATTACCCTGTTATTCTTATCCTTTTGTTTCTCCCTACCGGCATTTGCCATCAGCCCTATTACCGGCGCAGGTAGTGTATGCCTCCACGACTCAGCCACTTTAAGTGACGGGAGTACCGGAGGCACCTGGAGCAGCAATGATCCTTCAGTTGCGACTATAGGTTCTGGTTCAGGCGTTGTTACGGGAATGGCTGTGGGTACTACTACTATTACTTATACTGTCGGTTCTTCGTTTGTGACAACTTCAATAGTAGTGAATGGCCTGCCAGCGGTTTTTTCTATTACAGGCGGTGGCCGTTATTGCCTGGGAGGTTCAGGGCTGCATATCGGCTTAAGTGCCAGTACTATTGGCATTGAATACCAGCTTTATCGTAATGGCACAACAACAGGCAGTACGATCGCCGGGTCTACGGGTACTATAGATTTTGGCCTCGAAACTCTTGCCGGCACTTATAATGCTATTGCTACAAGCACAGTCACCGGCTGCAAAGACAGCATGACGGGCAGCACTACCATCTTCGTTGTTTCTGTTAATACTTATGCCGTCACTTACAGCGCCAGTTCCTATTGCCCGGGCGGCACGGGCGTTTTTATCGGGCTTAGTGGCTCCGACACTGGCGTGAGTTACCAACTATATAATGGCACTACGCCAGTAGGTAGCCCAGTTGCGGGTACCGGACTTGGGCTTACCTTTGGACTACATACAGCAGGCACATACACTGTTGTGGCTGTTACATCAGGCACCGTGTGTATGTTCACTATGAGCGGCACTGCGGCTATCACTGTTTCTCCATTGCCTACCAGGTATACGGTGACGAGCAGCGGCTACTATTGCAGCGGCAGTGCGGGTTCTGAGATCAGCTTGGGCGGATCACAAACGGGGGTGCATTACCAGCTTTATTATGGCGCAACAGTAACAGGAAGCCCTGTTGCTGGCACCGGTACTGTACTGAATATGGGATCTTATTCCAGCATTGGAGGTTCTTATAGCGTCACAGCTACCAATACCACAGGCTGTACAGATACCATGACCGGCACTACCACATTAGCACCTGCTACGCCGCCTGCCATTGAAACGGTATCCGGCGGAGGGTCTTATTGTACGGCAGGTGCGGGGGTGCATGTATTATTGGATTATTCAGTTTCAGGAGTAGATTACCATCTGTATGATGGCACAACGCCTATAGGAGGCACTGTAGCCGGAACCGGCAGCACCATTGACTTTGGGTCAGAAACACTTGGAGGTACTTATACAGTTATCGCGGTCAATCATACGACGGGTTGCGCAGATACTATGTCGGGCAGCGCGGTTGTGAGTGTACTGCCTGCACCTACACCCTTCCCTGTCGTCGGCGGCGGGCCTTATTGCGCCGGTTTATCCGGCCTGCACATTGGCATGAGCGCTACAAATACGGGCATTGACTACCAGTTGTACCGTGGCTCTGCCCTTGTGGGCAGCCGTCATGCAGGTACGGGCGCATCTATTGATTTTGGTATAGAAACTATCTCCGGCACATATACTGTCATAGCCACCAATCATAGTACGGGTTGCATAGGCAATATGTCGGGCAGCGCTGTTATTGTTGTATTGCCATCTCCTGCTGTTTACAGCGTTACTGGTGGTGGCACCTATTGCGCCAATGAACCAGGCGCGGATGTGGGATTGAGCAATTCGGATACGGGTATTAACTACCAGCTTTACCGTGTGTCTACTCCTGTAGGCGCAACAGTAACGGGAACAGGCGGGGCGCTCGACTTTGGCACTGAAGTAGCCGGCAGCATATATACGGTTGTAGGCACAGACCCATCATCTGGCTGTACTGTTACCATGTCCGGCTCAGTAGCCGTAACTACGTTGCCCGCACCCGGCAATATTCACTACACCAACGACAGCGTATGCACCGGCGCAACTGTTATTTATACTGATTCTACCACGGGTGGCAAATGGCATTCTGACAATTCAACTATCGCTGCTATAGACTCTGTGACCGGCACTATACATGCTATTGCTACCGGCACCGCATATATTACCTACAAATTAGCTGATGGCTGCGTGGCTACTGATAGTGTGGTCGTACATACCTGTGGCTCATTAGCAACAGAAGCCTTTACAAATACTACTGATGGTATAACGATCACTCCTAACCCCGCCGCAAATTCATTTACGATCAGTTGCACGCTAAGCAATTACGATAACGCAAGTGTTACAATCTATGATGTGACAGGCAGGCAGGTGCACCATGTTTCTTTAACCGGGGCCAACACCATTGTCAGCGTTACCGATATATCACCCGGTATGTATCTATGCCGGTTTGCAATTGAGGGCAATAGCATGGTTACAAAAAAAGTGATCATCTCCAGGTAATTTATTGTTCTGCCCTGTACTCTTTGAAAAGAAAGAGGTGCTATATTTACAGTAATGCAGCAAAATAACGGCCCATTAAACCAAGGCAACCCCAACAGCGATCAGCCATATATCTCTATGCTTATTGCAGCGGGCATTGCTATTATAACATGGCTGTTCCTGAAAACCTGCCTTAATAACACCCTCACCAACTGGGATGATGTACAGTATATCAAAGACAATCCACTGATCAAAGACCTCTCGGCAGAAGGATTAAAGGCGATATTTTCTACCCCTGTGCTGGGCAACTACCATCCGCTCACTATACTTAGCTATGCATTCGACTATGCAGCAGGTGGGCCTGACCCATATATCTATCATCTGCATAGCCTGGCATTGCATTGCATCGCTACCATCCTGGTGTATTGGCTGGCCATGCTGCTCACCAAACGGCCTGTGGCTGCGGCTATTACAGCATTGCTCTTTGGGCTGCACCCCATGCATGTGGAGTCAGTGGCATGGCTGTCGGGAAGAAAGGATGAACTCTGTGCCATATACTATATAGGCGCTTGTATTGCCTATGTGTACCAAAAAAATACTACCACCGCTACCAAAACAAGGTCAGCTTTGCTGTATGCTTTGACACTGCTGTTTTTTGTCTGCGCCCTGCTCTCCAAGCCAGTAGCCGTTACGCTGCCTGTTACCCTTTTGCTTATAGACCGGTTTCAAAACCGCAAGTGGACTTTGCGGGCTATACTTGCGAAAACGCCTCATTTTCTCTTAGCCATTGCTTTTGGTATTATTTCTTTTTCTACCCAACATGCTTTTGGCGCTGTTGGCGCCCATCACCGCTTCAGCTATAATGTCTTTGACCGGCTGGCCATAGGCTGTTATGCATTGGTTACCTATTTAGCGAAAGCAATAGCCCCAACTAACCTGCATTGCTTTTATCCTTATCCCGAAATGCATGACGGGCTATCTATGTTTTGTTATGCAGCTATACCGCTCATTGCTGTCCTTGCATTTGTTTTGTGGAAGTTTGCGCGCAACAATAAGATGATCGTGTTTGGCTTTCTTTTTTTTATCGTCAACATCTTTTTGCTGCTACAATTCATACCCGTGGGCGATGCTGTTATTGCTGAGCGCTATACTTATATACCCTATATAGGCTTGTTCCTTATTGCAGGGTGGTATGCTTCGGAACTGTTAGCGAAAAATAGCATGGCCGGGAAACCTTTATTAGGATTGGCTGTTCTTTACCTCCTTTGGCTTGGTGTTCAAAGCCGTGACCGCTGTACTGTATGGTATGATTCAGTTTCGCTGTGGAGTGACGAGCTAAAAAAGCAGCCTGATAATGAAACGGTTGCGTACAGCAATTTGTCTGCCATATACTTTGATATATGGAACAACAGCAATGACCGCAATGAGCGGCGTGTGGCCTATGATTCAGCTCTTTACCTGTTCAACCGGTCTGTAGAACTGATGCCAGACAGTGCCGCGCCTTACCAGGCACTGGGTATGCTGCATTATGCAAAGCATGAGCTACCAGAAGCCATTGCTTACTTTGGCAGATCAGTGATCTTAAGTCCCGGCGCAGAGGCGCACAGCAACTTTGGAAATCTCCTTGTACTGGCCAACAGAGCCGATCTCGCTTTGCAGCAATACGATACTGCTATCGCACAAAATCCAGATCTTTTTGCCGCGCACCTTGGCCGCGGAAAAATATTAAGGAAAGAAAATCATTTTGCTGAGGCCATGGAAGATCTCAATGCAGCCAGAACCCTGAAGCCGGAATATGCTGAAGTGTACTACGAGCGCTCTTTTTGTGACACACAAATGATCAACAAGGCGGTGGCACTCAAAGATGTTGAAACGGCTATATCGTTAGGATATAACCACGTAGATTCCAGCTATTATCGTTTGCTAAAGCAGTAATCAACTATCTCAATAAAGTTACATTGCCCTGGTGGTGTTCTTTCTGGCCGTCTTTGAAGGTAGCTTCAATGATGAATACATACACGCCTTCGGGCTGTGGCATATCATTAAAACGCCCGTCCCATCCCCTGCCATCAAGGCTAGTGGTGGTGAAAATCATCTGGCCCCAGCGATTGTATATCTGCATGCTGAACGAAGTGAGCCCTGATGTAAGCAACTGACGCGGGAAGAAATAATCATTCAGCCCATCACCATTGGGTGTGAATGCATTAGGCAGGTTCATGTAGCAGTCGTTCTTCACTTCAATAGTATCGCTGGAGGAACAACCGTTTACAGTAGCGATAGCATAATAAGTGCCGGGTTCTACAATGCTGATGTCTTCTGTTGTTTGCCCTGTACTCCATAACCAGGTAGCCCCGTTAATCTGGCGGGTACTTCCGATCACAATAGCGTCGCTTCCGGGGCATATCGAGGTATCTTCGCCAAGGTATACAGACGGGTGACCGTAGATAGTGAATGTATTGCTGGTGCTTGTATCCGGACATGCCCTGTACAATGCTTCCACGGTAACAATGTGCGTACCAGGCCCGTCAAATACATGCAATACGGGATTCACATTTTTAATGCTGTCGCCAGAGCCGAAAGACCATACCACGCCAATATTGCCAAGGTCAGAGAACAGGCCTTCAAAAGTTATGGATGTACCTTCGCAGATGATACTGTCCGTTGCGCTCATGCTGATGGCGCTGATCGAATCAGCAGTGAGTGTTTCTTTTACTGTATCGTAGCAGGGTACATAGTTGCTTACCGCGAGTATCACATTATACACCCCGCTGTTTTTATACGTATGTACTTCATCCCTGTTATGGTCAGTTGCCTCATCTCCAAATATCCACGTATAGTTCAGGCTGGTACCTGTAGACGTATTGGTAAACGTAACCGGGTTGCCCTGGCACACATAGCCCGCGGGATCTGAAGTGAAGCCCGCATTGATCAGGTTGGTGAGTGTAACAGGATGTGTAATGCTGTCGAAACATTTTGTGTTGGTGATATTCAGCTTTATGTTGAAAGTACCCGGCGAGTAGTAAATATGTGAGGGGTCTACCGCAGTAGAACTACCGCCATCACCAAAGTCCCAAATATAGGTAAGGTCAGCAGGAGGCCAGGAAGTATTATTGACATACAAAGTATCACCCTTACAATTTTCACCAACAGAGAAAGAGAATGCAGGTATGATCGGCGGAGCTTTCAAAGTATCAGGGCCAAGCACATTTGAAACACATATTCCACCGGTGCGTGCCACAAAATTACTGTAGATGCCCTCACATACGTCGTAAAGCACAGCAGTACTGTCAGTACCTATAGCAAAACTCACATGAGGTTGAGGCACACCGTTGAAGTTATAAGAGATGGTGTCGGTTTCTCCGGGATGAAGGCCATGCAGTGTAATGATGCCATTGCAGAAGCCGCATTTGGTGGGATTGGTATACGTTACAGAACGAATAGTGAAAGGAGGAACCGTGAGCGAAACAGGGCCCAGTGTATTAGATACACAAGTACCACCGGTCTGCGCCACAAAGTTGTCATACAGCCCCTCACACAAACCGGAGAGCGTTATGGTACTGTCTGTGCCTACTAAAGCTACATAAGGAATTTGCGCGGCGCCGTTGTAGGTATAATGTATTGAGTCTGTTTCGCCGGGATGCAGGCCATGTAAGGTGATCGTGCCATTACAAATGCCGCAGTAATCAGGATTGGTGCTGGTGACCGAGCGCATAGTAAACGGCGGCACAGTAAGCGTGACCGGCCCGAGCGTATTAGAGACACAGGTGCCGCCGGTATGCGCCACAAAGTTGGCATAAACGCCTGCGCAAAGGCCCGTGATCGTGATCGTACTGTCGGAACCCACTAATGCCACATGCGGTGTTTGTGCCAGCCCGCCATAAGTATAATGTATAGAATCAGTCTCACCGGGATACAGGCCATGCAAGGTGATCGTGCCATTACATATACCGCAGTAATCAGGATTAGTGCTGGTGAGCGAGCGCATAGTGAATGGCGGCACAGTAAGCGTGATCGGTCCCAGCGCATTGGATACGCAGGAAGCTCCTGCATGTGCCACAAAGTTGTCATACACACCCGCACAAAGGCCGGAAATTGTTACTGTACTGTCGGAGGCTACCGTTACATGCACAGGTGTTGCCGCCGATCCGTTGTAATTGTAATAAATAGTGTCTGAGCCGCCCGGATGCAGGCCATGCAGTGTGACCGTACCATTGCAGATACCGCAATAAACAGGATTGGTAGCAGTAACAGACCTCATGGTGAACGGAGGAACAGAGAGCGTAACCGGGCCTAAAGTATTAGAGTAACATACCCCATCTGTATTGGCAACGAAATTGTTGTACACACCTGCACAAAGTCCGGTGAGTGTCACTGTACTATCCATAGCTATGAGGTGGTATACCGGGGGTTGCGCTACACCACTTATATCGTAGTTGATCGTATCGAGCTGGCCGGGGTGCAGGCCATACAATGTCACTGAGCCATTGCATATACCACAGAAAATGGGGTTCACCGAGGTTAAGGTACGCATGGTGAACGGGGGATTAACAAGTGTTACCGGCCCTGCTACCGGCGAGGTGCAGTAGATGCCCGCAGAAGCGCTGATGCCTGTGTACACCCCGGCTAAAAGGCCCGTAATCGTGATCGTACTATCTGTTGCTACTGTATAAACCGTAGCCGCATGGGCCACTCCGTTGTAAGTATATTTCACGGTATCGTGCGCGCCCGGTGTAAGGTGGTACAATATGATCTTACCATCATTGTTGCCACAATAGGTAGGATTGACAAAAGTAGGCGTGAGCGCAGGTGTTGCAGGAACAGTAAGCGTTACAGTTGTTGAAGCAGAACATGCACGACCCGGAGATGAATATAGTGTGATGACATAGCTGCCACCCACAATGCTATCGGTAAATGTGCCGGTAGCAGCAGGGAAGGTCTGTACAGTATCTCCGGCAGTGGAGACATCTATTAACCATGGGCTTCCTGATCCACCGGGCACTATGGATATGGCCCCTCTTCTTGTACAGGAAGCGGCTGACAACACCGTCGCGCTGATGGTAGGTTGCGGAGATATGGTTATTGTGTACGCAAGTGTTTGCTGGCCTGCCAGCGGGCAATTGTTATCGGTATAGGTAACATAAAAAGTGTACGCACCGGGTGCTATCCCTGTTGATGTCCACGCGAAGGTAGCATGTGGAGTAGGTGTGCCGTTGCCTGTTACACTGAAGGTGGCACCAGTAGGCAGCCCGGCTGCCGTAACAGTTATATTATTGAGTGCATCTGATTCTGTTGGATTCAGATGAATCGTAAATGTTCCGGAATTGGCACACATATGAAAATGGGTGCTGTCGTCTACGGTTCCCCCAGATGCTCCTGTGAAGCCCGCAGATGCCGGTGTGTTGGTACACGTCAATACAAGGAAGGTCATCTCGCGCTGGCTGGTACCCACAAGTGTCCCTCCTCTTCGCTCCTCTATATTGTATACTACCAGGGATCTCTGCAAGCCGGGAGGATAGAACGATATTTGCCCTGTATGCGAGTCGAATGAAAACGTCGATGCATTGAGCGGGGCAGCCCCGGTATAAGACCCTGTGTAAGTAACTACACCACCGGGGGTACTTGTGTTGGTCCCATTCATGGCATCAACCAGGGAAAATTTCAGGCTGTCTCCATCAGGGTCTATAGCTCCCGGATTGTAGTTATCACTATTATCGAGGCAAAAGAACGGTGTAGGTATTACAGAAAGATTGGGACTGGAGTTGTGGCTGGTAGTATTGTTCAGTGTATCTACAAGCTGCATGGAGGTAACAGGGCTTGATGAAATATTGGTGATAGCGAGCGCTCGCCCGGCATACGACCCACCCATATCACCTGTGAACAAGAACCGCCATACAGGCGATGTGCCGGAGAAAGTATAGTTGGCGGTGTAAACGAATTTCTTGATGCCCGGTATCGCATAGCTCACATTAGTGCATTGTGTGAGCAACAAGTCAGCAGGACATACCGGTGTTATTTCCACACCAGTTGTTGGCGGCTGAATAGATAGATTTATGGTAGTGATATAGCTGTCGCCGTCATAAATATATACCGCCGGGGTATTGGTAGATAAAGCGCCATAGGCAGGTAAGCCGCTGGAGCCGCAATCGGCATAGGCGATCAGTGTTACCTTGTAGGTATTACCGCTCACGTAAGTATAGAAAAAGTCCATCCCTACCAGGTGGTTGGCAAATGAGCCTGTACTCAGCAGTAGCAGTAAAGCGGATAAAAAATATTTCAGATAGGCGGGTATCCTGTTCATAAATAGCTCAACTTTTTAGGCAAATGAATTGCGCGCGTTACACATAAATATTATTGCAGTTGAGTAGTGAGTGTCCAAGCATAAAATTATTACAATTCTTACTTATAGCAAAATAAATCTCAATTAATTCACATCAGGATAAAAGCAGTTCACCCCTACATTGGTTTTCAGTTAATATAACGCAGAAGCGTGTATTATATTTTATAGAAACTGTACCCTGATAAAAAGCAAACGTCCCGAAATGTATCGGGACGTTTGAAATTGTTTGCGGAACAATTTACTACCGCAGCAAGGTGATATTACCCTGGTGGTGTTCTATTTGTCCGTCCTTGAAAGTTGCATCTATCATGTATACATATACTCCTTCGGGCTGAGGCACACCATTGAAGGTGCCATCCCATCCACGACCATCAGTATTGGTAGTTTCATAGACCACCTGGCCCCAACGGTTGTAGATATTCATCTTAAAGCTGCTGACACCCTTTGTGAGCATCTGGCGCGGGAAGAAGTAATCATTCGTTCCGTCGTTATTCGGAGAGAACACGTTAGGGATGTCCATGTAACAATCTTTCTGCACCCATACAGTGTCGGATGAAGAGCAGCCATCTATGGTCACCACCGCAGAGTAGTAGCCCGGTTTCACCACGTTAATAGAAGGTGTGGTTTCGCCTGTATTCCACATCCACGATGCTTTGGAATTAGATTCATTCCTTTCATCAACCAGCGTCAGCGCATTGCTGCCGGGACACATAGCAAGGTCAGGGCCCAGGTATATGCTCGGGTTGCCAAACACACTAACCGTACGGGAAATGACCTTTTCAGGGCAAGACCTGTATTTAACATCAAGTGTCACAGTATACGGGTTCGTGGCGGGCGCATTCTCATAAGAATGAATTACCGGGTTCACATTAAGTATGTTGCTTCCGTCGCCGAATGACCATGAAGTCAATGTATCTCCAATGTTTGAGAATATCCCTGTGAAGGTGATCCCCTGCCCTACACACAATACACTATCAGTTGCCTGTATAGAGATCACGCTGTTAGAGTCAATAGAGATATACTGTATTGAGGTATCATAACATGGTACATCAGTAGCCGCCACCAGCATTATAGGGTACTTACCTGTATTTTGGTAGGTATGTGTCGGGTTGGTTACTGATGTCTGGCTGCCATCACCGAAGTACCACATATAGGCAGGCAGGGCATTCGTATAAGGATTAGCGCCGGTTGACAAGTTAGTATAAGCAACAGGCACATTCTGGCATACAAACGGATCGGGCGCAAACGTAAACACAGAATGTACAAAGTTATTGAGTGTGAAGGTCACCCATGTACTATCATAACACCTGGTGTTCGTTATATGCAGTGTTATTTTCTCTGCCGAGTTTACCGTAGAATAATATATGTGCTGCGGATTTGTTTCAAAGCTGGTACCACCGTCACCAAATGTCCATAGATAAGTAAGGTCTGACGCAGGTGTAGAGTAGTTGGTCAGGTTTACCGTATCTGCAAGGCAACCAAAATGGAATAGCGAATCAAATGCAGCATGTATATGTGGTTGTATCAATCTTGGACCAGGTAAGCTGTCTAAGCACACGCCTCCGGTATTCACCACTATATTCTTATACGTACTATCGCACAACCCTGTAATGACCACCATACTATCCGAGGTAACAAAGAAAGAGGTTTTCATTATCGGGCTGCCGGGTAAAGTACGCTGATACGAGATCGTATCCAACTGCCCGGGGTGCAGGCCGAAGATGGTATCCACCCCGTTGCAGAACCCGCACTTTGTAGGGTTCGTTGGCGAGATAGACCGGAACGTAAATAACGGGTTGGTCAGGTTCACGGTCAGGCTGTCGGTATGACAGAAGCCTTCTATCGCATAAAGGTTGGTGTATGCCCCAGCATACAGGGTCTTGATCGTGTCGGAACCTATAGAGGACACTATAAAGGGCTGATCAGGTTGTATGACACCATCGTGGAAGAATGATACAGTATCAGGGCTACCTACAGAAAGCCCGTAAATAACTATACTACCGTCTTTAGCGCCACAGTAAGTAGGGTTGGTAAAAGTAGCGGTGAGAGAGAATGATGGTACAGGTATGATCAACGGGATGCCCACATGGCACTCCCCTCCGGCAGATGTATATATGGTTACAGTATCATTTCCGGGGGATACGGTATCCAGGAAGGCTAATGAATCATTAGTAAATACCTGGAAGGTATCCAGCGCCGGGGCCGGATGTGATACCTTAATGGTCCATGGCTTGCCTGTGCCACCCGGGAATATTTTTATTACTCCTGCTGTGGCGCATGTAGCATTGGTCACCAACGAATCCCTGATCGTAGGCACGGGCAGTATAGTGATAGTGATCGCAGTTGTTTTACTGCCCACAAGCGGGCAATGATTATCCTGGAAGGTAACATAGAAGGTATAAGTACCGGGATTAACAACACCCAATGTAGTAGGTATATTAAATACCGCATGCGCAAACGGTGAATTATTGGCTGTAACATTAAACGAAGAGCCGGTAGGCAAGCCCGTTGCAGTCACGGTAATATCAGAGGTATCACCCGGCTCCCTTGGGTCAAAGTATAAATTCATATCGCCTGTATTACCACAAACAGTATAGTGTGTGCCGTCAGGGGTAAGTATACCCGGAGAGCCTGCACCAACAGTATCCACATAAGCGCTATCCGGGGCAGTTGCTGTACATGTTAATACGAGGAAAGTCATTTCGCGCTGCATAGTACCTACCAGGCCCGGCTTTATTATTGCGTTTGGCAGTATCTTCCTGATACGGTTATTCACGTTGTCTGTGATATAAATATCGCGTGTAGGATCACCTATAAGGAACAATGGCTTATTGAGCTGTGCCAGCACAGGATCTCCGAGGTCCCCGGAAAATCCGGCTACCGTTGTTCCTGCAAGGGTATATATAAATCCGGTCGGAGTTACTTCACGGATACAATTATTACCATTATCACTGATCAGCATATTGCCTGCCGCATCCTTATACATATCTGTAGGGAACCTCATGAGCGCTGTTACTGCTGTGGCCGACCGGCCATCGCCGCCATAACCTGCTGTACCAAAACCTGCAAAAGCATTCATGGTGCCTGTACCTGTATTGATATAACGGACCCTGTTGTTGCCGGCATCAGCTATATAGAGGAAGCTGGTGGCATTATCCCAAAACAGGCCAAACGGACTGTTGAGCAAAGCGCCTGTTGCTGCCGCGCCATCGCCGGTAGCACCTACTACACCTGTACCTGCAATAGTAGTGATGACACCTGTAGTACCATTGATCTTACGAATACGCTGGTTGCCATTATCTGAGAAATAAATATTTGCCGGAGTTGCACCATCTGCTGCTACACCCACCGGGTTGCGCAGCTCGGCAGGGTATACCTGGCGGATGCGGTTATTGGCATAATCAGTGATATAGACGTTTTCCAGCGGGTCTACGTATACTGAGTTGGGCTGATTTATCTTTGATGAACCTGGTGCTACCAGATCAGGGCCATAGGCGGCAACGCCGTTGCCTGCAAAGGTGATCATATTGCCACATGGGTCTATGCGGCGTATCAGGTTATCGGCATTATCAGCAATAAATATATTACCTGTAACATCCCCGTACACACTTGTAGGATTATTCAAACAGTGGGTGATGGCCAGGCCATCGCCGCAATAGCCTGCTGTACCATTACCGGCAAAATTTGCAATAGTACCGGCTATAATATTGATCCTGCGCACGCGGTTATTACCAGCATCAGCGATGTACAACATGTTCGTTCCGCTATTTAAATACAAGCCGGTTGGCAAGTTAAATCGTGCTCCTGAGATCAGTCCCGGATCACCTGCATAGCCGGCGCTGCCTGTGCCTGCATAAGTGGTGATGGTGCCTGCCGATAAATTCACGAGGCGTATATTATCGTTATTGGCATCGGCAATGTATAATGCTGTATTGGCAGTATTCACTGCTACACCAGTAGGGTGGTTCAGGTCGCACGGAGTGATCTTGCGGATCTTGTTGTTGCCAAGGTCTGATATATACAGATCGCCGGCCGCGTCTTCCATCATTAATGTCATTGTGTTGAACTCTGCGGCAGTAGGAATACCGCCATCGCCCACAGACCCTGCAGTACCTGTACCTGCAACAGTACTGATGATCGGGCAGATCACATTTGTTTTGCGGATCTTGTTATTACCACGGTCTGCTATGTATATATTACCATAGGCATCTGCTGCAACACCCGTAGGATCATTGAGCTGTGCACTTACTGCCGCTCCGCCATCGCCCAGGCTACCCGGTGTGCCCGTACCTGCAACAGTCGTCATTATAGAAGTAGTGAGGTTGAGGGCGCGTACACGGTTATTACCTGCATCAGCAATGTAAAGTGTGCCGGCGCCGGCGGCAGTATATGCCAGCCCGTCCGGGTTATTCAGATCAAGCGTACTGCCTGTGGCGCCATCGCCGGAATAACCTGCTGTGCCAGTACCGGCAATAGTGGTGACAGTACCCCCGCCAATACTATAGAGGCGCACCCTTTGGTTGCCTGCATCAGAGAACCATACTGCTGCTCCGGCCGGGTCAACAGCTATACCAGTGGGGTGATCAAGCTGCCTCGTGAGGGCAGCGCCATCACTATTAAAACCTGCTGCGCCGGTACCCACTACTGTTGTGATGATGCCGGTGGTCGCAATTTTACGGATCACGTTATTATTATTGTCGGAGAAATATAAGTTGCCTGTGTTATCTATGCCGAGGCCTACGGGCCCATTGAGGCGTGCAGCCGAGGCCGCGGCACCATCGCCGGAATAGCCGGCCAGGCCGGCTGTGCTGCCTGCTATGGTAGAAATGATACCCAGCGGAGTAACCATGCGGATCACGTTATTGGCGCTGTCGGCAAAGTAAATATTACCCGTTGTTGTATTTTTGCAGATACCCTGCGGGCCATGTATATCAGCCAGCGTGGCCAGGCTTGCATCACCTGTATAGCCTGCTGTGCCACTGCCTGCAAAAGTGCTTACTGAGCCGCCAACTGCAAAAGAGCCATCGCCCGAAAGGCCCGCTACACCTCCGGTATTACCTGCTACTGTAGTGATGATACCGGTACCGGTATTGATGAGGCGAACCACGTTATTGCCGGCATCGGCTACATACAGGCTGGTGCCTGTGATGGCCAGGCCCTGTGGATTATTGAGCAATGCGGCTGATGCCGCAGCGCCATCGCCGCAGTAGCCTGCTGTGCCCGGTGTACCTGCTATTGTAGAAATAATACCGCCCGCAGTGATCTTGCGGATCACATTATTGCCGGCATCAGAGAAGTAAATATTATTTGCGCCATCCATCACAAAACCCGTAGGGTTCTTTATTTCAGCCCCGGTAGCAGCCGCGCCATCTCCGGTGAAACCACCAAAGCCGGTACCTGCTATTGTATTGATATACCCGGCAGCCGCAAAACCATCACCTTTAAAACCAGCCGTGCCTACATTGCTGCCTGCGATGGTAGTAATAACTCCTGTTATGGGCGATGCCAGTGTTATCTTACGGATAGCATGGTTATAATAATCAGCAAATACCAGGTTACCACCGGTAAAGGTGATGCCCATAGGGCCGTTAATTTCGGCTGATGAGGCCACACCGCCGTCGCCGCAATACCCGGCTACGCCGTTACCTGCAACAGTAGTGATGAGGCCGGTGCCATCAATTACGCGGATACGGTTATTAGCCGAATCACAGAAGTAAATATAGGCACCTGTCGGATCAGAACACATACCCGTAGGGCTGTTCAGCGCAGCGCTGAGTGCAGGGCCGCCATCGCCGCTAAACCCTGCTGCACCTGTACCCGCTATGGTCGTTATCTCCCCTATGGTATCATTCCGGTATTCATCTATATTATACACCACTACAGCTCTTTGCAAGACAGGCGGGAAGAAACATAACTGTCCTGTTCCCGGATCGAAAGAGAAAGTACCCGCAGTTACCCGCAGTGGTGTAGTACCCGATACAGGTGTTGAAGGCGGTGTCCACGCGGTTCCGGTATATGTCCAGTCGCCACCTACTGTGCCACAGGCTTGCGTTCCGTTTGTAGCAGCAATCAGTGAAAAGCGAAGGCTATCACCTGATGGCTCGCTGGGGGAGCTTACATCATAAAGGTCAACCGCCCCGGGATTATAACAATCGGTTGTATTGATACAAAAAAACGGGGTGGGCAATACGGTAAGTAGCGGGCTGGAGTTATGTTGTCGCGAATTCACGAGGGCATAGTTATCCAGGGTATCTATCAATTGCATAATCGTACTGCCGGGTGTTACCAGATTGGTGATCGCTGCGGCCCTTCCTGATGCGGAACCGCCGCCATTACTGCCAGTATATACAAATCTCCATGTCCTTGAATAATAAGGCAGTGTATAGCTCTTGTGATAATAAAAGGCTTTAATGCCCGGTGTGGTGTAAGATGTGTTGTGGCATTGTGTGAGCAATGCATCGCGCGCGCATACCGGAGTCACTTCTTTAGAAGAATCCAGTGTCAGGTTAATACTACCAACGTTCGTAGCGGCATCAAATATACACACCTGAGGGGTAGACGTAGGTAAGGTACTAAAGGCACCTGCGCTCGATGGCCCGCAGTCGCCGTATAGCACCACAGTAATATCGTACGTGAGCCCGGTCGTCCATTTATAAGTAAGTTCGGCACCCACAATGTGTGAGGCACGCGAGCTGAAGCTCAGCAACAGAAAGACAACTGAAAATAAGATACCGCGCAGACAGGAGTGTAATGTTCTTTTCATAAAAGCACTATAAGTATTGAAAATGATTAAATAGCGTATTAGTAAAACAGACAGTTAAATAATTACAAATGGTTTGCCAAAAAGTTAAATTTATTGGCACACGGCTTTAAAATTAGCTTTTTTCTTTTTATAAACAATAAGCGTTTTTGAATTTTTTTTATTCAAATTTTATTAAAATATTATTTATATATTCCAACTAATGAGTATGCAATAAAAATATTAATTGTTGGTTAAACAACCTGATGTCATTTTTTAGTTTTAAAATTTACACCAGGTCAGGCACTATTCTATGTGCAACTTTTTTAGCTACTATAATGCCACCATGCATGATTTCGGTGTTCATCGGTATTACTACGCATTAAAGTAAAAAGGTGCAATTCAAATTTTCGTATTTCCCATGCTGTGTTTGACCTCTCCCCAACCCTCTCCGAAGGAGAGGGAGTGATAATGTCCACGCTATCGCGTGGGTATAATTGCGATTTTTTTCATGCGAAAATTTGAATTGCACCCAGCGATGAGATCTATGTGCAATAACGAAGGGCTATTCCAATTCCTATGCCAATATCTTCTTCACTAAATCTTCTTCATCAGCGCGAAACCACATTATCTCCTTATCCTTACTAAACCATGTCATTTGCCGCTTTGCGTAGTTGCGTGTGTGCTGCTTTATCTTTTCGACAGCCCCGGCCAAAGTATACTTGCCCTCTATAAAATCAAATAGCTCCGTATACCCTACCGTCTGCAGGTTCTTATTCACTCTGTATGGGTACAGTCCTTCCACCTCTGCCTGCAATCCCGCAGCCATCATCTGTTCCACCCGCTTATTAATACGGCCGTAAAGCTGTTCCCTTGGCAACTGCAACCCCACCTTTATGATCTGAAAATCTCTTTGCTTTTTATTACCCGACCGGAATTGCACAATACTCTTACCCGTACTGCGGATAAAAGATAGCGCCCGCAGCATTCTTGCAGGGTTCTGTATCTCCCCCTGTTCATAAAATTCAGGGTCTTCTTTTTGCACACATTCCTGCAGCCATAGCAGGCCGCCTTGGTCATATCCTTTTTCCACGCCTGCGGCTATCACGCTATCTACAGCAGGCATAGCATCCAGCCCCTCGCAAAGCGCTTTTATATAAAGCCCCGTGCCACCACATACTACTGCAGTATCATGTGCTGCAAAGATGCCATCCAGGTAATGCAATGCCTGTGTTTCATAGTCGGCAGCAGAAAGATCAGCCGTTACAGGGAACTCATCAATAAAATAGTGTTTTACCGTATTCAGCTCCTCGGCAGATGGCTTTGCTGTACCAATGCTCATTTCGCGGTAGCACTGCCTGCTGTCTGCCGATATAACGGCAGTTCCCAGCCTTTGGGCTACCTGTATCGCCACAGCCGTCTTACCCACCGCAGTAGGCCCGCAAATGATAAAAACTTTTTTCAACTGATTTTTGAAATGTATGGTTATAAGGAACAACGGTATTACTCCATACCGTCTGAGCTATCAGAAGTGTATTCCTCCGCAGCAGGCGCTTCCCCTTCACCCTCATTCCCGAAGCCTTCGGCCATTTCCTCTGCACCAAGGTCATACTTTTCTTCTATCTCCATTATCTTATCCGGGTTCACTCCTTTTATGCCATACTGGGCAGGCGCTATGCCTTCCTTGCGCAGCACAAAGGGATACACCCTACGCGGGGTTTCATCCTTATTCACCCCTATCAGTTCCACCATAAAGGTCCACTTCTTCACCGGGTCATATACATACATGAACTTCTGGTCGGGCAGGGATACCAATGCCGATACCGGGGTTTTGAGCATCGATAAAGCGGGCGCATCCTTTTTATTCACTAATACCTCTGAGCTGATCTCCCTGCCATATATCCACTTATCATTACTCTCATAAAATGAAGAAGGATGTTTCCCATCAAACTCAAATCCCTGCATTATCCCCTTATTCAGGTCCAGGAAGGTCTGGTGGCCTGCAATTTCTATATCCCGGTACGTTTGGTCGTCCTCTTCCCAATAAACTCTGAAGCGCAATACTGCCATATCTCTGATTATTCTCCGTAAAAATAGTAAAAGGATAGCTTCTTTGCTTTACAGCGCAAATAAATTACGATCTTTGCCTGGAAACGACGTTTTTTAGGTGATTTCATATTTAAAATAAAAAATTTACACTAATTCGCGTTCTATTGTAATTTTTTGCTACCTTTGCCATCCCAAAAATTAGAAGTACCATGCCAAAAGTGAAGACGCATTCCCGTGCTAAAAAAACGTTCAACGTTACCGGCACCGGCAAGATACGCAGGTATAAAGCTTTTAAAAGCCATCTGCTGACAAAGAAATCAAAATCCCGCAAACGCCATTTGC
Source organism: uncultured Bacteroidota bacterium (assembly GCA_903877645.1). GTDB lineage: Bacteria > Bacteroidota > Bacteroidia > Chitinophagales > Chitinophagaceae > Nemorincola. The sequence goes on along the minus strand of CAIRES010000035.1, from coordinate 164,898 downwards.
GTATTCACGGCCTCGTTCATAAAAGTAATGAGCCGTTGGTAAAACGTATGTTGGGCCTGAGATAGAATACTTCTTCCAGCGATGGAGGGATAATAATGAATTTTTATAACAAGATTTTAATTTTTTACATATGCCACGTTCCGTAAATGCTGTTGCATCACGCACGAGAAGAAAGAAAATACTGAAAGAAGCGAAAGGCTTCTACGGCAAACGCAAAAACGTATATACGGTTGCCAAGAACGTCCTCGAAAAAGGGCAGGGTTATAAATTTGTAGGCCGCAAGCTGAAAAAACGCGATTATCGCTCTTTATGGATCGTGCGTATCAATGCTGCTGTTCGCGAAGAAGGTATGAGCTACTCTAAGTTCATCAGTGCCCTTGCTACCAAGGGTATCGACCTGAACCGTAAAGTTCTTGCCGACCTCGCTATGAATGAGCCCGAATCATTCAAAAAGCTGGTTGCTCAGGTAAAATAAATTCTCATCGCTTATGCGATATACATAAAAATAGCCGGACCAGATGGTTCGGCTATTTTCTGTTTTTATATTTGACGGCTGAAGGCGTCCTTTGCTCAGCTCACCTCCGCTTCAGTAAGCTTTTTATTTTTTACCAGCCACGAATAAATGTCCTCCTGCTGTAGTTCATGCACGTCTTTAGCAGACCGGCCTATGATCAATACATCGTATAGCAGGCCATTGTATTCATTTGTCTTTGCTCCTTCTGTGCTATTCAGCAGAAAGTACAATATCAGGAAACGCTCTTTACTCATCTCGTCAAAAGGAGTTGTAGTAACACATTCTATTTTAAGATCACTGCCGGTAGTAAAGGGCTCTCCCACCAGGTATTGGTACTCCGCACATATCTTATCGGCTTCAGGTAATGTATATGGTGCTCGTTTCATTTCAAAAAATTTCACTTAGCAATTTATGATTTTTTGAACCATTCTTACTTCAAATAACACCACAATAACACTGCAATAACTTTTGTTTGTTACCATCCCTTTAGTTGCTTGCCGTATCATAACCGGCAGGCAATGGGTAGCCCAGTTCTTCCATTATGTTCTCCAGGTCACGCTCCTCTTCAGGGTGGTATTTCCTATCCAGGTTCATACCATTCATCCGCGCCCATGCCTGCCATTTAAGCGCCACAAACGGGTTCCTGAACTCTTGCAGCATCTCGTATATGTTCACGTCTGTTTGCCTTGCTATCAGCTTCACCAGCAATGCCCCCTGTGTTACATTCAGTGTGCGTATCTTATCTTCAAACTGTGTGCGCATCTCCTCTTCCTTCGTCCTGATAAAGGCTTTGCGCGCCCTTCCCGACAGATCATCCTTTTGCAGCCGGTCATTCACTTCTGTAAAAAGCTTTGAGGCCGCGTTCAGATAAGGCAGTATAGTGGTTACATAATACTTCATCTGGTTGTAATGATAACGGTCTGTATCATTCAGCCATTTTGTTTTTACACTTACAGGTTTTAGTTGTATCGCATAGATCGTATCCGCAGCATTGCCCGCTATATTTTGTGCAGGGCTGCTCAACGATAGTGCAATAAGAATGGTGGTGAGTGCCGGTATCTTGTTCATCACATTGGTATATCAATATGCGTACCAACTACTGACGAATGACAGATCAAAAATGAGAAGAAAGTGTTAAGGTGTAGAGAACCGGACTTCCCTGAAAAAGCGTAAGGCCTCAGCACGATAGCTAAAGCCTTACTTACACCTTATGAAAAATATACCCACCACAAATATACACTGTTTGAGAATAAAAAAAAGGATTTCAAGAATTAAAAAAAACTTAAAAAAAACGGGAGAGAAATGCTGTGCAGAAGAATGGAACTCCCTTAAAAAGCGTAAGGCCTCAGCACGATAGCTAAAGCCTTACTTACACCTTATGAAAAATATACCCACCACAAATGTAGGGAGTTTTTCAATATTCCAATGTTAATGCGAAAAAAAAATGTTAAATCAGAAAATCTATTTTAGCGGAAAAATGCAGGGCATTTGGTCTTTAGGTATTCCCTTGGGTTGCCCAGCGCACGGAAATAGATGGTAGCTGTTATGTTAACATAATAGTACCAGTCATTCGACTTGCTGTCGCCACGCTGAAAGCCGTAGTCGGGGTTATTATGATCCCAACCTACCACTGTATTGCCCCTGTAGGACATTGCCCTTGCCAGTTTGCCTTTATAAGCCTGCAAAGTGTCCAGGTTCACATAAGATTTGCTCACATCATCCAGGTAATCTGTATTGGTATAGCGGAAGCCTACCTCACCTGTCAGCATAATACGCTGGCCAATAAAGAACTTCATACCACCACCAAAGGGAAATGCGAGGTTTACGAGGCTATACTGCTTCCGGTCGGGGTACATTGGCAATCCTTCACCCTCAGTACTCAATGGCCTTAAATATTGCTTATTCCCGTTATCATCGAGTGCATAAGGATTAAAGTAAAAAGCGCCTACGCCACCGAAAATGTAAGGGGTAGCCTTTCTTTTCAGGATCTCGATGGGTAAAAGATTGTATTCCATGACACCGCTGAACTCAAATAAGTGAGTGGCAAAGCTCAGGTTACGCGCCTGGTTCACAGGTATGTTGCTCATACTGTCAGCAGCAGATAGATTTGTGTAGGAAGCTGTGAAACGTAAACCAATATGAGGGTTCATGAAATACTTATACACGATGCCCGCCATTGGCTGGTAGCCATACGACGGGAACATATTCGGTTGAAGGTCTCCAAAGTAATTGGAGATACCAACTGTAAGCCCTATTTCATGATGCTCCTGTGCTTGTACACCAAACGACAGCAACAAAGCCAATGCGAGTAATATTCGTTTCAACGCCTAAAGTTTTGTTAAGTAGTACCGAAAGATAATGACAAATATCCGAAAAAAATAGAAAAAGGGGGCTACTGCACAAAAAATAAAACACACCTGTGAAAGTTTAATGTATAATAATGCCTCCCGATACCCATAAGGCCACTACTAAATACTATTTTTGCCCCCTCAATATACTTTTGAAATGGACCTCATAGCCGACTTACAGCAACGAAATCTTATACAGGACATTATGCCCGGTACCACCGAGCTGTTACAAAAAGAAATGACCTCTGCCTATATAGGCTTCGACCCTACCGCCGATAGCCTGCATGTGGGCAGCCTGTTGCCCATCACCCTGCTCATGCGCCTGCAACGGGCCGGCCACAAGCCTTACGCACTAGTTGGCGGCGCTACAGGTATGATCGGAGACCCATCAGGCAAATCACAGGAACGTAACTTACTTGATGTGACAACTATTGAGCATAACTGCAATGGCATCCGCAATCAGCTCGGGAGATTCCTCGACTTCAGCAGCACCTCTCCAAACGGTGCGGTAATGGTCAATAACTATGATTGGTTTAAGTCTTTCAGTTTCCTCGACTTTATACGCGATGTGGGCAAACACATCCCTGTCAATTATATGATGGCCAAAGACTCGGTACAAAAACGCCTGGAAACGGGTATGTCTTTTACTGAGTTCACTTACCAGCTCATACAGGGCTACGACTTTTACTACCTTTTTAATAACCACAATGTAAAGCTGCAAATGGGCGGTGCCGACCAGTGGGGTAATATCGTCACCGGCACCGAACTCATCCGCCGCAAAGGCGGTGGCGAAGGCTTTGCTTTCACCTGTAAACTCATCACCAAGAGCGACGGCAGTAAATTCGGTAAATCTGAAGGTGGTAATGTATGGCTCGATCGTGAACGTACTTCCCCTTATGCATTCTACCAGTTCTGGATGAAGCTGCCCGATGCCGATGCAGCAAAAATGGCGCTGGTATTCTCCTTCAAACCGGTTGATGAAATAAAGGCGTTGATAGCTGAACATGAAACTGCCCCGCACCAGCGAAAGTTGCAAAAGGCCATAGCCGATGAAATGACCATACTCGTACATAGCGAAGAAGACCTGGCCTTTGCCAAACAGGCATCCGATATTCTTTTCGGGCAGTCGTCTATTGATGTATTGCGTTCGCTCAACGAGCAGCAACTCCTCGAAGTGATGGATGGCGTGCCACAGGTAACCGGCGCCAAAGCAGGCCTTGCCGAGGGCATAGACCTCATCACCTTCCTGGCTGAAAGCAAGGTACTCCCCTCAAAAGGCGAAGCCCGCAAAATGCTCCAGAATGGCGGCATCAGCATTAATAAAGAAAAAGTAACCGAAGTGGACGCTAAAATAAAAGAAAGCCACCTGCTGAACGGGCAATATGTATTGATACAGAAAGGAAAATCGAATTATACGCTGGCTATATTTGGATAACAAGTTTCCTTAAAAAGATACTTTTATCTATCTTTACGTAGTTGGACAAGCGTTTCGAAATATTATTCTTAGAAGAAGCTGTTAGTTTTTTAGAAAAAATTGCTGCAAATCAACGTGAAAAAATATTATACAACATTCGAAAAGCGCAAGTCGCAAAAGATCCTGAATTATTCAAAAAACTAACTGAAGAAATATGGGAATTCAGAACACATTTTATGGGCTTGCAATACAGGATGCTTGCATTTTGGGATAAAACTACCGAATCAGATACCCTTGTTGTTTCAACACATGGATTCATAAAAAAGCAAGATAAAGTACCGGGCAAAGAAGTGCAAAAAGCCAAACAAATGCGCACAATATATTTTAAAGATAAAGAAACACAGAAAAAAAGCTCGAAATGAAAACATACACTTTAAATGAAGTGCAGGATAAATTGATAGGCACGATAGGCTCACCGAATAGGGATAAATTCGAGTATGAACTGCAAATGGATATGATTGGCAATGCTATTAAACAAGCACGCAAAGAACAACATCTTACCCAGGAAGAATTGGGCAGGCTTGTTGGAGTTCAAAAAGCTCAGATCTCAAAACTTGAAAGTGGTGCAGGTAACTCAACCATAGATACTGTTATGCGCGTATTTTCCGCGCTAAAGGCTAAAGTAAAATTGCAAATTGAGTTGCCTGCAACATCTATTAATGTTATCCTGTAAAACAGAAGGGCTTTCAACATCTTCACGGCTAAAATAAAAGAAAGCCACCTGCTGAACGGGCAATATGTATTGATACAAAAAGGAAAATCGAATTATACGCTGGCTATGTTCAGCTAAAAATGAGCCAAGACCATCATGTCCTCACGCCTGCTCAAAAGACTGCTCCTGCTTCTTGCACTGTTCACCATAACATTGCCCGCATTCTTTTGCAATACACCGGCAACCACAAATGACGAAGAACCACATGAAACCTCTCTGTGGAAAAATGTATATGATACCAGCGCGCACTATGTAGGTATGCAAACCTGTCGTACCTGCCACGAGAGTGTGTACCAGACTTTTATACAAACAGGCATGGGGCAATCATTCGGACTGGCCACAAAGGAGAAAACTGGAGCCGACTTCGCGCCCGCACATGCCCTTGTTTACGACTCCGCACTCGACTATTACTACAAACCCTACTTTACCAATGACTCTTTTTATATCATGGAGTTTAGGATTGAGAATGGCGATACTGTACATAAGCGCATCCAAAGGGTCAACTACATTGTAGGCTCCGGCCAGCACACCAACTCCCACATTTTTGACGTCAATGGCTATCTGTACCAGGCACCTATTACCTTTTATACCCAGAAACACCGGTGGGACCTCGCACCCGGCTTTGAGAAGGGGGCCAATAGCCGTTTTCACCGGATGATAGAAATAGAATGTATGAGTTGCCACAACGGCTACCCGCAATTTGTAGCCAACAGCGAAAATAAATACACCTCCCTCAAAACAGGTATAGACTGCGAGCGCTGCCATGGCCCCGGCAGCCTGCATGTGGAAGACAGAAAAAACAATGTACCCGTTGACACCTCAAAAGGGCCTGACTATACCATTGTAAACCCACGCAGGTTGTCAACAGAGTTGCAGAACAATGTATGCCAGCGCTGCCACCTGCAGGGCATAGCGGTGCTTAATGACGGTAAAACATTTTTCGATTTTCATCCCGGCATGAAGCTATCGGAAGTAATGAATGTATTTATGCCTGAGTACGAGGGCGCGCAAGACAAAATGATCATGGCTTCGCATGTAGAGCGAATGAAGAAAAGCCAGTGCTATGTGCAGAGCGGTAAAATGAGCTGCATCACCTGTCACAATCCGCACATCAGTGTTAAGTTCACCCCGCGCACCCAATACCTCAATGCCTGCCAGAGTTGCCACAGCAATGCGCCGGGCCAGCATCAGTGTACAGAGACCATGCAGGCCCGGGCGGCGAAGAACAATGACTGTGTCACCTGCCATATGCCGCACAATGGCAGCATAGATATACCGCACGTGGCGGTTACCGACCACTTCATTCGCAAGCGGCCTGTAGAAGACAGTATGAAAGAAAAGATAACAGCTTTCCTTGGCCTTAAATGCTTTAACAACGACAAGCCCGATGCCATAACCAAGGCACGTGGCTACATGGAATTCTATGAGCGCTATGCTCCGTCAAAAGGACTGCTCGATTCCGCATTGTACTATCTTGGTATACAGGGTGATGTCGAAGCCCGTAAAAAACAAAACCGCGATTATATCCGCGCATACTTCCTGCTACATAACTATCAGAAAGTTACAGCATACGCTACACAGCTACAGCCTTCGGCCGTTAACGATGCATGGACAGCCTATCGTTCGGGTGAGGCATATTATCTCTTACAGCAGGCAGATAGTGCATTGCCCTGGTATCAACGCGCCACACAGATATGGCCTTACGCCCTCGACTTTGAAAATAAGTATGCCACCTGCCTCCTTTCACTTAATAAAGTACAAGCGTCGCAAAAGGTCTTTCAGTTCGTGCTCAATGAAAACCCAAACCATGTAAGCGCAAATACCAACCTTGGTTACATCTATATGCAGCAGGGCAATAATGCGATGGCCTACGATTACATGACACGGGCAAATGCCCTTGACCCCGACTACGAACAAAACCTCGTGAACCTCGCGGTATGGTATCACAACAATAACCAGCCTGAAAAAGCAAAAAAATGCCTGGAGCACCTGGTCAAAAAGCACCCCGACAATGATAAGGGGAAAGCCATGCTGCTTGACCTTGAGCGATAATTATTGTAAATTGCACCCCAATAAATAACTATACCTAACATTTTTAAAGATGAAACAACTCACTGCTACATTACTCGCCTTGCTGTTTTGCGCTCATTCATTTGCACAGGATGGCTCCGAAAAACCCAATTATAAAAAAGAAAAGCGGGAGTCGTCTAACCGTCCACCTGTACTTTATATAACTCCCAGCACGGGTATCAATAACAATACAGGTCTTGTGGGTGTGAGCCTTGATGTACCCGTTACTCAAAAGGTATCTATAGAAGGTGGGGCGGGCCTCAGCACATGGGGAGACAAACTATATATTGGTGGCAAATACTTCTTACAACCCGGCCATCGCGGATGGGCTTTCGGTGGTGGCCTTACCTACAATACCGGCATATCAAATTATCAGCCTACACTCGAAACCATTTATAACACCAATGAAGTAGTACAACTTGACCTGCACCCGCAAACCAATGTGTTTCTTGCTGCATATCGCTACTGGAAACTGGGCCGACGAGCCAACAGGATCTATCTTGAGCTCGGCTGGTCGGTAGCACTCAGCGGCAACAGGTTCGACCAGACTGCCGGTGACCAGATCAGCGATAACGCGAATAATGAAATGAACCTGCTTGCTCCCGGTGGCCTTATCGTAGGCTGCGGTTTTTCTTTCGGAGTGCATTAGGCATAAAAAGAGACCACACTGTTTTGGCAGTGTGGTCTTCCTCAAAAATATGATCTTTGAATAGCTTATAATGCTGCTTTGTAGCGCATGTTCACCGCATCCCAGTTTATTACATTCCAGATGGCTTTCAGGTAATCCGGGCGCTTGTTCTGGTATTTGAGGTAATAAGCATGTTCCCATACATCAATGCCCAGGATCGGATGGCCTTGTACCTCAGCAATATCCATCAATGGGTTGTCCTGGTTCGGTGTAGAGCTTACGACCAGCTTACCATCGCTCACCAGCAACCATGCCCAGCCGCTGCCAAAACGGGTAGCGCCTGCTGTACTCATTTTTTCTTTAAGTGCATCCAGCGACCCGAATGCTTCATTGATAGCTGCGGCAAGCTCGCCTGTTGGCTGGCTGCCGTTGTTACCCAGTATATTCCAGAAAAGGGTGTGGTTATAATGCCCGCCACCATTGTTGCGCACTGCTGCCGGATAGGATGATATGTTGGCCATCAGTTCTTCAAGCGTCTTGTCTTCACCATCGGTGCCTGCAAGGGCTTTGTTCAGGTTGTCTACATAAGCCTGGTGGTGTTTATCGTGGTGTATCTGCATGGTCTGCGCATCTATGTGCGGTTCCAGGGCATCATATGCATACGGTAAAGGGGAAAGTGAATGTGTCATAGTTTTTGTTTTTATATTTTATAAACCAAAGTTAGCTCAATCGCGAATGAAAAAAAGTAAGTGGGGAATAACAAATTTATATAGGGGTATACAAAAAAACCATGCCCTCAATAGGAGCATCATCAATATGCTTTTGTAAAGCGCAAGCCCTACTAATTACCCGTAAGCTGTAACGTATGGCTGTATACTTTATCAGCCGTTGTTGCTTTCAGAAGATAAGTGCCGGCCGCCAGATCACCCAGGTCAAGCGATATTTTCTGTGTTGATGAAGAAACCTCTTTTACAGTGCTTCCGGCAACATTCATCACTGTAATTGTAGTGGTTCCGCTGCCTGGCACATCAATGGTAACGTTACCTGATGTAGGGTTAGGATATACATTCATAGTGCCTGCATTGGCTACTATGGATACTCCTGCCGGCACAGTGCTGCTCACCAGTCTTACGACATTATTATCGTAATCAGCAATATACACCCTTTCCAGTCCATCAACTGCCAGGCCCGAAGGTGTGCTCATTTCAGCATTCACAGCTAACCCGCCGTTTCCGCTGTACCCGTTCAGGTAAGAGCCTGCAAATTTTGTGATAGTACCTGCCGTGTCAATTTTTCGGATCACATTATTTCCTTCGTCGGAAATGTAAATGTTCCCGAAACCGTATATCGAGATACCCGATGGCGAGTGCAATTGAGCCGATGCAGCAGGGCCATTGTCCCCACCCGACCCGACAAATCCATTACCGGCGATGGTAGTTATATCTCCTGCATTGTCTATTTTCCTGATCGCATTATTATTGCGGTCAGCTATGTATACATTACCGTAAATATCAATAGCCACAGCAGATGGCGAATGCAACTGAGCCGCATTTGCCGGCCCATGATCTCCGCTATACCCAAATGAACCTCCGGTACCTGCAATAGTGTTGATCTGTCCCGTGCTGTATACTTCGCGAATCACATGATTACCGGCATCTGCAATGTACAAGTTACCATAATTGTCCAGTGATATGCCCTCAGGATTATTCAGTTGTGCTGTACTTGCCGCAAATCCATCACCTGAGTAGCCTGCACTTCCCGTACCTGCATAAGTACTGATACCGCCACCCGAATTTATTGTCCTGATCACATTGTTGCCGCCATCGGCCACATAAACATTGCCTGCTCCGTCTATAGCCACACTATATGGCGCGCTCAGCGTTGCTGATATTGCCGGGCCATTGTCCCCGCTATACCCTGCTGTGCCGGTACCTGCTATTGTAGTGATCACACCAAGCGTGTTCACCTTACGCACTGCATTATTGCCACGGTCTGCGATATACACATTACCTGCGCCGTCAAAAGTTACCCCTGTACAGCTGTTTAATTCTGCCGATACGGCATAACCATTATCGCCTGTATATCCTCCGGTACCGGTACTGGCACCATAAGCATTTCCTGCAAAAGCAGAGATGTACTGAGCCCTAAGCTGCTGCGAGCAAATAACTATTGACAGTAGGAATAATAATGTAGATTTTGATCTCATATAATATAGATGATTCAATTAATATTAGCTAATATCCCGGGAGATGAAACAAATTTAGAAAAAAATCCTAATAAACATACCATAAATAGAGCCGGGATACATCCCGGCAGTGTCAACTGCCCGAAGTATCCCGGATCATTATTTTCAGAACACGCTGCAAAGCGCCGTAATTTACCAGATAACTATTTTGTTTCTGTAGACCATGTCTCCGGCATCTACCCTGATGATATAGCTCCCAGGGGCAACATTCTTCAAATTAAATAGGGCCTTTTGCGGGTTATGATCACCGATCATTCTCCTTTCTATCACCTTACCCAGCACGTCGCATACGGTCACTACCGAGCCATCTGCCGTTTCGGGGATGTCAATTATAAATGACCCGGTCGAAGGATTAGGATATACATTGAATTCACCTGCTGAGGCAACCTGGCTAACACCTGTATTGCAAGTGCCGACAGCCTTAACATGCACTATAAGCTTTACAGCTACCGGGCCACAGATCGTTTCGATCGAGTAGTAGACGGTGTCAGTCCCTGCGGCTACACCTGTTACCACTCCCGTAGATGAAACAGTAGCATTACCGTTGCTGGCAGTCCATGTGCCACCTGTCACTACATCTGTAAGCGTAAGTGTTCCTGATACGCATACACTGTCTGAGCCTACAATAGTGCCCGCAGAAGGTACAGTAACAACCGTATCCCTGAACCCGGCTACAGCGGTATTGCAACCATTGGTAACAGAATAGAAAATGGATACTACACCTGCGCTTACACCACTCACTATACCTGTAGCACCCACAGTAGCAACAGCAGTATTACTGCTGCTCCATATACCACCTGGTACGGTCTCAGCCAATGTTGCCGGTGAACTGATGCAAACTAATGAAGGCCCTGAAATAGTACCTGCAACAGCCAACGGATTCACGGTAACTACTGCTACAGCAGCTATAGAACCGCAACCATTGGTCACCCTGTAATTGATAGTATCAACGCCTGCACTAACACCTGATACAACACCGGTGGTTAAAAGGATAGTAGCAGTGCCACTATGCAGGCTCAGCCATGCCCCACCGGGTGCAGTATCCGTTAACGGTATAGTAGCACCCACACATACGCTGGAAGGGCCTGCAATAGTACCCGCAACTGGTAATGGATTTACCGTCAGAACGGCTGTACGCATACACCCGGTAGGGAGTGTATATGTGATCGTACTTGTACCTGCGCTTATTGCTGAAACCGATCCGCTGAAGGAACCTATTGTAGCAGTAGCACTACTACTGCTGCTCCACGCTCCGCCACCTGCGTCGCTCAATGAACCTGCTGTACCTGCACATAGATGCAGTAGTCCGCCAATGGCTGACGGCAGGGCATTAATAGTGACCGTATAAGTTGATGCACAGCCTGACGGCAATCTGTAACTGATTACAGGTGTACCCGCAGACACGCAGGTAACAAAACCGGATGCTGACCCCACATTTGCAGCAGGGTTGCTGCTGCTCCATACACCGCTACCAGAAGCATCGGATAATGTTGCTGTATCTCCTGCACAGAAAACAGATGTCCCTGAAATAAGCGCAGGCAGCGCATTGACCGTTATTGTTTTTGTGACCATACAGCCTGTTGGAAGGGTGTAAGTAATATCCGGTGTGCCTGTACTGATACCTGTAACAATGCCACTGGTAGCGCCTATTGCAGCTTCACCGGCATCGCTGCTGATCCAGGCGCCGCCACCGGCATCAGAAAGAGTGGTTGTAAAACCGATACATACTGCCCCTGTGCCTGAAATGGCCACGGGCAGTGTGTTTACTGTAAATGGCTTTGTGATTTGACAACCTGTAGGTAATGTATAGGTAACGATCGCGCTCCCTCCTGATATACCTAAAACATCCCCTGATGTGAGGCCAACTGTAGCAACTGTGGAAGGGTTGCTGCTCCATGTACCACCTCCTGCATCTGTTAATGTAGAAGTGAGGCCCACGCAAACGTTAGCAGTACCACCTATAGCTGAGGGAGCAGGGTTAACAGTAATAATTGTAGTTGTAGAGCAGCCTGCCAATGTATAAGTAAGTAGCGCTGTACCGGCAAGCCTGCCTGTAACAGCGCCGGAGGTTGGCGTCACTGTAGCTATTCCGATTGGCGCTATATCCCATGTACCACCTGCCGATGCATCTGTAAACGAAGTTGCTGCATGGACACAGACAAGTGATGTAGTGCTTGAAATAGCAGATGGCAATGTATTTACGGTTACAGGCCTTAGCACTGTGCAGCCAATAGGTGTTGTATACGTAACCACAGATGTGCCGGCAGTAACACCGGTAACATCGCCGGATACACTGCCAATTGTGGCATTAGTATTGCTGATACTCCATGATCCGCCGGTTGTACTATTCAGTTCTGTGATCCCGGCTCCCTCGCACACAGACGCAGGGCCTGTGATAGCAGGTGGCGCTGTGTTTACCGAAACCAGTGTAGTAATTGGAAATAATTTTCAGCGTATTTAAAATTTGTTTTGTTTGCCGGTGTATCCAAGTATAGATAAGTATTCATTGCTGCATGACCGGTATCAAAAAGATCAGCCAGTTTACCTCGTTGCCTTATCTCCAAAAGGTCTTCAAGATATTTGCTCGTCCCTATCCTGGCAGCCTTTCCCTGGTGGTAATAATCAAGCATTCCGTTGAGGCCTGCAATACTGCACCTTGTTACATCCTTATCATTAGTTTGTAGTGTATACTTTATCCAGCTCTCCATAAAAAGATAAAGCAATTCCTTATCTATATTATTGAATTTGAGTGAATAATCCGGCAGGCCGATGTTGACATCCGGGTTAATCTGCAGCCAGTTCAATACAAAATTATTCACTTCATTCCTTTCCTGTCTTTGCAGCCCCAAGGGCGTTTGTTGTAGCCAGTTGACACATGGTACAATGTACGGTGTATAGTTGCGCAGGTCGGAGTGAGGGTCAAAAACAAATCCGGCAGGTAAGGGCGTATTTTGCCCCTTTGCATTCAGAACAATGCTTTGAAGGATCAAATATATTACCAGGACTCGTATTCTCATGTTCAAGATTGTCAGCACCTATATCACCGCTTCCCATTCCTGGTTTCAGGTGCTTTCGCTCAAAGGCATACCCTTTACCGTTTTTTTGCAATTTGATTTGCCTCTGTACTTATTTTATGAAATAAAGATACATCTTTCATGGAAGCAAAAGCTGATTGCCCTTACTTGCTTTTAGTAGTATAGTAGTTATAATCCCAAAGTAATTGCTGTAGAAAATCAGCCGCATACATATCAGAGGTGATCCCCAGCACCGTTTTCACTTTTTGAGCAATACTGATCATGTAATGATCATCGCTTTTTGTATTTTTTCTGTTTTTCAAAAGGTTACGGATCCCGTTAATATCCCTGTCGGTGAGCCGCATCACCTGCGGATATAAAGGGATGTAATCTTTATTTTCGATCTGGAGGTAAATGGTTTCATGAATATCGGGCCTGTAATTCTTATCTATAACCACCGTACCTGCTGCGAGGTCGCTGATCTTTTGTGATTTGGCAGATACCAGCATCGAGATGCCATCGGGGATGTACAACATGATGAATCCGAACATCATCCAGGGATGCTCAAACAATATGTACGGCACTATATAAATAAAGAGGTTGCCCAGGCATAGCAGCCACCGGGTAATGTATTGGCCTAAAGTTGGCTCCTTGCCTTCCTTATCAATTACTTTTATGCCGGTGATCAGTTTACCTATAGTCTGTCCATTCATCAGCATTTCAAAGACAACCTGGTAGAGCATAACCGGGATGATGATGATCAGGACGGAAGATGTGGAGTCAAAAGATTCACTGATGCCGGCGAAAGGATAGATGAACTTCAGCATCAGGTAATAGTACAGCGTGATGACGACCATATCGGTTAGCCATGCAAAAACCCGCTTGCCAAACAGGGCTACTTTAAATTCCAGGTCTATATTAAAAGGTGTAGATACCGTGATGATCGCCATAAATAGAAAAATACCTCAACTGAGCAATTGACAGCTAAACTATGCCTTTATTGCAAAAAATACAAAACCCTATAACCGAAACCCCTTATCTTTGTCTGCCTTTAATAATAAATGTTTTCATGAAAAAAATATTTGCTTCGATTATCGTGATCTGCACGATATTCTGTTTTGCAAGCTGTTCCACAAAATTCAATATAGCAGCTCCTTATAAAAATATCACCGTTATATACGGCCTGCTGGATGCCGGTGACACAGCCCATTACATCCGCATTGAAAAAGCGTTCCTTGACCAGAACAAAAGCGCACTGGACATGGCGAAAGTATGGGACTCCAGCTATTTTGCCCACCTGAATGTAAGGATAGAACGCCTGTTTATTGCTGATACAACGCATATACATGACACCATCCACCTTAACCTTGTAGACCTTGACCTGGAAGGCTATCCCAAGCAGCAAGGAACATTTTTCACTTCCCCCAATTATGCTTACAAGTTCACCGGACTGCTTGACTCTCAATATGTTTATCGCATTGTTGTTTCCAATTTTGCTACGGGTGAAGTAGACTCGGCAACAACCCACATCATCAATGACGACCCCGGCTCCTTTCTGATACCACTTTTTGATAACGTGCGCACTGCAGATGCCGGTATGGATTTTAATTCCACACTTCCTAATTCAACATACAGCCTTAACTATGCTTACGTCCTTGGATATAACCAAACGTACTCACCTGTGGCAATAGCTCAGGCCATCATCAGGTTCAATTGGGTTGATTCAAATATTGTTACTCATAGCATTACCAGGAATTACTTTGACGATAACTTTGGTTACCTTTCTTATGCCACAAGTACAAGTTTTCAGAAAAAGAATATTGACCTATATTATGATTTGAGCAACGGAATGGGAACAGCCCCAGCCAATGTTATTCGACTAATAGACAGGTGCGACTTCTACCTCTACCTCGGCACACCCGAGTTCAACACCTATATTAATAATAGCCTGGTGCAGGGAACCGGCCTGACAGGCACGGAAATAGAGCCGGTTTATACCAATATAGCCGGAGCCAATGTTTTGGGATTATTTACCGCAAAAGCAAACAGGACAGGAAAGGTTACCATTAGTAATGCTACTGTTGATTCGCTGATCGCCAGCCCGATCATGGCAAACACTTTATTGAAAGGGACTGCCTATTAAAATGTCATATAAACATTCTGTTACAATGCCTTAAAGACCATCTTTAAGGCATTATTTTTATATACCTGTCAGTATTACTGCCAATGTTGCAGAAAAAACAGAATGGCATATTCATTGATAAATAACAATTGGTGCTTTATTTCCCATTTCGGGTTAAAAGCATTAGATTAATTAATAAATATATAAGTATACTATGGCAAAAATTATCGGAATTGATTTAGGAACCACAAACTCATGCGTTTCTGTAATGGAAGGCAATGAGCCTGTTGTTATTGCAAATGATGAAGGCCGTCGCACGACACCTTCGGTTGTCGCTTTTTTGAAGAATGGCGAGCGCAAAGTAGGTGACCCTGCAAAACGCCAGGCGATCACTAACCCAATTAATACTATTCAGTCTATAAAGCGCTTCATGGGCCGCGGCTTTAATGAAGTGACAGATGAAATGTCGCACTTTACCTACAAACTGGTAAAAGGTGATAATAACACCCCACGTGTGGATATAGACGGCCGCCTGTACACACCACAGGAAATATCAGCTATGATCCTTCAGAAAATGAAGAAGACAGCTGAAGACTTTCTTGGTTATGAAGTAAAGGAAGCTGTGATCACCGTGCCTGCATACTTTAATGATGCACAGCGCCAGGCTACTAAAGAAGCAGGCGAGATCGCGGGCCTTACCGTTCGCCGTATCATCAATGAGCCTACCGCAGCAGCGCTTGCTTACGGTATGGACAAGCAGCACACAGACAGTAAGATCGCAGTATTTGACCTTGGTGGTGGTACATTCGATGTATCGGTACTGGAGCTGGGCGATGGCGTATTTGAAGTAAAATCGACCAACGGTGATACGCACCTGGGTGGTGACGACTTTGATAAGGTGATCATGGACTGGCTGGCTGACGAATTCAAGAAAGACGAGTCAATGGACCTGCGTAAAGATCCGATGGCATGGCAGCGCCTGAAGGAAGCTGCTGAAAAAGCGAAAATAGAATTGTCTTCTTCACAGGAGTCTGAGATCAACCTGCCTTATATCACCGCTATCGATGGCGCACCAAAGCACCTGGTACGCAAGCTGAGCCGTGCTAAGTTCGAGCAGCTTTCTGACAAACTGATAGAGCGTACGCTGGAGCCTTGCCGCAAAGCATTGAAGGATGCAGGCATCAACCCAAGTGATATTGATGAAGTGATACTGGTAGGTGGTTCTACACGTATCCCTAAAGTACAGGAAGTAGTAGAAAAGTTCTTTGGCAAAAAACCACATAAGGGTGTAAACCCCGATGAAGTGGTAGCTATCGGAGCTGCAATACAAGGTGGTGTACTTACCGGCGATGTAAAAGATGTGCTGTTGCTTGACGTAACGCCACTTTCCCTTGGTATCGAAACAATGGGTGGCGTAATGACACGCCTCATTGAATCGAACACTACCATCCCTACCAAGAAGAGCGAAACCTTCTCTACGGCCAGCGAAAGCCAGCCAAGTGTGGAGATCAATGTATTGCAAGGTGAGCGCCCGCTTGCTAAGGACAACAAGAACCTGGGCCGTTTCATACTGGATGGCATACCACCCGCACCACGTGGTGTACCACAGATCGAAGTGATCTTCGATATTGATGCCAATGGTATGTTGCATGTAACAGCAAAGGACAAAGGAACCGGCAAACAGCAGAACATTCGTATAGAAGCAGGAAGCGGCCTGGATAAGGCAGAAGTAGAGCGCATGAAGAATGAGGCTAAAGCAAATGAAGAAAGCGACAAGAAAGTGCGTGAGCGCATCGAAAAGCTGAACAAAGCAGATGGCCTGATCTTCAATTCTGAAAAGCAATTGAAAGAGTACGGAGATAAAGTGCCTGCTGATAAAAAAGCAACTATAGAAACTGCATTGAACAAGCTGAGAGAAGCTCATAAAGCGGAAGACCTTGATGGTATAGACGCAGCAGAAACCGAGCTGAACGCAGCATGGATGACTGCCAGTGAAGACATGTACAAAGCAGGCAACCAAGGGCCGGCCGATGGCGCAGGCCAGGAGCAACCACAGCACGCAGGCGGCCACGATGGCAATGTAGCTGATGCTGAGTATGAAGAAGTGAAATAATCCTTCGGCGAAAGCTCAGGATGACAATAGTAAGCGGCCGGTCTTGTACCGGCCGCTTTTATTTTGTTACTACTGTTGTAGTTTTTTAATGCACTTCATCATATCAATGCCTTTTAGTAATACACCACTAAAGAGATCACCTCTTTTTTCGATCCGCTGCATGATGTTCTTTATGGTGAAGTCGGAGGGGTGTAGTCCTTTTTTTACTTCTTTCCAGTCGAGCGGCGTGCTGACAGAGGCGCCGGGCTTGGGGCGTAGACTATAGGCACAAGAGAGCGTTTGGCCCTTGCGGTTCTGTAGAAAATCTATGTAGATGTGGTCTTTGCCCCGCTTGCTGAGCGAGCGCTCCAGGCTGGTAAACTCAGGCAACTGGTCGTGAGCCAGCATAGCTATCATGTGTGCAAATTCTTTGCCCTGATCGTAAGTATATTTTGCACCCAGCGGCACGTAGATATGAATACCGGTGGCACCTGATGTTTTAGGAAAGGAAGCAGCGCCTGCTTTATCCAATATGGTTTTGATCACCTTTGCCGTTTCTATTACCTGCTCAAAAGTGTTACGTTCTGAAGGATCCAGATCCATCACAAGGTAGTCCGGCTTATCAAGCGTTTTAATACGTGAATTCCATGGATTCATTTCTATACAGCCCAGGTTAGCGAGGTATAGCAATGTTGGCTTATCATTACAGATGATGTAGTTAATCTCC
The DNA here is from genome assembly GCA_903877645.1 of uncultured Bacteroidota bacterium. Taxonomy (GTDB): domain Bacteria; phylum Bacteroidota; class Bacteroidia; order Chitinophagales; family Chitinophagaceae; genus Nemorincola. The sequence continues at coordinate 146,952 of CAIRES010000035.1, read as the reverse complement.
TTCTCTGCACTCTCCGAATAGAGTGCTGTGTGCTTGACCCAAGAAGGAGCATTAAGTCCGGCATCCTTATGAAAAAAGCCTTTATCGGCAAGGCCATTGGGCATTCGTAGTAAAGATTCGGGCCAGTCTTTCATATACTTAATGATGTGCGGGTATACTTTGTTGTAATAGTCTATCACATCACCCTTGGTATATCCATCATCAGGGAAATACACTTTATCAAGATGGGAGAATTCCATCTTTTTACCGCCTATGGTTTGTGTCGCTTCCATTTTCTTGCTTTTAGTTATTTGCACTTCTTCATCAGCTATGTTTTCATCATCCCGTACTTCTTCGTGTACTTCTTTTGCCTCCTTATCTATCCGTAGGCCCATGAATACGGGGTGCCTCCGGTGGCCGTCTTGCGTTATCTCACTGTATTTAAGATTACATACCAGTTTCGGCTTCACCCATGTCACAGGCGCATTAACCGGAACCTTTACATCAAAAGGCGACTTGCTTGTTTTAAGTGATTGCAGTTGCTGGTATACTTGTTTTAAGGTAGCATTATTGAAGCCTGTGCCTGTGTGCCCAATGTAAATAAACTTTCCTTTTTTATACAATCCCAGCACGAGTGCTCCGAAATATTTACGGCTGCCACCGGCCTCCGTATAGCCGGCTATCACAGCTTCTTCCATTACCACATTCTTTACCTTCAGCCAGTCGGCAGAGCGGCTGCCTTCGGTGTATGTACTATCTGCACGCTTGGCTATCATGCCTTCCAGCCCCTGCTTTTTTACTGCCTTAAAAAAAGCAATGCCCTGCCCCTCTATGTGATCACAATATTTGATCAGTTCACTTTGCGGCAATATTGATTTAAGTATTTCTTTACGCTCAATAAGCGGCTTGCCTTCTGTAGACTTTCCGTTTACAGAAAGGCAGTCAAATACATAATAGCAGATAGCCACCTCACCTCCTTGCGCGTATTGCTGAATCAGTTGGAAGGAAGGCTTACCATTAGCATCTATGGCTACTATCTCGCCATCGAGCACTACATTCTTTTTTATCTTTTGTAGTTCTTCAAATATCGCCGGATAGTCAGTAGCGAACGACAGGCCATTGCGGGAATACAGCCTTGTTTCATTTTTATTGATCTCTGCTATTGCGCGGTAACCATCCCACTTGATCTCGTATATCCAACCGGGATCATCAAATGCCGCATCTTGCAGCTTGGCCAGCATGGGCTTTATGAAGTGAGTGAACTTCGGATTCCGGCTGCCATGATTTTTTTGGGCGTAGGTTTTGGGTTCCGGTTCGGGTGTTTTGATGTGCTTTAATAGTACCGGCTTCACTTTTTTTTTACCACTTTGTCTTTATTACGCTCCGCTGTATAGGCCAGCGAGCTTTTCTTAGCATAATCTTCGCTGTTGTACGGTTCATCAGTTGCATACTTGTCTTTGTGCTTGATGAGCAGCCATGTCTTCTCATCCTTCTTCATATTTACCAAGGCAAAGTCACCTTTCAGGTGCTTACCATGCATCCTGAATTTCATATTGCCTGCATGCAATGATTGCGCGAATTTATTAGGGGAGATCACCTCCCCATCTTCATCAATAGGCTCATAAGTGCCGTGATCCCATACATCCACATGCCCTGCACCATAGTTACCTGCAGGTATATCGCCTTCAAAAGTAGCATAGCTGATGGGGTGATCTTCCACCATCATGGCCAGGCGCTTGTCTTTGGGATTCAAGGAGGGGCCCTTGGGCACCGCCCAGCTTTTGAGAGTTCCGCCCAACTCTAGCCTGAAGTCGTAATGCAGGTGGCTGGCATGATGCCGTTGCACCACAAAAGTCAGCTTGCCCATATCCTTTCCCTTTTTTCCGGAAGGCTCGGGCGTATCTTCAAAGTTTCGTTTGCTGTTGTACTTGGTCAGGCTCATTACGATGCTTTTTTCTTTGGCTCCAGGCTGGCTTTGAGTTGCTCCATCAGGTCTTTACTCTTATTGTGTATGATCTTGAATTTAGGTGCAGTTATTTTCTTTCCTTTTGATTTAGCTACTATGATCTTCATCAGCTCCTCGTCATAGGTATCTTTGTACTTCGCCATCGAGAATTTCTTTGGCGTAAGCTGGTTGATGAGCGACTGGGCCATCTTCATTTCAGCAGGCTTCACTGCTATGTCCTTGGGTATCTCCAAGTCGTCATAATCTCTTATTTCCTCTGCGAACCTGATTTTCTGTAGAAGCAGTACATCAGCCTGTGGCCTTAATACACACAGATTTTCTTTATTGCGCAATACAAAAACACCTATCGCTATCTTGCCACTGTGCTTCAAAGCTTCTCGCAACAATACATAGGCTTTCTCGCCGCCCTTAGTAGGTGAGAGGTAGTATGGGGTGTCGTAGTAAGTTGCGTCAATGGATTCCGCCTTTACAAACTCATTGATGTCTATAACCTTGCTTTTCTTCGGGCTTACCTTTGCAAAATCATCATCAGTGAGTACCACATACTCATCATGGTATTTATAACCCTTCACAATATTGGCCCATGGCACTTCTTTGCCGCTATTGGCATTTATACGCGCATAATGAATGTTGGCATGGCCATTCTTATCCAGCATATCCAGGTCCAGCGAACTTTCCTGGGTAGCGCTGTACAGCTTTACCGGTATATTCACCAGCCCGAAACCTATTGCTCCTGTCCATATAGCGTGCATAAGCGTGTTTTAAGTTAGAATGGATAAAAAAAGTGTGCCGCTAAGGCTTTTACTTCACCATCCTCACATACCCAATAAAGTCAGTCCCTGGTATTTCCGTTACACCCGCCTGGCGCAGCATGGTCACCAACTGCCCTCTATGATACGTAGAATGGTTAAAAACATGGTGCAGCACCTCGTGTATCGGTGTATTATGAGCGTTCTTCCTGAGGTCGCTATATGACAATACGGCTTTTGTGGCAGTATCATCGGCCAGTTGGGCTGTGTATTGTTCCAGGCTTGCTGATGCTTTTTGCCACCCGGCACAGGCTTCTTTAAAGGTGCCTTTAAAGGTTGCCTGTAGCCATTCAGGCTCGGCTACCAGTTGCAGGCGTTGCAGCCAGGTATTTTCTGCACTCCACGTGTGCAATACCGTTCCCCGGATAGTAGGGAAGCTGCTCAGTATCTCCTTATCCAGCGAAGCTTCATCCAGTTTCAGCAATGCTTCAATTATTCGGTCGTTAGCCCAAATATTGTAACGGGCGTATTGCAGTAGTATTTCCTTCATGGCAAATCGTAACTTTACCCTAAATTTAAGGATAAATGGCAGAAAATACTCCTCTCGGCTTTGACACCGTATGCCTGCATGGCGGGCATACCCCCGAAAGCAACCGTGCACACCTCACTCCTATATACGCTTCGAGCACTTATACTTTTGACAGCGCTCAGCAGGCCATAGACGTATTCAAAGGGGATGAGAAGGGATATATTTATGGCCGCTGGGGTAACCCCACTATCAGCGAAGCAGAAGAGAAAATAGCCCTCCTCGAAGCCTACGGGTTGAAAGATGCGAAGGGCGATCCGCTGCAATTGAAAGCCATCCTCCATGCATCAGGCATGGCTGCCATCTGCACTATGCTGCTCGGTAATCTTAAAGCCGGGCAAAAGATACTTACACACTACTCACTCTACGGCGGTATGCATGAACTGGCCGAGAAGATACTCCCGGGCCTGGGCATTGATGCAGTGATCATTGATTTTCATGACATCAACAAAGTAGAAGATGCCATCAAGGCTGATGACGCTATCGGGCTGATGTATATTGAAACACCTGCCAACCCTACCCTCCAATGCCTGGACCTGGAAATACTCTGTTCTTTAGGCAAGACCTATGGACTTACGGTATGTGTGGATAATACCTTCGCGACGCCCTACCTGCAGCAGCCATTCAAATACGATGTAGATTATGTGATGCACTCCACCACCAAATTCCTGAACGGACACGGCACCGCAGTAGGTGGCATAGTAGTGGGCAAAGACATAGACAAGATGAATGCCGGAATGACCAAAATGCACCGCCTGCTTGGCGGCAACAGCAACGCATTTGATGCCTTCCTGCTCACCAATGGCCTGCGCACCTTCAGCCTGCGTATGGAACGGCATTGCAGCAATGCCATGCAGGTAGCACAGTTCCTTGAAAAACATGAAGCGGTGGCACACGTCAATTACCTGGGCCTCGACAGCCATCCGGATGCAGCAATAGCGAAGAAACAAATGAAGCATCCCGGCGCTATGCTCAGCTTTGAATTGAAGGGCGGCTTTGATGCCGGCGTGCAATTCATAGACAAACTGAAAATTTGCACCAATGCAGTATCTCTTGGCACTTGCGATACACTGATCTCACATCCTGCATCCAGCACGCATATGAGCGTAGCACGAGAGCAGCGATTAAAATTCGGCATCACAGATGGCCTTATCCGGATGAGTGTTGGGATAGAGAACGTAGAGGATATTATTAATGACCTTGAGCAGGCGATGGAAATCTCCCAGACTCCCAATTCCGAGCTTTTTGGCGCACCATAGTTTCATACTACTCTTTTAGTTATTTACACTTAACCTTAGTTAAAATGAAGATAGACATTCACACCCACATCATGCCGGAGCATATACCCAACTGGTTTCAGAAGTTCGGGTATGGCGAGTTCATCAGGCTGGAGCATCACAAGCCCTGCTGTGCCCAGATGATCAAGGGAGATAAGGTTTTCAGAGAGATAGAAAGTAACTGCTGGGATCCGGCAGTGCGCACAAAGGAGATGGACATGACTACTGTAGACAAGCAAGTGCTTTCTACAATACCTGTGCTCTTCAACTACTTTGCGAAGCCCGAACACGCACTCGAAACTTCCCGCTTTTTTAATGACCATATTGCGCAGTGTGTAGATCATCACCCCAACCGCTTCATAGGCATAGGCACAGTGCCTATGCAGGATGTTGATACGGCCATTAAGGAACTGGAGCGCTGCATCAAAGATCTGAAAATGCCCGGCGTAGAGATAGGCTCCAACATCAATACCAAAAACCTGAGCGACCCTTGTTTTGACCCCTTCTGGGAGGCAGCCGAGCAATTGGGCTGCTGTATATTTGTGCATCCGTGGGAGATGATGGGCGAAAAAGAAATGAGCAAGTACTGGCTGCCGTGGCTGGTAGGTATGCCCGCCGAAACAAGCCGGGCTATCTGCTCCATGATATTCGGAGGCATCTTTGAGCGATACCCAAAATTGCGCGTAGCCTTTGCGCATGGCGGCGGCAGCTTCCCGCTAACCATAGGCCGCATAGAGCATGGCTTCAACGTGCGGCCTGATCTGTGCGCAATAGACAATGCAAAAAATCCGCGCGACTACATCGGCAAATTCTGGATAGACACCTTAGTGCATGACCCTAAAGCACTCGATTTTGTTATAGACATTATGGGCAGCGACAAGTTATGTATGGGTAGTGATTACCCATTCCCTCTTGGCGAGCACCACCCCGGAAAGCTCATAGAAAGCATGAGCTATACGCAAGAGCTTAAAGACAAACTGCTATATAAAAATGCAATGGATTGGCTAGGCGTAATGCAACACTAATGATACCAGTAACAACCTATATCTTGCCCGTTCCAGGCGTTATTGTCCAGGTCAAACCCGGGAAGGCCACCTGTACCTTTTCCAATAGCCGGGGAACCTGAAGTGAGATGAAAATCTGCGTTAGTAGTGCTCTTGAATAGTGGGTCCTGGTTAAAGATAGTGCCATCATAGTGCACAAAGCTTTCACGTACTGTCCCCATATTCAGCAGGCAATTCTTCATCCTGAACCTTGCGGTAGCCCCCCCAAGTGAGTCACAAACGATCTCGCTATCCAATGAGCCATATACGATGCAGTTTTCCATAATGCCGTTCAAATTTCCCGGCACCCATGTGTTATCACCATTATTAAAGTAGTTGAGTATGGCCACAGTACCGGCATCCCCATGACTCAGTACGCCACTACCATAGTTCGCAAAAGTGCAGTTGATGACGGAATCGTATCCACCCTGTATCACGGCCAGCGCCTGCGCACCTGTGCCCTGCACCAGGCTGTTACTGGCTATTACTGTACCCTGAATGCTTAGTATACCATAGCCTATAGAATTCTTGATCACCGTGTGGTCTATAGTCAATAATGCGTCTGTATCAACTTCGATCGCCGATGGTTGAATGGAATAATTATAATAAGGAGAAGACCCACCACAGTTTTTAATGATCGCATGGCTGATGTTGACTACTCCCCCGGGTACTGCATATATACCTCCCCACTCTCCCGGATATCCCACATACCCAAAGTAAGCACGGTCTAATCTATCGCCCTGAAATACGACACTATCCGTTTTTGTTGGATTGATATTTAAAGTCCCATACACAAACATGCGGGCATTCTGGTGCATGTATACTCTGCAATTAGCTGGTATATTCAAGGTAGCTCCCGGACCTACCTCCATAGAGTTGATAACTACATAGGGCTTATCCGTGAGCCAGGTTGTAACAGGTCCATTTGCTACCGAAAAACTATCACTCACAATGTAATGCGCGTTCTGTCCATAAGCCGTAAAGGGAATAGAAAAATCCTTGCCATTCAGCGTTGCTATCAATGCGTCTGTGACAAGGAAGGGTGTAAGTGTATCGCCGGGGTTAATATTCACTGTCGCGAAAACATAAGCGCTGTCATGGGCCGCTATTTTTATGTTCGGTACATTATTGCCTGAGAACCCATCCACATTCAGATGAAAGTAAGAGGATGCCCCGTTTTGTAACTTTATTGAACTCACTATTACCTCTTCATTTTGCGGGTTATAGATCAGTACACCCGTCGTGAAGCTACCTGCCGCTGTAAACACAGTATCAAACTTCAGCGTATCCACCGAAAAATTCAATACCCCTCCTACTGTCTGTATCCTTGTCTTTTTACAAGATGTACCAAACAGCACGCCTGCTGCCATTATGAAAAAAATAAACCTATATGCTGCTCTATATGGCATTACCTGCTCTTTGGTGTAAAAATAACTAAAGTGTATGGATAACGTGTTATCAGGCAAAATATTATCCGGCTACGTTGAATAGATGGCCGTATCAAAGTTTGCATTGCATTTTTTGCGGCGTACTTTTGTTATGGTTCCGGCACTTACATAGCGGAAGAAACTCTTTTCAAGATGTCCTGTATCACATTGCTTTCAGATCTTAGCCTGCAAGATGCCTCAGTGGCTGTTGCCAAAGGTATACTGATGCAGTATGTACCCGATACGCCGCTAATTGACATCAGCCACGAGGTAACTCCTTTTAATGTGAGGCAGGCAGCATACCTGCTGGCTTCAGTTTACAAAAATTTTCCTGTCGGCAGTGTTCACCTTGCGCTATGCGATATTTTTTCCGAAAAAAATCCCCGCCTTGTTTTATGTGTGCTCAATGACAGCTACTTCTTAGCTCCTGACAACGGTATATTGCCATTAGCCCTCGGCAGCGATCTGCCTGCCTGGGAATCGAGCGAATTAGTGCCAGGCGCCACCTATACCGACTGGCTGCATACAGCAGGCAAGATCATCAATGAACTACAACAAAAGAAAACGCCGTCAGACCTTAAGGTAAAACCGCTCCAACTAAAAAATACGATCGGCAGTACTATCAGCATTGAAAACAAAGATGTCGTCAATTGCGAGGTCATTCATATTGATCAGTATGAGAATGTAGTACTTAATATCACTAAACGGGAATTTGATGCCCTGATCAACGGCCGTACTTTCAGGCTGCACTTCATGCTTGTGGAAGAAATAAATGAGCTAAGCAGCAGCTATAATGATGTAAGGCCCGGCTTTAAGCTTTGCAGGTTCAATAGCAGCGGCTATATGGAGATCTGCGTCAACCGAGGCAAAGCGGCCAGCCTGTTCGGCATCAGACTGGGTGGAAAATATAACGACATTAAAATCAACTTCGAATGATATTCCGTATCGTACAAATGACCTTCCGCGATGATGCAGTAAATGAGTTCACTGAATTATTCGAATCGCGCAAGCAGGACATCAGAAATTTTGCAGGGTGTTCGCATTTAGAGCTATGGCAAGACAATGCCAACAAGAGCATCTTTTTCACCTATAGCACCTGGGAATCACAAACAGCGCTCGACCACTATCGCTTCTCTGAATTCTTTAAAGACACCTGGGGACGTACCAAAGCCCTTTTTGCAGCCAAGCCGCAGGCCTGGAGTGTGATGCAGCGCCACGTACTATAAAGGGATAGTATTTATACGCTTAAATGAGCCAGGATGAGGGCCTGCGTTTCTTTCAGTTCTTCTGTACTTAACTTTAGCTTAGGCCTCGTAAAGTTCAGATCATCCGCACTATTAACGGGTACAAGGTGCATATGAGCATTTGGCACCTCAAGACCTATCACACTGATACCGCACCTGTCGCACGGAAACGCTTTTTCTATTGCCTTTGCTATTGGTTTGGCAAATACCAGCCATTTACTCAGCAGTTCATCACTTACATCAAATATTTTATCTACTTCCATTTTGCATACCACCAGCACATGTCCTTTGCGTAATGGAAAAATATCCAGGAAAGCAAAAAAGTATTCATTTTCTGCAATCTTATAGCTGGGTATTTCGCCGGCTATTATTTTAGAAAATATGCTGGCCATCGTTAAATGGAAATGCTTTCTACTTTGAATTTGAATGTGCCGCTTGGTGCTGTATATTCAGCTACTTCCCCTATTTTTTTGCCCAATAACGCTTTACCAAGAAGTGAGTTGACGGATATTTTGTCCAGTTTCACATCAGCTTCTTTTTCAGATACCAGCTGGTATATCTTCGTTTTCTTGTTGGCGAGATTGGTAACGGTAACTTTACTGAGTACAGATGCCTTGCTGATATCTATGTCTTTGGTTTCCATTACCCTTGCATTGATGATGGCACGCTCCAGGTGGGCTATCTTGGCTTCATGGTGTCCCTGGGCTTCTTTTGCAGCATCATATTCCGCATTTTCTTTAAGATCACCTTTTTCCCTTGCTTCAGCTATCTGGCGCGCTATCTCAGCACGGCCGGAAGATTTGAGCTGAGTCAGCTCTTCCTTCATTTGTGCTAATGTTTCTTTTGTCAGGTAATTCAGGTCAGACATTTTCTCTATTTTTAGTTACTACAGAAAAAAATACAACGCTTCTGTTTTGATCAGAAGCGTTGTGATGCAAAAATACAAAAAAATAATTACTATCGGGCTATACGCAGAGTTATCATATGCACGCCATTGGCCGGGCGCTCAGTAGGCCTGTAAGAATAATCCAAAGCTACCATTGGCGACTTTTCTCCACCTATCCTGTACTGCACTGTTGCCCCTACAGCAAGTCCCATATACATAGTAGTGCTGGTTGCAGGATTACCAATTCCGTTTTCATAACGATATGCTGCACGCAACATAAAAATGTTACGGAAACCATATTCAAGGCCTGCGCCGAGATAATCATTATTGAATGAATTAGATGTGAAATTACCCATTACAGAAAGCCTGTGCTGTGGTACCGCATCTTTTCCTTTCAAATGATTTTCATCAAGAAACAGGTCATAAGACACACCGATATTGAGTGTAGTAGGCATTTCAAATTTATCAGAAGGATAATTTTCTGTTACTGCAAATGTAGGGGTGCTTTGCGGCTGATCTGCGTTTACCGCAAACCCGGTACCCGTATAACGCATATTAGTACCCAGGTTACGAAGAGTGATCCCAAAATGGAAATTATCCCTTTTACCTGTTACATATTGTATGCCTGCGTCAAATGCAAGGCCAAGAGCACTGATGTTATTGATCTGCTCTGAAACATAAGTAGCAGCAAACCCGGCATTGATATGGCTGGAAAATTGCTTCGCAAACCCAACCTGTATGTTCAGGAACTGGGGATGGTAGGAACCATAACCTTCCGGATTAAAATAATCCGTAGCAGGAATATCGCCAAAACCCATAGACATTATGTTCACACCTATAACGCCTAACTCTCCTACTTTTTGAGCCACAGCCAGGTTATTGATATTGATACCGGTACCGCTAAGATATATGCCATGCGACAATCCTATTTCAGTACTGGAATCAGTGGCCAGGCCGGCTATATTTGTCTTCATAGCTTCCATACCGCTCACACAAGCTGTATTCATCCCGAAAACACCAGTAGTACGCGCCCATGGATTGATCAATAACTCAGGGGCACCGGATTGACCGGTACGGTCTTTATTTCCTGCAAATGCAGTGAAAGAAATACCAACAGCGCAAACAGCGATCAAAGCTCTAGTTGAAAAATTTTTCATAACAAATAAAATATACTTTTATTATCCGGTAAAGAAGTTACCTTCTTTACATTAAATTATTTGATTAATACGTAGTTACATCTATCGGGCGCATAGCACCAAACCATTTCAATACTTTTTCTCCTATTCCTTCAGCCTTCACATCCATAAGATACATACCGCTTGCTATAGGCAGGCCTACTGTATTATGCACATCCCAATCGATATAAGAAGTATTATCATCTTTCGTAAGCGTGCGGATCAAAGACCCATCAAGTGAATAGATATAGATCGTTGCTTTCTGCGGTAGGTTTATGATCCTCACCTTCGTATCAAAACGGTTTGTTTCGTAGCCTGAATAGCCGTAGTAAGGGTTTGGAACTGCATATATCCTGTCCACCAGCCTGTTACGGTTAGTAGTATCAGATTTTAATGTAGTTTCCAGGCCCTTCGTGCTGAACGAATAGTATGGATTAGCTGCGTGTCCCGTTAATGGCGCCGACAAGGTCAATGAAGAAGTGTCAACAGCACTGTAGGAAGCAAACGGACGATTAACACGGAACCTGAGTTTGGTTTGTGTAGGTATCAAGCCATCTTTCAATGATTTTAAAGGAACAGATGGATTCATGGTAGGGATACCTACCCATTGCATTGGTATATACGCCGAGGTCAGGTTAGTGTTCGAAGGGTTTGCAGATTTAACAATAGCTGCAAATGATTTATCACTATCGTAAGCGGTATTCAGAATGTAGACAAAATGCTTTCCACCAAATACCAACGAATTGTCATAAAAATTAAACTGCGTATATGTAGGGTTCCAAATCATATCCGCGCCATTTTCTGTACCGAGATACGAATCTTCGCCAAATACAATATTCAACCTTCTGCCGGTACCCTGATCGATTGCATATCCGGGGAAATAAGACATGCCCTTATCTGTGTCAGAATAAACAGGTCCTCCATTAGCATCCAATCCCATGTTCCAGCTTGCGTGATTTCTCAGATAGAACTTATTAGCGCCGCCTTGTGAGAGCGTATTATCTTCCTGCTCTTCAATTACAGCGCACTTAGTCCATTTCGTCATATCAGAAGTAAACACCAAGTCCACATCACCCAACTTTTCAAAATTAGCAAGAGTCTGAGTGGCGGATGAATAGGCCACCTCAAAACCACACCTCGTACCATTACCACCATGTTTTAGCGGAACCCATGAAGCAGCTAAAACATAAGGCCCCCAAGTGCTCTGATTCGCGGTAAGGTTAGCAAACATGTTTTCGTATGCGCTGTTTGAATCAAGGTGCGAATCTTTAAAATTACAAGGGTTAGATGTTGAATTTAACAATGCATTACTTAAAGAGTAGTTCTTACCTGACCTGAGCCAGTTTGCATAGTTACTGTCTGCCTGGTCCTGAACACCCCATAACCAAGGCTGGTTAGGATCATTATATATGATCTGCGACGTAATATAGCCGTTACCCGAACTTTGGTTAATACCCGGAGGCCTTACCTGGTGTACGGTTACAGAAATACCGTACTTTTCAATGATCTGTTCATCGAGCGTTGAAATTGCATCTTCGCTGTAGATCACATCCTGCTGTACTCCATTTTTAAATGCAGTAAGCTTCCAGCCACTGGTATCTGCAATACCAAATGCAGATGTGTCAGGGCCATATATCTGTAATATCCAATCATACGCACTAACAGTCACCGGATCAATGACCTTAACATCAATAGGCGCCTTGCCAAGTACATAAACAGCGCTATCTACTTTGTTATGTGCAACAGCGGCATCTTCTGAGGCCTGGTCAAGTTCCACATCATTACCTCCATTACCTTTTCCTTCCAGCCTGGTGATCACGACACCTTGTCCGTAATCAGAATTCAGTATGGTTCCCATATCGCCGTTATTCAATCCTGAATTTATGTTCGCAGGGTTAGGCAACGCAGGAATCACCTGTATAGTGCTTCCGCCGGCAGCATGCGCGCTACCAAGGTAAGGCTGGTCCTGTGTACTTACGGTGTTCAACGGATCGAAAGCCTTAAAGTTATTGTAAGCATAGGCTATCGCAACAAAGTAATAATTATGATAGTTGATAAACCGCTTGTCAGAGCCCGTTGCATAAGCGTCGGTTGTTAGTTCAAAGCTATGCACAATACCACTATCCCTGCCTGTAACTTTAATTTCCGGGAAAACGTTATTTGGATCCGGGATAGAGATATTCTTACCATAGTTCACGATCTGTGTAACACCGTTTTTAACGTCACACTGAAATACTTCAGTTGCTTTGGTATTGTCTACTTCACCCGTTGTCTGGTCAAATATTTCAGCAGAGGTTACCTGGCTGTTAGCTAACTGAAACACCCTGTAGCCTTCAAACTTATACAACGAGTCGGTGCTTACATTTTTAGATTTCAAAGCAAGCTGGTGGTATTGGAGAGAATCCGCATAATTGCCGGTAAGTGTTTTATCATTACGGCCATAATTTTCCTGGTAGTTATTGCTGTTCTGATCATTTAACAGGTAGAAGATGAGCCTTCTATCCAGTTCCCTGATCACCATTCTAGGTGCTTCAGGCCCTTCTACTGTCTTGAAATTATTATCAAACAAAGCCTGGGCCTGGTCATCTATACTTTTAATGATCTTGAAATTTGTCTGTGGGCAGCCACCTACGCCTGATGCCCAGATACAACCAAAAGTGATGTCATTAACAGCGCCGGGGAGCAACTGGAACGGGCCGGAAGAGAAGATAAAACGCCTGTCGCCCGGGCTATTATTACAAGCACACTCAGACCATTCGCCTGCATTTCCCGGATCACCCCAGAACACAAAATTCGAGTTTGGCCCTGATCCATATCCTCTTGACTGAACGCCCGGCCCCTGGAAGTCATCAGAAAAGCGCTGGCCATTCCTGATAGAACCTGTCATGTAAAAATAGATCTCTATACCATTGACCGGGTTACCGATAATACTCGCATCATTGTTATAATAAGTAAAGTTGGTCATCCCCAATTGCTGGAAACTATCTGTCAAAGGGTTTAACCTTTTAGGACCCTGGAAAAAGTCAAGGCCTACCTGTGGCGGGTTAAGGCCATAACTGTTTACCGGGTGGCCACCGCCGCCGCCATCATCATTGGTACCATTATATTGTATACCTAACCCCCTTGAGGTATCGCAACCAATAAAGTCATCCAGATACCAGCCAAGATCACAATCATCCCAAACAGCTATGTAAGTGCTGTCTATGGTCAATGCGCCACGGTTGATCACACGATAATTATAAAATGTAGCATTGTTCAGGAAATCCTGTGTGGCATAGGCAAAAGCTGAGGTCTGAACTTCAATACCCATAGATGCGGTTTGCGACTGTTGCTTTACATTACCTGCATCATTAAATACCCACCAAAGGAATTCATCGCCATTGATCAAAGGATATTCACCCTGGTCAGGGTTGTATACGCCATCGCCGTTAAGGTCTTTAAAGGGTGCGTAAGTATGTGTAGGATTAAGGTTGAGCTTGCTTTTACCATCAGACCCTATAGCTCCGGTCAAACCAGCCTGGCTTACATAAGTATTACCAACACCCGGCCATTGATTGATCACATCAAAGGTTGATGCCGTGGTTGAGCCATGTGATTTTGAAAGCTGAATGAACTGGTTAATAGTAGCCCTGTCTACCTTCCATATTTTATCCCAAAGCGCACACGTATCACGCACTATTTTACCATTATTATCCAATGCTCCGGGCCAGTAATCATTACCATCCTGGCGATAAGTTTGCGCGGCTACCTTCAACTGGCCTTGTTTATCAAGCCCACCTATCCAGCATGATGCAGCAAACTGGGAGCTTTTACCAGATCCCTTAGGTATTTCATAAGCAGCCACCTGCTCACCAATGTCCCACCACATATCGCCCCCGGTCATCAGGTGCGCACGAACGTTGTTAATGTCCATGTCAATGGCAGTACTCAGCAAGCCGGGGTTACATCCCTGGTCGGTTGTTCTTGCTGCCACACTTTTATGGTGTGCTGTCACTACATTCTCTTTCGCGCTCGTTTGCCCGCAAATACCCATAACAGCTATAAAAGCAATGGCACCGGCAAACTTTATATTATTTCTAAAAATCATAACCTGAAAGTTATATTAACTGATAATTATTTAAAAATTGAATTCAAGGGCAAAACTGATAGTACGGGCATAATTGTAGCTACCTGGGCTATTAGTCGCGATCTTATACAGATCGGTAAAAGACTGTGGGCTTACCTGCTGCGGTATAGCCTGCTGTCCGTAGGACGATGCAAGGTAACCATTGTCATCAGGTTTGCCGGTATAACCATAAACACCGAGTATGTCCTTTGTCTGTAGCAGGTTATTTACCTGGAGGATAGCTTTAATAGAGAGCGGGCGTTTAGGCTTCACACCTTCGGGGGCATCTTTTTGCTTTTTACCAAATGCAAGCGCGAAATCCTTATCAAGACGCATATCAAGGCCATAATGCCATGGAAGGCGGGAACCGTTCACGCCACCGATAACAGTATTACCCTGTGCTTCAGCAAGCCTGGTATATGGCTCGCCGCTGCGCGCCCTGCCCACAAAGTGTATACCTGCATTCTGAAAGATGTTCATGCCATGAACGACAGGACCTTCACCATATCCATACCTGTAATCTATATCAGCAGTAATGGTATGGCGCGAATCATAATCAAGAGCAGTCACATAACGAAGGTTAGGTAATCCGGCTTCGATAAAGCTTTGCAGCAGGCCGTTTGGTGATATCTGTCCGCCACCACCACTATTGGTAGATGTTGGGTTTGAACCGGTACCTTCAGCAAACTGCAGCGTGTAGTTAATGGTCATTTTCAGATGGTTCGTGGCACGAAGGTCATACGTAAGGGTTGTACCCTTTGTTGTAGAGAAGTCACGGTTGCCATAGCTATAATAAGTAGTTGGCCATGCATATAAGTAAGGCACTACTGTGATCATGTCTTTACGCTCTTTATAGAAAGCGGAAAGGCTGAGGGCTGAGTGGTCGCTCAACTTCTGCTGGAAACCTACTTCGTAATCATACGTTTTCTGTGTTTTCAGATTCGGGTTATTGATGATCTGGTTGGCATTATTCTGCAGGAAGTAATAAGTTTCAGCAGTGGCATCAATACCTGTTGTAGGCCTTTGGGAATAAATATCATAGTGTGCATAAAAATCAGCCACATCAGATATAGGGAACGCGAAAGACACACGTGGTTGTAAAGTCACTACAGGATTATAGTCTGTAAATGAATTGTTTGGATTAAAGTTATTGCTCGATATATTAGCAGTATCCGACTTAATAAGCGCCGGCTGTGGCGCACGTCCACCTGAATAATTCTTTAATACAGATGGGTCATTGACAAATTTGCCGGTCGGATCATACCAGTTGTCCCCACTCCTGTAACCAATGATGGAAGGAGAACTGCTGTTATTATCATCTACATACACCACGTAGCTGCCACCTATATTAGCAGGGTGCTTACCGCCGTTGAGTATATTCTCTGATCCGGGCACCTGGCTCACAGTTTGCTCGGCATACAATGAATAAGGATCTATCAACACCTTAGTATTAGCTGAATAACGGTCGATACGTAAACCAATATTAAAATGCACATCTTTATAGTTGAAATTATCCAAAAGATAACCGGCAATATAGTTAGGCGCAAATGCACCTATCGGCCGGGTGTAGTTACCATTAGCATCTTTCTGTGTCCAGAAATCGTTGAAATTTACTGTACCTGATTGGGCAGCACCGGTATAAGAGTATCCCTGGTAGCCTACAAGTGATTTACCACTTGCCAGTAACTCATCAGCAGAGAACATATTGATATTGAATGTGGAAGGGTCAAGATTATCAATATTAATGTCGTCTGTATTGGTCTTGATCGTTCCATTGGCAAGCAGTTTTTTGCGCAGGTTCTTATCAAATGTGCTGGTACCAATGTTTTCATAATTGTAAAGAACAGTATCCGATGGTCCCGGATTAATGTTTTTTACATTACCGTTTTTATCCGTGTAAACCGCATTACCTGCTGCGTCTTTTGAGAATGTGTATTGCTGGCCATTAACAACAAATATAGGATGGTTCTTATCCAGTTTCAGGTTGCCATTGTCAATGCTGCTCACGAGGTTGCGCATGAGGTACCACAACGAATAAGTTCCTGTACCGCCATTTGCACTCAATGAATAAGAGCGTTCTATACGCTGTTGGTAATAAAGGCCGAACTGTATAGCGTGTTTTACTTTGCCGAGTTGCAGGTCAAATGACGCATCCACGGTAAGGGCATACTGGTCTGAGTTGAATTTAGAATAGCCGGACTGAGTGTTACCGGGGCTATAATCTAAACTGTAGGTATACTTCGGCTCATCACCGTTGGCCATACCGTTCGCAGCTTGTATCTGTGAAATAGTAGCCCCCGGCAAAGTATGTAACCCGGCATAATAGTTGTACAACTGCGAAGTATAATTAGCCAAAACAGGATTTCTGTTCAACGGGTCCCTTGTATAAGTCAGGGATGTAGGCACATTGAACTCGAGTACAGTCGCCTGCTTGCCACTGGCCGAGTCGGTTTGCAGTGGGAAATATAAAGGAGTGTGCGTCTCATTGAATTTGCCTACATAGGCATAACTGAATATATCTTCCTTGAATTTAGGATCCTGCTCGGCCTGGTATAGTTTCTGATAATCAGCCTGAACCGTATAATATGCATTGGAGATGATACCGTGCGATGTATCACTTGATTTACTGAATTTTTGAGTAAAACGCAGATACCCACGCCCTGATGTGGTATTGAGTGTTGGTGTTGCCTCCGGATTAAAAAGGTTCCTTGCGCGGCTGTAAGCGTCTTGCTTGGTATAATCAAATGTACCACCTGCGGCAATGTGCATATTATCCGTTACCTGGAAATCAAGTTTGCCATTCAGGCGCACCTCCTGTATCACATCGTGAGGAGGGGTCTTCACCTGGTGCAGGTCGGAAAAAGTTACATAGTCGGATGCGTAATTAAATACCGGCTGTCCACTGTTATTAGTACTGATAGCCAACGGATTCTGTTGTAATTGTGCGAGCTTGTCTCCGTTTGTCACATATTCATTATAATATGCAGGATAACGGTTATGATCATCATAATAATCACCGCTTAATGCAAAACCAAGAACAGGCTTTTTATGCCCCTTCTCCCCTTTTTTATACAACGGGCCTGCTATCGAAAAAGAAGCAAGGTTGTTATTGTATCCGTCTATAGAATGTTGCAGCCTTACATCACCTGTGAATTTTTGAGAAACACCCCTGGATGTGATATTTACCACACCACCCGAAACATCACCATAATTTGCCGGTATACCCGATGTGATCACTTCAAGGTTATCAACAGAGCCTTGCGCCATGTTGGCGCCGGCAGAGCCTTGGAGCATCACACCATCCACATAATACACTGTACCTTCAGCACGAGCGCCACCTATACTTATCGCGCCACCCCTTGTAGCCTGGTAGGTACCACCTGCGAGGCTCACGGCATCATTTATTTCATTGGTAGGCAAAACCTCAATTTCCTGCTTAGTGAGAGAGTGAGTACCTGTATGGTCTACGTCCACAAGTGGCTTTCTATATTGCGTTACTACTATCGTCTTCAGGCCGGTTGTATGCACGACCATAGCAAAATTCTGAGTGGTCCTCTGGTTAGGGGTTACTACCACACCATCTACCTGTGCGGAGTCAAATCCGTTATATAACACCAAAACGGTATAATATCCCGGCTCCAGGGGTTTGATCACGTAATTACCATCATAATCAGTAGGGGCACCACCTTTAAGTATACCACCGGAATAAACCTGCACTACCGCGCTGGGTAGTGGTTCTTTTTTATCATCAACTACATGGCCCGCAATTTCCTGGGCAAATGCATGCCCTGACAAACCTGTAAGTACAAATAAAAGCAGATAACGTAGAGTACGTGTCATATCCTGTATTAATAAATTATTAGCAAATGAGGCGTAAAGGTAAAAAAATCTGTTAAAAATCCGCACTTAACAAATTAATTTTCCCAAAATCCTTATATTATCTCAAAAATAAATATGGCTTATTTTTAACAGTATATAAGGTTGCCCATACTATATAGACGAATATCAGGCACCAAATCTTGGGTAAACGTGAAA
Source organism: uncultured Bacteroidota bacterium (assembly GCA_903877645.1). GTDB lineage: Bacteria > Bacteroidota > Bacteroidia > Chitinophagales > Chitinophagaceae > Nemorincola. The sequence goes on along the minus strand of CAIRES010000035.1, from coordinate 128,480 downwards.
AAAAAGTAAAAAAAAATGCCACAAGCCTATGAAATGATCTTCTGCAGCAACACCCGGCTCATTTTGTATAACGCTTCTTCTGTATATCCGGCTATATGTGGTGTGATCACTACGTTTGGCATACCAGCCATTTCGATTACCAGTTTACGCAGCTCTGTACTCATAGCATCCATAGGCTCCTGGTCTATTACATCCAGGCATGCCCCCCTGATCTTACCGCTATCTATCCCCTTTTTCACAGCTACAGTATCAGCCACTACCCCTCTGGATGTATTGATGAGAATAAAGGGCTTCCGCATCCTGCCTATAAAATCTTCATTAAAATAACTGATCGTATCCGGCTGCAGCGGCACATGAAAACTCACCATATCTGCCTCTTCAAATATCCGGCTGATGTCGTTGCATTGGATAACAGGCGCTGCTATGCCTTCAGGCCTATACTTATCATAGGCGAGTACCTGCATATCAAACCCCTGCAGTTTTTTAGCGAAAGCCGCCCCGGTATGCCCATAGCCTATGATCCCTATGGTTTTCCCTTCCAGCTCAGTACCCCTGTTCTCTTCCCTTTTCCACTGTCCGTGCGCCACCTCATTATTGCTCCATGTTATCCGCCTGATCAGTGTCAGCAGCATACCCAATGCATGTTCTGCTACAGCATTACAATTGCCCTCAGGGCTGCTATAGCAAGCTATCCCTTTTGCCTGCGCATAAGGCACATCTACCACTTCCATACCTGATCCCATTCTTCCTATCCACTGCAATGCAGGCGCTGCATCGATCAGCTCTTTATCTAATTGCAGCCGCGTAGATGTGATCACACCTTTGCAGTCTTTCAATAGCCCGTATGCATCCGCTTGTGTGATCTTTATTGCGTTCACACATTCATAACCCATGTCTTTAAGCCCACCTGTGAGCACATGGTGTACGGGAGCTGCTATCAATACTTTTCCTTGTTTAGTTGTCATTTTTACGGGCATTCAATATTTCCAGGTTACGCTTGTATAATGATGCGAAATCATCAACCGATAATTGTTCCGCACGTTTTTCCATTATCTTATCGGCCAGCAGTTCGGCCTCTACACTGCTTTTCAATGCATTGCGCAATGTTTTGCGCCGCTGGTTGAAGGCCGCTTTCACTAAGGTGATGAACCGCCGTTTATCTGCTATGCCGTAGGGGTTATGAATATTTATGAACCGTAATACACCGCTTTTCACTTTCGGGGGCGGGGTAAAACAATTCTCATGTACATCAAGCACATACTCCACACTGAAGAAAGCCTGCATCAGCACACTCAGTATGCCATAGGTTTTGGAGCCGGGACCTGCCGCGATCCGCTGTGCCACCTCTTTTTGAAACATTCCGATCACTTCATCCACCTGCTCTTCCCACTCCAGCACCTTGAATAATATAGGTGACGATATATTGTATGGAAAGTTGCCGATAACACTAAAATGAGCATCAAAAGGTGCATCCGCCTTCAATATATCCTGCATGATGATCCTGCCCTGCAGTTGCGGGTAGGTTTTATTAAGGTACACCACCTTCTCTTCATCTATTTCTATTGCTTTGTAGTCTATCCCCTCCCATTGCAGCAGGTACTTGGTGATAGCGCCGCCACCGGGGCCTACCTCCAGCAGGTGCATCCCTTCCTGGCGGGTCAGTTGTTCCACTATTTTTTTGCACATATTTTCATCGTGCAGAAAATGCTGGCCCAGGCTTTTTTTCAGCTGTAAGTTACTATCAGGTGTGTATCGGATATTATGAGCCATAATTCAGTTGCTTATACGGGCTTTGCGGGGGAAAATCACGTATTTGCGCAAAGGTATCATATTTGTGATTGCTTACCTGAAGGATATACCTTCACTTTGCTTTAAAAGGGAACATTAAACACTGATTTTTGAAAATTTACTTTTGATTTAGATTACCTTTACACATTATTTTTTAATTTTTTACGCATGGAATTCAAGATAGAGCAAAAATCCTCTGTGAGCAACCGCTTATTCATTATTGACGATGTTAAAAAAATAAATGCGGCACCGGGCCTCACCGCACAGGAAGCCGGCTATGCAAAAACAACATTCAATGCCGACCAGTCGCTGGTATCTATAAACCGTTACAACCAATTTATTTTCATTTACCTGCTGAAAAATAAAAAAACAGACTGGCAAACTAATGAAGCCTGCCGCAAGGCCGGCGCCGAGGTACAGGCGCTATGCAACAAACATAAGCTTACCGATATCACCATTACCAATGCATCGGCCAACGCTGCTGCTGCTACTCTACTTGCAGAAGGTATGGCACTGGCCAACTACCAGTTCCTTAAATACCGCACCGAGGCAAAGAAGATAGCTAACACGCTGCAAACTGTTTCCTTTACCAAAGACTCCGCCACGCTACAGGATGTGAGCAAACTCAGTATTGTTACCAATGCTATATATGCTGCGCGCTCACTGGTCAACGAACCACTTAACTTCCTCTCGGCTGTTCAGTTATCAAAAGAGATCGCATTGCTGGGCAAAGAAGCAGGTTTCAAAGTAACTGTACTGAATAAGACACAGATACAAAAAGAGAAAATGGGCGGCCTCCTCGCCGTGAACCTGGGTAGCCAGCAGCCGCCCACTTTCACCATAATGGAGTACACACCAAAGAAAGCGATCAATAAGAAGCCCATTGTGCTTGTAGGCAAGGGCGTTGTATATGATACGGGCGGCCTGTCGCTGAAGCCTACTCCAAACTCCATGGACCGTATGAAGAGCGACATGGGCGGCGCAGCATTGGTAAGCTGTGCCATGTATGCCATTGCCAAAATGAAACTACCGCTGCACGTGATCGCACTTGTACCGGCAACAGACAATCGCCCTGGCGAGGACGCTTATGTGCCCGGTGATGTGATCACTATGTATAGCGGCGCTACGGTAGAGGTTTTGAACACAGATGCCGAAGGGCGCATGTTGCTGGGCGATGCACTGCATTACGCCAAACGCTACAAACCGGAACTGGTGGTAGATTTCGCCACCCTTACCGGCGCAGCATCTGCCGCAGTAGGCGAGCATGGCATTGTGTGCATGGGTACTGCCGACGAAAAAACAAAACAATCATTCCGCGAAAGTGGCTTCCGCCAATACGAGCGACTGGTTGAATATCCGCTATGGGATGAATATGGCGAACAGATAAAGTCTGACATTGCCGATATTAAAAACGTAGGCGGCGCCACCGGTGGCGCTATTACCGCCGGCAAATTCCTGGAACATTTTACCGATTATCCCTGGATGCATTTCGACATCGCAGGCGTTTCATTTGCAACCGCGAAGAAGGGATACTTCCCCATTGGCGGCACTGCGTATGGTATGCGCATGTTGCTCGATTTCCTTGCTTATTATGCTAAAGCTTAACCCACAAAAAAACTCGACATGCAACCAAATAACGAAAAACCAATTATCGGCATCACCACAGGTGATCTCAACGGGATAGGAATGGAAGTGATCATCAAGACATTTTCTGATAACCGTATGCTCGATCTTTGCACCCCGGTCATCTTCACTTCCAATAAGGTGGTCAATTATTACAGGCGCATCGTACCCGAACATCCGTTTAATTTTTCGAGCACAAAAGACCTCACCAAACTCAATCCAAAACAGATCAATATCTTCAACTGCTGGGAAGAAGAAGTGCCGATACAACCGGGGGTACTTACTGATGCCGGTGGCAAGTATGCCATTCGCTCGTTGATGGTAGCTACGCAGTGCCTAAAAGATGGCCAGCTCGATGCTATTGTTACTGCACCGATACACAAAAGCAATACCAATATCCCCGATTTTCCTTTTACAGGGCATACCCCTTATTTTAAGGAAAAATTCGGCGCTAAGGATGTGCTGATGATGCTGTATAGCGGCGGATTTCGCGTGGCGCTGGCCACTGAGCATATACCTATTTCCAAAGTATCTGCTGCCATTACCAAAGAGTTGTTACAAACAAAGCTGGCCATATTGAAAGAATCGCTGATGAAAGATTTTGGTATCGACAAGCCACGCATTGCTGTATTGGGCCTTAACCCCCATGCGGGCGATGAAGGACAGATAGGTAATGAAGAACAAACGGTGATCAAACCTGTAATAGACAACCAGCGGCAGAACGGCAGTCTTGTTTTTGGCCCTTATGGCGCCGATGCGTTCTTTGCGCGTGGCATCTATACTGAATTCGATGCCGTACTGGCCATGTATCACGACCAGGGACTTGTGGCCTTTAAAGCCATCGCACAGGGCGAAGGTGTCAACTATACCGCTGGCCTGCCCATCATTCGCACATCACCTGATCACGGCACAGGGTTCGACATTGCCGGGAAAAATATTGCAGAGCCGGAGTCCTTTCGCGAAGCAGTCTTCCAGGCCATACAGTTACTGGAACAACGCCAGCAATATGCCGACAACACAGCCAACCCCATGAGAAGGGGCAAGATCGCCAAAGATGAAGAAACGGAAAAGATCGCCTGATCCCATAACGATAATAGGAACAAAGCCCGCAAAATTGCGGGCTTTGTTCATTGCGTTTGGCCAATAATTACAATACCTGCTATCGCAAAAATAGTAACGGCTGCCTCTCGCAAGGCAGCCGTTACTATTCATTATTTATTGATTTCTTAGTTCGATGCCTTCACCAGCTTATCCGCCTTTAGCATATGATTAGCTGCATCATATAGCATGATGGTATACATACCATCTGCAAGGTTGCCGATATTGATCGTTTTAGCATCAGCCTGGTCTATCAGCATCCTGCCGTCCATACTGCTGATCACAGCACGCACAGCCACAGGGGCTTCTATCTGTATCGTATTTTGTGCCGGGTTAGGGAATATTTTTATATCCCCGCTTGCTGCCACTACTGCCACTCCTACCTCTGCACAAGAGGTCGGGTCTTCGGCAGATACCGACTGGCAACCGTTCACATCTGTTACGTCCACTTTGTAGCGGCCTGCGCCTATACAGCGTTGCAGGCTGTCTGTAGCGCCTACTATTGCTACACCGTCTTTAAACCACTGATAGGTCACGTACGTATTCTGTGTATGGAACTCAGCGCCTACCAGGTGTATCAATGGGTTAGGAAGCGGGTTCTCTGTTACCGTTGCCGATGTACTGGTTACGGGGCATCCGCCACCTGCTGTCACTGTTACGCTACAAGTATATATACCCGATCCCAGCGCTGTATAAGTAGACCCTATTGCGCCTGGTATTGCTACACCATTCAGTAACCATTGGTAGGTAACCGCGCCGGCACCAGATACTATAGTCAACCCTAAACGGGCGCTTCCGCCCCAGCAGAAGGTAGTAGAGGTAAGTGGCAATATGACCGGTGAGGTAACTTCTACCACTGTTTCAGTGGCCGAGAAATTGCTACAGCCGGTTAATGTCAGCTTAGATTCGTAATTGCCGCTCGTTGTGGCAGAATAGGTAGGTGATAATGCGCCTGTGATGGCCACACCATTCTTATACCATTGATAGGTTTCTCCGGCTACCGTAGGCACCGTGAGCGAAACACTGCCGCCCTGGCAGAAGACATCTGTACCAAATACCGTGATAGCCGCGGTAGGCAATGGGTTTACGGTCACTACCGTCGTTGGTGAAGTAGTGCTGCACCCTGTAGGGTTCTGGTCGATCACATAGTAGCTGCCCGATGTGGTGGCATTATATGTTCTGCCCGTCTCACCCACAATAGCGCCCGATGCGTTATACCACTGATAAGTATACCCTGTTCCGGCATCGGCTGTTATATTCACACTGCTGCCTTCACAGAAATTGATAGCGCCTGAAAGGGCTACAGTACCGGCTGGCGATGCCACAAGGTTTACGGTAATGATATTGGATGTAGCCGTACACCCAAAGCTGTTGGTAGCCACAACTGAGAAGCTGCCATCGGTAAGCGGTGTATAAGTATTATTCGTTGCGCCGGCTATAGCCACTCCGCTCGATTGCCATTGATAGCTCACACCCGCAGTGCCTCCCGCCGTCAGCGTCACGCCGGTACTCACGCACGCATTTACCGTGCCAAGTGTTGCGACAGGTAAACTGCTTATGGATACAATTACCGAGTTCACCGTTACTACTGTAGGCAACGATATATCAGGGCATAGGCCGTTGGATACATGCACCGTATAGGTACCTGCCGTGGTTACTGTAATCGTAGACGCGGTAGCACCTGCCACCAATCCCGGATTATACCACTGATAAGTAAGGCCCGCACCCGTACTCGCCGTCAGCTCCACAAAGCCACCGGGGCATAGATTCGTAGTACCTAATGCCACTACAGTATCCGGCGCAAGAGGATTGACAGTAACCGTCTTCTCCACCTGGCAGCCCGCTGCTGAAGTGAACGTAATATTCGTTGTGCCATTGGATATCCCTGTCAGTACACCTGTTACCGAAGTAATGGTACCTGCTGCCATATTGCTGCTCACCCACGTTCCGGTATACCCTGTTGTGGAGTACAGTGCGCTTGATGCCTGGCATATTGCATTAGCGCCGCTAATTGTAGCAAATGCGTTCACGGTTACTATTGCACTTCTGAAGCAACCGTTAGCCATCGTATAGGTCACTGTTCCTGTACCGGGGCCTGTACCGGTTACCGAAGTAGTATTCACCCCGGTGAGCGGTGTAACAGAAATGATACCTGATGAAGGAGTAAAGCTCCAGGTACCTATGGACGGCAAGCTTGTTACATCCGTAAGATTAGTCTCTGCGCCCTGGCATATACCCAGCACACCTGTTATATTAGCCGGAGAAGTATTCACCGTCATAGGATACGTTACAGAACAACCCGTAGGCAATGTAAAGGTAACAATGCCTCCCGGCGCTGAAATGCCGGTTACTACACCCGTAGACGCACCCACTGAGAGATACGGCGAACTGGCCACAGAAACAGACCACGTACTTGTTCCCGATCCGTCGGCAAGTGTTACCTGGTTGCCTGTACATACTGTTGAGGGTCCTGATATTGCGGCAGGAAGCGCATTAACAGTGAATATCCCCGTTCGGAAGCAACCCGTTGACCCTATCGTATTGGTAATGATCGTTGTACCACTCGTGCCACCATCTGTTACCGAACCGCTAAGCGATCCTATGTTGGCCACACTCGTGTTACTGCTCGTCCAGGTACCACCGCCCGTAGACGTAAGTGTAACAGCAGGATCTCCTATACACATCTTTGAAGGGCCACCAAATACTCCAGGCGCAGGATTAATATTCAAATTGAAGGTAGTGAAGCATCCCGTGGTAGTAAGGCTATATACAATAACAGCAGTTGGAGGGGTAATACCTGTCACTTCACCGGCCGAGCCGATTGTAGCGCCACCGCTCAATACACTCCATAATCCCGGTCCGTCTGGATCGGTGAGTAATGTAGAATCGAGTTGACATATCGTATTGGTGCCAACGACCGGTGATGGCAAAGGATTTACCGTCATATCATAGGTAGCGATACAACCAGTAGTTGGTATTACCTCTGTTATCACTACATTGCCGGCACTGGCGCCCAACACTACTTCTGTTAATGGGCCGCCGGGGCTCAAAGTCACATCACCGTTGCTTGCGCTCCAGGATCCGGTGATAGTTGTGTGTAGATTTATTAAAGAAGAAACACATACCTGGTTTGGGCCACTGATCACCGGAACAGGATTTACCGTTACGATCTGTAGCCTTAAACATCCTGTAGGTAAGGTATATATTATTGAGTCTAATCCAGCTCCCGGGCCGTATGGGTCAAAGGTTCCTGTACTGCCATCTATAGAACCCGTAGGGGTTACTACAGTCACATTCGTCCAGGTACCTCCTGCGGGGCCGGAAATTATATTACCAGGCGTACCCACGCAAAAGGTGGTCTGGCCGGTTATTACAGCCGGGCGTGGATTTACCGTTACTATTTTCTCCACAAAACAACCCGTGCTGCTCAATGTATATTTTATCGTATCTATCCCGCCGGCAATGATCACACCATGCACAGAGCCGCCACTGGTAACAGTAGCAACACCTGTGAACACACTGCTCCATGTACCGCCTGATGATGTAGTGCTTTCCAGTATGTTTGAATTTTCACACACATTATCGGGCCCTGTTATCGGGTTAGGAATGTTATTTATCGTTACTACTTTCGTCTTAGTACAACCTGAACGGGTTGTGTATGTTACTGTTATAGAACTCGGGGCAACTAACGGCCTGATAACGCCGGTAACCGGATCTATTGTGGCTGATGTAAGCGGCGCACAAGTCCATGTACCACCTAATACTGTGTTCGTTTCAGCTTCAATCGTATCTGTCAAGCATATAGCGTTGGGCCCGCCTATCGCAGATGGCGCCGGATCTACTGTAAATGATACCACTGCCGCGCATCCGCTCGGGAAGGTATAGCTGATCAGTGTCACTCCTCCCGCCGTTCCGTTCACTATTGCAGTAGTTCCGGCAGGGGTTATAGAAACTATCCCTCCGGTTACAGCAGACCATGTGCCTCCCGGACTTGCTGCATCGGTAAGCACTACCGAGCCTGTTTGGCAGACAGAGTCAAGCCCTACTATGGAATCAGGTATTGCATTAATGATCAAAAGGCCGGATACACTGCATCCGCCGGCCGTTGATGTAAAAATTATATTCGCAGACCCGGAGCTATCCCCCGTTACTACACCTGTCAATGAATCTATTTTTGCACGTGAGGTATCATCAATGCTCCATTTGCCACTCACAGATTCGGTTAACGTAGTGAGCTGGGATTGCACACACACAAATGAGGGTGCAGCAAATGTCGGGGGCAATGGGTTTACTGTTACCAGGTAAGTGGTAAGGCATGCCGCGCCTGTTGTATAAGTGATCAGTGTTGCACCGCCACCTGCGGCAGTACCCGTTACTACACCCGTTGTCGGGCTTACTGTAGCTATTGATCCGTCACCTGTGCTCCAGGTACCACCTGGCGATACGTCACGCAGTCTTATGTTTGAATTATAGCACACACTGTCCGGCCCAGTTATCGGGTTCACGGTACAGGTTACCGTAATGCTTATAGCGCCATCGGGGCCCGCATTGCACCCACGGGTATCGGCAGGTATGGTTGCAAAATATACGAGGCTGTTATTTACATAATCACCGCCGCCGCCGCCGCCTGAGAATGCGCCGCCGCCGCCGCCGCCATTACCACCGCCGCCGCCGCCGCCGGTAGAATTAGCGCCACCTGCGCCACCCGAAGTAGTCGTACCGGGTGTGCCTGATGGCGATCCTGCGATTGTAGCGAGCCCGGCAGCGCCACCAACTCCTGCGTTACCGCCAGCACCACCACTCGCACTGGAAGAACTTGGCGCACTTTCACCCCCGGTATTACCAACACCGGTACCACCGCCATCACCGCCCCTTTCTGCATTGCTGCCGGCTAGCGCACCTGCGCCGCCACCGCCGCCTGCTATTACCTCAGGCACGCCACTAATGAGTATCAGGGATGCGCCACCGCCGCCACCACCGCTCACGCCGCCACCGCCGGAGAAGTTACCGCCCGGCGCACCTGTATATCCTGATGCCGAAGAACCTCCAGCACCGCCTGTGGTTGCTGTACCGACACCACCACGGCCACCCACCGAAATGGTGAGTACCTGCCCTGCGGTCACCGCAAGATAAGCCCGGACACATGCACCTTTCCCACCGCTGTCGTCATAATCGAACTCATCCGAATTGAGGCCGCCTATTGCGCCCATCACATTTACCGATACACTGGTAACACCCGCCGGCACCACATAGGTACTGATACCTGGCGTAGAAAACGTTGTCGTCTGGGCACTGGCATTGAGGCTCAACCCAAGAGCACTGAGCGCTAATAGAAGCTTAAAGGAATTGTACAGTTTTTTCATTGTTCAGCTTTTTAAAATATGCTCGAATATATTTTACCACAAGTGTAAATGCATAACGCACGCATAGTATCACTTGCTATACAAACGTTAAAATATTATTGATGCCGAAAAGTTACAACATTTACCAATATCTGCCAAAGAATTATTTAATTATTTATATAGTCGCATGTCTGCTGCTCCCAACGCTCATTTCAAATATAAACCCCTGATTAATATTCATAATAAAAAAACCGCCGGAAGAGGCGGTTTTTTCGATCTGATATGCTGGCTAAATTAGTATTTTATTTATGGCCTTGTCAACTTCAGTGCAAAATACTTACAGTCATAAGATGTGGTGTCATGTATCACATGGTACGTCATCCACAGGCTATCATTACTGATCTTGCCCCAGCCGCTATAAGTGGTACTGTTGTTGCTGCCAATGAAAGAAAAAGAATCGGTAGACTGCATAGTGCATATAGCGCTGTCCATAGGGTTGTTCAGTAAGTTGAACATGGTCATTTCCACAGTATCATTCAATGTGGCAAGGAACTGTACCTGGTATTGGTCATAAGGGTTCCTGGTGCAGCTGTCAGCGCCGCTGAAGGTGTACAAAAATTTATCCCTGCTGAAGGTAGCACACCTTGGCCCTTCAAAACCGGTAAGGCAAAAGCAGTAGCCGCCATCGCAGGCGCCGCGGTTCTTGCAGGTTACACTATCGCACTTATTCTTGTTGCATGCGGTATACACAACCGCAGAAAATACCGACAATGTGATCAAAACGGTGAGCATGATGCTCCGTATAAATTTCATAGACTATCCCTTTTAAACGGCTAAAATATTAAATGTTTGCTAAAAGATGGCGTTTATTTCTTAATAAATTTTATGCAGTACCCGGTAAAACAATAATTGATCTTGCTATGCTGATGCCCGGCCCTGCAACATTGATGCAACAATTTTCATTCCAAAAACTAATGTTCATAGTTGGCTTTAACCTGCTGATGGGCACGAAAAAGCCCCTCTTGCAAGGGGCTTGCGTTCTCACGGTGTTAGGGAAATATCTTATATAGTGATGATATAGTTCGTGATTACAAGGACAAATTTAGTGATAATTTGTTAACCAATTGTAATTATTTTGTAAAAATAATTAATTTTAATATAATTAGCCCTCCCGCCATACCGTCCAGATACTTTATCTTTGCTTTTTGCGTTTATCTTCATACAAAAGTATACATGCGCCGCGGCAACCTCTTAATTTTCTTCTTTTTATTAGCAGCATTTCCCGTTTTGGCGCAGCGTACTATGCTCAATATGCCCGAGCATGATGACAAACCCTACTACTTTGGCATCACTTTCGGCCTCAATTTCTCTGTGTACCAGATACAATACACCCAGTCATTCGCTGCTACCGATACTTTTAAACGGATACAGCCCCATTGGCAGCCCGGCTTCAACCTTGGCCTTGTAGGTAACCTGAAGCTCTCTAATTTTATTGATCTGCGCTTTGTACCCTCTCTTGCCTTTGCCGAAAAAAATATAGAATACCAATACAACATCCCAGGGGACAGTACCCTCAACAAAACTATTGAGGCCATCTATATGCACTTGCCGCTGCAATTGAAATTCAAAAGCGACAGGATCAATAATTTCCGCTTTTATGGCCTCACCGGTGTCAAATTTGATTATGACCTTGCCGCGAATGCACGCTCGCACCGTACCGATGAATTTCTGAAAATAAGCCCGGTTGATTTCGGTTATGAATTAGGTGTGGGCTTTGAGTTCTTCAACCCCAGCTTTATCTTCTCTCCTGAGATAAAACTAAGCCAGGGCCTTACCAACCAGCTATATTCAGGCGATAAGCACTTACAACTTAATAATGCGATACAATCGCTGTATACCCGCATGATCGTTATCTCCATTCACCTCGAGGGATAGTTTTATTCTCCCGGCTGATACCCAACATCTTCGAGCAGGTTGCCGCCATCTGCAGCAGCCGTAGCCAGCTCATCGCAGCGGTTGTTCCATTTATTATCCGCATGGCCCTTCACCCATACAAATTTGACCCGGTGCTTCTTATGCAGTGCAAGATATTGCGCCCACAGGTCGGCATTCTTCTTGCCCTTGTAGCCATTCCTCGCCCAGTTGAACAGCCAGCCTTTCTCCACCGTATTCACTACATAAGCCGAGTCTGTATACACAGTGATATCAAGGCTTTCCCTTGTCAGTAATTTCACAGCGGCTATCACAGCCATCAGCTCCATCCGGTTGTTGGTCGTATGCCGGTAACCCTGCGATATTTCTTTGGTTACAGTACCCCAATGCAACACCGCGCCATACCCGCCATTGCCGGGATTACCACGCGCAGCGCCATCTGTGTATATAATAAGTTGTGACAATTATTGAAGTTGAATGACTGAATACTATTCCCACTTAAAAGTTCTGCCCGCAATGGCATAGATCACTACGCCCCAGATGAGCAGCACAAAAATATCCATCCTGATCTCCCAGATACCGGCGCCGTCAAAGGCCATCTTGCGGAGGGCATCGTTAAGATAAGTAAGCGGCAGAGCCCTGCAAAACGGCTGAAGCCAATGCGGAAAATTATCTATCGAAAAAAAGGTGCCCGCCAGCAAGAATTGTGGCAGCGTGATGAGGTTAGAGAATGGAGGTATCGCTGATTCACTCTTGGCAATACCACTGATGATAAACCCGAAACCCATAAAAATAAGTAACGCCAATGAACATACCGCAAGCATTTCTACAAAGGTGATCCAGCCATGGTAAAGTGTATAACCAAAGGCTAGCTTACCGATACCGATAATGATCATAGCGCCAATAAGCTGGAACAACATGCGCGCAATACCCTCACTGATCACAATAGCTTCCTTGCGCACAGGTGTGGCGAAGAAGCGCTTCAACACAAGTGTCTGCCGCAAGTTGAAAAACACAAATGCTGTACCGAATACACCTGATGCCAGTAACGAAAAACTCAACTGCCCGGGTAATATGAAATCTATCGTTTTGTAAGCACGCACTTTATATTCCTGCGAATTGATCTCCGCGATCTCAGCTTCGCGCTTTTCTATTTCAGGATCCTGTAGTTGCACCATTGACTTCAATATCCCCTGCAGCTGCTGTACTTTATCTCTTTGAGAAGATGCTGTGATCAAAGCTATTTGGTACTTCGGCTTTGCTCCGGCTGCCTGTTCGTGTATAGCTATAGTAGCTGCTATATCTCCCTCCTTCAGCATTTTGTTGATACCGGCTGTGTCTTTATTCACCCACTTCAGCACAGGTATCTGGTGCAGTACCGCATAAAGCTGGCTTGTCGTATCACTGCCCGGAGCTGTAGCCACTTTAATACTAAAACCACTACCCTCGCCCAAAAACCCAAAAACAAGAATGAAGATCAGCGGAAAAGCAATAGTGAATATGATTGCAGACGGGCTTTTGAATATCGATTGCAAACTCGCCTTGATCAGCGAGCGCATCGCCCTTAAATTGCTATAGTTGGTCATATATGGCTTCTGTACATCAAAGGTAAGCAATAATTTCACCTGTACCCGTCTCTAACCCGCAGGTGCTACCTGTTAAACAATATCTTCAGATAAAATGATGGCCTTCGCAGTTGATCCCTCAGGTCTATATTGGAAAACATAGCACTGATCGTATTTCTTAAAGAAGCACTCTTGCGTGCCTTTTTCACTACAAAATTGAACAGCCACTGATATTTGCACAGCTTTTGCAATGCGGCACTGATGCGCAGCTCATCACCCAGCCGCTTGTATACAACATCGTCATAAGCTGATTTAAGAAATGCTCCCGAAAAATCATTTTGTTCTACTGCATGCTGAATCGCCATGGCGGCCAGCATGCCACTATATAACGCATTGCCTATGCCCTCACCGCTAAACGGATCGATAAGGCAGGCAGCATCGCCTGTGAGTATAAAATTATCTCCCGACAAGTTTTGTCGTTCCATCGCCAGCGGCAGCCCCCACCCTTGTATCTTGCCATTTAGCTTTGCATTTGCAAATCTTGGCGCTATCTGCGGATTTGTCTTTATAGCATGCAGCATCTGCTCCCGCAGGTTGATCTTTTTCTTCCTCACCACCTCCGATAGTATCCCCACCCCCACATTCGCCATACCATTCGGCAAAGGAAATATCCACAAATAGCCGGGCAACATTTCAGGCAAAAAATGCAACTCTATAAAATTGTCCTTGCTTAATCCCGTCACCCCCTCATAATACGCCCTCAGGCCTACAGCATAGGTTTTAGGCGTTGTATCAAGCCCTGAAAATTGTTTCCGCACCATGCTTTTATCCCCATCCGCACCTATGATCAAAGACGCAGTCACTTCATAAATGGCACGTTCATGCGTCATCGTCACTTTTACACTATCTCCCACACGCGCTATTTCACTTACCGTAGCATTCTGGAAAATGGTGCAGTACGGAGAAGGCATTTTATTGAATAAAAAATCATCCAGCACCATCCGCGGCACTGTAAACCCCGGCGCAGGTGTCTCCTGCGTACGCGCAAGTGTAAACGGAATATCCAGCGACTTACCGTCAGGCGCTACAAACGTGATACCCCACGATGGCAAAAAGCTCTGTGCATCCCCCAGTATCTCTGCCAGCCATTCCGGGTTAGCCCGGTTAATGACCAGAGCAGTCTTACCACTGCACGCATCACCACACACTTTATCCCGCGGAAAGGTTTCTTTCTCAATGACAATATGCGGTATCCCATACTTCGTCAAAAAAAAGGAAGTACCTGCACCCGCAGGGCCGGCGCCTATAATAATAACAGTAGTACTCAATTGCTGCACAGTCATGATGATGGGAGTCAAATATAGTGGTAAATTCCAATTACATCTCACTAAAACTTTGCGCACTTTGCGCTTCTCTTCAGGCCTTTGCGTTTAAATTCCCAAACACAAGAAATACAACAATTAATTACCCTAATTTTGAACAAACAACCCCAATGATCACCGTAAACGAGGCAGAACAGGTCATCTTACAGCAGGCAGCAGACTATGGCACTGAGCAGGCCTCCCTTGTGAATGCTACCGGCCGCATTCTCGCCGAGGACATTATCACCGACCGCGACCTACCGCCATGGCACCGCCCAACTGTCGACGGTATCGCCATCAGCTATGCCGCATACGAGGCCGGTACACGCACGTTCTCCGTCACAGCCACGCTCGCAGCAGGGGCCACACCCATAGACATTGCAGCACCCACCGAATGCGTGGAAATAATGACCGGCGGGCCCCTCCCTGAAACTACCGACACCGTAATTCGGTATGAAGACATCTCCATAGCCAATGGTCTCGCCACCATCGATATCACTAACGTAAGAAAAGGACAAAACATACACCGCCGTGGAAAGGACAAACTACAGGGTGATACAGTTGCTATACGCAATACCCTCATCACACCAGCTCTTATCAGCATAGCGGCATCGGCAGGCAAGAGTACACTCTCCGTGAAAAAGCTACCCCGCATAGTCATCATTACCACAGGTAATGAACTGATAGACATACACGAGCAACCTACACCATTCCAAATAAGGCGTTCCAACAATTATACCATAGCCGCAGTTCTGCAACAATACCACATTTCCGCAGACATGATCCACATACCCGATGACCCCATCATCACCCGCGAACAGGTAGCCCTGTGCCTCGGCTCCTATGATGTGCTGCTTCTCAGTGGTGGTGTATCAATGGGAAAATACGACTATGTGCCACAGGTACTCAAAGAGCTTCAGGTTGAGTTACTATTTCATAAAGTACAGCAACGCCCCGGCAAGCCGTTCTGGTTTGGCAAGCATGGCAATGGCCCATTGGTATTCGCCTTCCCGGGAAACCCCGTATCAGTATTCCTTTGCCTGCACCGCTACTTTATTCCCTGGCTGCAAGCATCATTATCAATACCAGCAGTACCCAAATACGCAATACTGAATACCGACATTACGTTCACTGTCCCTTTACAGTATTTCGCACAGGTAATAGTAACAGTAAATGACAAAGGACAACTCCTCGCCATGCCAACAGAAGGCAATGGTTCCGGCGATTTTGCTAACTTGCACGAAAGCAATGCCTTTATAGAATTACCCTTCGAAAAAGATCAGTTCAAAAAAGGCGAAGCATACCGCATCTGGCCCTTTAAACAAATAGTATAAATGAGCAACCTCACCCACATCAACGAAAAAGGACAGCCCGCAATGGTAGACGTAGGAGCAAAACAGCCTACGCTCAGAATAGCCACAGCCCGCAGCATCATACACATGCCACTCGAAGTGATCGCGCACTTTACCGATGGCGATATCAAAAGCAAAAAAGGCTCGGTGTTTCAGACAGCTATCCTGGCCGGGATTATGGGCGCTAAAAAAACAAGCGACCTCATCCCCCTTTGCCATCCATTATCGCTGGATAACTGCAAAGTAGACATTCACATCAACGAACAGAACGAGGTGATCATAGACTGCACAGCCAGTATCACCGCCAAAACAGGCATAGAGCTGGAAGCACTTGTAGGCGCTACTGTTGCGGCCCTTACCGTATACGATATGTGCAAAGCGCTGAGCCACGACATAGTGATCAAAGAAACCAAACTGATGTCTAAAACGGGAGGCAAGAGTGACTTCATCCGCGAATAATATTCCTCCGCTTTACGGACTGGTACTTGCCGGCGGCAAAAGCACTCGTATGGGCCACGACAAAGGCACCATACAATGGCATGGAAAAGAGCAGCGCTACTACATGGCCGATATGCTGGCTACCCTCTGCGAAAAAGTATTCATCTCCTGCAAACCGGAACAACGACAAGACATAGCCCCCAATTACAATAACCTCCCCGATTCTGTAGAGGGCTCAGGCCCGCTCATCGCCATCCTGTCTGCATTCAAAGCCATACCCGATGTAGCCTGGCTTGTCATCGCCTGCGACCTGCCATTGATGGATACCACCACGCTGCAATACCTGATCCAAAACAGGAATACAAGTTCAGCAGCCACCACCTTCAAAAGCCCCTTCGATGGCCTGCCCGAACCACTCATCACCATTTGGGAACCCTCCGCCTACAACATGTTGTTAGCACATCAGGCAGACGGATTCTCCTGCCCCCGTAAAGCTCTGATACGAAATGAAAACAATGTCTCCGTCCTCTCTCCTCCCGATCCCACAAAGCTCATGAATACCAACACCCCCGAAGATGCCGAAGAGGCAAGGAAGATTTTAAACAAAAATATTTAACTATCTTTTCTCATCCCGAGGCACGAGGGATATACACGCAAAAACAAACAACTCATTCGACCTCACCCTCTCCTTTGGAGAGGGCCGGGGAGAGGTCTAAGGGTGCGCCGCCACCCATACCTCACCATCCTCAAAAACCTCCTTCTTCCATATCGGCACCGTTTGCTTCAATGTATCTATCGCATACCTGCAAGCTTCAAAAGCGGCATCTCTATGCGCCGCAGATACCGCGATCACCACTGCTACATCCCCTGTATACAACACACCCGTGCGATGATGGATAATAATCTTGTGCACAGGCCACTTATTCTTTATCTCATCTACAATTTTTTGCAGCTCGTTTAAGGCCATACTTTCATAAGCCTCAAATTCAAGTCGCACTACCTTCTTACCTTTTGTAGTATCCCGAACGGTACCTATAAATACATCAATACCACCGCTCTCGGGTGTCATTACCGTATCTATGCATTGCTGCACATCTATTGTTTCATTCGTTATGATCAGATCGCTCATCGCAATTTCCGTGTTGCTTTTTATACATTTTTATCCTCCACTCACAGGCGGTATAATTGCTACCTCGTCCCCTGCATTGATCACTTGCTCCGGTTGCGCGTAAACTCCATTCACAGCGATCATAAAAGAAGATAGTTGCTTCAGGCGCGGGTACTGCGCTCCAAGGTCACGCTTCAAATCTTGCACAAGCAGTCCAGTTAACTCTGTTGTACATGAGCTGCCCACTATCTCCCTTGCTATTCCAAAAGCCAGTATATTGATCTTCATCTTACAATGTTTACCATCATAAAAGTAAGGCTTATTCTTTGCACACAATCTACAGAAATTACATTTTGAAACTTCATGCCTTTTTGTACATTAGCGATATGTTTTAATAAACATACCGATATTATGACCACGGCAAAGAATAAATACGCTATAGGATTGCATATTTGGGTAAATGAAGATAGTGGCCATTTTTTAGGAAAAGGCCGCATTCAACTGCTCGAAAACATAAAAAGCACAGGATCCATTACCAAGGGGGCCGGGCTGATGAAAATGTCCTACCGGCAGGCCTGGCAGATGGTGCAGGATATGAACAGCAGGGCAGACCAGCCATTGGTAGAAAAGATACTGGGAGGCAAAGGTGGTGGTGGTGCCATTGTTACTGATGCCGGCAACAAAGCGATCAGGTTGTTTTACGGCCTGGAAGAAAAACTAAGCAAATACGCAACTCAATTGTCTGAAAAAATAAAACTCTGATTTTTTATTACCCCCAAAACAAAAATAATATAAAATGGCAACACACACTACCCGTTTGAAAAGATCCTTAAAAACAGTCGCTTTCTGTGCGCTCTCCCTGTTTACAACCAATGTAAACGCTCAAACAATGGCCGAAGGAAATCCTCAGCCACACGAAACTATACCCGATACGGTCGTGGAATTCACACCACACGGAAAACTATGGGGCTGTACCTTCGGCGACTTCGCCTACAAAGGCAATTCAGATGTAGCCAATCGCGGCCTCAACCAATACGCAGGTATGCCCGCCGGCACCAGCCTGTTCCAGTTTCGCCGTATCTATCTTGGTTACGATTACGAAATAAGCAGGTACTTCACTGCGCAGTTCCTGCTATCTTCAGAGAATGATTATGGCACAGGTATATTAGGCTCACCCAACCAGGGTGACCTTTTACAAAACAATAAGCTCGCCCCATTTGTAAAGCTCGCCAACCTGCGTTGGAAAAACCTTTGGAAGGGAACCGACCTCGTTATAGGCCAGCAAAACACACCTGCTTATGGCATCAATGGCCGCAACGATCAGACTCCGGAAGAAGTATGGGCATACCGTTCTGTAGAGCGTACAATCTCTGACATATTCGGCACACCATGCTACGATATGGGCGTGTCGCTGCAAGGCTGGTTCGATAGAAAAGGCAATTTCGGCTATGACATCATGGCGGGCAATGGCTCGATGGCCAAACCCGAGAACGACGCCTACAAATGGTTTTACGGCGATGTGTATGCCAAATTCTTTAACAAGAAGCTCATCATAGACCTCTACCAGGACTATGAGCGGCTCAACTGGGGCGTATACAATCCCGGCGGCTACAACGGCCCGCTATACCACGACCGCAACATGACCAAAATTTTTGCTGCCTACACCACCAAAAAATTCACCCTAGGTTTTGAAGGCTTCCGCAACACACTGATGGGTGACGTGAAAGTGAATGGAAACGACAACCACACATATTATCGTACCACCAATGCTATGGCCATGACATTTTTCGTGCGTGGCCGCATCCTTTCTGATGCCCCAGGCAACGCACGTCTCGGCTTCTTCGCCCGCTACGACAATTTTGACCCCAGCGGCAATCTCAGCAACATAGTAGGCCAACCAAACACCAAAAACTATACTGCTTTAACACCGGCATACGACCCTACTACCAAACAACAGTTTGTCCTTTTGGGCCTCGATTACACACCGATGAAGAATGTACACTTTATGCCCAATTTATGGTTGAATACCTACAATTCAGCCCTCAGCCAGAATGCTACCAACGATGCATACAGCAACCTCGTAAGTGGCAATAAAGGCACTGACGTGGTTTGGCGCTTAACCTTCTACTACGTTTATGGGAAATAAACACAGAACATATTGACTGATCATAAAAGCAACCGCATAACAGTGGTTGCTTTTTTTTCAACTACATTTTAGTGATCAAAGGATGAAATGTTTCTGATGAAAGCATCACATGATCACCATGCTTCAGGTTGCGCACTGCTTCTTCTGTTGTTGCCACATGTACGATGTTGCCATACACAAGCACAGTTAGTGAATATATTTCACCACTTTTATTGATATCCAGTATATCACCCATGAACCGGAATACGTCTTTCGCTTCGGCACCAAAAAAAACTGCCTGCGGCGTGCCCTGCCTGATGATCTTTCCCTGCTCGAGCACAAACACTTTGTCCGACATTTTGAATACCTCCGGCACATCATGGCTCACAAGTATCGTCGTCAGGCCATAATGTTTGTGCGCCTGCAATATATGATCTTGCAGCCGGTATCTCATCTCGCTGCCCAATGCCGACAGTGGCTCATCAAGCAACAGCAGGGTTGGCTGCCTTACCAGCGCCCGCGCCAGCGCCACACGCTGTTTCTGCCCACCCGATAATTTTCCCGGGTATCGTGTTTGCAGCTGTTGCAGTTCCATCACTTCTGTAAGCTCATCCACTATTTTTGCAGCCTGCCCTTTTCGCAATGCGTATTCAAGATTACCCCGCACTGTCATATTGGGAAACAATGCGTAATCCTGGAAAACAAAACCTACATTCCGTTTTTGCGGTGCAATGTTTATTCGTTTTGCTGTATCAAGCCACTCATGGCCATTAATAACGATGTAGCCTTTTTCCGGCTGTAGTAGCCCGGCAAGCGCCCTAAGTATTGTTGTTTTCCCTGCTCCTGATTCGCCATATATCGTCACCAGCTCACCTTGCCGTATCTCGCAAGCCACATCCAGCAGGGCCTTGCCCTGCGCAGTATCCATTGTCTTGCTGATGCTGAAGGATATCATAAACGTTTGGTGATCGCGTATCGGTGATTAACAAAATAAACAGTGAGCAGAATAACAAACGTAACCGCGAACAATATGCCTGCATATACATTGGCGCTGTGGTAGTTCATCGCCTCCACTTCATCGTATATAGCTATCGAGGCCACCCTGGTTTGGCCGGGTATGTTGCCACCTATCATCAGCACTACACCAAATTCACCGATCGTATGCGCAAATGTGAGTACGATTCCTGTAAGCAATGAAGCCTTTATATTAGGCAGCAATACATGGCGCAAGGTGTCCATCCTGCTTTTGCCTAAAGAATAAGAAGCCTCCTTCAAATAAGGAGAAAGACCTGAAAAGCCTGACTGTATCGGATGCACCATAAATGGCAGACTGTAAATGACCGAAGCCACCACTAACCCTCCGAAAGAAAAAACCAACCGGGTATTGAAGTAATGCTCTATGAATTGCCCCAATCCGTGCGATGGTCCGAATGCCACCAGGAAATAAAAACCAAGCACAGACGGCGGCAACACCAATGGCATGCTCACCAATGTTTCGATGATCGATTTGAACTTGCTCTTGCTATGGGCCAGCCAGTAGGCCAGAGGTATAGCTATAACAAACAATAGCGCAGTGGTGATCAATGCAAGCTGAAACGTGATCCAAAATGGTTGCAGGTCAATCATTCTTTTCGCTCACTATATATCCGTACTTCTTGAAAATAGTCCTTGCCTCCTTGGTGTACAGAAACTCAAAGAAATGCTTTGCGGCATAGGCGTTGGTCGCCTTCCCATGTTTCAGTATTACTGCACCCTGCATTAAAGGTGCATAAGATTTCTTATCGATCTCTATCCAAAAGCCTTTTCCCATCATCTCATCTGTCAGCACCTGCGATTTTGCAATGAAGCCTATCTCAGCAGCTTTTGTGTTGATGAATTGCTGTGTCTGCCCTATGCTTTCGCCATATACCAGTTTATCCTTCACCTGGTTATATACTTTATAGTATTTCATAGCCTGCTCTGCCGCTTCGCCATAAGGAGCCGTTTTCGGATTAGCCACGGCTACCTTTACTATTGAGCCTTGCAATAAAATTTTCAGGTCGGATGTTGGTTGTATGCCATGTGTGTTGGTCCACAATACCAGCTTACCCTGCGCATATTCCTTGGCCGGCACAGTAGCCAGCCCCTTATGGTACAACTCATTCGGGTACTTCATATCTGCCGACACAAACACATCAAATGGCGCGCCCTCGGCTATCTGTGCAGTCAGCTTGCCTGATGATCCTACAACAATATCCACATCAATACCCGTCTCCATTTTAAAGATCGGTATCAACTCTTCCACAACGTATTGCACATTCGCGGCTACTGCCACAGTTATTTTTTGTGCCTTGGAGGTAAAGCCACAAAATAGCAGCACAATAAGTGAAAGATAGTATACATGTTTTTTCATCTCTACTTGTTTTATTTCTTTATCATTTTGTCCGACAACGATCCCGCTGGGATCATCATCAAATATACACCATCAAAACAAAGATTAAGAACACTATTCCTTTATAAACTTCACCGACTCTGTTCCATACTCCACAAAATACATACCCGGCTTCCAGCTTTCCGTATTCAGTTCCAGCTCGGTCTTATTGCCGGGTATCACCTTCGTCACTGTCTGCCCTGTGATCTTGTACACAGACAGTACCTGGCGCTGTTGCGCGGGTAAAACTACATTCAGCACATTTTTTACCGGGTTAGGATACACATACAATGCGGCTGATGAATTATTGAATACCGGCATACCGGTAGGAGGGGCAGAACTGCCTATCTTCATACCATTCCCAAAGCTGCTCACCCACATCTTCGTTTGATTGAACGGATTGAAATACACCCGCTCCGGCTGGCGGAAGGGATAAGAAGACACCAACGACCATGTCGGTGTCGTAGCGGCCATATTATGGCTCATCCACAGCCCCTGCGTTTCTGTGGTCAGGTATGCCTGAGCTGTGTTTAATGGATTGAACGTGATAGAAGTGACACGGGCAAATGTACTACCTGTAAGTTTCGTCCATGATCCGCCACGATTAGTGGTCTTGTATAATCCGCCCTGACCGGCTGAGGTTGAACCCCAGTTAGTGAACACACAGGCATACCACGTATTCTGCGTGGCATCTGTCGGGTCAAGCACTATGTCTTTTGTCCAGTATTTCATCGCCGGGTCGCTTACATCCGTCCATGAGGTCGTGCCTGGGTCGTACAGGAATACACCCGAGCTGGGTGTAAAAGTAGAGCCCGACGATATCCTGCCCGAAAAGGTACACAACACCTTGCCATCATTCAGTACTATGATGCTCGCCGGGTGACCTTCTGTGCCGGCGGGCGTGGGCAAAATGGTCCAGGTGCTTGCACCCAGCGCGTTCAGGTTAGTGGTCATCCATATCCCTCCTGCAGACCCCGACCCGGCATGATTGATCACGCTGGCATACATGGTATTGCTGTCATTAGGGTCTATCGCTATCCAGAACACAGGGTGCCCGAAGGAATGTACCAGAGACCAGTTAGCCCCGCCATTTACCGAATACATGATCTTGCCACTCGCGTCGCTCGCATCAAGCTGGGCATCTTTCAGCCTTGTACTCTGGTACATATCATGTATGCCCGCCGTCCCGGCAAACATAGTGCCTCCTGGTGTTGTTGCGATTCGGTACACCGAGTTCACACTCATGCCATTGCAGGTATAGCCCCATGCATTGCCGCTATCTACACTCCTTATGCCACCTATATCACTAAAGGCCGAAACCATTGTATTCGCGCTGTGCCAGAATACCTGCCAGCAAGAGGTATTCTCCAGCCCGATGGAATGATAACTCTGCCCGGTAGGCGTAGCAGCATTCGCTGCATGGTCGTCTGAATTCTTCACATAAGCTTGTTTCCATGTAGTGCCGCCATCGCTGGTCAGGTGCACATCACTGAAGCTGCCAAACATGGCCTTGTTCGAATTATTCGGAGCTACAGACATCCCGAATGCTGCCTCGCCCCAGCTCCACTGCTTATCACCACCCGATCCTTCCCAGCCGGTAGTAATGTTCTGGTTAGTTGTTGTCTTAAACACTTTGTTCCAGGTACTCGCAGCATCTGTGGTCTTATATACCAATGGTGCCCCTAATGATCCGTCGCTGCCACCAAGGTATATGGTGTTCACATCGTTCTCAGCCATACCCACATACATCACATAGTCGCTCGATGTATTGATTGTCCCCGTTTTATTCACCCACGTGCCACCGGCATTATCCATTGTATATACATTAGCCACTACACCACTGTAGTCATAAGGCATCAGCCCGTTATATACGTTGGCACTAAGCCCTGCTATACAGCAAAAACGCAGGGTGCTGCCTGTCTTTGCACCCGCAAACTGCCAGATCACTTCTCCCGTTGCAATACCTGTGGTGGTCATCAACGAAAAAGACGTTCCCGCATTGGTAGAATAATATATTCCCTGGTTCGTACCTATATAAATACTATCACCGGTAATAAATGCACCACCCATAATGAGGCCTACACCCGAGCTTGTCGCAGTCGCAACAGTTGAAAATGTAGTACCACCGTCGTTTGAGAAAGTGATCTCGCCATAATAATCCAGTAACACCTGGCTGGGGTTGCTGTAGTTGGCTTTCATGGCATATACCTCGCCCTGGCTGGCATCATAGCCCGTGAGCATAGTCCACGTAGCGCCACCATCTGTTGTTTTTACCGGGTAGCCATTATTGCCATCATTAAAGTTGCTATAGGCGATCAAAGGATTGTTGGTAAATTCATACGTCGAGACATTCAATGTCTGCAGT
Organism: uncultured Bacteroidota bacterium; assembly: GCA_903877645.1. Taxonomy (GTDB): domain Bacteria; phylum Bacteroidota; class Bacteroidia; order Chitinophagales; family Chitinophagaceae; genus Nemorincola. The sequence goes on along the minus strand of CAIRES010000035.1, from coordinate 103,973 downwards.
CCCGAAAATGGCAGTTGCGAATAACTATCGCCATAGTTGGTAGAGTGAAACATCTGGCTCATATCGCAGGCTACATAATACTCATTATCATTCGCCGGGTTGATACGGGGAAAGAATAATGCGCCGCCGCCACCAATACCTTTCGGCAAAAAACTTAGTGGCTGGGCTACTGCCTGCATTGTTGCAAAAAAAACAACTGCAAAAAGAAGGGTGTAATGCTTGACCATTGCGGAATAGTTTATTTGTTAATAATATTGTTTAATTTTATCAATAGGTATCCTATTCAAGAGGCACTTACATTAATAAGCAATATTTACAAGATACGATATTTTATGAGATCCAAATTTTTCTTATCCTTCATATTCCTGTTGCTCATTGCAGGTAGTTCATCTGCTTTCCCCTTCCCCGGCAAACATTCGGCCGAAAGAACCACATTATCAGATCTTCATGAGGGAGATTACGACATCAAATACCTCAAGTTCAACCTGCACCTTACTGATACTTCCACCTATATCATAGGCGATGTTTCCACTACCGCCCAGGTAGTTGCATCCTCCATGACTAATTACATCTTCGAGCTGGACACTACCATGCACATCGATTCAGCCAAAGTGAATAATGTACTTGTCACTGTTACTGTCGGTTCAGGGCACATCCGCACCATCGTGTTAGGTTCTGCTTTATCATCCGGCTCCATGTTCACCGCGCGTATCTGGTATCATGGCATACCGCCATCAGGTAGCGGCTTTTTCAATGGCGTCACGCACGATACCACCGCTCATGGAACACACATGCTCTACACCATCAGTGATCCATGGGTAGCGCTCAACTGGTGGCCATGCAAGCAATCTGTCAACGACAAGATAGACTCCGTAGATATGTTTGTAACAGTACCTCGCGGTGTCATGGATGGCAGCAACGGCGTTCTGGTCAGTGTAGACACTTCATCTGCTCCCGGCTATTCCACATTTCATTGGCAAACCCACTATGCCATCGACTACTATCTCGTTTCCATCGCCGTGGCCCGCTATGCCGAGTACAGATCTTACTGGCATTTTACCGGCAGCACTGACTCCATGCTCATCCAGAATTTCTTCATGGACACAGCTACTTTTAATCCGGCTTATAAAGCCAATTTCGACAGCATCGGCCAGATCATTGATTACTTCTCCTCCATCTTTGGCAGGTATCCCTTCTGGCACGAGAAGTATGGGGTATGCTATACCAACCTCCCCGGCGGTATGGAGAACCAAACCATGACCACCATCGGCGTACCAAATACTTATATCATAGCCCACGAAATGTGCCACCAGTGGTTTGGCGATCATGTCTCTTATTCCGACTGGGGCGATGTGTGGCTGAGCGAGGGCTTCGCTACTTTTTCAGAATCCCTGTTCTTTGATCACTTCTGGGGCGCAGCAGCAGCCAAAACACACAGGCAAGGCTTGCTTAACCAGGCCCTATCCTCCTCATGTGGCGAGCTCTTTGTTACAGATACCTCCGGCCCTAATACCTTATTTAATCAGCCTACGGTCTACGCCAAAGGCCAGGCTGTTGTCAATATGCTCCGCTACATTGCCCCTGCCGACAGCCTATTCTTCCAGGTACTCCGCACTTACCAGCAAACGTACGCTTTCGGCAATGCCAACACTGCAAACCTGCAAGCCATTGCCGAGGCCGCTTACGGCTTCAGTCTCGACACCTTCTTCACCCAATGGGTGTATGGCAAGGGTTATCCAAAATATGCAGTCACCTGGGACCAGGTAGGCAGTACTGTCGTAGTAAAGCTGATCCAAACCACTTCCTGCCCTGCCTCTACCACACACTTCAGCACTCCGTTAGAGTTGCAGTTGCATTCGGCTACAGCAGATACTTTCATCAAGGTCTATAACAGCCTCGATACACAGGTATATATATTCAACTGGTCTTCAACAGCAACTTCTGTTTTACTTAACCCCGATCTGTGGACGCTGTGCAAACTCGCCTCAGTCATCAGGCTGGATACAACATTGGCGGCGTACGCTGCGGCGGGTACAACAGTTGTCAATAAGCAAATAGTAAAAGTATTCCCTAACCCATCCAAAAATCACTGGCAGATAGAACAGGTAGCCGAGAATACGGACCTCACACTTACAGATGTTAGCGGCAAAGTGCTATGGACAGGCAAGAGCGCGAAGACAACCACGCTGATCCCCGGCGACCACTTACCTGCCGGCAATTACTTTTTGAAGATCGGTGATAACAGCACAGACAGCGTGAAGCTCGTGCATTGGTAAGGGCTATTTCACCTGGCCCAATGCCAGTTGTTCGCTATACAGTATTTTAATCAGGCCATCTGCAAGGCCTATCTTAGGTACGTATATCTCATCGGCCAGCGCCCAGCGCATGATCGAGATATACAACTGCAACGCAGGCACGATCACATCAGCCCGGTCATCTCTGAACTGGTACAGATGCTTACGCTCCTCCAGCGGTGTATAACTCAGCTCTTTATAATAGTCCTTCAGCAAGTCTATCGAAAGGGGCTTACCCTCTTTGCGCTTGGAGATCGAGAATATCTTATTAATGTTGCCACCAGTCCCTATCGCCTCAAGTGGCTGGTGGTCGCGTGCATGTGTTTTGATGTACCACTTCATATGCTCCCACTGCTCATCACTCACTTTGTTGTGCAGCATGCGTATCGTCCCTATATTGAACGACTCTTTGAAAACAGTATGGTTCTTTGAGAACAGCGTCACTTCAGTACTTCCTCCACCCACATCTATATACAGGTACGATTTATTGTCGCTCAGTTTCTCTGCAATATGCGTTTCATAGATGATATTGGCCTCTTCACTACCTGTGATGATGTCCACCTTCAGCCCCGTCTCTTTCAGTATGTCGTCCAGTATCTCCTTGCCATTGGTGGCATCCCTCATCGCTGACGTGGCACAGGCTTTCAGGGCCTGTACATTGTAGATGTTCATCATCAGCTTGTAGGCCTTCAGCGTCTCTATCAGCTTCTTCTTTTTCTCCTCCGTTACATAGCCCTTGTCAAACACATCAAAACCAAGTCGCAACGGTATGCGCAGCAGGCTCAGTTTCGTGAAGTCAACCGTACCATCCTTATACACCGATGTCTCACAGATCAGTAAACGGGCCGCGTTAGAGCCAATATCAATCGCCGCTAGTATCAATCTTTGTAACTTTTATTGCGTAAATATTTATAAATAGCCTCCTGCGAACGAACCTCGTTTTGCTGTGCCACCTTCTGCACATAAAAATTGTTTTGTTCATTATCCAAGATACGACCTTTCACATTCTCCGCAAGCTGAATATTTAAAATATCTGTCAATTCCTGCTTAATATTTTTGTCAAACACGGGGCACGCTGCCTCTATCCGGTGGTCAAGGTTACGCACCATCCAGTCTGCCGATGATATATATACTGCAGGCTCCTTACCGCTGTTGAATACGAACACGCGCGCATGCTCCAGGTAATCATCTATAATGCTCAGTGCATGCAGGTGCCCTTTAAACATTTTATGCCCTGTATACGCGCAGCAAATACCCCTGATGATCAGGTTGATATCTACACCTGCCTTGGCCGCGTCATAGATCTTCTCTATCAGCACTTTATCCACCAGGCTGTTCAGTTTGATGACCACTGAGGCAGGTTTCTTCTTTTTCGCCGTGCGTATCTCGTTATTCAGGTGGTTCAGCATCACCCTGCGCATACTCACCGGCGACACCGGCAGCACCTTGCAGTTCTTCAGGTCTGCAGTCTTCTTCAACGGAAATTCGATATAGTCAAATATCCTGTTGATGTCTGCAAGTATCCTGCGGTCCGTGGTCAGCAGGCAATGATCGCCATAATACTTCGCTGTGTTCTCATTCAGGTTGCCTGTCGATACAAAACCGTATTGCTTCGTCTTGTTGAATTCCCTTTTCTTGATCACGCATATCTTGGCATGCACCTTCATGCCATGTATACCCAGCAATACCTTCACGCCCTCCTCTTCCAGTTGCTCTTTCCAGCGCATATTGGCCTCTTCGTCAAATCGGGCGCGCAGTTCCAGCACCACGGTCACATCCTTGCCATTGCGCACCGCATTGATCAGTGCGTTCACTATCTTAGAGTTCTTGGCCAGCCGATAACAGGTAATGCGTATGCTCTGCACAAACGGGTCTATCGCCGCTTCCCTGATCAGGTCTATCACCGAATCAAATGAGTGATACGGAAAATGCAGCATCACATCCTTCTTCTCTATCACATCCATGATGCGGCAGGGTTGCGTGAGCAATGGATGTACAAACTGGGCCGGCCGCGGTCTCAGGTCACTGAATATGGTAGAGGGGAAGTCAATGAAATCTTTGAAATTATGTATCCTTCCGCCCGGTATTAGATTATCCTTTTTAGTGAGTCCCAGCCTCTTGGTCAGGTAGTTAAGCAGTGTTGGGTCTATCTGCCTGTCATACACAAACCTCGTGGCTCTGCCCTTCTTGCGGTTCTTCAATCCCTTTTCCAGCTCATCTATCAGGTTGCTGTTCACGTCATTATCTATTTCCAACTCCGCATCCCGCGTCACCTTGATGATATAGCCCAGGAAACGGTCGTAACCAAACGGGGCAAACAACACCGGCAGGTTCTGCCTGATGATGTCTTCCAGCAGGATAATGTCCACACTACCGCCTTCTTCCGATGGCAGGATCACAAAGCGGGGCAATACCTTGGTAGGTATCTCTATCAGCGCATAGCGCTGTGCCATAGCATCCTTCTTGCTGCCTACCACGCAGGCCAGGTATATCGATTTATCCCTCAGCAGTGGTATGTGTGGTATAGACTCGATCATCAGCGGAATGATCTGCGTCCTTACTTTTTCTTCAAAGTAGTGCGTTACAAAATCCTTCTGCTTTTTAGATAGCTGCTTCTCATTCTTGATGAATATCCTCCTCCGCTCCAGTTCTTTGATGATGTCTAAGTAAGTGGCATCAAACTCGGCCTGTTGTGTAATTACGGTTTGCTGTATCTTCTTCAGTATCTTATCAGGGTTGGCCTCCAGGTGCATCTGGGCCGATTTACCCAGCAGCACCATTTTATTCAGCGCCGCTACCCGCACCCTGAAGAACTCATCGAGATTATTGGAGAATATCCCCAGGAAGCGAAGCCTGTCGTGTATATGATTGGTCCCATCCATGGCCTCTTGCAATACACGCGCATTGAATGCGAGCCAGCTCAGGTCCCTGACAATGGTTTGTTTTCCTTTTAACATGGATACAATTAATGGCTAAAAATACACCTTTACGCACGTAATAACGGGAGTTCACAATTTCTTAATAATAAGAACATACCCTTTTGAGCCACAGCTACATACATAAATACTATACCAAAATAGGACGTATCAAAAAATCTCTTTTCAAGATTAAAGACGTACTCGCAATGGGAATTCCCCCTTGCGGGTGGACCTGTGCGCTGGCCGAAGGGGGTTAGGGGGATGTTGACATAACAAAATATATAGTGTTTCGTTGCAATCCCTTCCCGATTGTCTACACACTGTTTATTGAATTAGAGCCCCCTTATCTTATTGATAATGGATGTGGTGGAATACCCTTCCACAAACGGTATGATCTCTACCCTGCCGCCATTTTCCTGCACAAAGTCTGCGCCCACTATCTTGTCTATGGTATAGTCGCCGCCTTTCACCAGTACATCCGGCTTTACGATTTTGATCAGTTCTTCGGGCGTAGCTTCATCAAACAGACATACTGCATCCACACACAGCAAAGACGCTGTTTGGAAAGCCCTGTCCTGTTCATTGGTTATCGGGCGCTCCGGGCCCTTCAGGCCGCGCACAGAGGCATCGGTATTCAGCCCCAGCACCAGTATGTTGCCTTGGTCTGCGGCACGCGCCAGCAGGTCCAGGTGGCCGTGGTGCAGTATATCAAAGCAGCCGTTCGTGAAGACTATTTTTTTGCCTGTACCCCGCCATATATTACACTCGCGGGCCAGTTGCTCACGGCTGTATATCTTGTGCTGTATCCATTCCGGCTTGTGCATCTCTTTTCTTGTTGTAAGTGTGAATAAATAATAGCGATATAACCCCCAGCACTATGATGATGCCCGTTTGCACCGACCAGGCTATCCACCCGAAAGCCTGTGCCGGCACATCAGATATGTTGTATACCGCCAGTATCTGCGCCACCAGCAGGGTGTATAGCCCTATGCCGCCCGGTGTGATAATCATGCCCACGCTGCCATATACCAGTACCACCAGCGCTGCCAGTATGGTCAGTTGGTGCGTATCGGGCAGGCTCTTGAGGCCAATGTATAGCTCCATCAGGTACATCAGCCATATCAGCACCGTATACCCCAGGAATTCCCAGCGCTTCTTCATGTGTATGATCGACATGATGCCGTGGCTCATCTCCTTCATTACCTTGCCTACTTTGGTTTCCCGGTTTTTACGGTACACTATTACTGCAGCCAGTATCAGCAGGATGATCACTGCCAGTATCACCAGCAGCACCGTCTCGTGCCGGTGTATCTTATCGGTCAGCAGGTGCATCTTATCAGATACATAGCCACTAATGGTGCGCAACTGCAGTATGAATGCCGCTATCGCGATCACAATGAGGCATACTATGTCAAAAGCCCGCTCGGCCACTATTGTGCCTATCATCTTGTGGGCAGGCAGCTTCTCATACTTGGCCAGTACGGTACACTTGGCCACCTCGCCCGCGCGTGGCAGCGCCAGGTTGGTGATGTAGCCTATCATTACCGCAAAGGTGGTATTCATTACCGATGGCTTCATGTCCATCGTCTCCAGCAGGTAGCGCCAGCGCCGCGCCCTGAAGAAATGGGAGAAAAAGCCCGCAAAGAAAATAGGGATCAGGTACCATGGGTTAATGCTCTTTATGGCATCTATCAGTTGCTGTGTTTCTTTAGGGCTCAGCTCATGCAGCATGTGGTAAACGATCCATATACCCAGCCCAAGGAAAAGTACATACTGCAATATCGTTACCAGGACTTTCTTCATAAGTCTATAAAGATAGGTATTACAAGCTATTATTCTCTTTCGGGAATATGATCACGGGTTTATGGGTTTTGGCTTCCTCAAAATCCATGTGGGCATAAGATACTATGATCACCGTATCGCCTACCGCTATCTTATGGGCCGCAGGGCCGTTCATGCAGATCATGCCGCTGCCACGTGTCCCTTTAATGATATAGGTTTCCAGCCTGTTCCCATTCTCTATATCCAGCACCTGCACCTTTTCGTTCTCTATCATATTAGCGGCGTCCATCAGGTCTTCGTCTATGGTGATGCTGCCTATATAATGAAGGTTGGCCTCCGTTATCTTTACCCTGTGTATCTTAGATTTCAGTACTTCTATTTGCATAGCCGCGCAAAGTTACGTTTTTGGGTTGATAGGTTTGGTATACCCTCATGGCACCGCAATAAGAAAAAGTTAATATTTAAGTAAAATATTTATACTAATATTAGGTTCCTAAAAAAACAACCAATATGCAGATCAATACATACCTCTACTTTAACGGCAACTGCGAGGCAGCACTCAATTTTTACAAAGACGCCCTCCATGGCAACATCGAACGCATGGTGCGCTATGGCGATACCCCTGGCCATGAAGCCGATGACAACGAAAACCTGGTAATGCATGCCGTACTGGATGTAAATGGCACCGGCATCTATTTCTCCGACAGCAGCGACAAGCACAAAACAACCCCCGGCGACAATTTCGCCATATCCCTCAGCTTCACATCAGACGAAGATATCACCAACACCTTCAATGCCATCTCAAACGGCGGCCAAATAACCATGCCCCTACAGGATACCTTCTGGGGTGCCAAATTCGGTATGTGCACCGACCAGTTCGGCATCAACTGGATGTTCAATTGGGATAAACCGAAGGGATAGATTTCAAAATCCCAAAAGACAAATTCCAAGACTCACAGGTCGCGATGAAAGTTACTCGCTTTTATTGCTCACATTTTTATTGACAATCAATAAATCGTGGTGATTTGGAGGTAAAAAGTTGCTCACATTTTTGCTCAACCTCCATTTTCCCTACTTTGTCATCCCGAGGTACGAGGGATCTGCACGTGATACGGATTACGCGAGTATAGATTTCTCGTACCTCGAAATGACAAAGCGTTTTGTGTCTCCGAAGAGTCTTCCTGCTTTTTCTGCGGGAGACTCTTCGGTTCGCGAAGGACAGACAACAAGATATCATCTTACAAAACTTAGTATTCGAACAAACCAATAATTATGAAGTATTACCTATTACTTTTATTGTTTTTAATCGCTTCATGCTCAAATTTTTCCAGGCATGTAAACTATAGCAAAAGTGTCAATGAGAGCATAAATATGATAGAGCGAGATAACGCTCAGAATGCGCTTGTAATATTGTCATCTGCTATCATTAAATGTCCCGACTCAGCAAGGGCATACAAGTACAGAGGCTATTGCTACTATCTATTAAACAACTTTGATAATGCTTTGACAGATTTGAAAAAGGCATTGGTTATTGATTCAAATGACAAGGAAGTTCACTTATATAAATATAAGGTTGACCTCCGAATGGCAGATTATGAGGCCCAATTGATTGATTTGTCGAATGTCATTCGAATTGACCCCAACAACATTTTGGCATTAAATTCCAGAGGCTTGCTGTTTTATGATTTTGACAAATATGAGTTGACTTAGATAAGTCCATAAAGGGAAATCCTCTATTTGCAGAAGCATATAATAATAGAGGACTAGTTTATGTAGAATTAAAAAGGTTTGAGGACGCGCTAAGCGATTACAATATGGCAATAAAACTTGAGCCTGATTTGTCTTCTGCCTATTTTAATAAAGGAATATACTACATCGATGTCAAAAATTATAAGTGCGCACTTGATAACATTGACACAGCAGTGCTTCTCGAACCTAATGATGCTTTTAATATCGAAAACAGAGGCGAATTATTTTATTTCTGTTTGAAAAATAAAAAAAGTGCTTGCGTCGATTGGGAGAAAGCGGCAGCATTAGGTAATTCTAAAGCACAAGACGAGTTAAGAAAATATTGTAAATAACCCCTTATAAATTGCCACCAAATAAATACATACTTATGAATTCCCTGAAAATGACGTTTATTTTTATAGCCTTTTTTTCTTTTTCGTGTAAGGCACAAAAAAAGGCGGTTACGCCCGATAGTATTGTAAATGCTTTCTTTACGGAATACAAACAAAACGGAATTAATAGAGCTATTGACAATATATTTTCCAGTAGCGATCTGGATAAAAGAAAGGCGTTGCCATTTATTAAAGATACGTTGGCTCAAACCATTAAGCTGGTAGGAGAAAGATACTATGGGCAGGAATTGATCATAAAAAAAAGTGTAACAAGTAGCCTTTGCTTTTATAGCTACTTGGTTAGGTATCCCATTAGCCCGTTGAGATTTACATTCATTTTTTACAAAGCCGAAAATGAATGGAAGCTGATCAAATTTTCTTTTGATGATAATCTTTCCACAGAAATGGAAGAAATAGGGAGATTGTACTTTCTGAAATAGTAGTATTGAAAACAGTTCGCCCAGGACAGACAACACAACAAATACACTCCGCTATGGCAAAGTCTGGATATTATCTTATCTGCATAACATTATTGATATTTTCTTTGTTGTTTTGGAGTGCTTGTGTTTACGACGAAAGAAATCCCGAGTATTGTATCAAAATGAAGAACATGTCCGATAAAGAAATAATAGTTTATTTAAAGGATACCTATACCGATACAACGTTGAATGAAGATGATGAGGCAATGCTACATCATGGCTTGACAACACGATATTTTACGGATGGTAGTTCATTTGGGGTTAATGATTCAGATGTTATTGAAGCAACAAAAGAATATTGTGATCGGGAAATATGGAAATATGATGTCAAAAATGATACACTTTTGCTGTTTATATTCGACCGCCAAAAGCTCAAAAAGACTAAAAATCTAAATGAATCAAAATTGAGCATGATCTACGTTACATATGATTATTTGATGAAAAATAACTGCTTTATAAAATATACAAACTAATCCTTTGTTGAAGCAACGTCAACGATCAAAGTAATTAAATTATCTACCTTTAATAACAACACTTATTTAGGTATGCAGGGAATGTCCACTTTCGCAATTAACGGTAGTGTCTCAGTTTGAATGTTAACGGAATGTTATAGTGTATTTAGAAATTTATTTTTGGGGTTTGGTTGCCATAATATACGCATACCAAATTATCAAACTCAAAAAAATGAGCATCCAAGCAAAGTCGTAATCGCCCATGCGCCCATTGTTCATCCATAACAATCCCATTATGAGGGCGTCAATCGCAGTAAGAACTAAGCTGAGTTTTATTTTAAAATATGATGGCGCTATCTTTTTTCTAATTATCGCAATAACAGTGATGATATTGAATATAACCGTAGAAAGGGAAAATAAACCAAATAGGATCGCTCCGGTCATATAAAGTTTTTGGAATGCAAGATAATAAAAAAGGCTGCGATTGCAGGCCCCATGTTGTCCGTAGTGTTCCCAAAATATAAAAAAAAAGAATTGTTGGGAATTGTTGGGGAATTGTTGGGCGTAGATTTTATCTACCCTTGCTGGTAGCCAGTCTCACGACTGGCGAATGAGTACTGTTGTTCCTCAGCCAACTCCATCGTTTGCAACGAGGATGCCAACGGCACAGCGTCTGCGACACAGAAAACTAAGCAAAAACCACTTTCCAAAATCCCACCCAACACATAACATATACCACGCTACACATCAACGCCTTACGCCCGAAAAAACATCCATGACAGCACAGCCCGCGCCTATGACAGCGCGGAAGGCGTGCTATCATAGAAACCCGATTTCCAACTATCAAATTTCCATCCGACCTTTAGGTCATAAAAGGCCAAAAACTGGGCTTTGCGACCTTTTCATCCGCCATAGCAATAGCGAAGGAGGATGCGGTTCCCTTGCGCCTTTCTTCAACCGCCGTAGCTTTTTCAGTTAAGGAGGTGCGTTGAAAAACTAACTCACGAGACTGTAAATAAAAAAGGATTATCATACTAACAAGGGGATTGCCGGAATTCTGCCCATTCCGTAAATTCGGAAAATTCTGATTCTCAATGCGCACCACTAGTGCAAAAGTGCGCAAGAATGTAGCAAAAATTTCAACCACAAAAACACTTAAATCATTGATAACCAATACAAAAATTTAAAAAATACCAACAAAAATAAAATCCAAACAAAAATTGCACACTAGCTATCATTTTCAGAAAGCCCACAGAATCCTCACTCACTTTTGTCTGATATATTCCATTATTTTCGCCGGATGAAAGCTTGTTGGTTGCTACTGTTTATGTTTTGCTCGGCTATGTCCCTTGCCCAGTCCGGGGCAAAGATCAGTGGCAAAGTGAGCGATGCAGCCACGCACCAGCCACTGGAGTTTGCCACAGTAACCGTTACTGATAAGGTAACGAACAAGATCGTGAACGGCGCACTGAGCGACAGCACCGGTAATTTTGTGGTCAGTGATGTGCCAGCCGGTTTGTATATAGTGGGTGTGGAGAGCATCGGGTACAGCAAGAAGACCATAGATAGTGTAGCCGTGGGCGCAGGCAAGAGCAAAGTATCACTGGGCACTATAGGCTTGCAGGCATCGGGCAAAATGCTGAAGGATGTAACGGTGACCGCCAACGGCCCCATCATAGAGAACAAGATAGATAAGATGGTGTACAATGCCGCCAACGACATCACCTCGCAAGGCGGGCTGGCGCTGGATGTGCTGAAGAAGGTGCCACAGGTGAACGTGGATATAGACGGCAATGTGGAGCTGCAGGGCAATTCCAATATCCGCTTCCTCATCAATGGCAAACCATCGAGTGTGTTTGGCAACAGTATCGCGGATGCGCTCTCTGCCATACCTGCCAGCCAGATCAAGAGCATAGAGGTGATCACCAGCCCCGGCGCCAAGTATGACGCACAGGGCACAGGCGGTATCATCAACATCATACTGAAGGACAATAAGATGCAGGGCATCAACGGCAGTATCAACCTCTCGGGCGGCTCGCTGCTGGAGAATGGCTCGGCCAACCTGAACTTCAGGCACAACACCTGGGGCATCAACACCTATGTGAGCGGCAATGCCAAACTGAATGCCCGCACACCGCAAACGCAGGACCGCTCGTCTTACGACTCGGCGCTGGGCGTCACCAATCACCTGGTGCAGGATGGCTACGGTGATTTTAGAAGGAGCGGCTACCAGGCCGGCATGGGGTTCGACTGGAGCATCACGAAGAAGGACAACATTACAGCAGCCTTCAGCCTCAACCATTTTGCCAATACCGGCCAGGGGCTCACCACTGTGCAGCAGGACACTGCCGGCACAGCACTGCCCGTCAACAGTGTGCGCAACTCCTTCAATCATTTTCAGACCACTTCATTCGACTGGAGCCTGAACTACAGAAAGGAGTTTAAGAAAGAAGGACAGGAGCTGGATGTATTGTACAGCGCTTCGTATGGCGAGCCATCGACGCAGTACCAGCAATACAGTACCTACAGCGGCGCAGCAAACGCCTACACCGGATCGACCAGCTACAACCCCGGCACCGATAAGGAGACCAATATCTCCATTGATTATACGCAACCGCTGAAAGAGCATGTAACCATTGAGACCGGGGTAAAGACAGTATTGCAAAGCATTCACAGTATGGCTTCTATTGCCGACCTGCAACAGGCTACGCAGGAGTACACCCCCGATCTCGGGCAGTCTTACCAACTGCAGTATGATATGCATATCTATGCAGGCTATCTCTCGGCATCATTCCCCCTTACCACCTTCCTGAAGGTGAAGCTGGGAGGCAGGTATGAGTACACCGAAACAACGATAGACTATCCGAACACTACGATACCCTCGTACGGAACACTGGTGCCGTCCATCGTCTTATCGCATGATTTCAAAGAAGGGGAGTTCATCAAACTGGCCTACACCCGCCGCATAGAGCGCGCCGACTATGGCGATGTAAACCCCTTCCTCAACTTTGCCGACCCCTACAACATAAGCACCGGCAACCCCACCCTGAAGCCGGAGATAGGCGACAATATAGAACTGGGGTACAACAAAAGCTTTGGTAAGAGCGGCAACATCTACGTGGCACTAATTCAGCGCATCAATTCGCAGGACCACAAAACCGTGACGACGTTCTTCAACTCCTTCCCCGTGAACGATACAACATACAGCAACGTATCTGTAAGTAAAGTAGAGAACATAGGCATCGAGTACAACTCAGGGGCCAACGTATCGGGATCCTGGACGATCAAGGACAAGCTGACCTTCAGGGGCAATGTATTCTTTATGCACCGCCACAGCGATGGCCTGCCACCGGGAGACAATGGCGCGGATGGCAACAGGTTCAGAACCAACCTGAATATCTCTTACCAGTTTCCGCACAACCTGGTGGCAGAGGCGTTTGGTAACTACAACTCGGCTACCAACAATATACAGGGCAAAACGCCGCAGTGGATCTATTACACATTCGCGTTCAGAAAGCAGTTTTGGAACAAGAATGCCAGCATAGGGGTTACTGCCACTAACCTCTTTACCGCCTACACCCGGCAGGTAACAACGGTAGAAACGGCCAACTATACCTCTTATGTGGTGCGTATGGTACCGTACCGCTCAGTGGGCATCAGCTTTACCTACAAATTCGGCAAGCTGGAATTCAAGAAAGGAAAAGACGACGACATAAATAGCCAGTCGGCAATGGGGAATTAGGAATATTTGCTCATTAACAGGATAGAAAAATATCCCTCGGAATTTCCCCTTGAAGTAATCTCATTGCAATAAATGAAAGTCGTACTTTTGAAATCACAAACCAACTCATGAAAAAGACACTTACGCTACTCGCCGCCATCTGCACAACTATCTCTTCTGCTTCGGCACAAACCACTTATACCCATGTAGAATGTGGGACAGAGTTCACGATAGCTGTTCGCTCCGACAGCACACTGTGGGCATGGGGATTTAATGCCAACGGGCAATTGGGCACTACTGCTGTTCCTTCTTCAGATACACCAAAGCAGGTGCTATCCACGCACAAATGGATATTCGCAGCGACTGGAGCAACGCACACTATGGGGATAGCCGCAGACAGCACACTATGGGGATGGGGCAATAACGGTAACGGACAACTGGGCATTGGCACCTACAACTTCATTACAGCCGCCACACAGGTGAGCGCCACACAGCACTGGCGCTTTGTAAGTGCCGGCGAAGCACACACAATGGCCATACTCAATGATGGATCGCTGTGGGGTGCTGGCTTCAATTACTATGCGCAATTAGGTACGGGAGATACGGTGCAGCATAATTCGTTTGTACGCATTGGCACAGACAATGACTGGAAGACAGTTGCCGCAGGCGGGGTGTTTACCCTGGCCATCAAGAATGATGGATCACTTTGGGGATGGGGCTATAATGGTGACGGCGAACTGGGTACCGGCACTACTGATACCGTCCTTGCCCCGCGCCGCATAGGCACTGCCAACGACTGGGCTATGGTGAGCGGAGGGTTTGAGTTCTCACTGGCTATGAAATCTGATGGTACTATATGGTCTACCGGGTTTAATGGCAATGGGCAACTGGGTATACCCGCTACAGGATTTAATGACTCCGTATTCACACAAATAGGCTCAGCTACCGATTGGAAGTCCATTGCAGCGGGCTCATCATTCGGGCTGGGTATAAAGACCAATGGCACACTGTGGGGATGGGGCTATAATGCCGAAGGGCAATTGGGCACCACCAGCTCCTCTTCTGTGGCTGTATCACAAATAGGCACAGAAACCGACTGGCAATATATATCAGCGGCAGATGGTTTGGGAACAACAAGCGGCGTATTCGGTCTGCACAGCGCAGGATTTAAGACAGCAGCATACGGAATTTGCACCGCAGGCGCCGATTACGAAGGCCAGTTAGGCAACGGCACTACTATTGCTGCCCCCGGAGGCCAGGACTTTTTCGACTGCTCGGTAGCCGCTGTAGCGCCGGCGGGTATAGCTACCGTTGCCGGTACATCTCACGATATCACACTCTACCCTAACCCCGCATCAACAGAGATAACCATAGATGCTGCGCAGCCGATAACAGATGTGGCCATCAGCAACACCCTTGGACAGACAGTACTGAATCAGCAATACAGCAGCAAAACCGTGAGCATCAATATAGCCACACTGCCTGTGGGTGTTTACTTTGTAAAGATAAACGGCGCTGATACAAGGAGATTCGTGAAGGAATAGGCTTCCGGCCGCAGGCAGACATTGTTAAATAAGGTTAAAAATGATACAAGGGTATCAATACCTTGCTATATTTGGATATAAATATTTTTAACATTGCCGGCAACAAAGAAGATAAATCTGAAGAACATTAAGGGCCTCATGGTCTTTTGCCAGGTGCTGCTCCTGATGTTCACCTTTCAGTGGTTGCTGAGCCAA
Source organism: uncultured Bacteroidota bacterium (assembly GCA_903877645.1). Lineage (GTDB taxonomy): Bacteria > Bacteroidota > Bacteroidia > Chitinophagales > Chitinophagaceae > Nemorincola. The sequence goes on along the minus strand of CAIRES010000035.1, from coordinate 88,468 downwards.
TACAATGACCAGCAGGCACAACTGAAGCAGAACCTCACAGACCTGTTCACAAAAGTACAGGATAAGATCACGGACTCGCTGATCACAGGGAAAGTAGCTCCGGGCTATGCCAACATGGTAATAGAGCCTGCCACTCCGCCCTGCCAGAACTGCGGTGAGGGAGACAGCCAGCATGTGCAGCTATCGCAGCAAAGTATACACCACCTGCTTTCAGGGGTCAATATCTCTAATGCGGATAACCAAAAGCTCTTCCGAATGGATACGATCGTATTCAACGAGCTGTTTGTGAGCGAGATGCGGCACAATGGCTGGAACTTCAATGCGCAGTGGATCAACAATGCCGACAGTAACAAGAAAGCTAATATCATTTTCATACGCAGCAAGTTCTTTACTAATGCCAATGGGGTGATCATCAACAACTATTGGTGGTACCTGTTTGGCAAGCTGCTGCCCGACCTGTTCTTTGCGCTGATATTCAGCTACAGCCTTTGTGATCACGTTCAAGAGCCTGAAGGCACAGATAAAGCTGGGGCAGATGAAGGACGACTTCATCAGCAACATGTCGCACGAACTGAAGACCCCGATAGCTACAGTGAAATTAGCCCTCGAAGCGCTCAATAACTTCAACATTATCGATGACCCCAAGCGCGGCCGCGAATACCTGGGCATGGCTACCTCTGAGATGGACAGGCTGGAGCTGATGGCCACCCGCGTGCTGAATACATCGCTGATGGAAACAGGTAAGATATACCTGCAACGCGAACTGTGCGATATGAAGAAGCTGGTGGAAGATGTGATAACGGCCATACAGCTACGCATAGAGCAGCACGGCGCACAGGTACACTTCGACTATACAGGCAGTTCGTTCGATGTGCATATAGACAAACTGCACACACAGGGTGTACTCATTAACCTGATCGACAACAGCCTGAAATACGGTGGGCCACATGTGCACATCAACATAGCGCTCACAAGCAGCAATGGAGCCGTGCAACTGGCGTTAACCGATAACGGCCCCGGCATACCTGAAGAGTATAAAGAAAAGGTGTTTGAAAAGTTCTTCCGCGTACCTACCGGCAACAGGCACAATACCAAGGGCTATGGCCTTGGCCTCAGCTATGCCGCACAGGTAATGCGCCTGCACAATGGCAGCATCAACTTCAACAATGTGGCAGCAGGCGGGTGTATGTTCACGCTGACTTTCTAATAGATATTTTCACTACTAATTAATTCCCCTTTTAGGGGTTAGGGGTTTATGAACAAAAAAGTGCTATACATAGAGGATGAAGTATATCTTTCGCGCATAGTGAAGGATACACTGGAGCTGAAAGGCTACGAGGTATTGCACAAGAAAGACGGCAACCGCATTATGGAGCACCTCAACAGCTTTGCGCCTGACCTGTGCCTGCTGGATGTGATGCTGCCGGATATAGACGGCTTCGCGATAGGTAACCACATCCGCAATGCCAACCCACAGATGCCCATCATCTTCCTCACCGCAAAGACACAACCCAATGATATTGTAAAAGGCTTTTCATCGGGTGGCACTGATTATGTAAAAAAGCCCTTCAGTATGGAGGAGCTGATCGTAAGGATAGAGAACCAACTGAAGCTGATGAACAGGGACACTTCTGCAACACAGTCGCTGCCTGATGAGGTGGTGCTGGGGGCTTACAAATTCTATCCCGGCAGGTTTGAATTGCACACACCAGAAAAGGTCATCAAGCTATCTAACCGCGAGTCACAGATCATAGGCATACTGTGTGCCAATACCAATAACGCCATAGACCGCCGTGAGCTGCTGCAAACGGTATGGGGCGATGACTCGTTCTTCAACTCCCGAAACCTTGATGTGTACATCCGTAAAATAAGAGGCTACTTTGCCGGCGCCGATGGTATAGAGATCGTGACATTGAAGGGTAAGGGTTATCATTTTGTAGTGGCCTAACCTGACTATCTGCCGAAAGCCCCGATAGTGAATGTTTTAGAGGCAAAATGGCATAGTTGCTGATAAATGGCAAAAATCATGATAAACGGGTCATAATTGATTGAATTTAATTTGGATACTTCACTTCTTTAATTAAATTTGTCTTATTAAATCAACTAAAACACAGCATTGTGGCGTACGAGAACAAAAATTTTGGGGATAACCGTGGAGAGGCACGTAACGAAAGTATCTACAGCAAGCGCATAAAGGCAGGCAAAAGAAGGACATACTTTTTTGATGTCCGTTCTACCCGTGGCAATGATTATTTCATCACCATCACAGAAAGCAAAAAGCGTTTTGATGACAACGGCTACGATCGCCATAAAATGTTTTTGTACAAAGAAGATTTCAATAAATTCCTGGCCGGGCTTACAGAGACCATCAACTATGTAAAGACCGACCTGATGCCCGATTTTGACTTCGACGCATTCAACCACGACCAGGAGAATGAAGAAGGTGAAGGTGGCGAAGGCAGGCCTTATGTGGCCCGTACCCACAGCGAAGCTGTGGAAGCAACTGACACAACAGAAGAGGTGACCATAGTGCCTGAAGTATCTGAAGTAATAGCCCTCAACGACAATACCAGCGTTGACGACTGGAAAATGTAATTTTGTAACGTCATTATATTTAAAAGCCGATGCAGCAATGTAACGGCTTTTTTTGTGCGCGACTACAATCCCGGCGCAAGACAACCCCGACCCTAAAGGGAGGTGTTTGGTTGCGCTTTCTTATCTGTGCGAATAGTTGTACCCACTAACGGGGTGCGGAGTATGGCTGGTTTGCGATGCTACAAAGCCTTCACCCCGATGGAGTAATGACTTCGAGAAGGATATTTCGTGACAGCGGGTTAAAACTTCACCTCCTTCGGCATGAACATGGATGCATTGCCGCCGTTGCGGATGACATCGCGGACGAGTGTAGAAGATATGGTAGAGTATAACGGCGAGCAGGTAAGGAAGATGGTCTCTATATCTGTGGCCAGCATGCGGTTCATATCAGCGATGGCTTTTTCGTATTCAAAGTCGCTGATGTAGCGGATGCCGCGGAGGATGTAGTTGGCGCCTATCTTGTGACAGTAGTCTACAGTAAGGCCTTCGTAGCCGGTGACGTGTATGCGGGGGTCGTTCTTGAATATTTCCTGTATCCAGCCGGTGCGCTGCTCCACACTAAACATGGGCTGCTTGGAAGAGTTGGTGCCGATACCAATAACCAGTTTATCAAACAGGTTGACGGCGCGCTCGATAATATCGATGTGACCGAGTGTAACGGGATCAAATGTGCCGGGAAATAAACAGATACGTTCCATATCAGTTGTTTGGTTGATGAAAAAAAGTAAAGATCGTCATTCCGTAATTCTTCATTCGCTGAAAGTGCGGATGGTTTTGATAGTCGTTGCGGGTGGTGTGCTCCATGACAAACAGGCCGCCGGGCTGCAGCAATTGCCGGTCAAATACCAATTGTGGTACCTCATCAATATTATCCAGCGCATAAGGCGGATCGGCAAAGATGAGGGCGAATTTATCGGTGCATTGCTTCATGAACTTGAACACATCGCCACGAATGATGTGCAGCCTGTCTTCTATATGCAGCTCTGCGGCAGTCTTTTTGATAAATTCGATGGATGATGGATCCCGCTCAACAACGGTGATATCTGCTGCACCATGAGAGGCCAGCTCGTAGCTGATGCTGCCGGTACCACCAAAGAGATCGAGGGCTTTGATGCCGTCAATATCTATACTGTTGGACAGCATATTGAAGAGGGCCTCTTTGGCCAACTCTGTGGTAGGCCGGGCGGGGATGCGTGCGGGAGGATTGAACCGCCTGCCACCAAACTCACCTCCTACGATACGCATGTAAACAGTTGTTGCGCCAGGAATATGGCAGGGTCCCAGCGGGAGCCAATGTTGCGTCCATTGCCGCCCCTTATGCCGGGGAAGTACTGCGAGAGGTCGCACACCACATCATACTCAGCCGCACTCACTGCATTGCACCTCATGGATATTTTGGAAGGAGAGATATTGTTCTCCTGGCATAGCTGCCTGATCTCAAAAGCAATATCCTCTGATGAGGTGTAATCGAATACCTTGTGCCATAGCAACTGGCTGTAGTTGTGCAATGTAGCACATACCTGCTCGCCCGTTACGCAGCACTGTAAGTACAGGCTTTGCTTATTGGCGCTAAGAAACTGGTATATGGGCAGCGGCAGTACGGCAGCCTTCTTAAAATTGATCTTGATGAGTTCGGAGATATACACGGGCAAGCCGAGGAGGTATTTGGCCTTGTCTTCCTCAAGTGTGTAGGTGTCTATCACGTCCTTGCGCTCTATGAAGTGGATCTTGCGTAGCCATTCTTTGGCAGCGGCTTCTTCATACAGGGCATCGGGAACGATGAGGTTCTTATTGTTGCAAACGAATACGCCTTTTACCTTCTCGCGCACAGCCAGCAGTGGCTCCTGCGAAAATAGGTGCTCGAAGAAATTGATCTCCCATACGGGTTTGTTCTTATTGTAGCCGGTATAGTGGAGGGTGAGCAGCTCTTTATTGAGCCCAAACCCGGCAGCCAGCATACCCCGCTGCAACAGCACACAAATGACCATCCCTACGCTTGATGATACCGAGTCATCTTCGCGCACATTCCAAACCTGTTCGAATATATTATTATTATTTGCCGCCATACTTGTGTACGCAGTTGCAGGATAGCTCCTGATTTTAGGGTAAATGTAGTAAAAATATTATCGTGGGTAGACGATTATTAGATGTGACTTTGTAAAGCTGCCATCGTAATCGCTACCGCTTCTGCCTCATCGGTATTTTTTGTTAAATCAATTTCAAATACTTTCCGGTCATTTACTTCAATATAATATATGTAGTACGAGTCTCGCCAATCCTGAATTGAGAACTTTACTTTTTTAGTTGAGCCATTTGTAAACACTATTTGTCTGAATAAATGTTCATGCTCATAGGGCGCTAATTCTTCGCTATCTAAACTGATAACATATCCATTTTCAGAAAAGATTTTTATTGCGTTCTTTTTGACCAACTGAAAATAGTCAAGCTTACCCTTATTAGCACTTGGTTTAAATCCATATTTTTCATAGAAATAGTTATCTTCTATTTCCTCCAGTCGATCAGTATCAATCCAGTGCGAAGTAGTAAAAATGTGCTTATTCCGAATGAACAGGTTCGCAGTTTCTTTCAGAGTATCTAACCATCCAATTTTATAAATATTGAAATCAAAATTATCACAAGAGCCCGTTTCCAACTGCCTTAGATTCTCAAACCCAACATTATTTTTTTTATCTGCATAAGAAGTGACTTCTCCATCAACTATTCGTCTAATTTCAGCATGGAAATAGTATGGCTCATCTCCTGCCAATTCAACCCTAACAAATTTATTTTGATAAATAAGCACTGATTTATCTAAATTACTTTGCGGATACTTTTCTTCAACAATGATACAAGCGAACTCATTTTCCAAAAAAGAAAACGAATTTCGGAAATCATTAAAAATCTTCGCTGCAGAATCCCTTGTCATATGATAGTATTACCACACAATGTATTGGTTTTCGTCTTAATTCCGAAGTATATTGACTATTTCCATCCTACCTTTGCCACCAATTATACCGTCGAATTTTGAACCAACCCTCACCCGATAACCAATTAGGAGTAGCTGCCACGAATAAACAGATCATTAAGCTGGCGGCGCCTATATCGCTGGCGCTGCTGATACCGCAACTCAATTTTTTTACAAATACTGTGTTCCTGGGCCGGCTGGGCACGAGGGAGCTTGGGGTGAATGGCATTACGGGCGTGTTTTACCTGATACTGGCGATGATCGGTTATGGCCTGAGCAGCGGCATGCAGATACAGATGGCCCGCCGCGCAGGTGAGGGCGACAAGAAAGGGCTGGCACAAATGCTGACCAATGGCGCTATGCTGGCGGTGCTCTTCTCGCTGGGTCTGATGATGATCACGCTGTGGCTGGCACCGCTGCTGTTTGGGTATTCGCTGGATAGTAATGAGAACTTCGGGCTGAGTGTGTCGTTCATGTATATCAGGGTGTGGGGGTTGCCGTTCCTGATGCTGACGCAACTGTTTAGCGCGTTCTTTATCGCCATTGGGCGCACCAAGCTGCTCATCTATGGCTCGGTGGTAGCAACGGTAGTGAATATATTGTTTGATTACCTGCTCATCTTCGGCAAGGGCGGTATGCCGCATATGGGCTTTAATGGCGCGGCTGTTTCTTCTGTTATATCCGAGGTGTTTTACTGCGGTACTATGGTTGGTATCTTCTTCAGCAAAAAGCTTTACCGGGAGTATGGCTTTAACTTCCGGCATTTTGATATGGACTTATCTCAACGCACATTGAAGGTGGCCTCACCACTTATTGTGCAGTTCATGTTCAGCATAGGCGGATGGCTTATCTTCTTTATTTTCATTGAGCACCTGGGGCCACAATCGCTGGCGGCATCGCAGGTACTGCGCAATATCTTTGGAATAGTGGGTGTGGGCACCTGGGCGCTGGCCACTACCTGCAATACTATGGTGAGCAACATTATAGGCCAGGGCAGGCAAAAAGAAGTACCGGCACTCATCATCAAGATCTGCAAGCTGAGCCTGATGTATGCGATAGTGATCTGCGGATTGCTACTCATTTTCTCGCAGGAGTTCTTGTCTATCTACTCTGATGATATGGCATTGATACAGTTTGCGATACCCAGCCTGCGGGTGATCGTGGTGGCTACGCTCATCATGTCGCTTTCTACAGTGGCATTCAATGGCGTGGTGGGTACAGGCAATACAGCGGTGAACCTGACGATGGAGATCAGTTGTGTGGGTACTTACCTCATCTATTGTTTCTTTATCATCAGGCTGTGGCACAGCCCATTGTATATCTGCTGGGGATCAGAATTTATATACTGGATTACGTTGCTTATAGGGTCAGTGATTTACCTGCGCAGCGGGAGATGGAAAGGGAAAGCGATTTGATGAGCTGATGTGATGATTAGCTGATTAGCTAATGCGAGGAAGAGGAAGGCAATTTGATGAGCTGATGTGATGATTAGCTGATTAGCTAATGTTAGTACGAATGCATTCCTCGTTCTATACTTCTGCTGATCATTCAGTGTAATAGACCACTAAATTAGAACTCATAGCGAGTAAAATTTTTACCGCAGAGACGCTAAGATTACTATTGATCCAAGTAATATGAGGCATCAGCTTATTAGCTAATCATTACATCAGCTAATCTGCGCAGCAATATCATCCATGCTTATGCCGTTGTGACTTTCTTCGTAGGTACATTCGCCGTTTTTGATAAGAAGTACCTGGGGGCTTTCGTGATGTACATGGAAGTCTGTGGCGATACGGTTGGAGATGTTGCGGTATTTGATGAGATCGAGGTAATAGAATGCGGCACCTTCGGGGGCTTGCTCTCTTTCCAGCCGACTTTTAGCCATGGCGCTAATAGCGCAGCGGGTACTGTGTTTGAAAATTATTGCGGGTTGTCGCCTGCTTTGCTCTTTTATTGTTTCTATCTGCTGCTCGTCTGTAAGGGAAATCCAGTTCATTATGCAAATTTAGTGCATAATGAACTGGCAGAAAAATCCCCTTATTCGTTCTTATCATACACGAGGTTGAATATCTGGTCGTCGCTCATGACCAGCCAAACCTTGTCGATATCGTCATTGGTAAACTTAGGATGAAAGCAGAAGTACTGGTAATGTGTCACACCGCCATCCACATAGTAGCTGCAGGAATAGTCGCCATCCTTGGCCACGGTGGTGTAACTGCGTATCATTTTACCATTCCTGAGCAGTATCATGATCTTGTAATCAGAGAGCCATTTCAGGTCGCCTTTGGCGTTATTGATCACAGCGCATTTGACGCTGGTATACCCATCCACATCCTTGCCCTCTACATAGGTATAGGTATTGGGATAGAAGCCAAAGACAAAATTGGTAGTTTTGCTGTCATTGGCAATGAGCTCATAATAGAACGGATTCTTCTGAGCAGTAGCTGCTACCGATAGAAACAGTACAAACGCGAGTAATAGCTGTTTTTTGAACATGATATGTGATTTTATTGGTGAAGAATATTGTACGAACTATTTCCATTTTTCATTTCCGTAAAGGGTGATGCCAAAACTGATAAGGAAATAGTTGAACGGAATACTGGCTTTTGTTTTATCGGGGTTCGTCATGCCGGGGCGCATGCCCAGCTCATACCCTACATACATATGCTCGCCATAGCGCTGGCCACCGAGCCGCCAGCCAATGTTTTTGTAAGTAGGTACGGGTGCAGCAGGGCTTGCCGACTTCAGTTTCATGGCCTCCAATGATGTACCCCCTGTAAGTACCTGCAGGTACATTTCGCGCACACCATCGTGATGCCTACTGCTATTGAATTTATCAATACGCTTGCGGGCAAGACCTACTGCAAAGCCGGTGGTGGTATAGTTGGTGTTGTAGTGACCGGATGAGTCCGTGGCAATAAAGCCTGATGATAAAAATACACCTCCCTTTACTGCAAATATCCTTCTGGCCCGTGCATATCCCATATTGTAGGTATAAGAAGTCGAGTTCTCGCTAAGAATATTCTTATACTTTTTGTTAACGAGGTAGTCGGCAAAATAGAATTCACCGCTTACCTCAAAATTGCTGAAGCTTTTCAGCGAATTGGTTGTCTGGTTCTTTGTATCTCCTTCATCAGGCTTGCCTATAGACCAATAGAGGGCTTTTCGCCACTGAGCCTCTACAACTGCATGTTTGAAATGATAGTCTGCCTGCACGCCACCGCCGAAGTTGATCCCGTCCATCGTGAGCAGGAGTAATTGCACTTTCAGTGGCCTGATGTTGTAGGGATCATTAGCGCTGGTATCTCTTTCGTATGGGGCAGCAGATGCACTAAACCCTCCGAGTACCAAGGCAATTACAATAAATGTTCTGAGCTGTTTCATTTGACCGTATTTAGTAGTTAAGAAATAATTTCTTTTGGGAATAATTATTTCACAAAACTACTTCCGAAGGGAGGTGGCGTCAATTACACTTTAGTGGTATTTTTGCGGGGTGAGCACTGGTGCCAGTGCCAACGACTGCACTCAGAAAAGAGACAAACGGTTAAACTCGTTCAATATGCTGCTTCTGTATACCCACGGTTGAAACCGTGGTCTATGTTAGAACAACCTGATATTCGACTTACCGTTCTGCTACAATTAGTTCTTAGGATAGACCTTATTTAAAGCATCAGTGCGGGAGTTGACCTGTAGCTTTTCGTAGATGTTGTGGATGTGCTTGCGCACTGTTTCTATACTTACAAACAGCATAGCAGCTATCTCTTTGTAACGATACCCTTTGGCAAGGAAATTAAGTATCTCCTGCTCGCGCACTGATAGCTTTTCCAGTTCTTTTTTGTCTGCTCCAGGTTGAAGAAGTACTGTGTTACTTTCCTCGCTATCTGGCTACTCATGGGTGCACCTCCGTCGTGCGCATCTGTAATGGCGTCTAATATTTTGGCGGGAGGAGTAGATTTGATGAGATAGCCGGTAGCGCCGGCCTGCAAAGCGGCGAAAATGTTATCAGTGTCCTCCAATGAGGTACACATAATAAACTGCACCCCAGGGCAGGTGATCTTTAGCTGCCGCACACATTCAGTGCCGGAGAGGCCATCGGCGAGGTGTATGTCTACCAGCGCTACATCCAGGGAAAGGCCGGGGATAACCGACAGGGCTGTTTCGGCATTTTCAAACGCAGCGACGCATTCATATCCGCCCGTACCATTAACGAGTACAGAGAGCATCTGGCGTGTGTGCTGCTGGTCTTCAATGATCGCTACCCTTATAGTGCCCATAGTATTCAAAATATTGGTAAAAATAGGTCACCAGTGCCCGCACCGCAATTACACTTTAGTGGTATTTTTGCCCACATTGACCATTATCACTGACTCCATGCCAGAAAGCGGAGCAGAAATATGAATCGCTGTCCCCCCTTCATTCTTAATATCAAAAGAACCACCTACCGACTCTATACGCTGCCGCATATTGCGAAGGCCGTTGCCCCCGCTTCGCAGGTTCTTCATATCTATCCCCTTGCCGTTGTCGCTGATCACGATGTTCAACTGCCCATCCCTGAGCGTGGCCCGCACAGCCACCTCGGTAGCTGAGGCGTGTTTCACACAATTATGTATTGCCTCTTTCACCGTGGCAAAAATATTACGTTGTGTTTCCCTTGATATACGCATATCCGGCACAGTATCGGGGAAAGAAATATCAGCTACCATGTCCAGGCCATCGAGGTAATCGGCACTGTATTCCCGCAAGCGGGTAATGAGATTGTCGAGCGTGGTATTCTCAGGATTAAGTACCCATATAAGGTCGCGCATGTTGTCTACCAAGTCTTTAGACAGGGCGGCTATGTTGCGTATATCGGGGGCTGCATTACCGTTGTTGAGCGCCTTTTGCTCTGCTACGTTTGCCGTAAGCGATATTTTGGAAAGGCCGGAGCCAAGATCGTCATGCACATCCTTGGCAATGCGCATACGCTCATTATACTCGGCTAGTTGTATTGCTTTTTCGCGGGCTACCTTTTGCTTCACCTGCTGCCTGTTGTAGAGCAGCCAGGCTACTATGATGAGGAGTACCATGATGCCCACTACTGCTATCATCCGGTATTGCGACCTTTGAAGAGCCAGTTCTTCTTTTGCAAGGTTCAATGAAGTGATCTCTTTTTGTTGCTTTAGTGTTGTGATCTGCTTCTCTTTTTTCGCTGTTTCATACTTTGTTTGCAATTCCGCGATCGTTTTTGACGTTTCCCCATTCATAATAGAATCCTTAAGGGCTACATACTTTTCTTCGAGCTCCAGAGCCTTATTTGTGTTGCCTGATCTTTTGTTGATATGCGCTTGCTCCTGCAGTACATCAAGCATTACCGTCATCAACTTTTCGGCTGCGCAAACCCGGTATGAAGAGTCTGCGTACTGAATGGCAGGGCCATACTGCTTCATGTTATCCAGCGTTTGTGCTATTTCGAGGTAGGAGCTGGCTATGCTGTATTTATCTTCGTTTATTTTATCGTAGCCAAGACAGCGCTTAAAGATCGTGAGTGCCTCTGTGTAATTTTCGCGTTGCTCATATACCTCGCCAATATTTGCGAGGCAGGTTGATATATTATAGGTATTATTCGTTTGCTCTGCGGTGTGCAGAGCCAGCGTAAAATAATACAGCGCCGAGTCTGGCAGGTTCTTAGTTTTAAATATCGTCCCTATATTATTATAGGTCATTGATACTCCACCGGAGAGGCCAATTTTACGGCATAGCTCATTCGACCTCCGGTAATAATTCATGGCCTCGTCCGGCCGCTTCATATTTTTATATAGAACACCGAGGTCATTATAGCAGATGGCAATTTCCTTTTCGTCACCGGCAGCTTCGTGTATCTTCAGGCTGCTGAGGTCATAACCAATTGCCTTCTCATAATTGCCCATGTTCTTTTCTGCAACCCCAAATAAAGAGTAACATTGCGCTTCAACTTTCTGATTTTTGTATTCTTTAGCAAGACTGATCGCCTGTCCGAGGTACATCTGCGCAGAATCGACAGAGATATTGATATAATCAGCGCCCAGGAAGTAGTAGACCTTCATCTTGCCGGTATCGGGTAGTGTATTCACTATGGCAAGCATGCTATCCATTCTTTTCCGCTGAGCGTGGGCGCAGGCATGCACCAGAATAACGATCAACACAAGCGATACAATTTTTTTCATAGTCACTCTATTGAAAATGTTTATCAAATCATTACCAGATGAAGCTCACCCTCTCTCTCTACCATTCGGATTGTTAATATACAACCTTTGTCATAAATCACATACTTACCGATAAGAATTGTAAAGCCTTATACTATCGTTTGCTCTAAATACAACTAAAGTGGTATTGCCCACCCTTTGTTTGCGGGGTACGTTTGTGCTGTTCTTATAAAACAGCTACCATGAAAAAAATTGCTACTGCTATCACGTTCTTAATGTTCGCACTCTGTCATGCAACAGGGCAAACCTACAAAGTGGGAGAAAATGAACCCAAACGGGCTAAAAAACACCTGCACCTCTTTGAAGGTAACAGCCGCGCCATAGGCATGAACGAATATAGTGGAGGCATAGACATGAATTCCTCATCGCTGGATAAGCATACCCTACAAAATCCCGGCGTAAAAGTGCCCGTATATACTGATAATCATTACAAGTCCACGGCATTCGGCATCAGTGAGCACAACCATATGTCTATTATCGGAGGCCTGTTATCTGCGGCAGAGTCGAAGATCATTTTAGGGGATCTCATCAACATTGATTTTGGGTATGGCCATATCAGCACCAACGACGCATCACAGAAAGACAGGTACCTGTTCAATCATGGCTCGTCATGGTTTGTGCTGAACTATGAGCTGGGAGGCGGTTTTATGACCAACTTTAATCCGCAGCGGCAGTTTGGCGCCAACTTTGTTTTTGTGCGGGGATCGCTGGACAGGTCGTACCCGATAAACGCAGGCAGAACGACCAGCTATACTGAATTCAGGTACCGCTATAAAAGACTACTTGGTGAGCTGAAGCTGGAAGGTATGGGCTTTGGTTTTAAGGGGCTTACGTCTCCTGCTATACTTGGCCTGTCGTGCAAGCGATTGCAAAAGAACGATCGTGAATCAAAAAGCGGTTTCGTGAGCTTCATAGGCTTCGGAATAGAATATATGAGCGCCAAAACGAGCAATAACATTGACCAGGACCATTTGCATATGCTCAACTTCAGGATATCTGCAGGCTTTGTGATCTGATCGCTAACGGAAACAATTTCTTAACCAATAAAACAAACAACATGAAAACCAAGCAAGTAATAGTAACTATCGCGCTCCTCATTGCAGGACATCATACTTATGCTCAGCAAATGACAGTGCAGCAAACACACCTGGCAGGCTTAAAAGCAGACAGCCTGCAGGTGGCAGGGCTTACGGCATGGATAGAATTCTGCCTGAAGCAAGACACTATATTGTTCAATGCAGGAACGGCAGACCTGAAAGAGGCAACCAATACGCTGAGCAATATGATCAAAAACGGCACCTCGGTAACCGACCAGGTAGCCAAATTCTATGTAATGGGTATACAGGCCGATGAGAGCATGATCAGCCTGTACGTATCGCTGTATGGCAGCTCTTATTCAAAAGATGAGATCATGGACGAAAAAGCGGAAGACCGTAAAAAGAAAGTGACCTGGAACGACCAGGAGTATAAGCTAACCTCCAACTCAAAAGAAAGATTCAAAACACTGGGAGGCTACCTGGAAACAGTGCAGAAAAAACAGGAGACAGACCAGAAGAATTACAAAAAACTTTACCTATAGCCGCATTGCCTACATAACTGAGAAAGCCTCCCTGCAGCGGCAGGAAGGCTTTCTCTATTTCAATACTTCTAAAATTCAGCGTTCTTTGGTGTGCGAGGGAAAGGTATCACGTCACGTATGTTAGTCATTCCGGTAACGAATTGTACCAGGCGCTCGAAGCCAAGGCCGAAGCCTGCATGCAATACTGTACCAAAACGGCGGGTATCCAGATACCAATACATTTCTTCGGTGGGTATGTGCATTTCGTTCATGCGCTGCGTGAGCTTATCCAGCCTTTCTTCGCGCTGTGAGCCGCCTACAAGTTCACCTATGCCCGGCACCAGTATATCCATCGCAGCTACTGTTTTGCCATCATCATTCTGGCGCATGTAGAAGGCTTTGATATCCTTTGGATAGCCGGTAACGATCACCGGTTTTTTAAAGTGCTTCTCTACAAGGTAGCGCTCATGCTCGCTCTGCATATCTATGCCCCAGCTTACGTCGTACTTGAACTTCTTTTTCTTGTAGGCAGGTGATTCCAGCAGTATGTTGATGGCATCGGTATAGGTGATGCGCTCAAATTTATTGTTCATTACCAGCTCCAGCTTTTCAATCAGCGGCGTATCGCTGCGCTCGGCCTGTGGCTTTTGCTTTTCTTCGTCGATCAACCTTTGTGCGAGGAATTCCAGGTCTTCCCTGTTGTGTTCCAGGGTATACCCAATCACATACCTGATGAAGTCTTCAGCAAGGTCCATGTTGTCATGGATGTCGTTGAACGCTACTTCGGGTTCTATCATCCAGAACTCAGCCAGGTGGCGTGCTGTGTTTGAATTCTCTGCGCGGAAGGTAGGGCCGAAGGTGTATACCTCACCAAATGCCATAGCGCCCAGTTCGGCTTCCAGTTGTCCGCTCACTGTAAGGTTAGTGCAGCGGCCAAAGAAGTCTTCTTTATAGTTCACACTGCCATCTTCGTTGCGTGGGGTATCTTCTGTAGGCAGCGTGCTTACACGAAACATCTCTCCCGCGCCTTCGGCATCAGAAGCTGTGATGATGGGGGTATGCAGGTATACAAAGCCACGGTCGTTATAGAATTTATGCACGGCATATGCCAGCGTATGGCGCACACGGAACACAGCGCCGAAGGTATTTGTGCGGAAGCGCAGATGCGCTATCTCACGCAGGTATTCGAGGCTGGGACGGTTCTTTAATTGTAACGGAAATTGCTCCGGGTCGCACTCGCCCAGTATGGTCACACTATCTGCTTTTATTTCCACCTTCTGGCCTTTGCCGAGTGAGGGGATCACAGTGCCATCGACACTTACAGAAGCGCCTGTAGTGATGCTTTTGAGCAGCGCCTCATCAGCACCCAGCTCTATTACTACCTGTATATTGCCCATGCACGAGCCGTCATTAACAGCTATGAACTGGTTATTGCGAAATGAGCGTACCCATCCTTTTATGTTTACCTGTTGCCCTGTCTGCTCGGTTTGTAAAATGTCTTTGATCTTGGTGCGTTTCATTGCGCGTATAATTATTTAGTGCTTTATTTATTGCTGAAGAAGAGGTACTTAATGGCCAGTATCATCAAAAATCCCCCAAAAATCCTTTTTAAAGTGATGTCGTCCAAATTCGAGACTGCTTTACTGGCAAAAAAACTACCTACTAGGAAACCAATAATGAGGATGCCTGCCACCCTCAGATCCACATTTCCGGCTTTGTAATACTCCATCACAGCGAGGATGCCTATGGGCGGCAACAGCATGACCAGCGATGTACCCTGTGCCATCTTCTGGCTCATAGCAAAGATCATAACCAATGCCGGAACTATAACGATGCCTCCACCGATACCCACCACTCCACTTACTATTCCCGCTACAATACCCAGTACCATCAACCCCAATATTGTAACAATACCAATATTCATATAAGAAATTTATGTCCTGATGAATAAACGAATTATGGCAGTAACAGTCTTATCGTAACCTTACTACTGCATTAGCGCATTATATCGTTCGTCAAAGCTAAAATTTATATGCCAATGTAGTGGCAAAAAAATTATTTCAGTTGAATACCAAGGAATTGCCCCCGAATTACGTCTATATAAGATAGAGTGGCTTAGAAGGGTGGAAAACAAGGTAAAAAACGACTGATGAAACAGTGCAATAAATGAGGCTCATCTGCGTTTTATGTGGCCAGGTAAAGAAAACATAACAGTACTTTATGACAGCCATAAAATTAAACCACTATATTTGAAAATATTTTTATCCCCGGAATTGTTTTTTTGGGTCGTACCTATATCTTTGCAAACGCACAATTTTTTTTATTAATCAATAATCAGAAACAAAAAATCTAAAAAATCAGAATTATGGCAGATGTAAAAACAGCCGCAGCAAGACCATCCGCTTCCCATGCAGGAAAGCCAAAGAACTCTAACAACTTTATGCTCAATTTACTGATCGTAGTGGCATGTGTGGTGGTAGGCTACCTTATCTGGAAATTTGTGATGGGCAATGGCAGTAACTTCCAGGATGCGGAGAAGATGCATGCGAAAGAAGGAAACTTTTTGGGTCTGATGTACCAGGGTGGTTTCGTGGTACCTATATTGCTGGCTACATTGCTGACGCTTATATCTTTCGTGGTAGAGCGCACACTTACTGTGTTTAAAGCAAAGGGCAAAGTAGATGGTGGTGAATTTGTACGTAAAGTGCAGTATCACCTGGCCAATAAGAACATTGATGCAGCTATCTCTGAGTGCGACAAGCAGGCAGGCTCTGTAGGCAATGTAATGCGCGCAGGCCTCCTTAAGTATCGCGATATGACGACTAATCACGACCTGACCACTGACCAGAAGGTGATGAACATTCAGAAAGAAATAGAAGAAGCTACCGCACTCGAAGTACCTATGCTGGAAAAGAACCTGGTGTTCTTGTCTACCATCGCTTCTTGCGCTACCCTGCTGGGCCTGTTCGGTACGGTACTTGGTATGATCCGTTCGTTCTCGGCACTCGGCGCCAGCGGCGGCGGCGGCGACGCTACTGCACTTGCACAAGGTATCTCTGAGGCCCTTATCAATACTGCTCTTGGTATCAGTACCTCATTTATCGCTATCGTGTCTTATAACTTCTTTACTACCATTATTGATGGTGTAACTTATGGCATCGACGAAAGCGGCTTTACATTAACACAGAGCTTCGCTACATACTATAAATAATTTATTTCATAAAAGGTGCAATAGCAATTATTGCGCCTTTTATGAAAATAGTTGTGTGGAATTTGAATGAATTTGTGTCTTTAGCAGAGATCATCGGCATTCCCGATATTTTTTGTTGTAATTGTTAACTTTTGAATCAATAAAATGCCTCACGCAAGTTTACCACGAAAAAGTACTCATATCGACATGACGGCGATGTGTGATGTGGCGTTTTTGCTGCTCACATTTTTCATGCTGGCAACCAAGTTTAAGCCACCTGAGCCGGTGGTAGTATCTACACCTAAATCTATCTCTGATATAACTGTGCCGCACGGCGATATCATTTTGTTACTTACCGTAGATGCAAAAGGAAGGATATACGTGGCTATGGATGACCGTCCTACCCGCCAGTCTGTGATAGAAATGGTCAATTCCGATAAAGACCTGCAACTGACAAAAGGAGAAATGAACACTTTTGTCGCAGACGCATCTGAAGGTATACCCTTCAGTGCGCTTAAAGCATACCTCGATGCGACTCCTGACCAGCAAAAAATGGATGAGGTGAATGCAGCCGGTATACCTGCCGACACAGCAGTATTAGCCCCAAATAATGAATTAGCTGAATGGATAAAGGCGGCCAGGACCACCAATTCCAAGATACGCATCTGTATCAAGGCTGATGGCGCTGCATCTTACCCAAGCGTACAGAAGATCATTAAAACACTGGAAGGGTACAAAATATTCAAGTTTAACCTGATCACTGACCTGAAGGGCATACCTGCGGGTACGGCCGCTTATGATGACGCGCACAAGGCTGATGCAAAGAAATAATGAGTGCCGGATATTTTAGAATAGTGTAAAAAAATGAATTGTTATGGCAGAAATGGATACCTCCGGCGGGGGGCATAAAAAAGGCCCCGGCGTCAAAAAAGGTAAAAAATTAAGTACACGTATCGATCTTACCCCCATGGTGGATCTTGGCTTCCTGTTGATCACATTCTTCATGTATACAACAACACTGGCCAAACCAAAAACAATGGAGATCAACATGCCTTATAAGGACCCCAATGACAAAGTGGAGCCTAATAAGATAAAAGAGAGTGTGGCACTGACCGTACTGTTGAGCAAAAATCACCGTGTTTATTATTACGAAGGCATGGCCAGCGACCCTACCAAGCCACCTGATCTCAAAGCAACAACTTTTGCCGCTAAAAATGGTATAAGAGACGAGATCATAGCCAAGAAGAAAATGGTAGATGACCTGAAGCGCGCAGGCACATTGACTGCGAAAGACGAAATGACCGTACTCATAAAACCTGACACCACCAGCAGTTACGGTGATATGGTAAATATGCTCGACGAAATGAACATCAATGACATCAAGGTATACGCTATCATTGATATTACTGATGTTGATCAAAACTTTATTAAAGAAACCGAAGTAGCAAACGGTGTAAAATAACCGCTTGTTATCGTTTCTGTAGTTTGTAACAAATTGCTCTTACAGTATAAAGCCAGGTAACGATTTGAAACCATAGCTTTAAACTAAAAAAGGACCAAAAATGGATATTAATAAAATACTGAGCAGTGACTATATCGATTTAATTTTCGAGGGGCGTAATAAATCTTACGGCGGCTACGAGTTGCGCAAAAATTACTACAAACGAGTAATGCGCTCGCTGTTGGTAATTTTGGGTATAGGGGTAGCAACAGCTGCTTACGCTATAATTAACATGAATGTTCGTGTTGCGAAAATAGCAAAGGCTGTGAAAAAAGAAGTAGTACTTGCAGAACTGCCACCTGTGGACCCGAAGAAATTACCACCACCACCACCTCCTCCTCCTCCTGTAAAACCAACGGTGAAATTCACACCTCCGGTGATCAAGAAGGATGAAGAAGTGAAGGAAGAAGAAGTACCGCCTCCGCAGAAGGAGATAACGGCTTCAGGCCCAAAAGATGAGAAAGGTGACCCTAACGGTATAGATCCGGGTATTGTGGCCCCTTCTACAGGCACAGGCGTTGTGGCTGCGCCACCACCTCCTACTATCTTCAGCTATGTGGAGCAGCAACCGGCACCAAGTTATGACCTGTCTGCGTATTTCGCTAAAAACCTCCATTATCCGGATGCTGCACGCGAAAGCAATATAGAAGGCAGCGTGGTAGTGAAATTCGTGGTGAGCGAAGATGGTTCTATTTCTGATGTGCAGGTAGTACGCGGTATAGGCGGCGGCTGCGACGAAGAAGCCAAACGCGTGATATTGGCGATGCCTAAATGGAAAGCAGGTAAACAAAATGGCAAAGCAGTGAAAGTGTATTTCAACCAGCGCGTAACCTTCAAGCTCGAGTAATCAATTTGTTTTAATAATTTTGTAAAGGCTATCCCGTGGATAGCCTTTATTATTTTATCTTTCGGTATGCGCATCTGGGCCTTCCCTTCCATGTACCCTTACGACCGTCCAGGTATGACCTGGGCAGGGATCTTTGCGCACCGGCAATACAAGGGCCTCATAGCCAACGGCGCAGAGCTTAAGGTTATTATTCCTGTTCCATGGAATCCTCCTTTCCCTTTTTCTCAATTGCATCCCGACTGGAAGAAGCAGGCAGAACTTGGCTATCCTGCGCAACGAACACATGATGGCATCACCATCTATTACCCTCGCATTGCCAATATGCGGCCCAACCGATTTGTGAAAAGGACATACAGGGAAAGGTATGTGGATTCGATCATCAACTTTTTCAGGAAGAATAAAATACAATTAGACCCTGCAAAGGATATTTTTTACTCGCAGTGGCTACCCGATTCGGCTATGGTGCAGGAAGCTGCACATTTGCTTGGCCTGAAATCGGGCGTGCTGGCTATAGGTGATGATGTGATCGTGTACCCTAATGAAAAGCCGGAATTCTATGACATCTTCAAAAAGACCTGGAGCGAAGCTGATGCACGGTTTGCAGTGGCTGACTATCTCGGTATAGAAGCGGACAAGCTAACGGGAACACACCTACCCTACGATGTTATCTTCATGGGCGTAGAGCATGATTTTTTTAAGCCGGGAACGCCAGAAGAAATTGCACAGACAAAACAACAATACAACATTCCCTCTGATAAACTGATCATACTCACAGTGGCATCAGCCATTAAAAGAAAGGGATGGCTCGATCTGCTCGATGCACTCGTTGAGGTGAAAAAGACCAACAGTAATTTCGTGCAGGTAGCTATTCACTCCGGGGCATCTGAATTTGACTTAAACGAAGAAGCGGCAAAAAGAGGGCTGGCCGGCCATTTCCTGAACCTCGGCGAGATCAAGCCCACTGCATTGAACAAGCTATTCAATGTGGCTGATATTTTCTGCCTGCCCTCGCACTGGGAGGGTATGGCCAATGTAGTGATGGAGTCCATGTCATCAGGCCTGCCGGTGATCACTACCCGCGTAAGTGGCCACCCTGAGGTGATCAGGGAAAGCGGCATAACCGGAATACTTGTCCCTCCCAAAGATGTAACGGCACTCGCAAATGCAATACAAGATTTACTTACTGACAAACAAAAGAGAGTATACCTTGGTGCCAACGCAAGGCAGTTCATTGTGAACGAGTGGGGCAACTTTCACTACAATGCAGCAAAGCTATACATGAAATTAGAAAGTACATTGAAGGAATAAAAAGTTACTTTTTCTTCTTCAACAACGATGGAAAGAATAACAGGGTGGTATAATAAACCACCTCTTTTATGTTGATGCGATTTGAATACTTGAAGTAATTGCGGGTGTTGCCCAGTACATATTTCAGCTTGGCAATTCCCTTCATATTCCGTGAGCCATAGACCAGCTTTACCTTAGCCATCTCCAGCAGCCGCCGCCTGAAAACAGCATCGTATTTGCCTCCAAAATACTCGTTAGCCTGCTCGTACAGCAAAAACTCTTTATCATCGCCTGTTCGGATATGCTCCTCGCTCTTGGTCATACCGCCTGCGTGGTGGCGGTACACTGCTGTTTTCTCGCGCAGGTATTTCCCCTTTCCTTTATCTGCTATCAGCAGGTGCATGGCTATATCGCCGCTGGCTGCATTCAGGTAAAAATCAGGCAACGGCCAGGGCAGGTTATTGCGGTAAATGAGTGTAGCCGTGGGTATAAAACAATAACCTGCCGTAACAATATCTTCGATCGTAAATTCATCCTTAGCCAGTGGCGGGTATTGGTTCATCCTGCCGGTACCTGTTTCATCAAGTATGCCCACATCGGAGAAGCACATGCTGAAACCGGGATTAGCCTCCAGGAAATCAACCTGCTTTTCTATCTTCCGCATATCTGTCCAGAAATCATCCCCTTCGCAGATACCTATGTATTTGGCAGTGACGAGCGATAACAATATACGGGAGTTGCCTGTGGCACCCTGGTTTTGTTCATGATATACCGGCACTATAATATCGGGATATTGCACCGCATACTGCCGAAGTATATCGCGCGAATTATCTTTGGAGCAGTCTTCACCTACCAGCAACCTGAATTTATATTTCGTTTGCTGCAGCACAATGCTTTCTATGGCCTGCGCCAGGAAGGGCGCATGGTTATATACCGGCATGATCACATCAATGATAGGCTCCATTCGGCTGCAATTTAATGTTTTACTAGCTCTGCATACCCAAACCCTGTTTCGCTGAAGCCATTGCCGTTATAAAACAACAGGTGCTTTTCACCGACCTGAATAGCGGCCGGGTATTCGATCATCTCTGAATCCCATGCCTGCAACGGCGAAACATCAATACCTGCCAGCGCATCTTTGCGTTCCCAATTTAAAAGGTCCTTTGATGTGGCATAACCTATACGGTAACTATCCTTCCCGGCTCCCCTGAAATCGAAAGAACCCTTGTAGCTATACCACATGTGGAAGAGCCCATCTATCTCCAGTACCGTGGGGCAGGAGGTACATTCGTACTCATCCTTTGGTTCGATCACATTCTTATAATCCCGCTCCCAGTTGATGCCGTCTTTAGATGTGGCCATCCTCACCGTATAAGTATGCTCCCACCTGCCGTTCAGCTCGTACCAGTTGAGGCCGGCGGTATAATACATATAGTACATACTGTTGTGATAGAAAATACATGGGGCAGTAAGGGAGTATGCATCATCCTTTTCTACGCCAATGATCGGCCCGTCACGGTATCTTTTAAAGTTAATGCCGTCATCACTTGTCGCCAGCCCGATACCCAATGAATAGGGCGTGTTGAATTTCTTTTGCCAACCAATATAGTACAGGAATATCTGCCCGTTCACATACAAAGCCTGCTTGGGTATGATGCCATGCTCATCAAATGTGCCGGGTTTGCCCAATTCGAGGATCGGCTGATCGTGCACTGCCAGTACCTTTAAAGGGTCATTGATATCCACGTCAATGAAGGTAGGTAGCGTAAGGTCCTTCCTCGGGCGCGATGCAAAGTATATCCTTAGCCTGTTGTCGATGACAAACGGGCTGGGGCCCTGTGCATGGGATGCCATCCATGGTATACTGCCATCGGGTACAAAAACCAGTCCTTTCTTTTCCCAGCTAAATTGCATCATCTGATCTTTAAATGGTCTTTAGTTTGAAGTAAACAGACAGGTACTTGTATTTTCGGGTCACTTCAAATCCTATATTCATCGCTGTCTTCAGCGAAGGTACATTATCCTCAAAACAATCCCAGTTGGGTATGATACCCTTGCTGATGCCCCTATTCACAAACAGGGCGGTTGCGTATTTCGCCAGTCCCTTATTCTGATATTCAGGAACGGTATAAATATCCACCTCGGCTACTTTATCTGCAACACAGGCACTATAGCATATACAAATAGGTTTTCCGGCTTCATTTTTTAGTAGTATGCCATAGCCGCCAGACAAAAAATGCTCCTCACTACCCCAAAACAAATTTATTGCATCAAAGCCCATCGCCCTGATCTCATGGATATTCTCCTTGCTGATCTCCTCATTTGTGACAGGTATATTTGCCACAGGTATAGATACTGATGCTTGCCTGAATTTCAGTTGCATCCTGTCACGCAATTTATACCCATATTGCTCTGCCTGCATTGCAGATAACAGATCAGTTATTGCAGGAGGCTCATAAATATGAATGTATTGGCAAACGTCTTTGCTGGCCGCTAAAAAATCTAAAAGGGCATTGTGATCGATCGCAATTCCATCTTTTACATATAGATAAGAAAACCCGGCCTTATTGGTCACAAAAACAACGGTTGGCTCTACCTGTTGGTCAACAAATATGAAACCACTTTGCTGCTGCAGGCATACCGCATGAATAAGGGGAAAATTGCGCAATTCATTAAATCGTTGTAAAACAGCAAAATGATCCTTTTGTAGCGGATGCAGCATAGTATGTATGGAAAAGCGGTGCTAACAAAGTTAAAGAAAATTGATAGAAATCAGCGGATGCCTGTATACGTATCCTGCCGCCCCTGCAATATTGCATTAACAGGATAAATTGTATTTTTAGCCCATAATCTGCTACATGACAGGCCAATCTTCAAGAAGTAACTTATTGACCTCCTTATTTGTTTCTGTCATTATCCTTGCAGCCGGTTTCTTTGTGAACCATAATAAGGTGGCATTTGCAGTATTGGCGGTATTCCTGTTTGCTATTGACCTCAACAGCCACATTTTCAAAATACAGCCGTCTAAAACCACTATTGCACTAAAGGCCGGTGTATGTCTTTTTCTGTTTGGCGATCTTGCTTATACCTTCTACCTGCAGTACCATGCCCCTTTGGACGGCGACTTTGCCCCCTTGGTATTGCCCAGCGACCAGTATAAAAGAGTATTGACCGACCCTTTCGGGTTCAGTGTACTATTACATCACGCCAGCTACAGCATGACGAATCGTTTTTTTGTACAATGGAGTACCTGGAAGTATTTTAATACCTTACCCTTTCTGTTTCGCCATGCTGCCAGTCCCATAGACAGCATATACCTCTCCTGCGCGCTCGCAAAAACGCTCATCAAGCTATTCCTGGTCTACCTGTTCAGTGTATATATCAGCGGCAGCTATCGGGTGTTCGGTAAAGACTTCCTGCTGGCTGCATTGTTGGTCACTCCGCTGCTCCAGGCATGTGGTTTTGTATGGCAGATCGGCATTGTAGACCCATCGGTCACTTTTGCATTTGCCTATGCATTGAGTGCAGCCCTGTTCTTTCTATTTTTCATGCCCTTTTTTATGTTGGCATATCACCACCGGCCATTGCAGATAGGCTATCCGAAAATAGTATTGCTGCTGCTGTTCCTGCCCGTCATAGCATTCTTCGGGCCATTAAATGCACCGTTGATCATTATTCTTTGCCCATCTGTACTTTTGTACCACTTGTGGTCAGGCATGAAGAAAGGGCAAGGCATTTCTGTAGCCTTAAAGTCAATACCAAAATCACTCCTGATCACTTTCACATTTGCAACATTGGCCGCAGTTTATTCTTTTTACATCGGCACACACAACGATGAGAATTTTATTGCCACCATACCCCTGTGGGAGCGATATGCCAAAATACCGCATGGTATTTATGCCATGTTCTCTCATAAGGGCCTGTACTTCCAGGTATTGCTGATAGCGGCGAATCTTGCATTCCTGTTCTTAAATCGTGGCGAAGCCAGGGCAAAAAAGCTGTTGCGGCTGTTTCTTTGGATCGTCCTGTTCTCCATTGTCTTTACTCTGCTGCTTCCACTGGGTGGTTACAGGTATTACCGGCAAGACATCGTGCGCCGCGATACGATGTTGCCGGTACTCATGGCCATCATCATGTTTTATGGTATTTCCACTTTTTATGTACTGCGCCACATTGCATCACCTGAATACAAAAAAGCCTATTCGGGCGTATTAGCCATGTTGCTGCTGTTCTTTGCCGTATCCAATACCACGAATAAGTTTGATAACAGTTGTGAAAAAAGCGCGCTGCAACAAATAGCAGATTCTAAAGAAAAAGTAGTGGAGCTGAACAGCGATTGTACTGTACTCTCCTGGAAAAAGATAACCGATTATAAAGACTCGAAAATGAATACCGACCTGCTTTTGAAGTTCGGGGTGATCAGCGAAGAAAAATACTATTACCAGAAGTAGCCTATGACCAAAATCATCTGTTTTTTCGCTGTAAAGTCGGGCAGATTATCTACTTTTATTTCGTCAATACATACCACATCAAACTATTGTTATGAATCCTTTTTTTCTGAAAGAAGTAGATTACACACCTTCGGGTGATTTTGCCGTAAGCTTCAAAGAAACACTGAAGCAGTATAAGATCGTGCATCTCAGAAATGTCCCCGCCGGGGTCGATTTCAAAGACTTTTATTCAAAGCTGGTGGATGAACTGGGCGAGATACTGAATGTGGACGAAGACATTACAACCGGCAATGCCAATAGCCAGGAACGGTGGACAGACGTACGCTACGACAAAGAAAACTCTTTCACCTTCCGCCATTCCAATACCCGGCAACCGCTGCATACAGATGCTGCCTACATGAACTTTGAAATGGATGTCAACTTCTTCTTCTGTATGGAAAATGCAGAAATAGGCGGGGCAACCACTTTTATAGACTCCACCGACATTTTGTACATACTCGAAAAATATGAACCGGCATTGTTTGAACAGCTAAAGGCCTTGGAGGTGGATTTCGGGAAAGGTAATGACCAGAGAAAGCGCCGCAAGATCATAGATAGCGATGCACGGGGCGTAGTACTCAACTGGAACTATTTCAGGGTGATGCCGGATAACCCGGAAGATGTAAAGCAGATGTGCAATGAATTTAACGACTTCCTGGAGAACAAGATAGTAGCGGGCGGCCTGCTCACAGAGGTGTATCTAAAGCCCGGAGATGCTGCATTCTTCCAGGACGACAGGGTGTTCCATGGCCGAAATTCTTTCTATGGCAACCGCACGCTAATTAAAGGTGGCTTCAATTTCAATTAAACATGGGCAGCAGGATGCAACTTACAGCGAATTGAACTTCGACATCCTCAAAAACTGCTTTGTATTTAGTTTTATCGGCTTATCACTTTCTTTAATGATCACCTTACCGTCTTCTGTATTTTTGATGGTGAGCGTATTTGCGCCTACAAACACTTCATTACCCAATGTTATGCCATGCCCTATGGTACAGTTCACAGAAAAAAAGCAGTTGTTACCGATCGTTACATTGCCTGAAATCCCGGCCCCTGAAGCAAACCAGTTGTTGCTGCCTACTTTGCTATGATGCCCAATGATGGCGCCGCTCCATACAAACACATTATCGCCTATCACCACTCTCGGGTGGATACAATTGCCCTGCATCACAAAGCAATTCTTACCATGCACGAGATCTTTAGGTGCGTCGGGATGTATATAAGATATGACCTCATATCCTTTCGCTTCCACCTCTTGTATCTTGTTGGCATTGATCGCCAGCATATCATGATAGCCGGCTATAACAAACATGCTGTACTTATCAGGCGGGTAGGTTTGCTCTATCGTTTCAAACGGAACCACCGGCAAGCCGTTGAACGTATCTCCTTTCAGGTACTGTTCATTCACCGTGAACGCCTTTACAGGCCAGCCACTCACCTCGCGCATGTAAAACTGCACAATATCCGCATTCACCCCTGTTCCGAAAATGACTATATCCTTCATCATGTTGTTTTTAATTCCTTTAATGCCACTTTATCTATTTTGCCGTTCTGGTTTTTAGGTAGCACAGGCAGCACGCACAGTTTACGTGGCACCATATACTCCGGCACCAGCGCTTTGAGCGCGGCTATCACCTGCTTATCATCTACCGCGGCAGTCGCAGCCACAAATGCCACTATCTGCCCCAGCGAGTCTCCCATCCGCTCGTAGATCACTGCTGCTTCGTCTACATATTCGAGCGTACTGAGCAATGATTCTATTTCTTCCAGTTCTATACGGTAGCCCATGTGCTTCACCTGGTTGTCTGCCCTACCTTTAAAATGCAGCTT
The DNA here is from genome assembly GCA_903877645.1 of uncultured Bacteroidota bacterium. Classification (GTDB taxonomy): domain Bacteria; phylum Bacteroidota; class Bacteroidia; order Chitinophagales; family Chitinophagaceae; genus Nemorincola. The sequence continues at coordinate 61,984 of CAIRES010000035.1, read as the reverse complement.
TCCTTCATGGTCTGCCTGTACCAGGTCGCCGGTGCAGTACACGGTTTCTTTATAAAATGTATTGAATGGGTTTTGCACAAAAGACTTTGCGGTGCGCTCTGCATCGTTGTAGTAGCCTGCACCTACATTAGGCCCTTTCAGGCAAAGCTCTCCATTCGTACCTGAAGCATCGGCATTCATCAGCACATAATCAAAATTGGGTGCCAGGTAGCCCAGCGTAGCCAGGTTGTTCATGTCATCAAAGTCAGCTACTGTTATTTTGTGCGATGAGCAGATACACGTACATTCTGTGGGGCCATACACATTGTACAAGCCTGCGCTGCTGCCATACATATCATACAGCTTCTTTAGTTTCGGTTTAGGAAAGCCTTCTCCGCCAAATATGAACCGCTTCATGGCAGGCAAGGTATTTGCGGCAAGCACTTTTGTGGTCATCAGGTACACCAGCAGCGATGGCACTGAAAACCAGGTAGTGCAGCCTGCACCTGCCACAGCTTTCATCAGCGCAAAAGGATCGCGGGCAATATCATTGGTCAGCGGCACCAGTTGTGCACCTGAAAAAAGAGCAACATAAAAATCAAACACAGAATTATCAAAATAGATAGGATTGGCATTGGTGAACACATCATCCTTAGTAATACCAAACTCACTTTGCCCCCATGCTATAAAATTCACAAGGTTGGCATGAGTGATCACCGCCCCTTTTGGAAAACCGGTAGAACCCGATGTGAACATGATATACGCGGCATCTGCTCCCGTCACATTTGCCGTCACAGAAGGTAAAGCGCCTTCATACTTATTAATATCAGCCTCAAATGCGGCATCAAGGTCTGCCGTATGCCAGCCGGCAGTAACTATTTCATTCTTTACTTCGCCATCCGTATCGAACAATATCAATTTCGGGTTGCAACGTTCTACGATCTTCTTGATTCGCTGATATGGAGATGTAAGGTCCAGGTTAGTATAAATGACCCCGGCCTTCAGCGCGGCCAGCATACAGGCATAGCCCAGCTTTGATTTATTATTGAATATTGCGATCACATCACCCCGCATCAATCCTTTGGCTACAAAAAAACGGGCTATCCTGTTTGACGTTTCCTCCAGCTCTGCATATTTGACAATACTTCCATCAGGATATTTCAGCGCAATCCTATCTGCATTTTCAGTAGCTACTTTTGCAAACAGGCTGCCAATATTGTAGAGGTAATCGCTCATATTGCAGATCATAATTTTAGGCCGCCATCAAGGTTCAGTATCGTGCCGTTATAAAAGTCATTCTCTATAATGAATACAACCGCATGGAGCAGTTCATCTGTTTTACCTAACCTCCCAAGTGGCGTGGCATTGGAATATGTTTTTATTTTCGCTTCGGTCAATGCGGCCCTTGTAGATGTTGTATCAATAAATCCGGGAGCAATGGCTACACAGCGTATGCCAAACATACCCAATTCCTTGCTCCATGTTACCGTAAGGGCATTAAGCGCGGCCTTGGCAGCAGAATACGCACTCTGCCCGGCATTGCCATAGGAGGATATAGAACTGATGTTAATGATCACCCCCTTACTCCTTGAGCGCACCATTTTATCAGCCACATTCACGGTCACATAAAAAACTGCATTAAGGTTAATGTCTATTGTCTTTTGCCAGTTCTCAATACTGTGTTTGGGTTGCTCTTTCGATAGCAAATTGACAAGCGGCTCACTGTGAATGATGCCGGCATTATTCACCAGCACATGCAGCTTGCCATAAGTATTGAAAATATCGGTCACCAGCGCGTCTACAGCTACCTGGTCTGTCAGGTCTGCGGTATAGCATTTTATAGAAGGGAATTCTTCACTGAGTTCCTTTAGCGCCTCCTCATTCCTGTCCACCACTATCACATTGGCTGCCTTTCCTGCCAGATGGCTGGCCATAGTTCTGCCCAGGCCACTGGCCCCACCTGTGATCAGTATATTGACTGTATGGAGTATCATACTGTTTTGCCCTTTTCTGCCAGCACTTTTTTAATATCTCCTATCGTTTGCATAGAGAAAATATCTTCAGCAGTAAATTCCACTTCATAATTCTCTTCCACACGGGTGATGAACAGCATGTGCGCCATAGACTCCCACTCCTCCAATGAGTTGAGTACCACATCGTCCTTCTGGTCTTCTGCTTTCAGCGAAAAAGATTCTTTAATGATTTCAGCTAATGTCATTTTGTTTTGCTTTATTCAAATTTATACGAAGGCAATATCCTTTCTTTGATCTCTTCCACACTATTAAACATCAATACATCTATCATCGACAGCCAGGGCACAAACTCATTGCCGAATTGGGTATATTCAACTTTCTCCGGCATCAAAAAATCAATGTCTATTCCCTGCTCTTTATAATACTCCTTAGTATATATCTCCCTGCCGCCCGATGCATTGATGTAATGCACTATGCCTTCCTTATGGCAAATATCTATCAATCTGTCCGCTTTTTTCAATTCACGGTTGCTATATTCTTCCGAACTCCGCTTAAATACCTTCTTTAACCCAAGATACTGACAAATATTAACAACGCTGTTAATAGATAAGTCAGCTATAGTAGCGCCTTCCTTTATTCGTATTGTCTGCTCTATAACAGGATAAACCTCATTATAAAAGGGGGCTTTTTTATAGGCCACCTGCATCGTAGCCAATAGCTTTTGCCCCCCCTTCTCATCATGTAGCACTTCTATATCCTTTATCAGCTTGTTCTGGCTGGCCTCCTTACAGGGAATCGTAAATAGCTGGTCTTTGCCATTCAGCAGTATCCTGTTCCTGTTGATCCACCCTTTATTGATGTAATTGACGTCATCATAAAACACAAACACATCAGCAGCCTGGATCAACTGAAAGTATCCAATGTACGGAAATACATACGGCTGCATGATCACTATACTCATCATCAGTTATTTTGAACGCGCAGCAGGAGCCTGGCTATAAAATCAATATCTTCTTTCTTCATGCTGTGATACATGGGCAGGCATAATACCCTTTTCGCTATATCCTCACAAACAGGTACTTCATATTTATCCACATAATCCAGTTTCGAAAGGCTAGGATAAAAATACCTGCGTGGATAGATCCAGTTGGCATTCAGCTCCTCCACGCTTTTCAGCAATTGCTCTTCTGTTTCAAATATCACCGGGTAATAGGAATAGTTCCAATCAGCCCCTTTAATGATGTACTGCCTGGTCACTTTCAGGTTCGCAAGGGCTATATCATATTGCCCGGCCTGCGTCTTCCTCGACAGCATGATATCTTCTATATACTTCAGATTCACAAGGCCCATAGCCGCGTGAAATTCAGAGTTCTTGCCATTGATCCCCACACCGTCAAAGGTTTCAGGCCCATGATGCCCAAAGTTGCGGAGCATGGCCATTTGCTTTACCAGTTCAGGTTGCGTGGTCATCACAGCGCCACCCTCTATTGTATGATACAGCTTGGTAGCATGAAAACTGGCGGTAGCTATATCTCCATACTCATACACACTTCGGCCTTTGTACTTCACCCCAAACGCATGCGCCCCGTCATAGATCACTTTAAGGTTGTGCTTCTTAGCTATGATTTCTATTGCTTCTACATCACACGGATTGCCATATACATGTGTGGCCAGTATCGCTGTTGTTTGTGGTGTTATTGTTTCTTCAATTTTAGCCGGGTCTATATTCAGCGTTTTAGGGTCTATATCCACAAAAACCGGGCGGCAACCCTCCCACACTATGCTGCTGGTAGTGGCCACAAAACTAAATGGCGTAGTGATCACCTCTCCTTTTATGCCCAATGCCTTGATAGCGATCTGTAAGGCTATAGTGCCGTTTGATAAATACAGGAAGTGTTTTACCCCCAGGTATTCTTTCAGTTTCAGCTCCAGGTCATTGACCAGCGGGCCGTTATTGGTCAGCCAGTTCCTGTCCCAAACGCCTTCCAGGTAATTTACATACTCTTCCAGCTTAGGCAAAAAAGGTTTTGTTACGTTGATCATAGCTTATTCAGTTATAGTAAAAGGCAATGTAGGCCGTATCGCTCCCAGCCACTTCCCAAACCATGCCCCGTCTCTCGGATTATCCAGCACTTCAAATGTCAATACCTCTTCTATTGCAAACAACACTACAGAAGTATCTTTCACAAAAAGCAAATTCACCGTGTAAATATCGTCATTCAGCAGGTCTCGCGGTATGGTCAGCACACTGGTATAGTGATTGTCTTTTTTCAGTAAATGCGATCCTGTACCCACATTAAAAATGCACACCCCGGCAGTGGTATATAACAACAGGCTCAGGTTGATATTGCCATCAGACAGATGATTTATGAATTCAAATTTTATCTTCAGTTCTGTGCTGATAGTTATCGGGTCGGCGGTATTTTTAAGGTCGGGTATTACCTCCGCGCTCACCACCGTTATGTATTCATTACCCGGCGCTTCGCGCGCATCCCACCGCCTTTCCAGGCAATTAGCTATTTCTTTGCTCAGGTAAGTATTGATCACTTTGTCTGTTCTTCCTATATCTGCAAGGCTACCCTGTTTCAGGTATATGGCCGTTTTGCAAAGACTTTGTACGGCCTGCATATTATGGCTCACAAAAATGATGGTGCGCCCGTGGCTGGCCACATCGCCCATCTTGCCCAGGCATTTTTTCTGAAACTCGGCATCACCTACTGCCAGCACCTCATCTACGATCAGTATTTCCGGCTCGAGGTGGGCAGCTACCGCAAATGCCAGCCGCACATACATACCCGATGAATACCTTTTCACAGGAGTGTCTATATACAGGGCCACGCCGGCAAAGTCCACGATCTCATCAAACTTGCTGGTGATCTCTTTCTTTGTCATGCCCAGTATAGCGCCGTTCATGTAGATATTCTCCCTGCCGGTAAGCTCCGGGTGAAAGCCCGTACCCACCTCCAGCAGCGAAGCTATGCGCCCCTTCATTTTTATTGCGCCTTCAGTAGGGCTCGTTACCCGCGACAGCAGCTTTAATAATGTTGATTTTCCTGCACCATTGCGGCCTATGATCCCCAATGTTTCTCCCTGCCGCACATCAAAGCTCACATCTCTCAATGCCCACGCATACTCACTGGCCGATTGTTTGGTGCGGTCATTTACAGCGCCTATTTTCTGGTAGGGATCTTCTTTGCCACGCATACCTGCCCACCACCGCTTCAGGTCATGGCTCAATGTGCCCGTACCTACCTGGCCCAGGCGGTATAGTTTGGAAACATGTTCAGCCTTGATGACGATGTTGCTCATGGTATAGGTGTGGTACACCTCTGAGGTGTGCCACACCTTAGAGACTGCTGCGAAATTACAATATTCTTCAGGAAGTATACTAATCCAGCTTAGGAGGGGTCCAGCCCAGATCGGTAAATTTCTTACGACGTAAAAGGAAATAATCCCACACTATGCTGCGGGGGTATATGCCGGCCTCATTCCGCCTTACGATCAGCTTCTTATTCTCTCTCCTGCGGCCCAGCCATTTGCCCATGCTGCCATAGAAATGAAAATGCGCCTTCATTATAGTAAATGTCTGCTTGAAGTTACCGGTAAAAAACAAGCGCGCGCCGGCCACGCCATCCAGTAAAAGGCGGAACGGGAACAGCCACAACAGCTTCGCTCCCTTCTCGTTTTTCACCAACAGGATGAGGTTATTCCTGAAGTTATAGTACAGTTTTTGCGGACTGCCGTAGCTGATCACGCTGCCACCTACGTGGTACACCAACGATTTGGCTATATACCCTATTTTATACCCTGTATTCTTCAGCCGCCAGCAGAGGTCTATTTCCTCCATATGCGCATACAGTTCATTATCCAGCCCGCCTACTTTGTGGTACAGATCTGCCCGCACCATAAAGCATCCACCCGATGCCCAGAATACTTCTATATTATCGTTGTATTGGCCGTCGTCTTTTTCTATATCAAAGAATACACGTCCCCGGCAAAACATGTAGCCATACTTATCCATAAAGCCGCCACCTGCCCCGGCATACTCAAAGCACTCCTTATTGCGCCAGTAGCGGATCTTGGGCTGGCAGGCGGCCAGCATCTCATCTCGCTCCATAGCCTGGTGCAGCGGCGGAAACCATCCTTCCGTCACCTCAAAATCTGCACTCAGTAAAACGTAGTATTTGGCTTTGATCTGCTTTAATGCTTCGTAATAGCCATTTGCAAATCCGTTGTTGATCTGGATCTGTAATGTCTGTACCGTGGGGAAATTGGTTTGCACATATTGCAGCGTGTCATCGGTAGAAGCATTGTCTACAACGATCACTTCATAACCCGTATGCGCTTCCGCCACTATCTCAGGCAAAAAAAGTTCATGCCATTTAGTGCCGTTGTAACTGAGTATTACAACAGCAGTATCCTTATGGCATTCGATCATAACAGGGTGGTACTAAAGGGCTTATTTATACTTTGGTTCGTAGAGCGTGTTATCAGGCACGGTAATGTTGTCATTCCTCTGATACTTATGCTCGTAAAGGTTGTAACAACCTGACCACGCAAAGATGAAAAAGCCAAAAAAGCTCAATAGGAACATAAAACGTGATGCCGATGGCTTATTCAACGCTATATCGTTGTCATTATCCAGTTCCGTATGCTGATTGTGGTGTTGATTGTCCATGAATTCTAAATTTCCTTGGCAAAAATAATAGTAATTCCTTCAAAATCATAATATTTTTACCTTTCCTTCGTTAACCGTTAGGGAAAGAGACATGCGTCAGTATCTGAATTGGAAGACATATTTATCATTTATTGCCCTGTTAATAGTAGGCGCATCATTGTTTTATACGAGCCAACTGGCCGAAAAACTAGCGCTCGAAGAGAAGAAAAAGGTGGAGGAAGTAGCTAATGCCATCAAGACATTAAGTAATCCCAACATATCCAATCTCCAGGAAACAACCTTTGCCAGCAATATCATCACCCAGAACACCTCCATTCCCCTCATCATCACAGATGAAAAAGGTGGCATCATAGACTCCAAGAACCTCGATACGTTGCACTCACTGGTGCCAATCAAAAAACTGGTTGCCGAGAAGCTGCAGGAATTTAAAAAAGCCCACCGGCCTATTGAAGCTGACTACGGCACGGGCAAAAACTATATTTATTATGGCGAATCCTACCTGCTCATACAGCTCAGGTACTTCCCCTATGTGCAGCTCACTATTATTGTACTCTTCCTTATAGTGGTGTTGCTGGCCCTCAGTGCCGCCAACCGCAGCCTGCAAAACCAGGTATGGGTGGGCCTCTCCAAGGAAACGGCGCATCAACTGGGCACACCCCTGAGCTCTATTGAGGCCTGGCTGGAACTACTGCGTGAAGAAGCTCCGGCGAGCGAAGCAGTTGTAGAAATGCAGAAAGATCTCGACCGCCTGAAGCTGGTGGCAGACCGGTTCAGCAAAGTGGGCAGTTCTCCACAACTCGAAGAGGAAAACCTGGTCACCCGCCTTGAAGGAATCGTGGATTATATGCAGAAACGCTCGCCCAGCAAGGTGATCATTACCCTGCATACCAAAGAAAATGAAGTACCTGTCAACATCAGCGGCCCATTGTTCGACTGGGTAATGGAAAACCTCATCCGCAATGCCCTCGATTCTATGGGTGGCACGGGCAAAATAGATATTACCGTCACCAACCAGCCGCAGCAGGTGTGGGTGGATGTGCAGGACAGCGGTAAGGGCATACCTGCTTACCAGGTGAAACGGGTATTTACACCCGGCTTTACCACCAAGAAGCGCGGCTGGGGGCTCGGCCTATCCCTTTCCCGCCGAATAGTGGAAAAATATCATCATGGATCCATATTCGTCAAGCAGTCCGAATTGGGCAAGGGCACTACCTTCCGTATTATACTGAGAAGATAAATAAGTGGTTATTTCACTCATCATCCAATTAACCCTTTAATTTTTTCCCCTTTTTCACTATCTTTGCCGTCCTCAAATGCGGCGATGGCGAAATTGGTAGACGCACTACTTTGAGGTGGTAGCGCCTTTAACGGGCATGGGAGTTCGAATCTCCTTTGCCGCACATTTGATACAAAACCCGCTTTATGCGGGTTTTGTTGTGCTTGGATTGTTTTCATCCAAGCAAATTTCACTGCATATTTATTTGTATCTTGTTTTAGCAACATGAATAGATCCGCTCCCTTCCAAAATATCCTTCTGCGCTCACCTCTGATCGTGCTCACCTGTATTGTACTCCTGTTCACCCCATCCTGCGAAAACCGCAAGCAGGAACAGAAAGAGATCAAAGCTGTATGGAAAAATTACACAGAGGCTGTGGGCAATGCTATGGGCGCAGAAAGTGTGCGGTATATAGACTCTCCTACGATCAACTACTACGCCTATATCCTTGGCCTGGTGAAAACAGCCGACAGCCTTACGGTGGAAGGGCTGCGTTTCGACCAGAAAATATTGGTACTCTCTATCAGGCATATTACACCCGCAGGCAAGATCATGCAAATGACCGGAAGATCATTTTTCGCCTACTGCATCCAAAACCATATGTGTGGAGGCAATGCGAATGATGAATATTCTCTGAAAATACTGTCGGTAAAAGATGGCGTAGCCATGACGCAATTGATAGATTCCAATAAGCACCCTGGCCTGAAGGTAAAGTTCATCAAGGAGGACGGGAATTGGAAAATAAACCTCACTTCCACCCTCGCGTCCGTAGGAGAAATGGGATGGAAAGAGTTGATAAAAGAATCAGGAAAAACAGAAAGAGAGCTACTCTACCTATTTATCGAAAAAATGAATGATACACCCCCCAACAATGAAATATGGCACCCACTCCATACCTGAACCAGCGCAATATTAATATTACCTTCCATTAAACCAACTAATTCCTTTTTACTATATTCGCTAAATATTTTCGCGTACAAATCACAAGTAGCATTATGAAAAAGATAATATTTTTATTTGCAGCTTTAATGATCTGCATTCATGGCTTTAGCCAGGATGTGCCGAACATACAGATGGTATTTGTGAAAGGTGGCAACTTTTTCATGGGCTGCGACGATAAAAAATACCTGGGCGAGGAGTTTGAAAGCGAGCGACCGCTACACCGTGTGAACGTAAGCAGCTTCAACATTGGCAAATATGAGGTCACCCTGCGCCAGTGGCGCGAAGTGATGGGTATAAAGCCACCTGCTTACGACGATGTAGACTACGGCAACAAGAACTGTAACGACTGCCCGGTGGTAAAAGTAAGCTGGAACGACGTACAGGAATACATTAAACGCCTCAATGCCAAATTCCCCGACAGGCACTACCGCCTGCCTACCGAAACAGAATGGGAATATGCAGTCAGGGGCGGCAAGTACAGCAAGAAATTCACCTACAGCGGCTCTGACAAGCTGAGCGAGGTAGCCTGGTATGGCAAACCCAATAGCGCTACCCATCCTGTGGGCGAGAAGCAGGCTAATGAACTGGGCATATTTGATATGGAAGGCAATGCCCTGGAGTGGTGCAACGACTGGTATGGCGACGACTACTACAGCAAAACAATAGACGAGATCAACCCCAAAGGCCCCGAAACAGGTGTAAAACGTGTATTGCGCGGCGGTTCTTATTTTGATGATGATGCAGTATGCCGCACCACCTACCGTAGCCGGTTTCCACCCACTACCCGTCAGTGGAATATTGGTTTCCGCCTGGCTATGGATGCCCAGTAATATGCTGTAAATATGACATTAAGCTTTCCGCGGGGCAGCGGTTGAGCCATTAATTCCGTACTTTTACATGCAGTTTTCTGAACATGGATGAACACAGAAAGGATCGTCTCAAGGTCTGGACCCCTCTTTTTTTCTCGGTAGTAATGGTGGTCGGTATGATGCTGGGCTACAATATGCGCGATTCCCTGCGCAAGCACGATCCCCGGCAGGACCGCCTCAATAAGATCATCGACCTCATCAACAATAAATATGTGGATACCATCAACAGCAACCTCATGTACAAGGATGCCGTTTCGGGCATTCTTAAATCACTTGACCCACACACTGTTTTCATACCGGCTGATGAAGTGCAGGGCATCAACGATGATATGGAGGGTGAATTCTCGGGCATAGGTGTCGAGTTTGCCCTCCTTCGCGATACCATCTCTGTAGTAGCTGTTATAGACAAGGGGCCCGCCCTGGCGGCAGGCATAGAGGTGGGCGATAAACTACTCAAAGTGGACGACTCGGTGGTGGCAGGTATCCACATCACTACTGAGCGCATCATCCACCTGCTCAAAGGCAGGCAAAAAAGCACGGTGTCTGTTACTGTAAAACAAATAGCCGGTAAAATAAAACAGGTGCGCATCACCCGCGACCTCATACCCACTTACAGCGTAGATGCCAGCCTGATGCTGGATGCGACTACAGGCTTCATCAAAATAAACCGCTTCTCGGCCACTACTTACGATGAGTTTAAAGCCGCCCTCAAGAAGTTGCAAGCCGCAGGTGCCAGTCAGTTGATCATAGACCTCCGGGATAATCCCGGTGGCTATCTCGACCAGGCCTCATCTATTGCTGACGAATTGCTGAATGACAACAAACTGGTAGTGTATACCAAGGGCCTGCATACCCCCAAAACAGAATACCGTGCCGGCGAAAAGGGCTTGTTTGAAGATGGCAAGCTGGCGATATTGGTCGACGAAGGCTCAGCATCTGCCAGCGAGATACTTGCGGGTGCCATACAGGATTGGGACAGGGGTGTTATCCTTGGCCGTCGCACTTTTGGCAAGGGCCTTGTACAGGAGCAGTACGATCTGCCCGATGGTTCTGCGCTACGGTTGACTATTGCCAAATATTACACACCATCCGGCCGCTGCATACAACGCTCTTTTGCAGGTGGCAAGGAAGCCTATATGGAAGATTATGAAAAGCGACTGGAGAACGGCGAACTCTCCGGCACAGACAGCTTTAAAGTTACTGATACTACAAAATACTATACCGGCAAGCACCGGGTGGTATATGGCGGCGGCGGCATAAAGCCGGATGTGTATGTACCCTACGATACGCTGCGCCTCTCCCCTGCTTTGCTATCCATCATCTACAGCGAAGACCTGAAAAATGCGATATGGGATTACTTCATCCGCAATAAAGCACAATTAAAATATAAGACCGTAGCTGACTTTGCTGCATCCTTCAATGCCCAGCAGCAGATAGCAGACAACTACATATCTATGCTCTCCGGTGAGGCACGCGCAAAAGCACAAAAAGCGCTTTCTTCTCCCGTAAGCAGACAATACTTTGATCTGCAGATCAAGTCACAACTGGCACGCTTCCTGTTTCGTGATAATGGATATTATACCATCAGCCTGAAGGAAGATGATGTGGCACAAAAAGCGCTACAGATCCTCAACAGCGACAGCTACTCAAAGATATTGGGGAATTGAGTCCATCCATCTTATGCTGTTCACATCGGTAGCATTCGCACAAAAGGTACTGCGGCCATTGGTCAGCATCCAGTAAGGGCATTGTATGGTGCGCTGATAGTTGAGCAGTTGGTGCAGGGTCTGCTCTGTTATATCCACCTCCGGCGCTTTGCACTCCACCAGCATCCAGGGTTTATGGTCGCGGCTATAGATCACTATATCAAACCGCTTGGTCATATCCCCCACCTTTATCGCTTTCTCCACGGCCATCAATGCCGCCGGGTACTGCAGCGATACCAGGTAGCCGATCATATACTGCCGCACATGTTCCTCCGGTGTAAGTACCAGCCACTTTTTACGGATAGGGTCATAAATACCCGTACCGCTATTCTGTTGCCGGAGCTTTAATTGTATTTTGGAAAAGTCTGTAGTGATCATTAGCTGTTCAAAAATAGTCTCTTTCAAGGAAACCCGTTAACTACAGGTAGCCTGTACGGAGTTTTTTGCCGTGACGCGTTTCCGCCGGTGTTGGTGTTCTTCACCAACACCCTCGCACAGATCAGATAACTCAACCAAACTTTCCCGTAACAAGGTCCGCTTTTATTGCTGTAGGGTCGGGGGCTGCTGCAAAATAGCAAAACCACTACACCAAATTAACACCCTCATTTATCCAAAACGTATTAACTTTAATCTATGAAAACAAAGCAGGAAATAGTAGAGAACTGGCTGCCCCGCTATACGGGGCAGGAGCTCAAAGATTTTGGAGAGTATATACTGCTCTGCAACTTCAGCAACTATGTAGCCCTCTTTGCCGATATGCACAAAGTGCGTGTAGTGGGCCTCGATAAACCAATGCAATGCGCCACTGCCGAGAACATCACCATCATCAACTTCGGTATGGGCAGCCCCACCGCAGCGACCATGATGGACCTGCTTTCGGCCATCTCACCCAAGGCGGTGTTATTCCTGGGCAAATGCGGTGGCCTTAAAAAGAACAATAATGTTGGCGACCTGATACTTCCCATAGCCGCCATCAGGGGTGATGGCACAAGCAACGACTACTTTCCGCCAGAGGTACCTGCGTTGCCGTCCTTTGCGCTGCAAAAGGCCATCTCCACGACCATCCGCGATCACTCCCGCGATTACTGGACGGGCACCGTATATACTACTAATCGGCGGGTATGGGAGCATGATGACGAATTTAAAACCTACCTGCGCAAGGTGCGTGCCATGGCCATCGACATGGAAACAGCAACTATCTTCACTACCGGCTTTTATAACCAGATACCCACCGGCGCATTGCTGCTGGTATCAGACCAGCCAATGATACCCGAAGGTGTAAAGACCGCCAGCAAAGACCAGGAGGTTACGCAGAAATATGTACATACCCATTTACAAATAGGCATCGACTCGCTCAAACAGTTGATCAACGAAGGTCTTACCGTTAAGCACCTGCGCTTTTAATGGATGATACGCTACCTATATTAGCAGTCAATGGACTGCACATCACCTTTGCTGGTACGCAGCCCTTCACTGCCGTCAACAATATTTCCTTCGCCATACAAAAAGGAAAAACACTTGCCATCGTTGGCGAGAGTGGATCAGGCAAGTCTCTCACAGCGCTGGCCATAATGGGCTTGCTGCCCACTGCGGCCTCATTGCAAGGCAGTATCACACTGCAGACTGCACAGATCAATGCGACCCTTGAGCAAAACTATCCGCAAGACATCCGGGGCAAAGAGATCGGCATGGTGTTCCAGGAACCTATGAGCTCGCTCAATCCGGTGATGCGGGTGGGCAAGCAGCTTAAGGAAGCTATCCTCACACATCAGCCAATCACCGGAGATGCTGCAAAAACGTTAGCGATAGACTGGCTCGGCAAAGTGCAACTACCGCAACCTGAGAAAATATATGACCGCTACCCGCACCAGCTTTCCGGCGGGCAGAAGCAACGCATCATGATCGCGATGGCCATGTGCAACTACCCTGCGCTGCTCATAGCCGATGAGCCCACTACGGCCCTCGATGTCACTGTGCAGCAAGAGATCATTCGCCTGATGCACTACCTGCAGCAGGAGTATGGCACAGCGATGATCTTCATCACTCACGACTTGGGCCTTGCCGCCACTATAGCAGATGATGTGCTGGTGATGTACAATGGCGAAATGATGGAATATGGCACGGCTAATGATGTACTGAGTAACCCGCAAAACCCATATACAAAAGCCCTCCTGCTATGCCGGCCATCTGCCGCGCAAAAAGGTGAAAGGCTGCCGATAGTGGCAGATATTTTGCATCCGCAAAATATAGCACAAATCCCTTCGCCACAAAAAGGAATACCGATAGGCAATACTCTTTTGTCTGTCAAAGACCTTAAAGTATGGTTCCCGCAGGAGCAGAATATACTGGGTACACCACGCTCTTATTTCAAAGCGGTGGATGGCGTATCATTCGATCTGCACAAAGGGGAGGTACTGGGGCTGGTGGGCGAGAGCGGTTGTGGCAAAAGCACACTCAGCCGCGCTCTTATGGGCTTAGTGCCCGTGTATGAAGGCGCTATACACTTTGGCGACCAAAACCTCGCTATACTCAGCAGTAAAGAATGGCGGCCCATCCGCAGTAAAATTCAAATGATCTTCCAGGATCCCTACTCTTCTCTCAATCCCCGCATGACCATTGGCGATATGCTCACCGAGCCATTGAAGGTACATGGCATTGCAAGTGGCTCAGGGCTTTTGCCAGAAGCGAGAAGGCTACTTGATCTCGTACAGTTGCCATCAACTGCGCTTAACAAATACCCCCACGAATTCTCGGGCGGCCAGCGGCAACGTATCGGCATAGCCCGCGCACTCGCACCCAGCCCCGAGATACTCATATGCGATGAAAGCGTGTCCGCACTCGATGTGAGCATACAAGCGCAAGTGCTTAACCTGCTCAAAGACCTACAGGCTGAGTTTGGCCTCACTTATCTCTTCATCGCTCACGATCTTGCGGTTGTACACTATATCAGCAACCGGGTGATGGTCATGCAGTCCGGCATCATCGTAGAAAGCGGCCCCGCAGAGCAGGTACTGAAGCATCCTACAGATGATTATACCAAACGGTTGATTGCGGCTATCGTGTGACCACTTACCACCTTAGCGTCTTTGCGCCTTAGCGGTGAAGGAAGCTAGCAATGAATAGCAAATACAAATCACCTAATTTTGCACTCCATGAACAAGTATATAGCATTCTTATTCTTATCATTCATCTGCCTTACAGCCTGCAAGCAAAAGCCGGAAGATGTGGTCGCATCTGTAAATAAGACAACTGCCAAGATCAATAAGAAACTACCCGACTACAAGCAAAAACAGGTGGACGATATCACCTCCCCTGCCAAGGGCAATATAACCGGCTATTACAGAGATGATGAAGTGAAAAAGGTATACACAGAGCATTTTTCTGATACCGACCGCATTTTCGCTTCCTATTATTTCGATGATGGTATGCTCATATATGTACAGGAGCAGAACTATAAATACAATTGCTCCGACAAAATTACCCCCGAGATCGCCTCGGCAAACCATGATTCGGTCTGGTACGACGACAAAAAGACACGACTCGATATCAACCGGTACTATTTTGATAAGAATAAGCTCATCAAATGGGAGCCGCCTGTTATTAATGGCAAGCCTGCATATACCAGTGACATCCTCACAAAAGAGTCTTTGATATGGGCGCAAACCCTTGTTTTACTCAAAGAATTGAAGGATGAATAAGAAAAGGCATCATATATATTTTTGATGGCGATCTTTCACTTTTTACTACGACTAAAAATTCCTACTTTTGCGCCGAATTATTATTTTTATTTGATATAGATATGTCGGGACAACTTAAAGAGGTACGCAACCGTATAAAGTCAGTAACATCTACCCAGCAGATAACCAAAGCCATGAAAATGGTGAGTGCTGCCAAGCTGCGCCGTGCGCAGGATGCCATCATACAGATGCGCCCATATGCACAGAAGCTACAGGAAATGCTCAGCAATATAGTTAGCGGCTCGTCATCCGAAGAAAGCATGCCACTGGCCGATGTGCGCCCTGTGGAGAAAGTGCTGCTGATACCTATTACCAGCGACCGTGGCCTTTGCGGCGGTTACAATTCATACGTCATTAAGATGGCACGCGAAATGGCGAAGACTCAGTATGCGGCACAAAACGCGAAAGGTAATGTCACCATCCTGCCGATAGGCAAGAAGGGTTATGAATACTTCCAGAGGAACAACTACAAGATCGTAGATGCCTATTGGGATATCTTCTCCGACCTTTCCTTTGACAACGTGCGCCGGGCTGCAGCCTATGCGCAGCAAGCCTTCCTGAACAAAGAAGTAGACCGTGTAGAGATCATCTACAGCCAGTTTAAAAATGCGGCTACCCAAATATTCGTAGCTGAACCATACCTGCCAATACCTAAGGCTGAGAACAAGAAAACAGGCAAGAACATTGACTTTGAATTCGAGCCAAGTATGGGCTTATTACTGCAGGAGCTCATGCCTAAGATACTCAACACACAGGTATTCAAGGCTGTGCTTGATGCCAATGCATCTGAGCACGGTGCCCGTATGACCGCGATGGACAAAGCCAGCGAGAACGCAACAGACATACTGAAGTCGCTGAAAATAAGCTACAACCGCGCCCGCCAGGCTGCCATCACTACCGAGCTCACGGAAATTGTGAGCGGTGCAGCAGCATTGCAAGGCTAGTAACTATACTACATTTTATCAAAAACCTCCGCGATCCCATCAAGGAGGTTTTTTTATGTGTGTATAAAACAACTGTAACATGGTATATTTGTTACACAATTCCTTTTACCGCTCCTTGCTATGAAGCAATACTTCTTTGATCTTACATTGGCCCTCCGTGCGATACGCACCAACCCGTTGCGGTCAGTGCTGACGATCACTATCATCGCTTTAGGCATCACCGCACTTACGGGTATACTCACTGCGATAGAAGTAATGAAGGCCAGTGTCTATTCCAATTTCAGCAGCATGGGCGTCAATTCATTCCAGATCAGCGCCGCCGTTATCAAGAAGAAACACAGAGGCGGGCCAAATGAATATGTAGATACCCGTGACATTTCTTATGACGAGGCCAGGCAATTCAAAGAGCGGTTCCAGTTCCCCGCCAAAGTGGCCATGTCGGTAAGTGGTACGAACATTGCCACCGTACATCACGGCTCTGAAAAAACAAACCCCAACATCCGCGTCAAAGGCGTGGATGAGGCCTACCTGGGCGTTACAGATACACGGCTCGACTTTGGCCGCAACTTCTCGACATTGGAGATCGGCTCAGGTGGCTATGTATGTGTGCTGGGCAATGGCACTGCCAAAAAGCTGTTCAAAAACAAAGTAGCGGATGCCATCAACCAGATTGTATCTGTCGGCAACGTCAAATGCCGCGTAGTGGGCGTAGCCGAGGCCAAGGGCGGCAGTATGATGATGAATGCAGACAATGTGGTATTCATACCGGTCAATACTGCACGGGCTGTATTTGGTAATGATAACAGCTACTTCCTCAACATCAGTGTGACGGATGTGAAACTGAAAGAGATCGCCGCGGAGGAGGCCGAAGGCCTGTTCCGCGTCATCCGTAAAGTGCCGCTTGGCTTACCCAACAATTTCTCAGTGATACAAAATAACGAGCTGGTGAGCGTAGTACTCAATAGCATTCAGTTTGTTGGGTTAGCGGCGGTGGTCATTGGCATCATCACCTTGCTCGGCTCCGTTATCGGGCTGATGAACATCATGCTCGTATCGGTGGCAGAACGCACCAGGGAAATAGGCGTGAGCAAAGCATTAGGTGCCCGGTCTTCGGTGATCAAGCGGCAATTCCTTACAGAGTCTATCCTTATCAGCCTTTTTGGCGGCGCTGCCGGCGTTATACTTGGTATGCTCGTGGGTAACATAGTAGGCATCTTCTTTAAAACCGGCTTTATTGTTCCCTGGCTATGGATAGGCGTGGGCGTCAGCCTTTGCGCTGTAGTAGGCATCATATCAGGTATATACCCGGCCATCAAAGCCTCCCGCCTTGATCCAATTGATGCGTTACGATATGAATAATAATCCATTCCTTAATAACATATTGTTTACATTTGCTAAAATTAATTATTAGATTTGCCCCGATCATCAGGCAGTATGCGCTTAAAGAACAGGTTCCTACATACTTCGGTAACGCTTTTTTTGCTATATGCGCTGCATCCGTGTCTGGTATTGGCTCAAAGCAATGGCTCCTTTTATCTTAGTGCAGGCTACAACGAATCGTGGTTCAGCAAATCAGACATACATATAGAGCAGGGTGACCTGAACAACAGCTACGACATACTTAAGGCACCGGGCAATAACAAGACAAACACACCTATTGGCCTATTGCACCTCAATTACCGGCTGGGCTACTACTTCGATCATTACCAGGAGAACGGCATGGAGGCCAATTTTGACCCTGTCAATTACCAGGTAGCAGATGGCAAAACCGTACACATACATGGCACGGTGAACAACCTGCTGAATACGGATAAGAACATTGCCTTCTCTGCTAAAAATGGCTTCTATTACCGCTTTACGGGCGCTAACCTGCTCCTGCTCAATTATGTACACCGGTTTGAACTCTATAGGCCCACATCTAAGAAGATAGGCGTAGACATACTGGGCAAGATCGGTGCCGGGCCTGTTTATCCTCACGCAGATAATGAGTTGGACGGTAATGCATCTGCAGGCAAAACATTCGCATTTGGCGGCTGGAACGCAGGTGCCGAAGTAGCGCTCAGGGGTACCTTTTACCGGTATATCTATGCCGAGATAGCGGGCAAGTACGATTATGCAGCATTTAATTCACTGGCTGTGTATGATGGTACGGCCCGTCAAAACCTGCACATATATGAAGTCATTGGCAGCATAGGCTTCACATTTCCTACCACCAAACGAAACCCTCTTTTTTACATCGAACATAAGATCGTGACCATACTTCCCTTGTTTCTGCTGAAAGATGGAAAAAGTGAGAAAGACGGGGACGAGGCCTCCGGCAAACACCACAAAAAAGGTGAAGGCGAAGAGGCTGATACCCTTAATGGTAAGGACATACCTGAGTTCCAGAGTGTGCTGGATAAAAAGAAGCGCAGACTGGATAAAATGCGGATAGACAGCCTGACCAGAGCAACCGGCATGAGCAGTGAAGACAGCCTGATGAACTCTATACCTGTTGACCTGACGAGCAGGGACAGCCTGGTACGTGATAGCCTGCTGAGAGACAGCCTGCAAAAAGCCAACCCGGAAGAAGGCCACAAAAAGCACAAACGCCGCAAGAAGCACAAAGAAGACCAGGCCGCAGCAGACAGCACCGCCAAACAACCTACCGTAGCCCCGACAGATGCCCCGCCGAACGTAGACAGCCTGCTGAACAGTTCACAAGCTGCGCCGCCAACTACCGAACCAGCTGCGCCCAAAACTGAAGCCAAAGACACCACCGCTACTCCCGAACTCAGCAAAAAAGAGCGAAAGAAGCTGGAGAAGGAGAAACGACGCCTTGAAAAAGAAGCCGAAAAGAAGAAGAAAGAGGAGGAACAGGTAACCATACCTGATACCCCACCCCCTGCTGATACGACCAAAAAAGATGGCCAGTAACCTTCTTAACCACAGCGCTTGAAATTTCGTCAGCATTGTACTATTATCAATATCTATACGGCTATATAGCCTTATTGTGCTATCCGCCTTACCTTTACACCCACTTTTAACCTTATTTAATGAAAGAAGCATTCATCATAGACGGTATCCGGACACCAATAGGTAACTTCAGGGGAGCACTCTCCGGTATTCGCGCCGATGACCTGGCAGCAGTGGTACTGAAAAAGCTCGTAGAACGCAATCCATCTATCCCCGTTGATGTGATAGACGATGTGATCATGGGCTGTGCCAACCAGGCCGGCGAAGACAACCGCAATGTGGCCCGTATGGCCCTGCTGCTGGCGGGCCTGCACTGGAGTGTGCCCGGCGAAACGGTGAACCGCCTTTGCGCATCGGGCATGTCGGCAATTGTGTCTGCAGCACAGTTCATCAAATCAGGCACCAGCGATGTGTTCATTGCCGGTGGTGTAGAGCAGATGACGCGTGGCCCGTGGGTGATGTCGAAAGCATCACAACCCTTCGGGCAGGATTCTCAGATGTTCGACTCCAGCTTCGGATGGCGCTTCATCAATCCACGTATGGAGGCGCTATATGGCACCGACCCTATGGGCAATACGGCAGAGAACCTTGCCGAGTTGTATAATATCTCCCGCGAAGACCAGGACCTCTTCTCTTACAACTCCCAGATGAAAGCTGCGGCAGCACAGCAATCAGGCCGACTGGCTGAGGAGATAACGGCTGTAGAGATAGCACTAAAAAAAGGCGCATCAACTATTGTAGATAAAGACGAATTCCTGAAGCCAACCACAACCACTGAAAAGCTGGGGCAGTTGAAACCGGCCTTTAAAAAAGATGGCACTGTTACTGCAGGCAATTCATCAGGCCTTAATGACGGCGCTGCGGCGGTGTTCATCGCCTCGGGGGATGCAGTAAAGAATTACAACCTTACACCGAAGGCACGTATAGTGAGCTCAGCAGTAGTGGGTGTAGAACCCCGCATCATGGGCATAGGCCCTGTAGGGGCAACTCACAAAGCACTGCAACGTGCCGGCCTCACACTCAACGATATAGACATCATAGAGCTCAATGAAGCCTTTGCTGCTCAAAGCCTTGCCTGCCTGCGCCAACTGGGTATAGCAGACAATGATCCCCGCGTGAACCCTAATGGTGGCGCTATAGCCCTGGGGCATCCGCTGGGTATGTCGGGCGCACGTATTACCTACTCGGCTGCGCTGGAATTGCAAAAGCAAAACAAACGCTACGCACTTGCTACTATGTGCATCGGCGTAGGGCAGGGATATGCGGTGATCATAGAACGGGCGTAAAGGTCGTTCCCAAATTTATCTTTCTTAACTGCAATGGAGCGATCTATTGCAGTTTTTTTATGCCTGTGTGTGATCGCAAAGACACTTAACATTCTGATGATTAATTTGCATAATGTCCTACTGCGAAATAAAAAAAATTGTGGATAACTCATATTGCTTGTTTTTCTGTAAGTATTGATGGATAAGGGTTTGGTTGGTTTTGAAGGTTTGAGCATGTCCCATTGGATGTCCCATTTTATGAACGTGGGACATTGTAGTAATCCTGAAATTGCGTTACGCGAGTGTCCTGCGCGAGTACAACCCCGACCCTAAAGGGAGATGTTGCCTAATAGATGCGAGTAAAAGTGTTATTCCTTGGTAATGTCCCATGCGCTGAAAACTTTTTATGTGGATAACTCCGATTGCGGTTTTATATATAAGTGAGCATTGGCAAGGGTTTCGGACGAATTCAATTTTTCAGATGTCCCATTGGATGTCCCATTCTATATTAAATTCAAGTTGATAATCCTGCTCTTTGTTTACTACGCTTTGTGTTAATCCTCGTTTTTCTTTACGGCTTAGTTCGTCGTTTATCGTACTTAAACTCATAAAGGTCTGAAGTGCGGAGGATGCGGCAAAATTGGGTTTTTATGACAGTACGTTTATGTGCCTATGACAGACCGTATAGTGTCTGTGATGGAAATTATTTTTGAGATAAGCGGTTGATATTTGCGGGGTTATATGTTAGTAGTGAGCTCGTGTGTATGAAAGTATTTTCTTAGGTTTTTTTTGTGGTTTTTAAAAAATGTATTAGGAGATTTCTGAATCACTGATTAGTTTGATTACACAGATTTCACGGAAGAACTATCGCAATTCGCATCTGAGGATTCGTTACACGCCAGTTGCAAACTTGCCGGATTTCGCAGACACGAGTTTGCATTGCACAGGGCGATGCTACAAACTCGTGCCAGTGGGTATTATGCGATCTTAATTAATTCCAATTGTTTGCCTAAAATGTGGATGGTCTGTTCAATATTCCGTACTTGTGCTTTTGAGGGGTGCTTAATTCCCGCTTTGTAGTGCCTCATGACCGTGGGGCTTATTTTTGCCATTTTCCCTATCTCTGAAATATTGAGAACATTATATTGGTCAAAGAATGCTTCCAGGTCATATTTTATATCAAAACTATTTTTTGCAACTTTTAAATCATAAAATGCCTCAAACTGCTCCCTGAAGTTCTCTACGATGCCTTCAATAGTTTCAGCGTTTGTGGTTAACAGATCCTCCCCATAATGAATACGCCCCCAAAGCTGACTGTCTTCCGCTTTTTCAATGATCACTTCAAATTTCTTTTTCATAGTTCTATTTGCGCTTGTTTCAAAATTGATCTCAAGTATTCAATGCCATATCCCCATTATGCATAGAAACAGTAACCTTTCCTTTTTTCACAGGATGCTTCAATTGCCGATGACTTCCCTTCTGCGCTACTTCTCTCCATCCATCAGTATGTAATATTTTCAAAATCTCCTTAGAGGTCATAATATTATGGTACCAAAAATGATACCAAATTTACGGATTTGATTTGATCTTTTCAAAAAATATTCCAGATATCGGCTCGCAGGATAAGATCTATTAAAATTTGACCATAACCCTTGTATTGCCAGTTGCAAACTGGCTAGATTGCGCAGACACGAGTTAGCTAACGCACGCCGCTATGCTACAAACCCGCGCCAGTGGAGAGATGTATTATTGGATTCCTGAATCACAGATAATTTTGGCCACGCGGATTTCGCAGTTCATTTAAGCAGCATTTCCGCAAGGTTAATCATGTGAGCAATTTGTTTGCCCGGATATGGTCCAATCTTCGGATATCTTGGCCGATAGTACGCATTCCAATAAGAAACCATCCTGTCTTGGGTTTGCTGCCAATATTTCGGATTATTACGAGTAAAGACGGCGTAATCATTCGCACCATGACCCGTAACATGCCTCTGTAACGCTATTAAAATTTCAAGGACCTGGTCGGCCAATAATTGGACAATAAAAGGAATTACAAAACCATCAGTAGCGCCATATAATTTTGCCAGGCTAGCCTCCCTGATATGGCCGTTGAAATGTCGGGTGTATATACAATGCAGAATAATTTGTTGGTGTATTGTCAACTGTTCCAGCACCTCAACATTCAGTTCATTCATATAAATCCTGTATGGCAGGCTAATCATTTCGTTATCAAGAAATACTTGTATAGCATCTTCGCTTATCAAGCTTTGTACGGTAATTTGCCTGCTACCATCATGAGACCAGACTGTTTTTCCCGGTGGCAAGATATTCACAACATAAGCGGCATCCTCCCGCAGTGAAGCAGGAAATGCTTTTATCAATCGGTCCTTATCATTGTCTTTAATTTGTGCCATATCCTGTATAAGAAGCTAAGATAACGTATAAAAATCCAGTTAGAATATGAGTTTATATGGATGTCGACTCTTTAAAATAGAAACGAAATGATTCGGCCAGCTGAGGCTTTTTGTGCATGCGGAGGACTATGCCACAAACTCGCGCCAGTGGGAAGTGTATCATAAATTTCTGAATCACGGATTAGTTTGATTGTACGGATTTCACAGAAGAGCGAGACGCTTCCGTACTTTAGGACCAGAAGAGCCTTTTGTGCATGCGGAGGAGATTTCTTCGCTACTCTGCGAAGAGGTTGTTGATTTAGCTTTCTTTCCCTGTTTCTCGCATCATATTTGGGCTTGAGACGCAGGTTGGTTAATTTCACGCCACAAATGAGTATCAAAGTAAAGATAGTTAACGACCCTGTATATGGTTTTATACGGTTTCCGGAGGCGGAGCTGATGCGGGTGATCGACCATCCGTGGTTTCAGCGGCTGCGGAATATAAAGCAGATGGGGCTGGCGCACCTGGTGTATCCGGGGGCGGTGCATACACGGCTGGCTCACTCGCTGGGGGCGTGCCACCTGATGGGCAAGGCGCTGGATGAATTGAAAGCAAAGAACATAACCACTGATAAAGAAGAGTGCCTGGCGGCACGGCTGGCCGCATTGTTGCATGATATTGGCCACGGGCCTTTCAGCCACTCGCTGGAGCATACGCTCGTAGGGGTGCATCATGAAACGCTATCGCGGATGATGATGCACCGGATGGATAAAGACCTCGGTGGCCTGCTGGGCAAGGCAATAAATATCTTCGATAACGCTGATAGCTCCCCTTTAGGGGCAGGGGGTAAGTACCTGCACCAACTGGTGAGCAGCCAACTGGATGTGGACCGTATGGACTATCTAAACCGGGACAGCTTTTATACCGGTGTATCGGAGGGTGTTATAGGGTATGACCGCATATTGCAGATGCTGACGGTGAGGGATAATGAGCTGATGGTGGAGGAAAAGGGTGTGTACTCGGTAGAGAAGTTCATTATAGCGCGCAGGCTGATGTACTGGCAGGTGTACCTGCACAAAACAGTACTTGGGGCAGAAATGCTGCTGATCAATATACTGAAGCGTGCCAAAGAGCTGGCGATGGATGGACAGGAATTATTTGCCTCGCCGGCATTAAAATATTTTTTATACAAAAACCTCACTCAAAAAGATTTTGAAGAGAACCCGGCGCACCTGGATGAATTTTGCAAACTGGATGACAATGATGTGATGGTTTCTATTAAAGTGTGGCAAACGCATGACGATAAAATACTATCCCGGCTGTGCCAAATGCTAATCTTACGAAAACTTTACAAAGTTTTACTCAGTTCTGAATCTTTGGCAAGCATTTTGGTGAGTAAGAAGGAACAGGTAAGGAAAGATTTTGGTATAGCAGAAAAGGATATACATTACTTTGTTTTTGAGGGAATTACATCGAACAGCACATATAATATTAATGACGAACTGATAAAAATAGAAACGAAGAGCGGACAAGTGAAAAATATTACAGAAATAGAAGATTCATTAGTGAATCAAACACTTGCTCGGGCGGTACATAAAAACTACATTTGCTATGTGCAATAATAGTTTGCGCAGGAGCAAGTAATTATTTGAACGAAAAAAGGAGCAGGCCATATTGTATGGCCATCATCGAAACCAGATAGAAACATGCAGTTCACAGCGCAGCAAATAGCTACTCTGCTACAAGGCAAACTTGAGGGAGACCCGGATGCCAAGGTAAGTGATGTGGCCAAGATAGAAGAGGCAAAGGCAGGCTCGTTGTGCTTTATATCTAACCAGAAATATGAGGAGTACCTGTACACTACAGCGGCCTCTATCATCATTGTAAATGATACCCTGGAATTGTCTCAGCCCATCAGCCCCACGCTGATACGGGTAAAGGATGCCTACAGCAGCTTTGCGGCATTGCTGGAGCAGTACAATGCCATCATATCAGGAGCTGGCAAAACCGGCATAGAACAGCCGTCTTATGTATCGCCCACAGCCAGTATAGGCAAAGATGTGTACATAGGTGCCTTTGCTTATGTAGGTGACAATGCGAAGATAGGCAACGGTGTGAAAATATATCCCGGCAGCTACATTGGTAACAATGTGATAATAGGCGACAACTCAAAAATATACTCGGGCGTAAAGATCTATGATGAGTGCCGGATAGGCAAAAACACGGTATTTCATTCGGGCACAGTGATAGGTGGAGATGGATTTGGGTTTGCACCGCTCAATGACGGCAGTTACAAAAAGATACCGCAGATAGGCAATGTGATCATAGAGGATGATGTGGAGATAGGCTCTAATACAACAGTGGACAGGGCCACAATGGGCTCTACCATCATACGTAAGGGTGTGAAACTGGATAACCTGATACAGATAGCCCACAATGTGGAAATAGGCGAAAACACAGTGATAGCCGCACAAACAGGTGTATCGGGCAGCACCAAAGTAGGTAAGAACTGCGTGATAGGCGGACAGGTAGGCATAGTAGGCCACATACATATAGCAGATGGCACCAAGATCAACGCACAGAGCGGGCTTTCCAAGTCGATAGCCAACCCGGCAACGACGCTGAATGGTACCCCGGCATTTGAATATAAAAGCTCATTGAAAAGTCAGGCAGTTTTCAGAAATTTGCCGGACCTGCAGCACCGCCTTCAAAAACTGGAAGAAACCGTACAGGAATTAACGGCATTATTGAGCACACAAAACCTGGAGTATAAAAAGTGAGTGAAGATATTTTAAGCAAAATAGAAAGCAGGATAAAAACTGATACTTTGCATCCGACAAACAACAGTCAAAACCAACAGACATTAAAGGGATCAGTAACCCTGCAAGGGGTGGGATTACATACGGGCGAAAAAGTGACCATGACCATGAAGCCGGCCAACCCCGGCTTTGGCATTCGTTTTCAGCGTATAGACCTACCGGAGAAACCGATAGTAAAAGCTGATGTGGACTTTGTGGTAGATACATCGCGTGGTACTACCATCGAGTATAACGGCGCACGGGTAAATACCGTGGAGCATACTATGGCCGCCCTTGTAGGCATGGGCATAGACAACCTGCTGATAGAACTGGATGGCCCTGAAGTACCGATACTGGACGGCAGCGCGCGGCAATTTATAGATGCTATAGAAAGCGCAGGCATACTGGAGCAAGAGGCCAAGCGCATAGTATACTCGATAGACAGCAACATACATTATTACGACCCGGTGAAGAACGTGGATATGCTGGCCATACCCTCTACTGATTACCAGATAACGGCACTTATTGATTTTAATTCACCGGTGCTTGGCACGCAACATGCAGCGCTCAGGCATTTATCGGAATTCCGTGAAGAGATAGGCCCATGCCGTACCTTCTGTTTTCTGCATGAACTGGAGTACCTGCTGGACAATAACCTGATCAAGGGTGGTGACCTGAGCAATGCGATAGTAGTGGTGGACAAGGTGGTGAGCCAGGAAGAACTGAACAGGCTGGCCAAGGTCTTCAACAAACAAAAGATAGAAGTAAAACAGGAAGGTATACTCAATAACATACAGCTTCACTTCACCAACGAGCCTGCACGCCACAAGCTGCTGGACGTAGTAGGTGACCTGGCACTGGTAGGGCACTCCATAAAAGCGCACATCATAGCCAGCAGGCCGGGGCACGCATCGAACGTGGAGTTTGCGAAGAAGATCAAGCAGTACATCAAAAAGAACAAACATCTTTCGGATATACCGCACTACGATCCGTCGCAGCAGGCTATTTATGACATCACGCACATTACCAAGGCGCTGCCGCATAAATTCCCATTCCTGTTTGTAGATAAGATCATAGAGCTGAGCGACAGCCATGTGGTTGGTATCAAGAATGTGACCTTTAACGAGCATTTTTTCCAGGGACATTTTCCGGGTAACCCGGTAATGCCCGGAGTGCTGCAGATAGAAGCATTGGCGCAAACCGGCGGCATACTGGCGCTGAACAACATACATGACCCGGAGAACTACGATACCTATTTTCTGAAAATAGATAAGGTGAGATTCAAACAACTGGTGCGCCCCGGCGACACCCTGATATTAAAGCTGGAACTGCTCAGCCCGATCCGTCGTGGCATATGTGAGATGAGGGGGACAGCATATGTAGGAAACAAACTGGCTACAGAAGCGGAACTGGTAGCACAAATAGTGAGAAAAGATAAAAAATGATCCATCCTCTTACATACGTACACCCCGACGCCAAGATAGCGCCAAATGTGAAGATCGACCCCTTTACTACTATACATAAAAATGTAGAGATAGGCGAAGGCACATGGATAGGCTCGAACGTGACCATCATGGAAGGCGCGCGGATAGGCAAGAATTGCCGCATATTCCCGAGCTCTGTGATATCAGCGATACCCCAGGACCTGAAATTCAAGGGTGAAGATACCATTACGATTATAGGCGATAATACGACCATACGCGAGTGTGTAACCATCAACCGTGGCACCAGCGACCGTAATGCAACCAAGATAGGCAACAACTGCCTGATCATGGCGTATACCCATATAGCACACGACTGCGAAGTGGGCAATGGCTGCATCTTCTCCAACAACACCACACTTGCAGGCCACATCATAGTAGGCGACAATGTGGTGCTGGCGGGCCTTACGGCGGTGCAGCAGTTTGTGCGCATAGGCTCTTATGCCTTTGTGACCGGCGGCTCACTGGTAAGAAAAGATATACCGCCTTATGTGAAGGCTGCTCGCGAGCCACTTTCTTATGTAGGAGTGAACTCGGTAGGGCTGAAACGCAGGGGCTATTCTATAGAAAAGATCAACCAGATACTGGATATATACCGCATATTGTTTGTGCGCGGGTACAATGTATCCAAAGCACTAAGCATTATAGAAACCGACCTGCCTGTATCGGACGAACGTGATGAGATCATCAGCTTTGTACGCGAGACAGGAAGGGGCATTATGAAGGGGTATATCAGGAAACATAGTGAGGATATGCCGTAAGGATAGTCGTTAGTAATTAGTAGATAGTCGTTAGTTAAAAGTGAAAAGTCAAAACCTAAAAGGGTTCAGAGTACATCTATGAAGAATATTCTTTTGTCTCTTTTAGTAGCTTTTCCATTCTTTGGCTTTTCGCAGAAGATCAATAGCGCTAGATTTCTGAAGGAGGCAAATTCTATTATTCAGTTTTACGAATTTGAACGGGGCATACAGCGCAATGAAGAAATGGTGGCGCTTTATTTTGCCGAGGGCGGCGCTGAAAGGGGCGCTGAAAAAGAGATCATACAGGCCTGCATTACCAAAGAAAAATTACTGAAGCAAGACATACAGAACGCCAAAATAGATCCGCGCTATGCTGACTATAAAAACCAGGTAGTGGCATTGATGGACGTGATCATAGAATGCTTTGACGACTTGTACAAGTACGGCAATGAGAGTGATATGTTCAGGAAATGCAACGAGACCTACCAGCCCCAACTGCAAGCGCACCTGGACACACTGATCTCAAAGTTTGGAGCAGAGGGCTATATACATTTCGACTCGACGGAGCGGAGTATACATGAACTAAAAGCAAGGAACATACCTTTTGCTGAAAAGAAAAAAGTTGATGCCCTGCTAAACACCCTGCATCCTAAGGAGGCTTATACATTACTAAAGAATGACCCCAAAAGCCTGCAGAACGACATCACGGTAATGTACCTCTCTGATATTTTGCTGAAGAAAAAGTTTACTGATTCGATGAAAGTAGAGAATGGAGATTCCATAGCAATGGGGTATTTGTACCGGATCATGAGCAAGGGCACCTATTCGCCGCTGCTGTTTGAAGCATGGAGGAAGTGGCGGGCCATCAAGCAATTGGATTATGGTGTATCCCGCACATCAGAGATACCCAACGAATTGTATGACAAAGAACGCCTGCGATTGATGGGCGTAATACTGGAGCATATTAAAAAGACTCCCACTGACGAATGGGCGTATATACAGTTCTTCTCGTTCAATGAATATGAGATCATACACCGGTTTGGAGACTATCCGTACGGTAACCAATCTGCGATGGAGCGGAGTGAGCTGTTTTATGATAATTAATAAGTGTTAAGTTTGTCCTCGGTAATGATCATCACCCTCGAAAATATAGGCAAGCGCTTTCAGCGGCACAGGATCTTTAAAGATGTAGACCATTCTTTTAAAGCCCCTAATGCCTATGCCCTGCTGGGATCTAATGGAAGTGGCAAGTCTACCCTGCTGCGGATAATAGCGGGGATGCAGAGCCCATCGCTGGGTAAGGTGCGGTTTTATAATGGCGACAAGGAACTGGAAGCGAATAAAGTGTTTAGCCACATTAGTTTTTGCGCGCCGGGAATGGAACTGGTGGAGGAACTGACCTTGCAGGAATTTTTCGAGTTTCATTTTTCTTTTAAGAAGCTGCTGCCGGGAATGACGATAGCCGATGTGATCAAAAAAACGGGACTGGAAGGCGCTGTGAATAAACCGGTGGGTGATTACTCATCGGGCATGAAACAGAGAGTGAAGCTGGCACAGGCCATATTCTCCGACACCCCTGCCCTGCTGCTTGATGAGCCCTGCACCAACCTGGACCAGCAAGGGGTAGAGCAATACCGCGACTGGATGGAAGAATACAGTAAGAACCGCCTGGTGATCGTTGCCTCTAACGACCCGAGGGAATACTACTTTTGCAGGGAAGTGGTGGAGATAGAGCGGTATAAGTAGGGTGTTTTTTTTCTTCTCTACATTAACTAATTTTGTATAAACAGCATTGCTATGACTGAAACGAAAATTAGAGAACGAATGGCTGATTATTGTCAGACCGGCGACCTAAAGAAGGTGAAAGCTATGTATACCATGGTGGAGAATGAAATAGAAGAAGCATCCGGCTGGAGCAAAGAATTTATTAAAGAACTTGACCGAAGGACTAAATCTTTTCTTGATGGATCGGCAAAAACATATACGATGGAGGAAGCACGCCATGCCGCAAGAGCACAGTTCAAAAAGCAAAAAAGTAAATAATGCCGTTTCAGTACAAAATACACAAGGAAGCACTCAAGG
Organism: uncultured Bacteroidota bacterium; assembly: GCA_903877645.1. Lineage (GTDB taxonomy): Bacteria > Bacteroidota > Bacteroidia > Chitinophagales > Chitinophagaceae > Nemorincola. Next base: position 32,165 of record CAIRES010000035.1, on the reverse strand, counting down.
AATACGCTGATTCCTATGTATGGTATGAAAACGAACAAAAAGGCTTAGGTGAACGACTCATTGATTCTATTGACAAAAAAATAGAACAAATCTGTGATCACCCGCAATATTATAGCCTTGTATACGGATCTTATAGACAGACAACAATCGAAAGCTTCCCATTTACAATAGTTTATCAAATTTTTCCTGAAAGAAACTTGGTACATATCTCTTCTATCTTCCACAATAGCCGCAATCCTCGAAAAAAGTTCCGAAAAGACCAATAATTAACAATAAGGATTTTTTCATTATAGATTTTATTCATACCTTTGCCGACCGAAAAACGGTACGGCTTCGTAGTACAATGGATAGTATAAGAGTAAAGGAGACACTACATAGACAAGCATCCGCAAGTGATTGATTTTCACTTTTTTATTATCCCCTGTACTATATTATATGTAAAAGTGGGGACAAGTGGGGGACATTTTAGACAATATTACTTCGTCCTGAATGTCTATTTTTCTTCGCCTAAAAATTACGAATAACGGAGGGGTTTATCAAAAATTATTTTGTGGTTCGTTGTTACATTAGCAGATAAGAGAGTAGGAATAATCCGTTACATTTATCCTGTAAATTGTTATGAAACAACTATCTATTATTTTATCTCTGCTGCTTTCCTATTCATTACATGGTCAAATATGTAATTGCCCTAATAGTGCTCTAAGTAACGAAGAAATGAAGCCTATTAAAGTATTTACTTTTAAGCATAATAAGCAAATTGGAGTATGCGGTTATCATGAATTGAAAAATAAGATTACAACCTACTCCGAGTTTGTTTGTTATGAATGCGGTGAAAAGAAAATCATAGATATGTGGGACGCTACCGAGGATTGTAGAATTGAGAAAAAAGGTGATACGCTCTACATAAAACAAGTTTACGAATTGCCGATTGGTAGAAACTTTGAAGATGTCGCTACACCGTTTCATATTTATAAACTATATTATTCTCACAACAAGATTACGGAAGAGTGCTTTTATAGAAAAGACATACCATTATATACAAAAAAGCAGATTGAAGAAATTATAAATAGATTTTATCACCTTAAAAAAGAGAATTCGGAAGTAAATCTAAACGAAGGCTACATGCTTTTCTGGGCGTTTGTCTCTGGAAGTAAAGAAGCGGAAAATTGTTTAAAGCAAATGGAAAAAACATATGGCCCATTTGATGGTGCCATAGAGGAATTATGGAATTTTATTTTCTATACATACATTAATTACAAATCAGGCTCTACTTCCGTTAAGCATATCTATTTCAACGAAAAATACAATTAACCTATTATCACTGGCGTAAGAAAGTTCTACATGCGTGTAAAGTGTATCACCTCTTCCAGTTTATTATCTAAATTAATGAGGTCTCCAAGATAGCCCCAGTTGTTTGTATTTTTCTCAAAACAGCGGCTATGCTTCTTCACTATCTTTTTCAGTCGCGATAATTTTTGTTCTACTTCTTTGCTTTTATATGCGTATGTCGTCTGTAAGTCCATGGTCGTCTTTATTTTGCTTCTACAATCTTTTTTACCTTTTGAACGGTCCCGCTGCTCTTATCACTTAGTTTCATAACCTTCAGCATATTCCAAAAAACAGGCCTCTTTTACATTTTTCTTTTCCACCGCAACCGTTATCCTATAAATAAACCTCGAAAAGGGATATAATTAACAATAAGGATTTTTTCATTATAGATTTTATTCATACCTTTGCCGACCGAAAAACGGTACGGCTTCGTAGTACAATGGATAGTATAAGAGTTTCCGAAGCTCCAGATCCAGGTTCGATTCCTGGCGAAGCCACTAAGAGAAAACAAAAAGCATGAAAAAGATCATAGGATACAGGAAGCTGTTGGGAGTTAATGAAAATGCGGAGTTGCAGGAGCTGAAGACCGTTTACCGGAACCTGATGAAGAGCTGGCACCCGGACAAGTTTCATGATGAAGCTGAAAGGACCGAGGCAGAGGTGAAAAGTAAGCGCATTATAGCTGCTTATCACTTCCTGGTAAGTATAGCGCCCGAAACACGTGCTGCCGGCATGGCCGAATATATGAATACCATTACCACCTCCGGTATCCAGGATTTTGAGTATAAAGACGAAACATTGGTGATGAAATTTGTAGACGGCAACCACTACGAATACTTCGGTGTACCAAAAGCACTGTATGTGAAGCTGGTGAATGCACCGGCACTGGGCAGGTTTGCGCGCAGGCATATTTATGAGTCATTCCCTTACAGGAGCGCCAGCAAACAGCCAGTAGAAGCGGAATAAGATAAAGATCAAATTACAGAGGAAGGCACCGCAACATCATTGCGGTGCCTTTTTTATTTCCCTGAGTCTACGGATGTAAAAATGATGTCAAACTTGTGGCAAAGCGGTGGCAGATGATCACGGTCAGGTTTTGAGTGGATAATCGCTGTTATTTTTGGCGAAATAGTTATCCATGGACCAGGCCCGACTACTTGAAAAATACAATATCCCCGTACCACGATACACGAGCTACCCTACCGTACCCAACTGGAAAGAGCATATAGATGCCCGGGAGTGGCAGCATAATTTTATCAGCGCGTTCGAAGCTTCGAACCAAAAGAAAGGAATCAGCCTTTATATTCATTTGCCTTTTTGTGAGGCCATGTGTACCTACTGCGGCTGCAATAAAAAGATCACCACCAATCACAGCGTTGAGATGGAGTATATTAATGCTGTGTTCCGGGAATGGCAGTTGTATACTCAAATGATGGGCGAAAAGCCGGTGCTGCGGGAACTGCACCTGGGCGGAGGTACGCCTACTTTCTTTTCGCCTGCCAACCTTTCCCGCCTGCTGCAACCTATACTGGATAGCTCGGTGATACACGAGGAGTATGAGTTCAGTTTTGAAGGGCACCCGAACAACACCACAAAAGAGCACTTGGAGACATTGTATAGCATGGGCTTCCGCAGGGTGAGCTTTGGTATACAAGACAATGATCCGGAAGTGCAAAAGATCATCAACAGGGTGCAACCCTTTGAGCAGGTACAGTATGTGACCAATACAGCAAGGGCGATAGGATATAAGTCGGTGAACTATGACCTTATATACGGATTGCCACTGCAAACCGAAGAAAGCATGGCGCGGACCATAGAGCAGACGATATCTATGAAGCCCGACAGGGTGGCCTTTTACAGTTACGCACACGTGCCGTGGACAAGCAGGGGCCAACGGCTATTTGATGAGCACGACCTGCCTACAGCCGCAGAGAAACTCAGACTTTACCAGACAGGCAGAAACCTGTTTCTGCAAAATGGATACCGCGATATAGGGATGGACCATTTTGCTTTAGCTACGGATGACCTGTGTGTAGTAGCTAAGGCAGGTAGGCTGCACCGGAATTTCATGGGCTATACCACGCAGCAAACAGATGTACTGATAGGGTTGGGGGTTTCGAGCATCAGCAGTACAGGTAAGGCATTTGCACAAAATTCAAAGACGATACACACTTATTACCAGCATATCAATAAGCAGGAACTGGCCGTTGAAAAAGGTTATTTCCTCACCGACGAAGATGTACGGTTCGGGCAGTACATTTCAGATGTCATCTGCAGGGGCAAGACAACCTACCAACCGCAGGATGAGACCACCATTGCCCAATACTGCCTGCCACAGCTGCAACAAATGGAACAAGACGGATTAGTGCTTATTCACGGCCACGGCATTACTGTGACAAGAACCGGCAAGGATTTCATCAGAAACATTTGCAGCGCGTATGACCTTTTCCTGATCAGGAACAAGATCCGCAAGGAAAAGAGATTGTTCAGCAACGCTATTTAAAAAAATGTCTTTTTTCATGATCGCGGTCATATTGTACCCTGACGGGCAGCAGGCTTATTCTGCCTGTGTTGGCTGACATTCGTGTAATTGCTTTTCATAAAAAAGACCAATGAATACATCAGCACACAGCTTTCACATACCTGTTTTAGGCCTGGGATATAGTATAGATACACCTGTAAAGGTGGCACGGTTTGGTATCTCGTCTGTAATATCAATAATGGACGATCAGTTAGTAGAAAAAATGCGGGGCCATCACTGCGAGCAAGCAGGAGTTGCTTACCATCACATCAGTGAACGGGCTGAAGACCACAGGGCTAAGCGCATCACTGAATACCTGAACCTGATCCATTTTATTGTAACCAGGCAAATGGATGAGCTACGGGCGTTGCCTTTCGGCGCAGACAATGAACTGGCTAAATATTTCGAACTACTTCCTGAGCGCTCACCATTGAAGATAAAATACCGGGAGATGAATGCGATGGAACCCGGCACACTCCAGGAACTTGTACAAGCTGAACTTCGTGAAGGCATGACCGCAGGGGCTATAGACGTGAATATCATGGCAAAGGTGGACCGCACCGCGGTGGATGCAGCAGGAAATGCCTTGCCACAGGAATATTCAGACGCGCTCGCGGCTTTCCGTGGATTCGCAAACAGCGATCTCACTTCTTCAGTAGTATTTTCGGCAGGATATAACCCCAGGCTATATAATTACGTAGAGCAATTCGCTGACTTCTATCCAGACGCCAACGGACAACTGGCGAAGAAACTTATTTTAAAGGTGAGTGACTATCGGTCTGCGCTGATACAGGGCAAGATCTTCGCAAAAAAAGGCCTGTGGATATCTGAATTCCGGATCGAATCGGGGCTAAACTGCGGTGGGCATGCATTTGCTACTGACGGGCTGCTACTGGGGCCAATATTGGAGGAGTTCAAAGCGAAACGAGCAGAACTACACGCAGCGCTTTATGAGCTCTGCACCGCCGCGCATAAAGAAAAGAATATAGCGACGTTTGCAGTATCACCACAAATGAAAATAACTGTGCAAGGTGGTATAGGTACAGCAAAAGAGGATATCTTTCTGCTGGAGCATTACGAACTGGATGGGACCGGATGGGGCAGTCCCTTCTTATTGGTACCGGAAGCCACTAATGTAGATGACGGCACACTGAACGCACTGGCGACAGCGCAAAAGGAGGATTACTTTATCAGCAATGCATCGCCCCTTGGTGTGCCGTTCAATAACTTCAGGAAAAGCACCGGCGAGCAACAACGGCACGAACGCATAGACAAAGGAAGGCCGGGAAGTCCCTGCTACAAAAAGTTCCTATCATCGGATACAGAGTTTACTGAGGTGCCTGTATGCACGGCTTCGCGGGAATACCAAAATCATAAGATCAAACAATTAAAGTCGCTGAATCTACCTACCGAATTGTATGCAACCCAACTCAACCAGATCACCGAGAAGGATTGTCTGTGCGAAGGACTGGGCGCTTCGGCTCTATTAAAAGACCATGTGCCTTTGTCTCATAAACTAGGCGCAGTAACGATATGCCCCGGTCCCAACCTGGCCTACTTTTCGGGTATACACAGCCTGTCGGATATGGTCGGTCATATCTATGGAAAAGTGAACCTGTTCAACAGCACCTACCGACCCAATATGTTTATCAATGAGCTACAATTGTACATTGACTACTTTAAGAAAAAGGTATCGGATAATTTCGTCACAAATCCGAAACAGGAGAAGTACCTGCAACTCTTCAAAAGTAACCTGCTTGCCGGCATCGATTACTACAACGGCCTGGTTTCGTATATGAAAAAGGAAAGTGGCCGGTATATTGAAACTATGAAAGAAGAACTGGCCAACGCAGCAATGACGATCAGGGATACACCAACAATGGCAGTTGTATCGTAAAACAGAAAGCACCGCATAATGCGGGGTTTTCTGTTTTGGGCTTTTGTTTATTTAAAAGACATTGCGTCTTTACCTGCCAGCTTTCTAAGGATACCCAATTGGCCTAAATTATAGGATTCATGAGATAGCAGAAAGGCGAACAAGCCAAGAATTGTATCATCCGCAATTGGCGCTTGCACCGGCGATTTTGAGGCAAATACGGCTTCAGGTATTTTGCTTATCGCTTCGCTAAGTGCCAGGGAAACCTCATTCCAGCGTGCCCTTATCTCATCTACGGACGGGTACACAGCATGGAGGTCAAGAATAGCGCCACGGCCAAACCGGGCACGGTAGCTCCCATCTACCGGCAAATCTGCAAATTTGCTCATTGTACCCAACCGGGTATCCAGCATGTGGCCCATCACCCATTTTATGTTATTGATGTTGTCACTGTTGCGCGTGTTGGCTTCCGTATCCGACAAACCTTCTGTTACATTATTGAACAGGCGCGTTTGCAGATCTAACTGCATCCTGAATGCTGCTGCTGCTTGAGACATGATGTTTTTGATTTAACGATTAAACAATCCGGGACCGCAAAATAAATGCAGGCAACATCAAATTAAACTATTTTTGCAATAATTAACGTAATTTTCAGTGCTTTCAAAGAAATAGAGATTTGACCTACATTTACAATACCTAATTATGGCAGCCAGAAACAGCACAGGAGATAAAAGAAAAGTGGTAACAGCACTGCTTACCTGTGCGCCGAGAAACAATAGCGATGGAATACGTAGTACTGGTAGATACACAGGATAAGGAAACGGGCACAATGGAGAAGCTGCAGGCACATGTAGAGGGCAAACTACACAGGGCTATCTCTGTCTTTATTTTCAATACGCGCGGTGAAATGCTGCTGCAACAGCGCGCCGCAGGCAAGTACCACTCGTCCCTGCTATGGACCAATGCCTGTTGTAGTCACCCCCGCCCTGCCGAAAGCGTGGCAGATGCCGCACACCGCAGGCTGCACGAAGAAATGGGTATCAGCAGCCCCCTACACGAAATATTCAGTTTCACCTACAAAGCGCACCTCGAAAACGATTTGACGGAGTATGAATTTGACCATGTTTTTAAAGGGATAACAGACGAAGAGCCGCGCCCGGATGCAAGCGAGGTGGCAGCTTTCAGGTATGTAGATATGGAAACACTCAGGCACCATATTGCCGCAAACCCGGGCATATATACTGAGTGGTTCAAAATTTGTATCAAAGAACACATAGTCAAGCTTAAACCATATAACTAATCTTCGGCACCAGCAACGCAGCGGTACAAATTGCATCAAAACCAGCACATTACAGTTGCAGAATAATAATAGGAACTCTTCATTTAAACCATTTACCTATATTCCCGTCAAATTCAGTTCATAAATGATGCGAATGGTAAATCGTCTACTGCTGCTATGCGGCATTTTTTTTCTTTCACAGACCTCAATAGCCCAAACCTATAACGCAACCGGACGCATACTTGATGCCTCAGACACCACCACACTGATAGGCATAACAGTAACCTTTACAGGTATTACTGATTCTACGGTAAAAACCGGCGCAGTTACAGATACAGCAGGCATCTTTGAAATAGACAATTTAAACCCGGGACGATACAAACTGCATATTGAGTATTTAGGGTACCTGAGCATCAATCAGACTGTAACCATAACCGATAAAAATGTGGCTTTGGGCAACTTCGGCATGAAGACTTCTGAAAAAGAACTAAAATCTGTGACGGTAAAAGGTAAACAGATACGCGCTGAACAGTTGGGCGATACCATATCGCTACATGCAGATGCCTACAAAACCAACCCGGATGCCACTGCTGAAGACCTGGTGACCAAAATGCCGGGCTTTACATCTGATAATAGCGGAGTGAAGGTGAACGGCGAAAGTGTGCAGCAGGTGTATGTGGATGGCAAACCATTCTTTGGCACAGATCCTACCCTCGCGCTGCGCAACATGCCCTCGGAAGTAATAGACAAGATACAGGTATTTGACAAGCTGAGCGACCAGTCACAGTTTACGGGTTTTGATGACGGCAATTCGCAAAAGACCATCAATATAATAACGAAGAAAAACAAAAGCGAAGGAGTGTTTGGTAAGGCGTATGCGGGATATGGCACAGACGGCACTTACCTGGCGGGTGGCAATATCAACATCTTTAATGGCGACCAGCGTATATCCATCCTTGGGCTGTCCAATAATATTAACCAGCAGAATTTCAGCGCGCAGGATATATTGGGCGTATCGGGTGGTGGCGGCCAAAGTCGCGGTGGTGGCGGAGGTGGCGGCAGGGGCGCATTCGGTGGTGGTGGCAGCGCTGCCAATAACTTCCTGGTGAACCAGCAAGGCGGCATTACCAATACCAACTCGTTCGGCATCAATTACAGCGACAACTGGGGCAAGAAGATAAAAGTAACTGCAAGCTATTTCTTCAACGGCACAGACAATACAAACAACACCAGCCTTGCGCGTAATTACTTTACCGGATCAGATGCAGGGAATGTGTACCACGAAAACGACAATGCAGAAACGATCAATTATAACCACCGTGTGAACCTGCGGTTTGAATACACGATCGACTCTTTTAATTCCATCATCTTTACGCCAAGTATCAGCTTTCAGAAAAACAACGCCTCCACTACCCAAACAGCGAATACAGACAGCACCGGTGGCGACGGAGGTGTGTTCCCGTTGTCCAGCACTACCAACCATAGTACAGCTAACAACTCAGGATACAGCTCATCGAACAACCTGCTGTACCAGCATAAATTTAAGAAGCCGCGGCGCACCATTTCTTTTAATATCAACAACTCACTAAGCGAAAAGACAGGCACGGGCAACTACTATGCCAATGACAGTACTTACTATTACAACGCCCTGCTGAACGACACAACCAGCATACTCAATCAATACTATACCCAATACAATAACAGCTACACCATAGGTGGCAGCCTGAACTATACGGAGCCTATAGGCAAGAAAATCCAGCTGCAAGCCAACTACAGCCCATCTGTAACCAAGAGCATAGCTGACAAAGAAACTTATAACTTCAGCCAGGCCACCAATAGCTTCAGTGATTTTGATGATACGCTCTCGAATAAATACCACAGCACTTACAACATACAAAAAGGCGGACTTAGCTACCGGGTGGGCGATAAGAAGCTGAACTTCAGCATAGGAGCTAATGTTCAGTATGCCACGCTTGATGGCACTGAAACCTACCCGAATGCGTCGCAGATCACCAAGAACTTTACGGATGTGCTGCCCAATGCCTTTTTCAACTACCGCTTCTCCGACGGAAGGAACCTCCGCATTATGTACCGCACCAATATATCGGCGCCCAGTATCACCCAATTGCAGGATGTAGTGGATGTGAGCAACCCACTGCTGCTGAATACCGGCAACCCTACACTGAGGCAGGATTATGAGCACACCATCACTATGAGATATGGCATGACCAAGGCTAAGAACGCGCACAACTTCTTCCTGTACATGTATGGCAACGCTATCAATAATTATATAGGCAGTGCTGCCTACCAGCCCAAAACCGATTCCTTATTCCGCGGGCCGGGCGCAACGTCAGCAGTGAACATAGCACGCGGCGGACAACTGACATTGCCTGTGAACCTGAACGGATACTACAGTGGCAGGGCTTTCCTTACTTATGGCATCCCGGTCGATTTCATCAAATGTAACCTGAACCTGAATGGAGGATTCAACTATACCCGCACACCGGGACTGGTGAATAATGTGATCAACTATTCCGGCAACTCTGTGCCATCTGCAGGCGTGGTATTGAGCAGTAATGTGAGTGAGAAGCTGGATTTCACGCTGTCCTATTCTGCTAACTATAACTTTGTGACCAATACAGTACAATCACAGACCAACAATGATTACTATAGCCATGTGGCTGCTTTCAAGATCAACTGGATCTTCCTGAAGAACTTTGTGCTGAACACTAATATCACCAACAACTACTATACAGCCTTCAGCAGTACGGGTACGCAGAACTTTTACCTGTGGAACGCATACGCCGCTTACAAACTGCTGAAGAAACAGGCTTTGGAAATACGCCTTACTGCGTTCGACATACTGAACCAGAACAAGAGCATTACCCGTACCGTGACGGGCACTTATGTAGAGAATGATGTGACCAATGTGCTGAAACAATATTTCATGCTGCAGCTCACTTATACGATCAGGAATTTTAAGGGGGCGATGCCTGCTGAGAATGCTGCACCACAGGGTCCTGATGGCGGGGGGCACTACCACGGCGGCCCTCCTCCGGGAGGTGGGTCACCAGATGGCGGACATCCTCCGTTTTAGGCCTCTTTGCGAACAACCCCGACCCTCCCGCTGAAAAAGCGGGACCATGTTCCGGGAGATGTATGATTTCTACAGAAAATTTTGATGTGCGTAATGCCCCCTTTAGGGTAGGGGTTGTACTCGCCGCGAGACCACCCCGACCCTAAAGGGGGAAGTTTGGTTGAGATGCCTCATCTGAACATTCTGAATAAGGTCGGGCGAAAAAAAGATAATATGGTCATATCGCATCCGGCGCTATAACCATATCGTTATTGACGATACCCTCACTCACTAATTCTAACAGCGCATCGCTCATAGCAGTTGCCTGCTGTGTGCCTATCAATATTTTTTTACCACTGACAAGTAGTATTTGCAGCCCCATATTGCCGGCAATATTAAAGGCCGTACCGCTGCCGAATGATATACGGTAGCCCCATCCGCCAAATTCACCAATAGGGCTATATTTGCGCACGTAGGCTCGCTCGATCTCGCCCCAGCCTATTTTTTTGGGTTTAAGATGAAACGGGAACATCTGGTAGGTGATGCCGGTCTCATCTATATTTGTTTTGAGGTGGCATGCCCGCAACAATACAATTACAAACAGGGCAACTCCCAGTTCCGTGATGACCGCAGTTGTAGTAATACTGCGATGCCTGCCAATGCCCATCAATGCTGCAAAGGGAGCAAGTGTGGCGATACCAATAATGAGCCATAGCCACCATTGATTGAAGCGCTGAGATTCGGTGAACCTATTCATATAGCGTGTGATTTACTGCAAAATACAAAAAAGCAGCCCCGCAAGTGCGGGGCTGCAAAAAATCACATTACTATAGAATTAAGCAATAGTTATAGACTTGTCCATATACACATCCTGTATGGTATTGAGGAGTTGCACGCCCTCAGTCATTGGTTTCTGGAAGGCTTTGCGGCCGCTGATGAGGCCCATACCGCCTGCGCGCTTGTTCACAACCGCTGTGGTTACTGCTTCTGCCAGGTCGGTAGCGCCCTTTGATTCGCCGCCGGAATTGATGAGGCCCGCACGGCCCATGTAGCAATTAGCCACCTGGTAGCGGGTGAGGTCTATCGGGTGATCGGTAGTGAGCTTGTCGTAAACGATCTTGCTGGTCTTGCCGAAGTTGATGGCCGTATAACCACCATTGTTGGTCGGCAATTTCTGCTTGATGATATCTGCCTGAATGGTCACACCCAGGTGATTGGCCTGGCCGGTAAGATCGGCAGCAGTGCTGTAGTCTACGCCATCTTTCTTGAAACCGTTGTTGCGCAGGTAGCACCACAATACAGTAGCCATACCCAGCTCGTGCGCATATTCAAATGCCTTGGCTACTTCTACTATCTGGCGGCCACTTTCTTCTGAACCGAAGTAAATGGTAGCGCCGATGGCAGTAGCGCCCATGTTCCAGGCATCTTTTATAGTGCCGAACATGATCTGGTCGAACTTATTAGGGTAGGTCAGGAATTCGTTGTGATTTACCTTTACGATGAAAGGTATTTTGTGAGCGTATTTGCGGGCAACGGCGCCCAGTACACCATAAGTAGAAGCAACTGCATTACAGCCACCTTCCATAGCCAGCTTCACGATATTCTCAGGGTCGAAATAAATAGGATTTGGAGCGAACGAAGCGCCTGCGCTATGCTCTATACCCTGGTCGACAGGAAGGATAGAAACATAACCACTGCCTGAAAGGCGGCCATGATTCATCAGCCTGCTGATGCTATTGATGGTTTGTAAGTTACGGTTAGAGTTTGTCCATACATCATCAAGATGCGTGGGAGACGGCAGATGGATATTAGCGCTATCGATAGTGCGGCACTTATGGCCTAAATAATACTCGGCTTTATCGCCCAACAACTCATGAATTTTGCTTGCAGACATATGATTATTATTTTTACAATTAGTGTGCAAAGGTATTTTAAAAAGTTAAAAGTTAAAAGTGAAAAATTAAAAGTTGCATATATTGAACTGTACGGATAAAGAAAATTCGCTAATATTACTGTAATGAGATCATTCAGTGTCATTATCGTATTATTTCTACTGTCCTCATGTGGCCATGCAGATAGCAATAGCCTAACAAAAGCGCATCTGAAAGGAAAAGTAAAATCAATAACAGAGTGGGAGTATGACTCATTGGGAAGAGTAGTCACGCAGATCATAAACAGCTACGACCAAAACGGGAATAATGTTGAAGGGAATCTATTTTCTATGGGCAATCACATAAGATCTGTAAGTACATATGATTGGAAAAACAGGTGTACACAAAGTATTTTTTATCGAAACAATAAATTGAGTGATAATGGTGTCTATAAGTATGATAACAGGAATAACAGGACAGAATCATATACAACTTCGCCTGATGGCAAAACAAACATTGTAACAAGATATAAGTATAGATACAACGAAAATGACAAACCGATTGAAAAAAGGGAGTATAGTCTACCTGGGGAATTACGAGGCTTCTCTGCTTACAAATACGATGCTAATGGCAATCAAATTGAGATTACTGCGTTCAAAATTGATTCTACTATAATCAAAAAAATAAATGCCACCTACGACAGCAGTGGTAATTGTATTGAAGTGGCAAGCTACAATTGGAATACTGAAGAGATTATAGCAACCTACCAGTATGAAAATTATGATAAGGCCGGCAACTGGCAGAAGATGACCAAATTTGAAGATGGAAAGATAGTAGGGATAAAGGAGCGGAAGATCGAGTATTATTGATGGTAAATTTATTGCAGAAAATCATACAACTATGGAAGAAAACATACCGTATAATAAATGGGACGACGCAGAGTTTGTAGAAATGCTTCAACGCAGGGCAGATGCACTTGAGAACGGCACTGATAAAGGATATACCTTGGAAGAGATGAAGGAAAGAGCAAGATCAATGAAGCTTAAAAACCGCTATACGCATACACTTTCCTAAAAGGAAAGAATTAAGAAAACGCTCATCCAAAATTTCCGGGTAAGGATTACCTTTTGTATCTCTGGGTGTACGATGTGCCATATCATCTTCATTTCCCTGATACATACAGACGATACAATAATCAAGATGGTATTTGCTTATTTCTTCGTTTAAATTTCCCGTATCCAAACGATTAACAGCATAATAATTATTGCCGGAGAAATAGGCCAGTCGCTCCATCCTTTGCGATTCTATTCCGGGCATGGCATCGCTGGTAAAGGTTCCTATGATACCTTTGGTTCTCAATAAACCTGCCAACTCATATTCCTGCTTGCCCTCATCATACATCTTATACATACCCCACAGCGGGTATGCAATAAAAGAAACAGCAAACAATACCATGATCAATTTTCTGCGTTTTTTAGGTACGAAATACTGGATCACCAGGCCGGCCATCACCATGGCTATAGGCAACATATACCATAGGTACCGGGATTCAAAATTGACCAGCAGATACCCAAGTGGAAAGAGCAGGAAGGACCGCACAAGCGTCTTTACATCCCCGGCGAACATTATCGTTACGCTTTTTTTGTAGAACAGCGCGAGGCCGGCTATGAAGATAAACGGGAAGAATATAGATAGCTGTACGTTGCTGATGATGAACTTAAAGATATTGATACCGATGCGTACAAATTGCAACCCGAATAAATGCCAGGAGCTCCAGAAGTGCGGCGTGATGCCATTGACGAGATACGGATCTTCCCAGTAATAGGGGCTATCGGGATACGCGGGTGGCAATAGCAGGCCTATACCTTCTTTCCAGAATGGATGGCCTACAAGGTACCAGGAGGTATTGAGCGGGCCTGCTGTGGATGTTGTCCAGATGTGGTATTTCTCGTGGAGGGCTACTATCCAGAAGTGCGCAACGAAGAGCATGACCATGATACTGGCCAGCGATATTCGGAGCCAGCGGGCTTTGTCGTCTTTACAGAGAAAATACACACACACCAGTGTGTTGAGTATAAAGAATGGGAAAGAATACGCCTTGGCGTAGTAGGCAAGGCCTCCGAGGAAGCCATACAATACCCATAGCATAGGCTTTTGCGTGAAGGTTTTGCCCAGCATCACCCGCAACGCGGCCAGCAGGAAGAAGCACTCCCATAGATCGTCGAATGACTGCCAGAAGATCGCATAGCAGAGAAATGTAGCCGATGCACCGCACAGCAGCCATTGTAACCTGCGAACAATACCGAACCTAAGGAAAAGTAACTGCGAGATATACAGGAAGCCTGTAGCCGCGCACGCATTAATAACTACAGAGGCAGATATAGCAGCCATACCCAACTTCATCAACCCGGCGGTAAGCCAGCAGGCCCAAGGGCTCCAGTAGCCATTGATGGCTCTCGCTATATCGCCAGTAGCATACCTACGGGAGATAGTAAGGTACGAGGTGCCATCAGGGTCTATATAGTATTGATAATGCGGGTAGATGATGAGCAGCAGTATGCACATCAGGAATGCTGATGTGAAGAAAGGTATGTATTTCCTTAGCGCCTTCACTTATGCTGTTTCATTTTTAATGCCTGTAAATCCTATTACCGCACTACCTATTACTATCAGAGATACCGGCAAGAAATACCGGGTATTGGATATAGTGCCAGTGGCTACCGCAAAATACATAACCAAGGCAAAGACGAATGAACGAATGAGCCAATGTACATCGTGCCGGAAAAAGAAACGAAAGAAACCCGTAAGCCGCCACAAGCATACCAGGAAGATAATAAATACAAAAAACAGAGACTTGTTCTCGCTGATATATGGACCCATGCCCATGATGCCGTTCTTCTTAAGTGCAAAATAAAAGCCTTCCTGCTTTTTGCTGTATAGCTTGCCATAAGTGAGCTTGCCTGTAAAAATATCTATCTCTGCCTTGCCAGGCTCTATGAATATGCGCAGGCTGTTGCGCAGGTGAAACAACATATAGGGTACAAAATTCTGGCGGAGTAATTGCAGTCCGCGGCGGTTACCATATTGATACCGCTCCGGGTAGTCTTCTATAGCCAGATATTTAGCCCGTTCATCAAACCAGAATTTTTTGGCGCTGTCAGCGCTGTAGTGCGTGCTGATGTATGGAAAGAAGTAGTACCCCGCATTAAACGCCTGGTTGCTACTGAAGTGGAACTGACCCGTGCGCTCCAGGTTGACCTCATTATATCCGAGTACAGCACACAACGGTATCAGGGCAATGAGCAGTGGCCGCTGCATCTTGACTTTCAGATAGCGGGCAACAACAATAACGATAATAATATGCGGCACTACAAACGGGTATAACACCGGCTTCACCATAAGCCCCGCAACAAGAGCAAGGCTCATCCAAAGGCCATACTTCATTTCCCTGGTCTGCAGCCATTGCACAAAAGTCCCGAAGTAGAACAACGTGAATGTTTGTAACAGTATGTCGGGGCAAATGGTATTGGCATTGATGAATTGTGAAGGATAACAAATGATCAGTAACAACAACAACCAATCATACTTCTTGTCATACCCAATACGGGTAAACACTTTGCGGGCGTAGATGATATTGAAGATCGAAAGCAGGTTTTGCAGTACGATCACTATCCAGTTATTGACCGTAAACATATACACAGACAGCAGGAAAAGCGGATATAACGGTTGCCGCTGTGTCATGTACTCCGTCTCTATAGGCATAGCGGGGTTGCCGCTATAAAAGAAATTGTACTGCTTGATATTGAGCGCCTCATAGATGTACTCGAAGGAGTCGCCCATGTAGATGCGGGTAAACTTACAGGCCAAGAAAAAAAACACAACATGCACCAGCACTATAGTACCGATGAATATTTTATCTTTTTTATCAAGCCTTGTTTTCATTGATCACACCCTATTAAACCTATCAACCTATCAACTTTCCCGCTTTCAGCATACGCCAGTTATCGTTCATATCTTTTCTTATCTCTACATTCTTATATCCTTCTTCCTCAAACAGCGCTTTACACTCAAAAGCATGGGCAGCATCCAATTCGCAATAAATATAGCCGTTAATGTCCAAATGTTCCTTGCCAAAGTCTGCAATGGCTTTATAGAACACTAAAGCGTCTTCGTTGGGTACAAAAAGTGCTATGGATGGTTCATGGTCTTTTACGTTGGTGTGCATACCTGTAGCATCTGCAGAAGGTATATACGGGGGATTGGAGACTATAACATCATAACTGCCTTGTTTATTGCGCTCGGCGGAGTTTAAAAAATCCAGTTGCCCGAATTGCACCCCGGCGCCAAGATTGTCTGTATTCTTTTCTGCTACAGCCAGGGCACCTGCGCTGATATCGCAGGCATCCACAAGCGAGGCAGGTATTTCCAGCGCCAGGGATATAGGAATGCAACCGCTGCCCGTACCAATATCCAATATCTTCAGGCCTGCTTTGCCACGGCCGTCGCTAATGATCCATTGTACCAATTCCTCGGTTTCAGGGCGGGGTATCAATACACTATTATTAACAAAATACTCCCTACCCATGAACCATGCCCTGCCGGTGACATATTGAAATGGAACTCCCTTATTTAGTTTTTCTAATGCTGCTTCGTACTCATCCTGCTGAGTTTCGGTAAAAAGAGTGTCTTTTTCCATCAACCGACTGTATTTATCCAGCTCAGTGATCCAAAACATCACTTCATGAGCAATGGCCAAAGCCTCCCGCTCGTCGTAAAGCGGCTGGAGCTTATTTTTCAGATCATAAAATGCCTGGCTATAGGTGAGCATGGGGTAAAGATAGAAAGGAAACCGTAAACCCTCCCGCTGGCAGTGAAACCTTGCGAACACAATTATTGGGTTTAAGTTTATCTTTACAACGATATGAGTGCGGAATACTATATGCAGCGCTGCCTAACACTGGGAGAGCAGGGAAAAGGCCATACAGCGCCCAATCCTATGGTGGGTGCTGTGCTGGTGCATAATGACCGTATCATTGGCGAAGGCTGGCACCACTATTACGGCGCCGACCATGCCGAAGTAAACTGCCTGAAGAACGTAAAAGAAGAAGACAAGCACCTTATACCGGATAGCACTATGTATGTGAACCTGGAGCCTTGTGCGCACCAGGGCATCACCCCACCCTGCGCCAATAGGCTCGCCAAAGAAGGGATCAAAAATGTAGTGATCGCGAATAAAGATCCTTTTGAGCAGGTGAGTGGCAGGGGTATAGAAATTCTAAAGCAGGCAGGCATTTCAGTAACTACGGGCATCTTAGAAGCAGAGGCAGCATGGGTGAATCGGAGGTTCTTCTGCTTTCATAGTCAAAAGCAGCCGTACATTATACTGAAGTGGGCGCAAACGCAGGATGGCTTTATAGCGCCGGCAGATAGGAGTAGATCTCAGATAACGGGAGCGACAAGCAATCAACTTGTGCACAAATGGCGTACTGAAGAAGCCGCAATAATGGTGGGTACAACAACCGCCACCAATGACAACCCGCAACTTACTGCGCGACTGTGGGAGGGGAATCACCCGTTACGTATCGTATTGGACAGATCATTAACCATACCGGCCACGCACCATATATATGATGATACCGCAGCCACATGGATAGTAAATGAACAGAAAGAAGCGCTGGAAGGGAATATCCATTTTGCAAAACATGTTTTTGATGGAACCCTGCTGCCATGGCTGATGCGGCGGCTATACGAGACAAAAAAATTATCGCTGATCGTAGAGGGTGGCGCGGCGTTGCTCAACAGCTTTATCACGCACGGCCTTTGGGATGAGGCAAGGATATTTACTGGCACCTCAACGATAATCAATGGCATACCCGCGCCCATGTTACAAAACGAAACAGAAGCCTTTGAAAAAACAATTGAACAAGATCATTTAAAAGCATTCATCAATAAAAACAATCTCTTCTCCTACCCTTTGGGCATGGAATTATAATACCGCCGTTTCATGTTTTACCTCATTGCCACTATTTTACTGAATGTACTGATCTCTGTTTTCTTCAAGCTATTCCCGAAATATAAGATCGATACGCTACAGGCTATAGTGGCCAACTACTGTGTATGTGTGATCACCGGCAGCCTGTTCACAGGGCATATACCCTTTACAGGGGGGGCATTGCACACCGACTGGATGCCGTGGGCGCTGTTCATGGGCATTGGGTTCATCTCCATCTTCAATCTACTGGGGTATAGTACGCGGGTTGATGGCATTACTACTACTACCATTGCCAATAAGTTATCTCTTGTCATCCCTGTGGTATTCTCATTGATCGTTTATAAAGAGCATGCGGGCATAGGTAAGGTTGCCGGCATTCTGCTGGCTTTCCCGGCTATCTATCTTACAGCACATGTAAAGGGCGATGACAATAAACCACAAAGCCTGTTACCACCACTACTCATCTTCGTAGGCGGCGGTATGCTCGATACACTGACGAATTACATCCAGCTTCACTTCCTGGGTAATGTGGAAACGCAGGCTGCTTTTACTACTACTTGTTTCGCATCGGCAGGCACTATTGGGGTTACTCTCATAACAATACTAGTCATACTCGGCAAAACAAAGATCAAGCTGCGCAATATCGTTGCAGGTATATGCCTGGGTGTGCCTAATTACTTTTCCATTTACTTCTTTATCCGCATGCTGAATAGTAATGTACTGCAAAGCTCAGCATCAATACCAGTACTCAACATAGGTATACTTGCCGTATCAGCTCTTACTGCCATTGCCCTGTTCAGGGAGCATGTGAATATTTTACGTATCATTGGGCTGGCGCTGTCTGTTGGCGCTATCCTGCTTATTGCCTTTGGCGACAAATGAAAGATCAAAACAAATACACCACCATAGCTGCACCTTCTACCGGCGACTTCCGCGACCGGGGCAGCAAATTTCTTGCCTATGCCTACCCTATCAGTTCACCTGTAGATGTGAAGGAGAAGATACAGGCACTAAAAAAAGAACATCCCAAGGCAGTACATTTTTGTTATGCCTACCGCACCGGTACAGATGGCACACAATACCGGGCCAATGACGACGGCGAGCCTGCAGGCAGCGCAGGCAAACCCATACTGGGCCAGATAGACAGCCTGGAGCTGACTAATGTGCTTGTAGTAGTGGTGCGCTACTTCGGTGGCACACTGCTGGGCGTGCCGGGCCTCATTAATGCGTACAAAACTGTAACCACTGAAGCGCTGGAAGCGGCCCCAAAAACAGAAAAATGGATAGAAACGCTTTACGACATCAACTTCGACTACCCCGCCATGGGCGAGGTACTGTACCTGCTCAAACAGGCAGAAGCCACCATATACAAGCAAGACCTGCAACTCTTTTGTATAGTGAGCGCAGGCATCCCCCAGCAGAATAGTGCCGCCTGTGTGCAAAAACTTTCGGAAATTCGTGGGGTAACAACTGCTGCTGCAAAAACAGGCGACCAATAACTATTGCGCTCATCAGAAAAAAATACGTACCTCATCAAAACCGAAGCCCTGCGGCTTGGGTTCAACTCATGCGGGATAGCCAAGGCTGTACAATTGGAGGATGATGCGCGCCGGCTGGAGCAATGGCTGAACAAGGGCCACCAGGGGGAAATGCAATACATGGAGCGACACTTTGATCTGCGGACTGACCCCCGCAAGCTGGTGCCGGGCGCTAAGTCGGTCATTACGCTCATGCTCAACTATTTTCCTGCTGAACAGCAACAACCCAATACGCCACACATAGCCAAATACGCCTACGGCACTGACTACCACTTTGTCATCAGGGATAAGCTCAATGAACTGCTACAATACATAAAAGACAATATAGGCGCTGTAGATGGGCGGGGTTTTGTGGACAGTGCACCTGTGCTGGAGCGGAGCTGGGCGGTGCGCAGCGGCTTGGGATGGGTGGGCAAGAACGGCAATGTGCTCACTAAGCACTCAGGGTCTTTTTTCTTTATAGCCACACTCATTACTGATCTTGACCTGGTTGCAGACTCACCCTTCACTACCGACCATTGCGGCACCTGCACCCGATGCATAGATGCCTGCCCTACCGATGCCATTGTATCACCTACCGAGATAGATGGCAGCAAGTGCATCTCCTACCTCACTATAGAGTTAAGAGATGCGCTTATACCTACGGGCTTTCATGATAAGATGCAGGACTGGATGTTTGGCTGCGACATCTGCCAGGATGTATGCCCCTGGAACCGCTTTTCAAAAAACAATACGGAATCTGCATTTACTCCCATACCGGAGATACTCAACCTATCGCTACAGCAATGGGAAGAAATGAGTGAGGAAACTTTTAATAAAGTATTTAAGAGCTCGCCCCTGAAGCGAACAAAATGGAAAGGGATACAAAGGAATATCAAGGCGATTAAATCGTGATGCTCTATTTCTTATACTGAAGAATATTAAGAGATTTCAGTTTGTTGAACTCTACATCAGCCGTTAGCATCGTATATTCAAATATTCCCTCGTGGAAGCTATAATACTATCTGGCAATTTTAGTCCGTGCATTTTCCTTATATTAATTGCAGCAGTTTTTATACTGGGATTCATTTCAATGATGCGACATTCGTGCAAGAAATCTTTAACCACTTTTTCATTTGAGTGCGATATTTTCTTATAACTCAATAATTCCATTTCCGTGATAAACGAAACATACGGAACTTTTCCATTAATAATCTCTGCTAAGAGCGCATCTCCATCTAAGAGGTATAAAACTATGTTGGTATCAAGTAAATAATTACTACTGCCACTCATTCCTCATATTCTTTTGAACAGCTACAGGATCTTCTTTCAACTTTATGGTTCCACAGTATTTAAATGCATCAAAGGATTTGCCTGGTCTCTTGTTCACTTTTACGCCTTTTTGTATTTTCTGCAAAGCCTTTTTAATTTCTTCGGGGCTGGATTTGCTGCTTATACTGACTATCATATTAATATTTTATAAACAAATTTACAGAAATTTCTTTTAATCAATTGTGACCAAGCTAAGGCCGCATTAACATTTTAACCTTTTAACTTATTAACCTATTTTTGCCCTATGCCGGTAATATCACATCGCGGGGCGCAGATGCCCCCCTCTCCTATTCGTAAATTAGTGCCTTATGCAGATGCCGCTAAAAAAAGGGGCACTAAAGTTTATCACCTCAACATCGGCCAGCCTGATATTGTAACTCCGCAGTCTATACTGGATGCCGTGCGCCATACCGATATGAAGGTATTGGAGTACAGCCCAAGCCCGGGTTTTGAAAGCTATCGCAAGAAACTGGTGACCTACTACCAACGCAACAATATAGATGTAACCTCCAACCAGATCATTGTAACCACAGGTGGCTCTGAGGCCATTATGTTTGCCATCATGAGCTGCCTCGATCCGGGTGATGAGATCATCATCCCCGAACCGTTCTATGCCAACTATAATGGCTTTTCTACCAGCTCGGGTGTAAAGGTTGTTCCTATCCCTTCGGGTATTGAGAACGGATTTGCATTACCGGCAATAGAAGAATTTGAAAAGGCGGTGACTACCCGTACCAAGGCCATCATGATCTGTAACCCCAATAACCCTACCGGTTATTTGTACAGTATGGATGAGCTCAATGTATTGCGCGAGATCTGCCTGAAACACGACCTGTTCCTGTTTAGCGATGAAGCTTATCGTGAGTTCTGTTATGACGGGGCCAAACACATCTCTGCTTTGTCTTTACCCGGATTGGAAGAACATGCCATATTGCTGGATACCATCTCCAAGCGCTATAGTGCCTGCGGTGGCCGCATAGGCGCATTTGTTACCCGCAACCAGGGTGTACTGGATGCTGCCATGAAATTTGCACAGGCCCGCCTCAGCCCACCTTCATTTGCACAGATACTTGGCGAAGCTGCAGTGGACCTGCCTGCCGACTATTTTGATGAAGTACATGCCGAATATACTTCCCGCCGCGATCTGCTGGTGAGCCGCCTCCAAAAGATGGAGGGTGTTACTTGTCCGCTACCCGGTGGGGCGTTTTATGCTATAGCTAAGCTGCCGGTACAGGACAGCGAAAAATTCTGCCAGTGGCTGCTGGAAGGGTTCGCTCATAACGGCGCTACTGTGATGATGGCACCTGCTGCAGGCTTTTATGCCACAACCGGCAAAGGCAAGAACGAAGTTCGCCTGGCCTATGTGCTCAACAAAAATGATATTAACGCTGCCATGGATTGCCTGGAAGCCGCGCTGAAGGAATATAAAGATTAGTAGTAGAGGCTTTCTTCACTACTTAATTTGATAAATGCTATGTTGCAAAAGTTAGTCATCAACAATTACGCGATCATTGATCACCTGGCCCTGGAGCCGGATGCGCACCTCAATACCGTAACCGGTGAAACGGGAGCGGGTAAGAGCATCATCCTCGGCGCCCTGTCGCTGATTCTCGGTGAGCGTGCTGATACTTCTGTGCTCATCAACAAAAATGAGAAGTCGGTAATAGAGGGCTATTTTGATGTAACAAATAACGATCTGTTCAAGCAGGCACTTTCCGAAACCGATATTGACTATGATCACCAATGCATCATACGCAGGGAGATAGCTGTTAATGGTAAATCCCGGGCGTTTATTAACGATACCCCGGTAAACATAAGTGTGCTGACAAAGCTTACCTCCCTGTTGGTAGACCTGCATCAGCAGTTCGGGCACCTGGCGCTGGAAGATGATAATTTTCAGATGGAGGCGCTGGATGCCATTGCCGAAAGCATGGGTGCAGTAGCTACTTACAGGCTGCTTTACTACAAACACAAATCAATAAAACAGAAACTGGCCGACATGCGTGAACGCCAGTCGCAATGGCACAAAGAATCGGGGTACAAACAGTTTTTGCTCGATGAATTGGTAGCTGCGGCCTTCAAACCGGATGAAATAGAGCTGGCCGATCAGCAACTGAAACAAATGAGCCATGCCGAGCGCATCATCAGCGTATTGCAGGCCTCAAGGAATATGCTGGAAGAAGGCGAGCAACCACTTATCAATGAACTAAAGCGCATCAACCAGCAGTTGCAGGGCATTGCCGAACTCGTACCCGAGGTCAAACCACTGCAAGAACGACTATCCTCTACATGGGCAGAATTAAAAGACGTTGCTGCCGAACTTGAAAATGAAGAAAGTAAAGTATCGCTCGACCCGGCAACAATGAATGAGTTGCAGGAACGCATGGACCTGGGGTACAAGCTGCTGAAAAAACACGGCATGACCTCTACCGCGGAGCTACTGGAACTGCAACACAAATTGGAGCATGAATTAAAAGCCACCCTGGACCTTAACGATGGTATAGAACAATTGGCCAAGGAAGAAGGCACTGTTTATAAAGAACTGACCGCAGAAGCCGACCAGTTATCTGCATTGCGTAAAAAGGCATTGCCTTCATTTATAGAAAAGATCAATGAGCTGCTCACTTTGGTGGGTATGCCCAACGCCCGCTTTGATATCCGTATAGCTAATGTTGCGCCTGCGCCTAATGGCATAGACGATGTGAGCTTCCTGCTGGATGCCAATAAGAGCGGTCAATTCCAGTTACTGCAAAAAGCAGCATCAGGCGGCGAGATGAGCCGTATCATGCTGTGCATCAAATCTATTACCGCACGGGCATTACACCTGCCTACGCTTATATTTGATGAGGTAGATACAGGTATCTCCGGCGAGGCCGCGCGGCAGGTAGGTATATTGCTACGCAGCCTGTCGCAATACCACCAGGTCATCTGCATTACCCACCAGCCACAGGTGGCAGCACGGGGCACCCGCCATTTTTACGTGTATAAAGAAGCAGATAAAACCGGGCGGCTCTCCACAAAGATCAAGGTATTACCTCAGGAGGAGCGCGTACTCGCCATCGCCCGTATGATCGGGGGCGAGCAGCCCAGCGAAGCGGCTATGAGCAATGCCCGTGAGCTGGTGGAAATATAAATACGAAAACACAGTGTTGGATGAATATGTGTCTTTGCGCACTTCCCCTGAAATACGAATTAGAAGAAACAATCTTTTGCGGCCTTTGCGTGAACCAAACATCACATACATTGTAATTTTACTTTTTCTTACTATCTTGTTACTTACAACAGGATAATTATGGCCGACCGCAGGAAATTTGTAAAGCTTTCATTCCTCACTTCAGCCGCTCTTTTTGCCGGCAAAAAAGTGTTTGCAGCCACACCAAATCTCGATCCCGGGCCTTTTCCAGACATCAAAGACCAGCCCATAGTTATCTCTACATGGGATTTTGGCAAAGCTGCCAATGCCGAAGCATGGAAAACATTAGAGAAAGGTGGCCGCGCACTGGATGCTGTTGAAGCGGGTGTAAAAATACCGGAGGCTGACCCAACTAACCAATCTGTAGGCCTCGGCGGACGGCCTGATAGGGATGGGCGTGTGACCCTCGATGCCTGCATCATGGATGAAAATAGCAAGTGTGGATCTGTGGCCTGTATGGAGCATATTGTACACGCTATATCGGTAGCACGGCTGGTGATGGAGAAAACACCACATGTGATGCTGGTGGGCGATGGTGCCTTGCAGTTTGCACTGGAGCAGGGTTTTAAAAAGGAAAACCTGCTCACTCCCAAAAGTGAGAATGAATGGAAGGATTGGCTGAAAACAAATAAATACAAACCGGTAAAGAATATAGAGAACATGCTGCCCGGTGGCGAACACAACCATGATACCATAGGAATGGTGGCCATGGACAGCAAAGGCCAAATGAGTGGTGCCTGTACCACCAGCGGTATGGCCTACAAAATGCATGGCCGTGTGGGCGATTCGCCAATCATAGGTGCGGGGCTATATGTGGACAACGAGATAGGTGCAGCTACAAGCACAGGTGTAGGTGAAGAGGTGATACGCATTGTGGGTTCGCACCTTGTGGTAGAGCTGATGCGGCAGGGGCACAGCCCTGAAGATGCCTGCAAAGCGGCAGTAATGCGCATTGTAGCGCGCAACCCTGATGCTGCAAAGGACCTGCAGGTGGGTTTCCTCGCCTTGAATAAGAAAGGTGAATACGGCGCTTATGCTTTACAAAAAGGCTTTAGCTATTCAGTGAAGAGCGGCACAACCGAAGAAGTATTTCACTCAAAATATTATTATCAGTAAATACTAAACCGATACGGATGCTACTGGAGATCTGCGCATACAATATACAGTCGTGCATCATTGCTGAAAAGGCCGGGGCATCGAGGATAGAGCTTTGTGCCGACCCTACTTATGGAGGCACCACACCCAGTTACGGACTGATACAATATGCCTTATCCAATATCTCCATTCCTGTATTCCCAATGATACGCCCACGGGGTGGCAACTTCATTTATGATGCCGATGAGCTGGAGATCATGAAGAAGGATATACTTGCCTGCAAAGAGCTGGGCTGCATAGGCATAGCCACGGGCATACAACTGCCCAATGGCAACATAGATACCGAAAATATGAAACGCCTGGTGGGCCTTGCCTACCCTATGCAGGTCACCTGCCACAAAGCATTTGATGTAACACCCGATGCGCACAGGTCGCTGGAAGATGTCATTGATACAGGATGCTCACGCATACTCACTTCCGGCCTCAGAAAAACAGCAGTTGATGGCGTTGCCGTATTAGCACACCTCATTAATGAGGCCGCAGGGCGCATCATCATTATGCCGGGGGGCAGTGTGCGATCATCCAACATTGCGCAACTTATAAAAGAAACGGGCGCACGGGAATTTCACTCCTCCGGGCTTACTGCTAAGGAAGGCACGTTTATAGCGAATGAAGAGGAAGTGAAATTGATGGTGCAGCAATTGCCGCATTGATCTGCTAACCAAGGAGATTTTCTAACTCCTGCTTTCTCAGGAAGTACTTACCCAGCACGTCAAATTCTATGTTTACGGCATGGTCGCTATCCAGTGTATTGAAGTTGGTATGTGTATAGGTATAAGGGATAATGGTAACGGTACATTCATCAGGGCCAACATTAAACACTGTAAGGCTCACCCCATTGATGCATATAGATCCCTTTTCGATCACCAGTGCTCCATATTCTTTTGCAAACCGGAAACGGAATAACCAGCTACCCTCCAATGTTTGTTTTTCGATGCACATGGCTGTAGCATCTACATGCCCCTGCACAAAATGGCCATCCAGTCTGTCGCCGGCTTTTAATGCCCGCTCGCAGTTGATAACGTCTCCCTTTTGCCATGCACCGAGTGTGGTCTTGGCAAGGGTTTCAGCTACTGCTGTTACTTTGTAGGTATTGCTCTTTATTTCAGTTACGGTGAGGCAAACACCATTGTGTGCCACGCTTTGGTCCACCTTCAGCTCACCTGCTATAGGGCTATCGATAACAAAATGAATGTTAGACCCTTCGTGTATAATATCTGCAACGGTGGCTACTGCCTCTATGATCCCTGTAAACATGCCCGGCTAATGTACTTTTTTTGCGGTTCCTATATGAACGGTAACAACCCCTGTATCGCTGGCTACCTGCAGGTTCAGGTACATCAGGGAGTCAAATATCCTGTCTTTGGTGAACGTACCATTGATCGTATCGCCAATGCTGCATAGCTTTTGCCCCCAGTTCGTCACAGAATCCCCCTCTGTAGTATCTACCGAAGCGATGAAAGTGGGGGCCGCCGTCAGGAACAAGCTATCGCCATTCGCACAGAACCCAAGCACGGCCAACTTTGAACTGCTGAGCCGGTAAAAAGTGAGTGTAAAAGTATCTACCAGGATGGGCAAACCGTTGGACAATAAAGAAATAGAATCTTGAAAAATGTACTTACCCACATACAGGTCTGAAGGGTAGATACAGACTGTATTATCAGGTATGCCCGGAAAACCCCAATTGTAATTGGCAGCGGTAGCATCATTACAATAATGGTTTGTTCCGGTGAATGCGGGCCCTTTTTTGTCCTGGTACTTACTGCACGAGGCAATAATAACAACCATCAATGCCAATATGGAAACGAAATATTTCATTTTAGTTTTCAGGTAATCAGTAGACTGCCTGCTTTACAACGTATTTTCTCCAAAATTATTCAATTTATGGGGTAAAATAGTTTTTCGTTTTGTGAAAAATGCGCAATCCACCCCTTTGCCTTCCAGATATAGTCCAAATTAGTAGATTTGTAGCGCTAAACATATTCTTTCAACATGAGCAAATACGATCCCCGCGTAGACGCATACATAGCCAAATCCGCAGATTTTGCGCAACCCATACTCGAACATTTGAGGGAGGTAGTACACACTGCCTGTCCCGATGTCGAAGAAACGTGGAAGTGGAGTTTTCCCTGCTTTATGTATAACGGGGCTATGATGTGCAACCTGGCCGCATTCAAAGCACATTGCTCCTTTGGTTTCTGGAAGGCCTCTATCATGGCCGACCCGGATAATATTTTTACTGAGCCTGGCAAAACAGGCATGGGCCACCTCGGCAAGATCTCCGGCCTCAAAGACATCCCTAAAGATGCTATACTGAAGAAATACATCAAAGCAGCTATGAAGCTCAATGATGAAGGTGCAAAAGTGGCCCGCCCCAAGCCCACCGAAAAAGAAAAAAAAGAACTGGTAACACCCACCTACTTCACAGCAGCGCTGGGTAAGAACAAGAAAGCCAAGGAAGTATTCAACGCATTCAGTTACTCACACCGCAAGGAGTACATACAATGGATGGAAGAGGCAAAAACAGATGCCACCCGCGATAAGCGCGTAGCCCAGGCCATAGAGTGGATAGAAGAAGGCAAAGACCGCAACTGGAAATACAAAAACTGCTGACCTCCTTCTACTTATCTTTTACAATAGCATACAGCTTTTGCGCATCGGCATAATTGGGAGCGTCTCGCAATGCGTTTTCCAACGCCAGTCTTGATTCGTGCAGCCTGTTGGCGCCATAGAGTTGCAGCCCAAGGTTGTACCACGCATCCGGCACTTCAGGTGTAGCCTCTGCACACTTCTGAAATTCAATGATCGCTGAGTCCTGCATATTGGCATTGCGGTATTTTACTCCCTGCGAAAAGAAGTATTTACCTGCAATAGAAAGATACCTTGCCAGGTTGGCCTGGTTGGGCGAGTACTTACGCACTGTATCCCAGTCGGGCAGGGCTTTTTCGGGGTAGCCCATGTTATAATAACACAATCCCCTGTTCATGTGTGCCAGGTAGTAGTTGGGAAAAATAGCCAGCGCCTTAGTAAAATACTCCACAGCTTTCCCAAACCACTTATTTTTCTCTTCCTGCGTTGCTCCCTTCTTGGCTATGAACATGTAAGAGGCAGCCGCATTATTATTTACCAGCACACTGTTTGGCGATTTTTTTACATCAGTAAGAAAAAGTGTTTCTTCATTTTTCCAGTCTTTATTGCGGCCTATGGTTTTAAAGCCGCAAAGCACAACGATGATCACCAGCACACCTCCCAGGCCCGCTTGCTTAAAAGAAGGTTGCTTTATTTGCGCAAAACCTTTGCACAGCATCCATGCAATAATTATTGCAAAGCCTATCGAAGAATGATAAATAAGGCGCTCGCCCATCGGCGCACCAATATCTACCAGGAAGTTGCTGACAAGGAACAGGAACCCAAGGTACCATGCAATAGCAAAGCCAAGTACATGCCTGCGGACAATGAGCATACACATGGCTACAACCAGACCAATGTGAATGAGCAGCGACAACCAAACCATTGGATTGGCAAATGTGGAATAAGGTATCTGGTTGTAAGAATAGTCGGCAACCAACACGCGAGGGAATATCAGCAACCGCAGATAATCCAGCAGTATCACTGTCTTAGAGGCCAGTTGTTCCGGAAGGCTGGCATACAGGTATGGATTATTCATCACATTGGTCTCGGCACCCTCGGCTGGGCCTGTCACCGCGTTCATTCGCAAGAGCAGGTATAAAGCCAGCGGTACGAGGTACGGAAGAAAAGACCGGGCGCTGTTTTTACCGGGTTCTTTCTTACCCAGTACATAAAACGACAAAGGCAGTAATCCGATTAGCACAATGGCATATTCTTTGGAAAGCAGCGCCAGGAAGAAATATACCGATGCCAGTACCAGGTCCTTCATCTTTTTCTCCTCCCTGTACCTGAACGCCTTGATAAATGTAAGTGCAATGAACAGCACCGAGAGTATCTCATCCCTGCTTTTCACATTGGCCACCACCTCGGTATGTATAGGATGTACAGTAAACAAAAGCGCCGCAACAAAGGCTACCAAAGGATTGGAAGGAAAAACAACATACCTTAAAAAATAAAGCAACACTACTACCGATAGCATATACAACAGCACATTCACCACATGGCGCACATGCATATCACTGATGAGCTTTGCGTCTTTTGCTTTAGCATCTGTTTCTGTGTTAAGGCCCAGCACCTGCTGCTCTATGGCAAACGTAACCAATGAGAGTGGCCTGTAGCGCCCACCTGCCAGTTGGTTACTCCCGTTCTTCTTTTCCAGGTAGCTCTGATATGCGTCTGTTGTCAGTATCTGTGGAATACCCGAGATACCTTGCTGAACATATTCATTGTCCACAATGGCCATCACATCGTCAAATGCGTACTCATGCGAAAATGTATTACAATAGAGCAGGAAACCCACAAGCGCAATGATGATGGCCTGCATACGAAAACCGGACAATGCAAATGGATTATCTGCTTTTGCCTCTGACCTAACCACCACCTTCGCAGGTTGCGGATTTGCTACCGGCCTTATTTCATTTTTTGTTCGCTTCGCCATTGATCATTTGTAAAGGTCACTAAATAAAAAACAACTTCTATTTACCACAATTCTCTTTCACCAGGTCTTTTACCTCCGGGCCATACTGCAATGAAAATCCTTTTTCCAAAGCCGTTTGCAGGTCGGCGCAGGCTCTATCCTTGTCCTTCATAGCTATATATACCAACGCCCTGTTCTTAAAGGCAAATGAATTATCCTTATCCAGGTCAATGGCCCTGTTGATGTCTGCCATAGCTCCGTCCAGGTCATTGAGCTTGTACTTTTCAAATCCCCGGTTGTTAAAATGATATGTATTATCGCCACCTAGCTCCAGCGCCTTATTATTAAGCTGTATAGCCATATCATAGCTACCCATATTCTGGTATCTGTAGGCAAGATTCCCGTAAACAATATCTGAAGTGGGATAAAATTTCACTCCCCGTTCCAGGTAGGTCATTATTTCATCAGTATTGTCCAGCATGTTCAGCGCATTCACCATCATGATCAGTCCGTCAAAATCCGTTGAGTCTTTCGCCAGCAACTCCAGCATGTCTGTTCGCGCGTCGTTGTACCTGTGAATAGCGTACTCTGCCCGGCTCCTGCCCATCAATACGTCCTTCAGTAAGGAATTACCATCAAGATCTTCATAGGCCTTATCGTAATCGTGTATAGCATACTTGTATAATTTCGCCTGTTCTTTTTTATCTCCCCTGTCTTTATAAAAATTTGCTGAGTACACCGTCCCTTTTTCATGCACCTCGCCCTTATCCATCATTTTGTTGATCAGCTTATTAGCAGCTTTGCTCTTGCCCATTGCGCCCAGCACAGTAGCTTTAAATATAATGCAACCTTCATACCCGGGATATTTAGACATCAGCGTATCTGCAATACTCAATGCTTTGTCATACTGTTTTTCGTCAAGGTATTTATATGCCATTACACCCCTCATACTGTCTGTGATCTGCGCCACAGAGGCGCTGCAACACCAAAGAAGAATAACTCCGGTAAGGAAAACAATTTTATTCATGTCCGCAAAATAAGAAAAGAATAGATGAAGTAGTCAAATTTTGTATAGTACATCCCTTTGCTCCAGATCAGTTACAATTAGTCCTCATCAGCTTGGCCACATCCGGGCCATACTGCTGGTCAAATCCTTTATCTGTGGCTATATGCAGGTCGGCACAGGCCTTGTCGTTCTCCTTCATGGCGATGTACACCAGCGCACGGTTCTTATAGGCAAATGAGTTGTCGGGATTGATCTCTATGGCCTTATTGATATCCTCCATGGCCCCTGTCATGTCATTGAGCTTGTATTTTTCAAATCCCCTGTTGCTATAATAGTAAGTACTGTTGCCATCCAACTCTATAGCTTTATTATTGAGCTCTATCGCCTTCTCATAGTTGCCCATATTCTGGTACCTGTACGATAGATTGCCATACACAAGTGCTTCGTTTGGATATAATCGCACGCACCTGTTCAGGTAGATCATTATTTCATCAGTATCATTGAGCCAGTTGAGGATGTTCACCATCATGATCAAAGCATCATAATCTGTAGAGTCTTCGGCCAGCAGCACCTGCATATCCGGATATATACTTTTATACCTCCGTATAGCATACCTGGCCCGGCTTCTTTCCATCAGCAGTTCCTTTAGCCGGCTATCATCGCTTTCCAGTTTTTCATAGGCTCGGTCGTAATCGTCTATAGCATGCGCGTACAGAGTGGAAACGGCCTTTTTATGCGCTCTCTTGATGTAAAATGACGCACTCTGATTATCTTCATCCTTCATGTAGTTATTTATCAGCTTATTCGCTGCATCATCCCTACCCATAGCAGCCAGTATACTGGCTTTGAACATAATGCATTGCTCCACCCCCGGGTATTTATCGATCAGGGTGTCAATAATGCTCAGCGCTTTGTCATATTCCTTATGGTCAAAAAAATTGGTAGCATTTACCGACCTCATACTATCTATATTCTGGGCCATAGATACGCCGCACAACAGACATACTACCAGGCCCGTAAGGGTGATGATCTTCTTCATATAGACAAAATAACAAAAAGAATAAATGAAAACGCCATTAAATATCGGCTATGGCAGCAATAGCCTAAATACCTTTTGCTCTTTGGCCTCTTTAAACCCATTGGCTTCATAAAATTTATGTGCATCCGCTCTTTTCACATTACTGCGCACCACCAGCCTTTTACATTCTTTCGTAGCACACCACTCCATTGCTTTTTTCACCAGCATTTTCCCAATTCCCTTACCTCTGTATGCCTCATCTACAACGAGTCCGCCCACTTCACAAAACGGCTGCGATTCGATACGCAAAGCATAGAATACATGCATCCAGCCAATTGTAAATCGTCAGCATAAAGTGGACTGAAAAAGACCTTAACTTTAGATAGTGTTTCCATTGTTAACCAACAAAAAAATGTAAACATGGAATCAAAGAAAAAGCAGTCCACAGAAAACT
>CAIRES010000034.1 GCA_903877645.1 uncultured Bacteroidota bacterium | reverse complement strand
GTCCTTAATGAAGTTTTCTGTGGACTGCTTTTTCTTTGATTCCATGTTTACATTTTTTTGTTGGTTAACAATGGAAACACTATCTAAAGTTAAGGTCTTTTTCAGTCCACTTTATGCTGACGATTTACACTCGATATACAAATGAAAGCACGTACCTCTAGTTGTATTATTAAAGACAGAGGTTTCTTTTCAAACCTTAAAATACACACGCCACGGGATAATTATTATTTTATTTTCTACTCTGCTATTGATGAAGAGACTGGAACCTATTGGGTTATTCCATCAAAAATAATTATTGAAATAGCTTGTAAACGAAGTAGTATCTGCATACTTAAAAATGGCAAGTACAATGTGCGACTGGCAAATGAAAAGTTTAATCCAATTGATAGATTTGAAGAATATAGGGATACCAAAGGTTTTGATTTAATAAATGCTTTTCTCGGAGAACGTGTTCAGTTATTACATCCAGAGTGATAAAGTTTGCATTGTTGGGCTTCTTAGCGACCTCTGCCCAGCTATGCTTTTTCAATATGGATGCGCCAAGAATAGGTGAGGCTGAATAGCGATACCCTGCTCCTGTTCGCGGCAGCTTACATATAGTATAGAGTAAACGACTGGATGGACTACTGTTTGATGAACTTCCTGACCTCTATACCATTGATTCTAACAATGTACATACCTACAGGTAAGCGAGACACATCTACCTGCACCTCTTCACTATGATAGTAATTGCTGTACACCGCCTGTTCTATCAGGTTGGAGATAGTGACACTATTTATTTTATCGCTAGAGGTGATCGTGAGGGATGTGGTGGCAGGGTTTGGAGAGCAATGTATATTATGCTCATCTAAATTTATCTCAGGAACAATAGTCCGATCATCCGATGGAGCAAAAACAGTAAGAAACGCATTCGCACTTGCGAAATGCATGGAATTGAACGAACCATCATTTACACCATAAAAGCCACCAGCTATAACGTCTCCATTCGATAACGGATATACCATCATACCTACATCATCCATATGGCTGCCGAGAACCTTTGAATTTAAGAAATCACCAACACTATCTATATGCAAAAACCACGCATCGTCTCTTCCATACTGGGTATCTACCTGTCCTCCCTTCGTAGTAGATAAACATGCGACCCAAATACTTCCATCTACAGCCTTACATATACTATTGTCATAACAATCTCCACCTCCACCTCCATAACAATTATTCCACAGAACATTCTTATTGCTGTCTACCTCTAATACCCATACTGGACATCCATAACTTGGGAAATGCGTCCTATCTCCATCCAGAGAATTACTTGTTCCAGCTAATATTACACCTCCTTTACCATCTGCAAATCCACAATTCAATCCATCTCCCTCAGTGCCTCCTATACAATCCGTCCAGATGATATTCCCAATAGTATCAAGCCTAACTAAAAAACCATCATTGCCTCCATGATTGCTTGCAAAATCATGATCGGTAGAAACTGTTGTTCCTATAAGGTAACAGCCATCATCAGGCGCATTAACAACTGAGCCAACAATATCTGGTGATGACCCACCAATAACCTTGCTCCAGACCTTATTGCCATTACTATCAACCTTTATAACGGCTATGTCTTCATCCATCCAACTTCCGTAATGTACCGTGAAATTAGTGTCTGTATAGTAAACTCTTCCTGTCATAACATACCCCCCATCGCTAGTTGCAATCATGGCATCTAGTAACGCTTCTGCACCGTCACCATATGACTTACTCCATAAGATGGTTCCAGCAGCATCTTCTTTATGAATAAGAAACCTGTGCGTTGCTGAACCCATACTCATAGCTCCCAATACATTACCTCCGCTAGGAGTAGAAAACATATAGATAAAGCCACTATCACTAAAGTTGTTCCTGTAGCATTTTGTCCATTCTAAAACTGATGCATCAGAATTATATTTGAAGAAAACGACAATGTCACTGCTAATAGTGCACAATGAATCAATTCCAATGTTTGAAGTAGCTCCGATAGCTACAATAAATCCTCCATCTCGCTGTGTTGAAACGTGAGGAGCGACGGCACTATTGCCCCCATATCCATTCATCCATAAAACAGACGGCTCTTGTCCCATTACCAGATATGGTATGGAAGCACACATTGTAAGGAGAAAAAGAATCGATTTCTTCATTCAATATAAAGGTACATACTTCTTCAATCCAAAGCGTTTTGTGTAACTACTCGCCTCCGCCCCCTGCGTTGGCAAGATAAACTATACCATTGGTGGCAGCGTAGGCAGGAAGCAAGTGTAGTGATTGAATGGGGTGCTGCACTGGTAGGGTTGTGTGGTGGCTTGTGCTGCAACACATGAAAGAACTACTCTTGCTGTGCGGTGCTAAGGGGATGGCTGCTGTGTAGGAGCCTTGTGTGTAGGGCAGCGATCACCAGCACTGGCCTATCATTAGCCTTATAGTCTATTGTGGGTAGGCCGCCATGACGTAGTGAATAGCCGGACGGGAGCAGTTGGAGTATAGTATAAGCTCACAGATAGAACAGCCCTACAATCGCCTGCAAATGCCCTTTACAGTGATGCGAAGTCCTGCTTTATGAACGAAGTTGCGAGGGGGCGGACGTAAGATAGAAGGAACGGGTGCAGATATAGGGGTGCAGCGCGAGCATGTTTACATGAGCGTGGATTTTCTCCCCTATATCTGCTTTGCCCGTGGAAGTGTGGCGTATGCAGCAGACAAATATGGTGCGTTCAAAGCTGCATAGACCACACACCGATATTCTGAATGCTGGCAGGGGTCAGCTTAAACAGGTCAGTAAAGTTGGTGCCTATGAGGTAGAACGAAAGTAAAAAGTAATTCCTACTATGCCACATAGGGGTACCCTGCTGTAATTTCAGTTTCACTATAGTCTTCATCTCTTTTACAGTCAATGCTCTGGAAATGGTCTTTGTGGTTTTTATCTTGTACTTGCTGAAAGGGTAATACTTCTGCTCTACTACCTCCGCCTTTATGGCTTTATTATAGATTGCCCTTATCTCCCGCATGTAAGATGCAATTGCGTTTAACGTCATACCTTCTGCCTGCATGAAATTACTAAAACCATCAAGTAGCTTAAAATCAATTTGCTCAAATCGCAAGCCACCTTTACCAGCATACGCAATCAACCTGTTTGTTGCAGTTCTGTAGGTTATTGCATTTCCTACCCTACCTACGCTGGCAAGGCTCGTTATTTCCTGATCTGCGAATGATTGAAAGGTAACATTGTTATTAACTCCTGAACTGGATAAGTCCTCAACACCATAGACTTTTTCCGCGTTCTCAAACTTCAAAGCCCTCTCCTGTACTTCGGAAATGGTTCTATTAATTTTAACCGTAATAAGTTTTGCATTTGGATGAGAGGCCTTTACTTTTTGAGTGTCAGGGTTCCAGTCATTCTCATGCAAAGAAATGTTTAGAGGCACTTCTTTGTGCTTCCTGTTGTACGTAATTCTAACCTTTAGCGGATAGATGCCTGTTTCTCTTAGCCTTCTTCGGTCTAAGAACAGTTTGTAAGTAATCGCCATGCTTGGTGGGATTTGTAGCAAGGCACTTGTAAAGTGTTCAAACAATGTTCAAACAAACGGGTCTAAATCACCCATCTTTTAGCAAAAGGCAAGGAATTGGCCTAAAATGAAAAAAGTCCTCAAACTCGCTGTAGTAGCTAATCTGAAGACTTCTTTACTGCTCTCCCTTCTGGACTTGAACCAGAGACCCTCTGATTAACAGTCAGATGCTCTAACCAACTGAGCTAAGGAAGAATGTTAATTTGGGAGTGCAAAAATAGGCAGAATCTTGTTAACACAAAACTTTTTTAGTGGGTTTTTGCCATTTTTTTAGTTCTTATGTATCATTCATCCAGGTGGCCAAATTTTCCGGAGCGAACGTCCTGTAAGGCCTGCTCCAGTTGCTCGTGGGTATTCATCAGGAAGGGGCCATAGGCGGCTATGGGCTCATTGATGGGTTCGCCGCTGAGTATCAGTAGCACGCAATCCTCCGGTGCTTCAATAGAAATTTCATCTCCGTCATTGGCAAAAAGGATGAAATTGTCTGTAGGGGCATTTTCTGTGCCATTCACTTTTATGCTGCCTTCTACCACTAATATACCTGTATTGTAAGTCGCGGGCAGGTTGATCGTGAGGTTAGCACCCTTGTTGAGCCGGGCATTATACATCTGTATAGGGCTATAGGTAGTGGCAGGGCCTTTTACGCCACCATACTCACCCGCTATCACTTCTACAACCCCGCCGTTGGCAGGTAGCGGGTATTTACCCATCTGCGCTGCGGTAATGGCCTGGTAGCCAGGCGTGGTCATTTTGTCCTTCGCAGGCAGGTTCACCCAAAGCTGCACCATCTGGAAGGGGCCGCCTTTGCGGCTGTATTCGGCATCATGGTATTCTTTGTGCAAAACGCCACTGCCGGCTGTCATCCATTGCACATCGCCCTCGCCTATAGTGCCGCTGTTGCCATAGCTGTCGTGGTGAGACACCTTGCCCTGGTAGGCAATGGTCACCGTTTCGAAGCCGCGATGCGGGTGCACACCCACCCCACGTGGGTTTTCGCGAGGCGAGAAATCGATTTTTGCATTGTAATCGAGCAGAAAGAAGGGGCTCATACGGGCATTACCTATATGATTGCCCGGGAAGAAGTTATGTACCCTGAAGCCATCGCCCACCATATGAGGTGGTGGTGGCGCTATGATCTTTTCTATTGTTTTTGTTGCCATAAAAGAAACCCCGACCCTAAAGGGGGCCGTTGCGTAAGCAAAATTATAGAAATGACACAAGGATATACTGATAGCGGTATATATAATAGTTATAGGCCTTCTAATCCCCGAGCGTTTGCTATTAAAAATACCCTTACATTTGTTACAGACTTTAGGGGTGCCTGTTGTGGCTGAGATCATACCCTTTGTACCTGCACAGGATAATGCCTGCGAAGGAAAAAGCTGAGGCTATTGTTTTTTTACCCACCCTCCCAAGGTCTTTTTGGATACAATAGTAACAATATGAATATTTACATTAATAATATCGAACATGAATTGCCACAGGATGCTGCCATCAGTGCTGCGCTTGATGCTATAGGTATGTCCTCGCAAAAAGGCATTGCGATAGCTATCAACAACAACGTGGTACCGCGGACTGAATGGCACAACACTACTCTGCAGTCCGGCGATAAGATGACACTGATCAAAGCGACGCAGGGGGGGTGATTTTTTTGATTAGCTGATGATGGGATTGGCTGATTAGCCTATTAGCTAATTCTTTCGTTTAGTAATAAAAGGCAAATAATAAGTATCATCAGCTAATTAGCACATCAACTAATCAGCTAATAAAAATAAGAATAAGTATCATCAGCTAATTAGCACATCAGCTAATCAGCTAATAAAAAAAAAGACCATGAAGAAAGATACGATACCAACCAGTGGAAGTATAACAAGGGGCGAATATTCGGGCTCGAGGAAGATATATGTGCGGGGGAAGCTGCACGATATAGAGGTGGCTATGCGCGAGGTGATCGTGAGCCCTACCAAGACAAGCTCCTTCGGGCTGGAAGAGCTGATACCAAACCCCGTAGTAACACTCTATGATACCAGCGGCCCGTATACCGACCCAAATGCACAGATAGACATCACTAAGGGACTGCCGCGCCTGCGCGAGCAATGGATCAAAGACCGTGGCGATGTGGAGCAACTGGGCGACTTCAGCGCAGAATACAGCAATGAGCGCATGAGCAATGATAAGCTGGAGCATCTCAGGTTTGAGCACATCCGCCTGCCATACCGCGCCAAGGCGGGTAGCAATGTATCGCAACTGCATTATGCGCGCAAGGGTATCATCACTGCAGAAATGGAATATATAGCCATCCGCGAGAATCAACGCATAGACGAGCTGATGAACAATAGTGAGCTATGGGCGCAACACGCGGGCCACAGCTTTGGCGCCAACACTCCGGTGAAGAAGATAACGCCGGAATTCGTGCGTGATGAGATAGCCAAGGGCCGCGCCATCATACCTAACAACATCAACCACCCCGAGAGCGAGCCGATGATCATAGGCCGCAACTTCCTGGTGAAGATCAATACCAACATAGGCAACTCTGCTGTAACATCGAGCATAGAAGAAGAAGTAGAGAAAGCCGTGTGGAGCTGCCGCTGGGGTGGCGATACATTGATGGACCTTTCTACAGGCAAGAATATACACGAAACAAGAGAATGGATCATCCGCAATTGCCCGGTACCTGTAGGCACAGTGCCTATATACCAGGCATTGGAAAAGGTGAACGGCAAGGCTGAAGACCTGACATGGGAGATATTCCGCGACACGCTTATAGAGCAGGCTGAGCAGGGCGTGGACTACTTTACCATACATGCAGGTGTGCTGCTGCGCTATGTGCCGCTTACCGCCAAAAGGGTTACCGGCATCGTATCGCGCGGTGGCAGCATCATGGCCAAGTGGTGCCTGGCACATCATAAAGAGAATTTCCTGTACACCCATTTCGAAGAGATATGCGACATCATGAAGGCATATGATGTGAGCTTCTCCTTAGGAGATGGCCTGCGCCCCGGCTGTATTGCTGATGCCAATGACGCTGCACAATTCGGTGAACTGGAAACACTGGGCGAGCTGACCAAGATAGCCTGGAAACACGATATACAGGTGATGATAGAAGGCCCCGGCCACGTGCCGATGCACCTGATCAAAGAGAATATGGACAAGCAACTGGAGTGCTGCGATGAAGCCCCATTCTATACGCTCGGCCCATTGACCACAGATATAGCCCCCGGTTATGACCACATCACATCTGCCATAGGCGCAGCCATGATTGGCTGGTATGGCACGGCCATGCTGTGCTATGTGACCCCGAAGGAACACCTTGGCCTGCCCGATAAAAAAGACGTAAAAGATGGTGTGATAGCCTACAAGATAGCGGCCCACGCAGCCGACCTGGCCAAAGGACATCCCGGCTCGCAGTACAGGGACAACGCATTGAGCAAGGCAAGGTTCGAGTTCAGGTGGGAAGATCAGTTCAACTTATCTCTTGACCCGGAAACAGCACGTTCTTACCACGACGAGACACTGCCTGCCGATGGCGCCAAGATAGCGCACTTCTGCTCTATGTGCGGCCCGCACTTCTGCTCTATGAAAATAACGCAGGATATACGCGAGTACGCCAAGAATGAAGAGGCGATGCAGAAGGGCATGGAAGAGAAATCGAAGGAGTTTGTGGAGACGGGAGCGGAAATATACAAATAGGACCTTGATTTGCTTGATTGAAGGATTTTGCCTTGATGCAATTTGACTACTTAAATGATTTATAGAGTATGCTGTATAACGAAATCACTGAAAGAATTATTAAAGCTGCAATGGAGGTTCATAGCACACTTGGCAATGGCTTTCAGGAGGTCATTTATCAGCATTCTTTTGCAATTGAGCTTTCCCTTGCCGGTTTAATATATGAAAGGGAGAAAACAATGCCGATATTCTATAAGATACAACAGGTAGGCACGAGAAGGGTTGATTTTTTTATTGAGAACAAAATAATGGTTGAATTAAAAGCAGTAATACAACTAGAAGATGTGCACCTGGCGCAAGCCATAAACTACCTGGAAGCATATAATATGGAAATCGGATTATTGATCAACTTCGGAGCAAAAAGCCTTCAGTTTAAACGCGTACACAATAACAAAATACTAACACAACAAAGTAATCTCGAAAAACAATTATCAAATCAAGAAAATCCTTTAATCCAATGAATCCTGGTAGACCGTACGCACTATCCATAGCCGGTTTCGATCCATCGGCTGGGGCGGGTATTTTGGCAGACATCAAGACGTTTGAGAACAACGGGGTGTATGGTATGGGGGTGATCTCTGCATTAACCTATCAAAACGAATCACACTTTGAGCATGTAGAGTGGATAGAAATACACAAGATCATCAGGCAGATAGATATACTATTGAGCAGGTATGACATCAGGCACATAAAGATAGGCCTGATAGAGAACGCCAATGTGCTGCAACAACTGGTGCTATACCTGAAAACACGCATAGCCAGTCCCGTCATCGTTTTTGATCCGATACTGAAAGCGAGTGCAGGATTTGTATTTCATAACGACGATGCCAAAGAAGAGCTTTTCGACCTGATGAGCCAGATGTATTGCATCACACCCAATATGCCCGAGGCGCACCATCTGTTCGGTGAAGAAGAATTGCACAATAAATTATTGGCACACAGCAGCAAAGTGAACATATACCTGAAGGGCGGCCACAGCAACAAAAGCATCGCTACGGATACTTTATACACACAGAACCTTGCCGTACCATTCAGTAATGAGCGGCTGGCCAAGGGCGAGAAGCATGGCAGCGGTTGCGTACTATCATCAAACCTTACTGCACAACTGGCGCTGGGATACCACATCAGCGTGGCGGCGGAAAAGGCAAATGCCTATACCTACAATTTTTTAGCAAGTAATGAAACACTATTAGGATACCACCAACTGATACAATAATGAGGCCCATCAGCAAGCTACAATTCATCACCACCAATGCGGCATCTGCCGGGCAGGCCTGCATGGGCGGCGTGGACTGGATACAACTGCGGTTGAAGGATATATCTTATGAGGACTATAAAAAAACGGCTCTTGACGTACAAGCGGTTTGTAAAAAATACAATGCCACTTTTATAGTGAACGATAATATAAAACTGGCGCTGGATATAAACGCAGATGGTGTACATGTTGGCAAAGAAGATCCGTTGCCACAGGCAGATATAGACGCTATGCTGGCGCGTGGTGGGATCATCGGCGTGACCACTAATGATATTGATGACTTCCTGCATCTGCAGGGCAAGCCGGTAAGCTATGTGGGGCTTGGGCCATACCGGTATACCGACACCAAGAAGAACCTTAGCCCCATACTGGGACTGAACGGGTACAGGAAACTATTCGCACAACTGAAAGCGAAGAACATAGCCTACCCTCCCGTGATCGGCATAGGTGGTATTACCAGCGATGATGTATCTGTGCTGATGACCACAGGGCTGCATGGCATAGCAGTATCAGGGGCTATAGGCAATGCGCCGGATATTACAGAAGCTGCCAGGAAATTCAAAGACTACCTGAACCCTTCCGATAAGGTGGTGCTCAAAACGATCAACATCAATGCACCTGTAGCCAAAGTATGGGAAGCTATAACCACCCCTACATTGATCAAAGAATGGTTGTTTGATACACCTATTGAGGTGATCAGTGATTGGAAAGAAGGAAGCAGTATGATCTTTAAAGGCAGATGGCAAAACCGGCCTTATGAAGACAAGGGTACTATCCAGAAGTACGAGCCGGGGAAAATGCTGCGCTATTCGTTTTGGAGCCATTTATCTCAATTGCCGGATGTACCTGAAAATTATACGATCATAGAATTCAGCCTGGTGCCCGGTGGGGAACATACAGAAGTGACATTGACCCAAAGCAATTTTATATTAGATACCATGTTCCGGCATTCCAACTACTACTGGGTGCTGACCCTGGACAGGTTAAAAAAAACAATAGAGAACTGATGAACGACACACTGAGGATAGCAGATAAGGTGTTTACCTCCCGCCTGTTTACAGGCACGGGCAAGTTTGGTGACCACCGGGTGATGGAGCAGGCTTTGCTGGCTTCGGGATCGGAGTTGGTGACTGTGGCGCTGAAGCGCGTGAGTGCTGATGGAGAGGAGGACGATATATTGCAACACCTGAATCACAGCCACATCAGCCTGCTGCCCAACACATCGGGCGTGCGTAATGCGAAGGAGGCCATATTTGCCGCACAGATGGCACGTGAAGCGTTAGAAACCAACTGGCTGAAACTGGAGATACATCCCGACCCAAAATACCTGATGCCCGACCCTATAGAAACCCTACTGGCGGCAGAGGCTTTGGTAAAGCAGGGCTTTATAGTACTGCCCTATGTACACGCTGACCCTGTATTGTGCAAGCGACTGGAAGATGTGGGTGTGGCTGCTGTGATGCCCCTTGGCGCACCCATAGGCAGCAATATGGGATTAAAGACACTGGAGTTTTTACAGATCATCATAGAGCAGAGCATGGTGCCCGTAATAGTAGATGCAGGCATAGGCGCACCGAGCCACGCTGCCGCAGCTATGGAAATAGGCGCAGCAGCCGTATTGGTAAATACTGCCATAGCTGTAGCCGGCAACCCGGTGCAGATAGCAATGGCCTTTAAAATGGCTGTGGAGGCAGGCCGCATGGCCCACCTCGCAAGGCTGGGTACAGTAAAGGCTTATGCCGAGAGCAGCAGCCCGCTCACTGATTTTTTAAATTAAAGCAAGATGTTCAAACAAAAGCTGGATAGACATAACTGGGAGGAGGTGATAGCAGGCATCAATGCTAAAACAGCGCATGATGTGGACCGGGCTTTGAACAAACCTAAGCGTGACCTTGAAGATTTTAAGGCCATGATATCACCTGCCGCTGCACCCTACCTGGAGCGCATGGCACAAATGAGCCACCGCGCTACACAGAAACGCTTCGGGAAGACCATACAGCTTTATGCCCCACTCTACCTGAGCAACGAATGTCAGAACATATGCACCTATTGCGGTTTCAGCCTCGACAATAAGATCAAACGCAAGACACTATCGGGTGCAGAGATATTGCAAGAGGCAGAGTATTTGAAGAAAGAAGGCTTTGACCATATACTATTAGTAACAGGCGAGGCAAGTAAGACAGTGGGGGTTGATTACCTGAAGAACGCCATAAAAATATTGCGTCCGCACTTTGCCAACATATCTATAGAGGTGCAGCCGCTGGAGGAGCATGAATATAAAGAACTGGCAGATGAAGGCCTATACGCAGTGCTGGTGTATCAGGAAACCTACCACGAGGATAACTACAAAACATATCACCCAAAAGGCCGGAAGTCGAACTTTGAGTACCGGCTTGATACCCCCGACAGGCTGGGCCGTGCAGGCATACACAAGATAGGCCTGGGTGTGCTGATAGGTTTGGAAGACTGGCGGGCAGACAACTTCTTCACTGCGCTGCATGTGAGCTACCTTGAAAAGCACTTCTGGCAAACGAAGTACAGCATCTCCTTTCCGCGCCTG
The DNA here is from genome assembly GCA_903877645.1 of uncultured Bacteroidota bacterium. Classification (GTDB taxonomy): domain Bacteria; phylum Bacteroidota; class Bacteroidia; order Chitinophagales; family Chitinophagaceae; genus Nemorincola. The sequence continues at coordinate 20,531 of CAIRES010000034.1, read as the reverse complement.
CGACCAGCCGAGGGCCTTATAGAACCTAAGGTAGCCATCAGCGATAAAGAATTGGTGCAACTGATCTGTGCATGGCGTTTATTTAATGAGGAGATAGAGCTATCCATCTCTACGCGCGAAAATGAGCTATTCCGCAACCACGTGATAAAATTGGGGGCGACCACAATGAGTGCCGGCTCTAAGACCAATCCCGGTGGCTATAGTGTGGAACCGGAATCGCTGGAGCAGTTTGAGATAGATGACAGCCGGACAGTAGCAGAAGTAAAAGGCATGATCGAAAAGAGCGGCTATAAGCCAATATGGAAGGACTGGGAGCAATTTGCGGAGGTAAATACCAAATCTTAATCCCGATAGCTATCGGAACCAAATTCCGGTAACAAATTCCAAGGGCTCGATTGTTGTAACAGTGTTATTACACCCATTAAGAACTTCAGAAACATAGCCCACGGTTTTAACCGTGGGTAAACAAAAAAACGCCTCCTGCAACCGTTTCAACGGTTTAAATCACAAAACACAATGCTATCACCAAACGAACAGGCACGATACAGTAAGCAGATCATTCTCCCCGAGATGGGTATGGAGGGACAGGAAAAGTTGCGCGCCGCAAAAGTGTTGGTAATAGGCGCAGGCGGGCTTGGTTGCCCCATACTGCAATACCTGGCCGCAGCCGGTGTGGGCACTCTTGGTATCGCAGATGGTGATGTGATAGAAATATCGAATCTACAGCGCCAGGTCTTATATACAGAACAGGAAGTAGGGCAAAGCAAGGCTGCCGTAGCCGAAAAAAAACTCAGTGCAATAAATCCCAATTGCACCCTGTTCGTGCATCATGTGCGTATAGATGCGGGTAATGCACTGGATATACTCCACAATTACGACATCATAGTTGATGGCAGCGACAACTTCCCTACCCGCTACCTCGTGAATGACGCTTGTATAATACTCGATAAGCCCATGGTATCGGGCGCTATCTATAAATTTGAAGGGCAGGCATCTGTATTCAATTACAATGGCGGACCTACCTATCGTTGCATTTTCCCGGAGCCGCCGGGCGCTGATGAATCGCCCAACTGTGCTGATATAGGCGTGATCGCCACGCTTCCCGGCATCATCGGCACTATACAAGCCAATGAAGTGATCAAAATGATCACCGGCATAGGAGAGGTGCTCAGTGGCAAGCTGCTGGTAATAGATACGCTCACTATGAGCACACATGGTTTTGCATTCAAACTAATTGAAGCCAATAAACTGATCAGTAGTCTCAAAGATCATGAGCAGGCCTGCGCGCCTGTGATCGTTCCCGATGTGACGTATGACGAGCTGCTTAAAATGATGCAGCAGGAAAAAGGAATACAACTGGTGGATGTACGCGAAAAAGAAGAGCACTACATCAGTAATATAGGAGGACAAAACATCCCCTTATCTGTCTTTGACACCCAGTACACCCTTCTCGATCCTAATGATACTATCATCCTCTATTGCGCATCCGGTGTGCGCAGCAAGAATTTTGGCAGGAAGCTCATCACTAAAGGCTTTACCAAAGTGTTGAATTTGAAGGATGGGATTAACACTGTCGTCGATGTCTGATCTTGCTAAAAATGGACATTTTTCATAACTTTGATGATAAAATCAGGGTTATGAACATAAGTTTCACTGAAAAGCAGCAACAATATATCTCAACACAATTATCCAGTGGCGATTTCCAAAACGCTTCCGAGGTGGTCAGAGATGCGCTCAGACTTCATGAGTTATATAGAAACAAGGTATTAGACGAATTGCGCAATGAAATTGCCAAGGGGTGGAGCGGCCCTGCGAGCAAACGTACCGTGAAAGAAATCATCAGCGATAAACGCAAAAAACAAGCTTCCTGATGGCCCCAGCATCTTTCGTTTACGAGCTTTCGCAAGAAGCAGACGATGACCTTGACGAAATATACGACTATACTGCGGACAATTTTGGCGTAGAGCAGGCTGTAACATATCTCGGTAGTTTTGAGGAAATATTCAATGACCTCTGTAAACATCCGGAACTTGGCAGAGAACGAAATGAGATCAGAAGTGGCCTGCGAAGCCTTGCTCACCAAAGCCATTCTATATTTTACAGGGTATTGACGAACAAGATCCGTATTGTACGAATCCTACATGGCAGTAGGGATATTGCAAGATTTCTGCAATGAGCTACCGGGCACACTTGCGATCACAGCCATTTCGCAATATCCAAAAACGCACCCACCGCATCCTCGGCTCCCCAAACACTCCCCAACAGCGCGGCGCCATCAAACCCATTCTGCTGCAATACAGGTACTTGCGGCACACCTACCCCACCCAATCCAATTATCTGTGGGCAATAACCACGCACTGTCACTACCTCCTGCCGCACCACAGCACACTGCTGTAGATCAATAGCAGCCTTATAGCTTGCCTTTGAAATACTATCAAATACGGGGCTGATGAACACATAGCCATACTGCCGCTCATTACCCCTCACCTCCTGCCACGAATGAAAGGATGTAGAGATATGCGCTAGTGGTATATTCTTTATCTGCGTCCACACCGCCGCATCATCCCTAATATGGCTATTGAGATGTACCCCACCCAGCCCCATTTCGCTATATAGCTCAAACGCACCACACACAACAACGCGCTCATGGTATTGGGCATCTATATTACTGATGTACTCTTTATACTCGTCATAAGAAAACCCCGGCTTACGCACATGTAGCCGCTGCAGCCCGTTTGCAAAAAGGCTGTTGATGATCTGAGCTTCATTGTTTACCTTAGTATCGGGGGTGATGAGGATGAGGTGCATGAGGGTAAAGATAGCCAAATATGATTTTAATTACCTCCTCCCAAACCTCGATCCCCTAAACGCCTCCCGCATCAACTTGCCTTTAGCTTCGTCAGCATACATAATACTCACCGTCAGGTTTTGTGTGTCAAAAAGCCGGCTATAGATAACAGAGTGTGTTGTGGTTCTATTAGGGTAAGTAACCTTGATCTCAATGCAGTAGAAATCAAGGCCAGCTATCTGTTCTGTGCGTTTTGTGGTGTCGGCATGCACATCCGGGCGTTGGGTAAGGAGCGAATGATATACCATGCCGTAGGTGCGCTGTATACATGCCGCATAGTCCCCGTTCTTTTCATAGTTGTAGAGCTCTGAGGTGGCTTCAAAAAAATTACCGTCCCCGCCTTTAAAGATGAAGAGAGTATTTACTTTGTTGGGCAGGCTGGTATTGTAGGTATCTTCTATGGCGTGCCTGCCGCGCTGCTGTACTTTCTTCCATTTATGCTCATTGACATCAACAAAGGTTGCCGGTATCTTCATCTTCCAAGCGAGATCGCTATCATAAAACTCATCGCGGTGTTTATGTATAAAGCAACCGGACAACACCATAACGGCCAATAAAAGCAATACAGTTCTTTTCATAGTACGTATCAATATGGCAATGTACGCCGCTTGTAATTCTTTACCACTATCTCCCCATGTTCGTAACACAGTAAAAGACGCAATGAGTTCACACCTCGCTTCTTCAATTTGTCCGGCATAGTGTGACCGCTGTGGTCCATGCCAATGTATATCTGTGGCTTGCCCCTGCCCTCAAAATCGCCCACGGCAAATTGAACACAGGGATCGCTAAGCTTGGCAAGTTCGCTCGCATCGCCCAGCACAGGCATATCAATATTGATCCACGAAAAGTCCCTCAGCTCATCGTCTGTGCTAAGTATGATCACGAGGTGATAATACACATGCACACCGCTATTACCTAGAAACAATACTTTATCCGGCACACCATCGCCATCAATATCCCAGTTGCCGGAGTAGTCGTGAATGTAACTGTACCTGTTATAAGAGTATTTCAGAGTGGGATTGTTTTTTGCATACAAGCTTTTAAAAGACATACCTGATTCAACATCCAGTGTATCTGTTTGTGCATAGGTAGCCGCTCCAAACAAACTCAATATAGCAATGGCGGGCAATAATCTCATGTGCATATAAAGTTAGTGTTTTCATAGCTTTGCCTTATGGATATTACCCCCACGATAAAAACCTGCCCCAAATGTGGCGCCACCTTTACCTGCACACCGCACGATTGCTGGTGCAGTGCCCTGCCGCCTGTAATGCCTATGGTGGAGGGTGCTGAATGCTATTGCCCAAATTGCCTGAAAGCGATCATTGACGAAAAGACAGCAGACTGATCTTTGCCACATGGCATTATTGTTTTAATATTAAATCGCAAAACGTTCCTATGAAAGCAATCACCACCGTCGTCCTACTTATCATCTCTAATACCTTTATGACCGTTGCATGGTATGGGCACCTCAAGTTCAAGGACATGAGCTGGGGAAAGAACCTGGGATTGTTCTCCATTATCCTCATCAGTTGGGGGCTTGCCTTCTTTGAATACCTCTTCCAGGTTCCCGCCAACCGCATCGGGTTTAAAGATGATGGCGGGCCATTCACGCTTGTACAGCTCAAAACCATACAGGAGGCCATTACGCTCATCATCTTCATGCTGTTCTCGATGATGGTTTTTAAGCAGCGCTTTGAATGGAACCACATTGTGGGTTTTTGCCTGATCGTAGTAGCAGTGTTTGTAATCTTCAAAAAGTGGTAAACATATGCGAATCGAGGACAAAAAAATCCCCGCAAAGCCAAGCCTGCGGGGATAGTTATATTAAAGAAGTTATTGCTTAGTTTTCCGGCTTTTCCAATATTTTGAAGAACTGGTCGAGCTGAGGAAGGATGATGATCCTGGTCCTGCGGTTGGTAGCCTGGCCTTCCTTAGTATCGTTTGATGCGATAGGGAGGTATTCGCCACGGCCTGCTGCTGTGATGTGCGATGGCGGCACATTGTACTTGTTCTGCAATATGCGCGCTACAGAAGTGGCACGTTTCACACTCAGGTCCCAGTTATCTTCCAGGTCACCTTTCTTGAACGGCTTGTTGTCAGTATGGCCTTCCACCATAAATTCGATATCCGGGCGGCTCAATAACACCTTGGCTACTTTGCCCAGTATTTCGCTGGCAGCATCTGTTACATCATAGCTTCCGCTCTTAAAGAGCATCTTGTCAGAGATGTCTACATACACCACGTCCTTGTCCACCTTAATGTTGATGTCCTTATCATCCAGGTTGCCTACTGCGCTCTTCAGGTTCACCATCAGAGCTATGTTCAATGAATCCTTACGGTTCATCGCCGCCTGCAGCCTGCTGATGTACTGATCTTTCACACCTATGTTATCCAATGATTTCTTGATGCTCTCAGCCTGAGAACCCGATATGAGCGACAGGTCTTTCATCTGGCCCAGTATCTGGTTGTTATTAGCCTTCAGATAGGTCATCTGGTCTTCCAGCGACTGTATCCTTGCTTTATCAGCAATATGTTGGTCTTTACATACCGTAAGGTCGTTCTGCAACACCTTGTTGGTGCTGTCCAGCGATACGTTGTTTTTGTTGCAGTCCATTAATTTTTTCTTGGACACGCAGGAGAACATCGTTACAGATGCTACACCTATCAAAAGAAGCTGTGATAATTTCATATGAGTTGCGATGATTTTTTGCAAAATTATCTATCATTATCATAATGTGGCGTTAATTAAACCATAAAACCCAGAATGTGCAAAATAAATAAACATATAGTGGATAATTCAATTTACGCCAGCGACTTTTTGATCAGGTCCATCAGTTGGTCCACCTCGTCCCTGTTGTTGTAGATGTGGGTAGATACCCTCAGGCTGTTCAGCCCACACTCAGCCACACTGCGGATGCGCACCTTATTCTCCACGCATTTATCGAAGAATTTGTGGTAGTCCACACCCTTTATCCTGAAACCATTTACCGCGCAGCGCGATATTTCTTCGGTAGGTGTGATCAGTTCTATCTTATCTCCAAATTCCAGCAGCTTATCCTGCGTATACTTGCCCAGGCTTTTGATGCGGTTATGGATGTTCATCATGCCTATGCTTTCTATAAAATCTATAGAAGCATTCACACCTGCATATAAGCCATTGGCCTGTGTGCCGCCAAAGTAGCGGTGGGCGCTGGGCGCATAGCCTGCCGTGGTCACCGGGTCAGCCATCAGGTCCCATTTGCCATCATCGGTGCCTGCGCCGCCATAATAGGTCTGTATCGTATCCTGCATTTCCTTACGTACATACAGGAAGCCTGTGCCCTTTGGGCCCAGCATCCATTTGTGGGTGCAACTTGCATAGGTGTCACAGCCCAGATCGTGCAGGTCCAGCGGCAGCATACCGGGGCCGTGCGCGCCATCTATCAGCGAGAAGATGCCCTTATCTTTGGCCAACCTGCATATATCCTTTACGGGCAGCACCTGCCCTTGTGTGCAGGGTATGTGTGGTGTTACTATAGCCCTGGTACGCTTGGTGATGAGCGCATCGATGCGCTCCAGCGTTTCGGCGGCGGTGGGTGCCGGAGTGTACTTTTTGATCACAATACCGTGCAGCTTCTGCCGGCTCATCCAGGGATTGAAGTTGCCCACATGCTCGTGCGTGGTGATGATCACCTCGTCTCCCTTTTTCAGCGGCGCACCCCAGCAGGCTATGTTGATGCCCTCAGTTACATTATGCGTCAGTGCTATTTCGTCCTTATCTGCCCCCAGAAATTTTGCCAGCTTTGGCGGCGTTGCATCATAACCTCCATAATTACCACTCATATCCTGGTCCATCTGCGCAGTGCGCATAGCATCTATAACAGGGTATGGCGATGGCCCAAAGGTGCCGTTATTGAGGTAGGTCCAGTCCTTGGTCAGCGGGAACAACTGGCGCACATTCTTCCAATACGCATCATCATCGGCTGCAACTGGCTTGCCATCAGTATTGATCTGCGCCGAAGCAGAGATAGCGCTCAGTTCACTCAGAGTAAGAGCCGCCAGCGCCGATGCCGATTTGATAAAACTTCTGCGATTGAAAGACATAAGGATATTGTTTTGTAATACAATATACAAAGACTTTAAATCCCAAAGAAAGAAATTCCAAATTCCAATTGGGAGAAATTGAGGAGAATAAGCATAGAAATACAATAACCCTACAATTTTTTCAAAGGCCGCCAATCAATCTGGCTGTTCATTTTCCACATGTAAAGCATCTTCGACGGCATATTCCTGGTCAGGTCATACTCCCGAGGATCAATGATCACAGTACGATCATTCAGGTTTATCTTTTCCACTTTGTTATCAGTGAGCTTTCGCGGTACTTCAAGTGCGCTGTACGTTGGCGTATTGGATGTGGCTAAATCGCCAAACACGTTTTCCCGGTTTCTAAACCCATCTTCCTTATTCTGGTTGTCATACACAGGCTGGCTGATCTTTTGCAGATCCTGCGCATGGACCACAGAAAGCCCAACTAAAAGAGTAAGAGAGAACAACGCTATCTTTTTCATTTGCTGATGTTTGAATAAAGCTACGTATTTATTCAATACCTTACCCTGTTATACTCCTGAACACCGTATACCTCAGCAGCATTTCCAATGCTATACAGATCAAAGCCAATATTGCAAACGGAAAGTACAACTCGGCATAGTGCTTGTAAGAGGTAATGTCTATGCGGGTTTTCTCCATCTTATCTATATCCTTGTATATCGCATCCAGCGATTGATTGCCTGTGGCGCGAAAGTATTTACCTCCAGTTTCAGTAGCTATTTGTTTCAGAAGCGGCTCATCTATTTCTACAGGCACCATTTGTTTTTGTATGCCTGCAGGCGTTTGCACAGGCATCATCGCCTGCCCCATTGTACCTATACCTATAGTGTATACCCTAACCTTGTAGGCCTTGGCTATCTCCAGCGCGGTGATAGGGTCTATCAGTCCCATATTGTTCACACCATCCGTCATCAGTATGATCACCTTGCTCTTGCCGTGAGAGAAACGCAGCCTGTCTACCGATGTAGCCAGCCCCATGCCAATAGATGTGCCATCCTGGATCATCCCGTTCTTCACCTGCGATATCTGCTCCTTCAGCACATTGTGATCTATGGTGATGGGACACATAGTGAAGCTCTCGCCCGAAAAGATGACCAGCCCTATGCGGTCGGTAGGACGCTGATCCACGAATTTCAGCGCCACAGCCTTTGCGGCTTCTATACGGTTCGGCTTAAAGTCCTCAGCTATCATACTACCCGATACGTCCATAGCCAGCACCATATCTATCCCTTCGCTGTCTATGTTCTCGGTAGTATTGCTGCTTTGCGGCCTGGCCAGCGCTATGCTCAATGCAGCTACTGCTATTACACGCAGTATGAACATAGACGGGCGAAACTTAGCCTTATTGCCCGCATGTACCCTGTTGATGCCACCCAACGTTGTGAGCCGCAAAGCAGGGCTATCTTTCTTTTTGCTACGTTGCTGCCACCAGATCATGAAAGGGATCAGCAGCAGTAATCCGAAGAATGCCGGATACGCAAAAGTGATATGTTGCCAGTCAAGTAATGCTTTCATATTATTTATACGGGCGGGTTTGTATTTTCTGTTGAAGGTTCGGTATTCGTTGGCGCTACCGGCTGGGCTGTCGGGGCTACAACGGCCTCAGTCACTATTTCTCTTGGCCGGGTAGTATCTACAAATTTGCGGGCCTTGTCCATAGCGTCGGTATGCTCTTGCGGCAGTGGCTGAAATTTAGCGAATTTCGCAAGGTCAGCAGTATTCAGCACCTCCGATAATAAAGCATGGTAGGGCTGCATCTCGCGGTGAAACTGTGCCTTATACAATATCTCATCAGTGGTCAGTTCCAGAGCAGGTGTATTGAAGCGGGCTTCTATGTAATTGCGCACAATGTCCGTCAGTTCTATGTAATACTCCTTCACCTGCCGCTTCTGCCACAGTTGGCGGGCTTCCAGTTGGTTAAGCAACTGCAGGGTCTTATCCTGCAAGCTCACCACTGCTTTTTTAGCAACGGGCTTCTCTTTCCTGTTCTTCAGGAAGTAGATGACAACTACTATGATGAGCACCAGGAACACTATGCCCCCTATGATGTAACCGATGTAGTCCATCCAGGTGCTCTTCACATAAATGATGTTCTTGATACCCTTAAATGCCTTGGAGGTATCAACAGCGAGTGTCTGCACCAGCAGGCTAAAGGAATCCGTCTGCACAGTATATGCCGCGCCTGAATTGGGGATCACAGAGAACACAAAAGCCGGTATTTTGAACATCCCCGAATCAAAACCCGTGATCGTGAGCCGTTGTTTATAGATAACCCGGCTGCCCTGGTGCGCAGTATCTATTTTACCCCGCTCAGTTATCTCCAGGTTATTGAAAGTATCAGGTATGCCGGCCCACTGCAATTTGCCTGCAGCCGGGTCGCTCTGCACCTCTATGAATATACGTGCCTGGTCGCCTACTGCTATTTGTTTGGCATCCATTTTGGCGCTGGCTATCGCCGTACCCTGACCAAATGCATTGCCGGATAAAATAACCACGAAAAGCCCCAAACAGAAAAGAACTTTCTTTTGATCTAAGATACTTTTGAAAGAAAGAATGACGTTACTCGTTTTCAACACTGGTGTTTAATTTTTAGTTAACCTCATTTATAAAAATCTTACCTGCTCAGGAAATACCCCTGCAGTATTTTCACATAATCCTCGTCCGTTCTTACATGCAGCAATCCTGCACCACTCTTTCTGAATGCCTGTATACAATACCTGTTGCGCTCCTCGTATCCTTTGGCATAATCTGTTCTTACCATCTTATTATCCGTGTCCAGCCAAAAAGCTTCCCCCGTTTCTGAGTCCTGCACCTGCACCAGCCCTGCCGATGGTAGCTCTTTATCATGCTTGTCATAGACATGTATACCCAGCATATCGTGCTTGCGGGCGGCCAGTTGCAGCGCATGATCGTAAGGGCGGCTCACAAAATCGCTCAGCACAAAGGCAATAGTACGCTTCTTCAACACATTGTTCAGAAATTCAAGCGCCACGCGCACATCTGTGTCACTGGTTTGAGCAGGCTCTAAGGCTACCAGTTCCCTGATGATGCGCAGTATATGGCTCTTACCCTTCTTGGGTGGTATGTATTTTTCGATCTTATCGCTGAAGAAGATGACCCCTACCTTATCATTATTGGTAGTGGCCGAGAATGACAGCACTGCGCCCAACTCGGTGATCAGGTCGCGCTTCAGTTGCTTTTGTGTGCCGAACAGCGAGCTGCTGCTGATATCCACCAGCAGCATAACGATGAGTTCCCGCTCTTCTTCAAACACCTTTACATAAGGGTGCGAGAACCGCGCGGTCACATTCCAGTCTATGAACTTCACATCATCGCCCGGCAGGTATTCCCGTACCTCGCTGAATGACATGCCCCTGCCCTTGAATGTGGAATGATACTCACCCGCAAAGATGTGATTGCTCAGCCCCTTCGTTTTGATCTCTATCCGCCTTACCTTCTTTAGTATCTCAGCAGTTGTCATTGGTTATGATGGCATTTGGGTACTTATATCGCAAAAATAACCGTTACACACTGTTTATAGCAGTAGAAAAACTTAAAGTTTTCTGAAAATCTGATAAAGATAGTGTCTGTGCAGCTCAGAGTCCTGACCTGTTGTTCAGCCATGCCATGTGTTTAACCAAAATATTTAGTCCCTCACAATATCATACTCGATATGGGAATTCCCCCTTTAGCGTTAGCCTTGCGGGTGAGCGAAGGGGGGCAGGGGGATGTCGACTTGCGATGAGCGTATTGTTAATTCCTGAACGACTTCTTCCCAAACTCCAGCAACTCATCAGCAGGCACAAAGCCCACCTGCAGGTTCACCAGCCCGCCGTCTTTATTCACCACTATGAGCGTAGGATAGCCCGATATATTGAATTGTTGTGCCAGTCCCGGCCCTTCACCTTTCTCACCGTCTACCGATACGCAGATGTAATTGGCATTGAAGTAATCGCCTACACCTTTGTCTGTAAAAGTTTCTTTTTTCAGCATCTTGCATGGCCCACACCACGATGCGTATATATCCAGTAATATCGGCTTGTGCTCTGCCTTGGCTTTCGCCAGTGCCTCGGCCCAGGTGCCTTTAAAGAATTTGATGCCCTCGCCATTATCCCGTCCATTGCAGGAATAGGCAAGCACACAACAGATAATAATTGGGACCAGGATCAGTAAGCGTTTCATGTCAATAATATTTACGGGTCAAATATACTTCATTAGCGGCAACACAACCTGCGCAATGCAATATCAGCTCCATGGCATGATATTTAGTAAAAGTTGATATACAACCACATACTAAATGAAAGCCATAACACTATTTCTATCCCTGGTATTGATATCCCATGCAGGCTATTCCTCGCCCGTCACTCAATATGCCGAGTCCATTACCACCGCACAAATAGCCACTGCAACGGGTAACGCACCCTACGCACTCATTGCCGGTGGCAGCAAGGGAATAGGATATGGCATTGCCGAGGCGCTGGCGAAACGGGGCTACAACCTCATTCTCATTGCCAGGCACTTAGACACCCTTGACGTGGCCAAACACAAACTGGAGAACACCTATCACGTAACAGTACATGTGCTGGTATACGACCTCGCAGATGAAAGTTCAGCGACCGATATAGCCAAATGGTGTACCGATCATGATATACACCTAAAAATGCTGTGCAATGTAGCAGGCCTTGGCGGCACCAACGATTACCTGAAACTGCCGCTCGACTCCCTCCGCTACATGGTGCACCTCAATGTGGAATCATGTATGGCGCTTTCACTCACCTTACTCCCCCTCCTGGAGAAGAACTCCCCTTCTTATATCCTCAATGTGGCCAGTATGGCGGGCATGGCCCCCATCCCTTCCAAGAATATGTACTCTGCTACCAAGTCGGCGATCATTTTCTTCAGCTACTCGCTGCGCTACCAGTTAAAGAAGCAGCACATCAGCGTCAGTTGCCTGTGCCCCGGCCCTGTATATACCAAGCCGGAGATCATAAAAGACACAAAAGAGCGATTAGGATGGTTTGGCAACAAAATGGCCATGATGCCGCACCGTGTGGGTGAAGTAGCAGTAAAAAAGACCCTCAAAAAACGGATGATCATTGTACCCGGTACGATCGCCAAAATAATGTCGGGCGTGCTGCGGGTAGTACCTAAGTGCATCACAACAGCTATATACAGTAAAGCCAGGTGATCAGCTACCGTTCCAGCGTAGCTATCTTACCGCCACCGCCGGCAGCTACCACCAGCTTACCATTACGCGCTTTTTGTATCACATGATACCGTGCAGCTGCAGGCAAGGGTTGCCAGCTATGCCCGCCATCGGTGGTTATATCGGCTCCGTTGGTGCCTACTGTTACAGCAGTATTGTCATCTATGTATTCCACACATTCCCGGTAGCCGCCTGTTGCAGCCTTAGGCATGCCCCATGACTTGCCATTATCAGCGCTGTATAATACATGGTCGTGTTTCAGCGTGTCATTCTTATAGTCGCCACCTACTACTATCATATCACTACCTTTGCAGGCAACGGAGAATATCCCTTTTGTACTATCACCCTGCTCAATAGGCACCCAAACAAAATACCAGTTAGCACCCCTGTCCTGCGACAGCCACATCCTCGATACCGTTCCTCCCGTGGCTATTACACATTTACTTCCACCTTCACACCTTATGGCCGTGCCACTTGCGGCAAACGACGCCTCCCCCGGCATCAGCACCGGCCTGTTCTGCTCGGGCATACCTTCCCACATTTTGCCGCCATCATGCGTGCGAAACATCATCAAATGCCCATGAATGGGATCTCCGTATATAATACCCTCCTTATCATTCCAGAAACCTATACCATCGAAGAACATGCCCTTGTCCGAATTGAGAAACACCTCCTCCCAGTTTTTACCACCATCTGTTGTGCGCAGTATATAGGCCGGTGATCCCGCATTCGCGATCACCGCCGTTTTCGCATCTAAGGCATATATGGTACGGAAGTCGCACTGCTCATACCCTTTCACCGGGCAGTAGAGCCATTGCTTACCTCCGTCCATGGTTCGCCTCACCATACCTTTTGAACCGCTCACCCAAGCTACCTTATCATCTACGACAGATACACCACGATACGAAATATCTTTGATCTCATATTTAGTCGTCCCTCCTTCAAATGACCGGTCGTTAAAATGCCATTGCTGCGCAATAGCTGATTGACTGAATAGAATAAGAAAGAGGATGAGTCTGTGCATGGGTTAAAGATTTCCAGTAAGAAAGGATGAAGATAAAACATACTTCGTAACCTGCTAATTTTTTACACTGGCAAAAACCTGATTACCGAAAAAGTTCTACCTTTACAAATATAAAGCAGGCAACATGCAACAAGTAACGATTGATATTCCTGATAACAAAATGGCCTTCTTTCTTGAGCTCATACAAAGCCTCGGCTTTAAGGCTGATAAAGCTACTCAAAACGCTGTACTTACACCTGAGCAGATAGAACTTGTAAATATTGAAAGGAGGAAAATAAAGGCCGATCCAAACAACTTCCTGAAATGGGAAGACGCCCGCAAAACATTAAAACATAAGTAATGCCTTTGGAAATCATCATCTCCATAACCGCATTGCAGGACATCCAGCAGGGGCTATTCTACTACCAGCAACAGCAAGATGGTTTGGGAACAAAGTTCGAAGACCGCGTAAACCATACCTTTACAAAAATACAGCAAGCGCCCTTTAACGCATCATTTGCATACGATTATGTACGGTATAAAGTTGTGGATAAATACCCGTATATCATCCTTTACGAATTTGATGAAGAGGCCATTTATATCCTTCGTATATTCAATACATACCTTTCTCCCAAAAGAATATAGTCGGCATTTCCCGGCAGGTACGAAACTTTTATATCCACCCTTTTCTCCATGCTTGCCTCCATCCAACTTCGTCACATTAAACCAGATCATCACATTAAAAAACCACATTATTTTCCAAACCCACATTGTCTATTTTTCATATTATTTCCCTACCTTTGCACCTCCAAAATTAAAATCTAAACAATATAATAAAATAAACAATGGCAGATCTCCGCTTACAGCGCAACTTCGGGATTGCCGCGCACATTGATGCCGGTAAAACCACCATGACCGAGCGTATCCTTTATTACACCGGCGTTAACCACAAAATAGGTGAGGTACACGAAGGTGCCGCTACCATGGACTGGATGGCTCAGGAACAGGAGCGTGGTATCACAATCACTTCAGCGGCTACTACCTGCTTCTGGAACTACCCTACCGTGCAGGGCAAAAAACTCCCTGAATCCAAGAACTACAAATTCAACATCATCGATACTCCGGGTCACGTGGATTTCACCATCGAGGTGGAACGCTCTTTGCGTGTACTGGACGGCCTCGTGGCTTTGTTCTCTGCCGTTGATGGCGTAGAGCCACAGTCTGAGACCGTTTGGCGCCAGGCCAACCGTTACAAAGTACCACGTATCGGGTTTGTGAACAAGATGGACCGTATCGGTGCCGACTTCCTGATGGTGGTTCAGCAGGTGAAGGACATGCTGGGCGCTAAGTCAGTGCCATTGCAGCTCCCTATCGGCGCAGAAGACCACTTCAAGGGTATCGTTGACCTGATCACCATGAAGGGTATTATATGGGACGATGCCACACAGGGTATGACCTATACCGAAGTGCCTATTCCTGATGATATGAAGGAAGAAGCTGACTTCTGGCGTGCACACCTTGTAGAGGCTGTAGCTGAGTATGATGATATGCTGATGGAGAAATTCTTCGAAGATCCGAACAGCATCTCTGAAGAAGAAATACACATCGCTGTACGTAAAGCTTGCCTTGACCTGAGCATTGTACCAATGCTTTGTGGTTCGGCTTATAAGAATAAGGGTGTACAGGTGGCGCTTGATTGCGTGATCCGTTACCTCCCCGGCCCTATGGACGTGGAAGCGATCAAAGGTACCGACCCTGATACCGGCGAAGAAATACTGCGCCATGCTGATGCAAAAGAACCATTCTCTGCCCTTGCGTTCAAGATCATGACAGATCCGTTCGTAGGCCGCCTGGCGTTCTTCCGGTGCTACTCCGGCCGCCTCGATGCCGGCTCTTATGTACTCAACGTACGTAGCGGCAAGAACGAGCGTATCAGCCGTATCATGCAGATGCACGCCAACAAACAGAACCCTATCGACTTCATCGAAGCAGGTGATATCGGAGCTGCTGTAGGTTTCAAGGAAATCAAAACAGGTGATACCCTGTGCGACGAAAAGAACCCGATCATCCTCGAAAACATGTTCATCCCTGAGCCCGTAATATCTATCGCTGTTGAGCCTAAAACACAGGCCGACGTAGATAAGATGGGTATGGCTATCGCCAAGCTGGTAGAAGAAGATCCTACCCTGCGTGTAAAGACAGATGAGGACACCGGCCAAACCATCCTGAGCGGCATGGGTGAGTTGCACCTGGAGATCATCGTTGACCGTATGCGTCGCGAATTCAAGGTGGAGATCAACCAGGGCGCGCCACAGGTAGCTTACAAGGAAGCATTCACTATGATGGTAGAACACCGCGAGGTGTATAAGAAACAGACGGGTGGCCGCGGTAAGTTCGCAGACATCGCGTTTGAAATAGGCCCGGCCGATCCTGAGTTCCTGAAGGAAGGTAAAGGCACTTACCAGTTCATCAACGAGATCTTCGGTGGTTCTATCCCCCGCGAGTTCATCGCTCCTATACAGAAGGGCTTTGATGCTTGTATGACCACTGGTCCGCTGGCTGGCTTCCCTGTTGAGAACATGCGTATACGCATATTCGACGGTTCTTACCATGATGTCGATTCTGACTCTATGTCATTCGAGCTTTGTGCAAAATCAGGCTTCCGTGAGGCCGGTAAAAAAGCCAAACCCGTATTGCTGGAGCCGATCATGAAGATAGAAGTGATCACTCCTGATCAGTACATGGGTGATGTAACAGGCGACCTTAACCGCCGCCGCGCTATGCTGGAAGGTATGGATAGCCGTGCCAACCTGCAGGTGATCAAGGCGAAAGTGCCACTGAGCGAAATGTTCGGTTACGTTACACAGCTTCGTTCATTGTCTTCCGGCCGCGCTACCTCTACCATGGAGTTCAGCCACTACTCTCCTGCCCCAAAGAACATTGAGACAGAAGTAGTAGCCAAAGTAAAAGGCAAGGTAAACGCTTAATACAAGCCTTACTTTCAACATAACAGAACGTCCCGCAATTGCGGGACGTTTCTTATTATAGGGTAAGCCCGGCAAATCAATATTTTGGATTCTTAATTAAATACTTACCTTTGGCGTAAGTAACGCACTGCGATAGTATGATTTTATCTTTCGGATCAAAAGAAACTGAAAAAATATGGCACGGCGAACGAGTGGGCAAGTTGGCGAATGAAATACAACAGACCGGGAGGCGGAAGTTAAGAATGCTGAACAACTCACAAAATATGGCAGATCTGAAAATCCCTCCATCCAACAGGCTGGAAAACTAACCGGGGATCTAAAGGAATATTATTCCATACGCATAAATGACCAATGGCGGATCACATTCAAATGGCAGAATGGTAGTGCTTTTGAAGTAAAGATCACCGATTACCATTAAAACGAAAACCATGAGCAAACTCAAAAATATACATCCGGGCGAGGTACTTAAAGAGGAGTTTTTAAGCGAATTGGGTATATCTGCATACCGTCTTGCAAAAGACACCGGCATACCGCAAACAAGAATATCTGAAATAATAAAAGGTGCCAGGAGGATAACTGCGGACACGGCGCTGCGGCTATCGAAGTATTTCGGTAATACCCCTAAATTCTGGCTGGGGCTACAGGATGATTTTGACCTGGAAGAAGAGGAAACAGCGAAACACACGGAGTTCAGCAATATCAAGCACTATGCGGCAAATGCTGCTTAAATATGAAAGCAATTGGCCTGGCTTTTGTTATCTGCCGGCCCTGGCCGGCGAGTCCCGACGATGAAGGAGCGGGAGACTGAAACCCTTACCAATACTTTTTTACGTGAAAAGCCTTAATTAGAGTTATCCAGAAAAAAAACAGAAATGAGACATCTACTTCACCTTAGCATGAAAATCCGTTACATAACCCTCCAGTGCAGGGTCTTCGTATGAGTATTGGCTTACGGGTATGTATTGCTCCATTTGTGCCAGTAGCTTGCGGGCATCTGCCTTCTTGTTTTCAGCGAGCAACTGGTATACAGCCTTTATAAACTCATACCTGAGGCCGCGCACATTACGCACATCTTCGCTGCAATGCGGGTTCACCGTATTGATGAGCTGGAACGGGAAGATACTGAACTGGTCGTAGAATGCTTTGTCCGGCGAGGGACGCTCTTTGGGCACCAGCTCATCCATTATAAACCGGTCGGCAGTGTAGTGGTTCAGCATCAGTATCGCTTCGGGCGCGCTACCCTTCTCAAAATATAATGGCCGCATGAATTTGTTGTGCTGCACCATGTCCAGCAACACCATATCGTTGCGCACGAGATACCGGTCGTAGTAGGTAGGCTTAATGGGCACCTTCAGTTTTTTGCCGGTGCTTTGTATGGGTATGGCCACCTCCTGTTCTTCCCACTCCTCGTATTTGGTTGTATCAGAGGCCACCTGCTGCGAGGAGAACAGGGAGGAATCATGCTTGTAGTAGTATTCTGTTACCCAGGGTATGTACAGCATGTTCAGGTTCATTGCAGTTACATCGGTGCGGTAATGCTCCACCGCCTGCAGGTACCAGATATTCATGATACTGAAATCTCCGTAGCTGATGTAGATGGCATGGGGGCCGCAGTCGTGCAGCAGCTTGCGGTAGTAGGTAAGGGAGAAGTCGCCGAAAGCGCCACGCTTTTTACCCTCGGCAAATGCCCAGCGGGCGGAGTCTTCATAGCCCTTCACCATATAGCAAAAGCCCAGGCAGCCCCATATACTGTAGAGCTTGGAAACGGGGTCCAGCGCTATGATCTCGCCCGTATAGTTGGGTTGCAGGCGGATCACTGTCTCAAATTCATTGCTGGCAGCAATGGCCAGCCCCTTACGGGTATTGATGATCTCGCCGCAGTCGGCGTTGTTCTCATAGTCATACGCGCTGCCGAGAAAGTAATGCGCCTCGGGGTCGTCGGGCTTCATTTGCAGGGCCGCCTCCAGCGTTATTGCGGCACGCAGGTAGTTGCCTTTATCAGAGGCCTTGTCGCCCCGCTCTTTCTTGATGAGGTCTTTGCCGTTCTCCAATAGTTGCGTAAAGGTTTGCGCAGGTGCACCAAAGTAAAGAATGAGGGCAAAGCATGTGACTGAAAATGTCTTCATCTGGTATTGTGAGTATGCCTATCGGATAACGGCCAGCTTCTTGTATATCTCCGCTCCGCCGTTCACAGATATCCTGCATTGGTATACACCTGCGGGCAGGTCGGCAAGGGATATAACAGTATTAGTGCCGGTCAGTGGATAATTATGGATTAGCTTGCCTGTAATGTCGTTGATAGAAATATACGCCCCCGGATACAGTACACCCGAATAGGAGACCGTGCAAATATCATTGGCAGGGTTAGGGAACAACGAAATGCTATTGCTATTCATAGCCTGCTCATCTACTGCCGAGATACATGGTGGCGGCGTTACCTTTATCGGTTTCGATTGCTTGCAGCCCGATGGGAATGTGTACTTAATAATAGCCACACCCGGCGCTATACCTGTAAGCAGGCCCGAAGCGCCGTCTATCATGGCTATGCCCGGCAGGTTGCTGGCCCATACCCCACCTCCGGGAAACTCGGACAGTGTTACCGAGTTATTCTCACAAATACTGTCAGGCGCGTTTATAGGTGGTGCATTTTCAAAATCGGCATGAATGGTATCGAATATACGTGTACAACCTAAGGTATAGATCACCAGGTAATTGCCGGTGTGGCTCACGGTATTTACCGAGTCGGTAGTGTTGTCGTACCAGAGGTAATAGCTACCTGCAGGTGCAATAAGAGTGGCTGTAAAAAAATCGGACGTAGTGCAGATGATGGTATCAGAATGAGTGTACATCGTATCGTATATAGGCCTTACCTTAAAGGTATCCATAGTGCTGTTGCATCCTGCTGTAGCTTCTTCTACCCAATAGCTGCCATAACGCGATACAGAAAGGCTTGCAGCAGCGCTGCCGTCATTCCATTCATATTCACTGGCCACATCGCGCGCATACAGATTGATATGATCGCCCGGTGGCATGCAAACGGCTGTATCG
This sequence comes from uncultured Bacteroidota bacterium, assembly GCA_903877645.1. GTDB lineage: Bacteria > Bacteroidota > Bacteroidia > Chitinophagales > Chitinophagaceae > Nemorincola. The sequence continues at coordinate 1,350 of CAIRES010000034.1, read as the reverse complement.
AAAGTATTAAATGTAGTTGGCAATCCGAGGCCGACAGGCAATACAAAAACATTACCGAGCCCAAGAAACCCATAAGTACCCGGAGACAATGCAAGCGCATGGGGGACATACCCACATGCTGTACCCGAAAGATTGGGATGATTGATCACATCCATGAAACTCGAGGTAACATCCGAAAAACGGTTCAGGTATATTTTATCATCGGGTCCAAGTTTCAATTGGGAGATGCCCCCGATACTGCCTGTGGCAATAGTGACCTCTGAGGCGATAATAGCCCCGGACGTAGGATAAACGATATCAAACTGATCGATCTCGGCGGGAACACTGCCGCCATTATTGTGCATAGCATATAGCTTGGTATTGTCGGGAGAAAACTCTGCGCCATAAAAAGCATGGATACTGTCGAGCACTTTTTCATTAGAGACAATACCGGTAACAGGGTCAAAATCAAACAACCGCAAACCCGTAGGAATGTCAGAAGTACAGGTGACGAGTTTATGCCGGTCGGGCGATGCCATTACTACACCGTAAATATTGACATAAGTATGAGGTATTGGCCCTAATGTGGAGATAACCGGGGCGCTGATACCGGCAGAGGATACATTATAAGCGTAGAACTGTGGTGTGCTTTTTTTATGCACGATCACCCATACATTGCAAAGGTCGCCCTGCACTACTGTCATTTTTTCTGAAAAGAAACTGTCTATAATAACTCCCCTTTCATTGTGTTCCACATCACCCAGCCCGCCGGCAAGCGTCATATCCACTTTACAATACGAAAGTATGGAGGTCCAGGTGTAGCTGGCATCCTGCAATGAAAAAATATAGTATTTGTTTGGGCTATCGAGTACCGGTACTATTACAGACGACTGGGTAGTGCTGGATGTAGTAAACGGCGCTATGGTGGTGCCATTGGGCATCACAGCCCCGGTGCGGTTATAAACATTGCTGCCATTAGTATAAAACAATAAATTACCTGATGCGTCGGCTACAGAAGCTGTTCCTTCATTGGTAGCCATAGAGGAAATAAAAGGAACGGGACTACCCGAAGTAAAGTTGATGCCTGCACCATATCCAAAGGCCCATACCTTGTCCTGGTTAATATTGTACTGGCCGGAGGCACGGGTAATGCCTATGAACATTAGAATGAGGAGAATAATAGGGATGCGTTTGGGCATAATTTATATTTAAGCATAACAAATATAGTATTTTCCATTAACAAACAAAAATTATATTTGCCATTATACCAATTAGACTAAATAATTCGGCATGATTTTTGCTGTGGTTAAGTATGGCAATCTTACTAACAGTTACGGTCAAAGAGACCGAAGAAGAACTGACAGCGTTACT
>CAIRES010000033.1 GCA_903877645.1 uncultured Bacteroidota bacterium | reverse complement strand
TCCTGATAGGGAAGAAGAGAATAAAGAATTGGTCATTTTAATTCAGTTTAAGGTTATAGATAAAATTACAAAACGCACAACCTGCGACCAGGCTATTGCTAACTGGTCACGATCATGGAAATAGCAAAACTTAACAATATAAAAATATAGAATAAATCTGAAAATCAGCCAATTTTTGCCTGAAAACATTCAAAAAAGTTCATTTATCTACAAATACTAATTGATGGTTAATATACTTTCTTGCTATTGACCGCATTGAAAGGATAAAGGCCAACTAAAATAAGGGATATATGTGTGCCAGGAAGACTATATCCAACCGACTTTCAACTAAGAAAACTATCTTGCACCATCATCAGCAAAATACAGGATAATGAAAAAAGGATTACTCACACTCATTGCAGTTTCTGCGCTCACACTATCATGTTTCGCGCAAAAGAATAAGCTAAAGATAGAGACCAACTACGGTACGATAACAGTGATGCTGTATGACAACACACCACTGAATACTGCCAATATGGTGAAACTCGCCAAAGAACATTATTACGACAGTACCCTCTTTCACCGTTGCATACCCAAGTTTGTGATACAGGGCGGCGACCCGAAATCAAAGACCGCCAAGCCGGGAGAAATGCTGGGCAATGGCGAGCTGGGCTACCGTGTACCCGCCGAGATCAATGACGCAGATTTTCATAAACGTGGCGCCCTGGGCGTGGCCCGCGACAATGCCCCCGACAAATCCGGCTCTGCCTGCCAGTTCTACATAGTAGTAGGCAAGCCATGCACTGATGCCGAGCTTGATAAAGTAACCGCTCAGACAAAACATATCTTCACACCGGAGCAGCGCGAAATATATAAAACCACCGGCGGCACTCCCCACCTCGATGGAAATTATACTATTTTCGGTGAAGTAACAGACGGCATGGATGTAGTAGACAAAATAGCGAACACCGCCCGCGACCAAAGCGACCGCCCAAAAGAAGATGTGCGCATGATCAGTGTGCGCCTTGTGAAAAAGAAAAAGAAATTCCTGTTTTTTTAACAGCACACGCACATAAAGTAATACGCCCATGCTGTGCAGCACGGGCGTATTACTTTATGATTTTTGATTTTTACTTTTTTTAGGATATTTTCTCTACCTGCGAATAATTCAATTCTACAGGTGTGGCACGGCCAAATATCTTTACCACTACCTTCAGTTTCTTCTTCTCGTGGCTGATCTCTTCCACAGTACCGTTAAAGTCGTTGAACGGCCCGTCTACGATCTTCACGGTTTCGCCCATGATGTATGGTTCCGCATAGCTGATACCATTTTCACTCACCTCATCCATCTTACCGAACATCTTGTTCACTTCAGATTTGCGTAGCGCAGTAGGGTGTTCTTTACCAAGGAAATGGATAACACCGGTCACATTCTTTATTGCATGGATGATGTCATCAGTAAGCTTGCCGTGGTTGGCTTCCAGCAATATATAGCCGGGATACAAAGTCTTTTCCCTCAACTGCTTCTTACCTGCAACGACCTTGAATACCTTTTCTACAGGACACAATACCTGCACCACAGAGTTGGTCCAGTTATTGATCTTCACCTCTTTGTCCAGGTATTCCTTTACCTTCTTCTCCTTGCCACTGATCACACGGATCACGTACCACTTGGTTTCCTGTGCGGGCTTTACTACTTCAGGGGTAGCATCTGCAGCGCCTGATTCGATAATGTTTTCCATCCTTATTTACCCAAAATGTTATAGATAAACTCCAATACGTTCTTTGAAACGAAATCCATGCCGAATATTACCGCGGTAACAAGGCCCAGCGCTATAAGCACGATCACCGTTGTCTGCTGCAGTTCTTCCCATGTAGGCCAGGTCACCTTGTGGATCAGCTCGTCATAAGCTTCCTGGATATAACTTCCGAATTTGCTCATAATAATTTCTTTTGAGGCTAAATGATCAACGAGCAAATGGACGACCACCTGATCGTTAACCAGCTAACCGATTAACTTTAAAAAGACAGCACGGGCACGTGGATTCGAACCACGATCGAAGGTTTTGGAGACCTTAATTCTGCCGTTGAACTATGCCCGTATTCATCCTCCTTTGCAACGGCTCCGGTGGATATAAATCAAAAAGTCAAAAAGTAAAACCTTTTGACTTTTTCATTGCGGATAGCAAAGGTAACATAATCTTTTGAAAAAAACATTAAATCTTAGCTGTGCATAAGCCCCTCAGGCGAATTTTCTTTTGAGGCAGCCAACCAGCGCCTGTACCTCCTCTATCGTATTATAAAAATGCATACTTACCCGCAAAAATCCGTTTCTCTGCGTCACTACAATGTTGTGCTGCTTTATCCAGTCGCCGAGGCCATCTTCGTCAATTAAGTAAATGATGGCGCTCCTGCTGCGCATCGTCAGATCGCCGAGCAGCTTTACTGGCAACCCTTGCATGCCGCCGAGCAGCATAGCTGCCAGCTCATTGTTGTGCTGCTCTATACCGGCTACACCTAGTTCATTTTTATAGTTGATCGCCGATTCCAAAACTGTAAGCCCGAACATATTGGGATGGCCCGGCTCATAGCTTTGCGCCGATGGGGTATAGCCCATCACGCCATCCACCATTTTATAGCTGTTGTGCCCTCCCACTACCGGTGGATATTTTGCCAGAAAGGCATCTGCTACATATAATACACCTGTACCAAATCCGGCATTCATCCATTTATAATTGCTGGCAGCAAATACATCGATGTTCAACTCGGCCAGATCGATGACATTCGCGCCCATGCTTTGGGTGGCATCCACCATAAACACCACACCATGCGCCTTGCACAGGTCACCTACCTCCTTAAGGTCGATCTTATAGCCGGAACTCCATTGTACATGGCTCAGGGCTACAATGTCTACCCTATTGTTGCAGATAGCATCTCTAACGATATCCATCTGCATATGGAACCCATCCGGTGCATCTACCCATGTAATGTCAGAGTGGTTGATGCGGAAAGGCTCAATGAAGGAGGGATAATCGCGCTTATAGAGCAGTACCCGCTCTGTACCTTTGAGCGATTGTATGATGCCATTCATCGCCCACGAGAAATTGGGTACCATAGCCACATTGTTTACCCGTGCCCCTATGAATGAAGCGATCGTTTGTCTGATGCGGCCTTCGTCATTGATCCGCCATTCTTCTGAGCGGGTGCTGCTGTTGCTTTCGAAGGAAGCATATAGTTTGTTTGCGGCGGCAAGTGTAGCAGGCGCTACCAGGCCACAGGAGGCGGTGTTAAGGTATATATGTGCACTCATGCTTTTATCTCAATACCCGTTCTCAATATTTCCTCCACAAAGGGATCTTTATCTGCGGTAAAGTCTTTGGTGTTGTAGGTACGTGGCTGAATATTCAGTTTCGGATACCGGATCATCACACCTGAGAATAATTTAGTGTCTTCGAAGCCAATACCGATAAATTTGTCAGCAATAAACGCCACATCTATATCGCTCCACTTATGCTGTTTGCCTTTTGCATAAGAGCCATATAATACCATCTTATCCAAATGAAGTCCGGAGCTTTGTATCTCACCGGCAATTTTCTTCAAATGTTCTATTACATATTTTCTAGTAAACATTTTCTAACGGTATCTACCTGGTCAAGAATTTTTTTTGTTGCTACCGCTTTATATTTTTTATACAGCTCGTCTTTATAATCCGGATATCTTCCCTCCAACTGAAATTGATTCATATTGAAAAGAAAATTTTTCATCTCGTCTCATAGTTCAAGTTTTGTTCGTTCAGTGATCGTGTTTAGATTATGGATTTTGGGAGGTGTATTCCCTACATTATCCTTAACCTAATGTGCTTTACACAGCTTTTCCAATACAAGATGCGCAAAGAACAGCGCCGGCAAGTAATCGCGGGATTTGTACATGTTTTGTACAGCACGCCAGTCTTTCTTTGCGGTGTTCAGCCAATATTTTATGTGTTCCTCTTTGGTCAGCATATTTTATAGTGCTACTACAAAGCTATAAAATACAATTGACACAGACGCAAAAAACCGCCCCGAGAGTATCGGGGCGGCTCTTATATGTGTATCTCGTAATAAATATTACTTGATGATCTCAGTTACCTGGCCTGCACCAACTGTACGGCCACCTTCGCGGATAGCGAATTTCAGGCCTTTTTCCATTGCTATAGGAGCAATGAGCTTTACCAGCAAGTTCACGTTATCACCAGGCATTACCATTTCCACACCTGCAGGCAGTTCGCACTCACCTGTTACGTCTGTAGTACGGAAATAGAACTGGGGACGGTATTTGTTGAAGAATGGAGTATGACGGCCACCTTCTTCTTTGCTCAATACATATACTTCGCCTTTGAAGTCTGTGTGCGGAGTAATAGACTTAGGAGCGCATATTACCATACCACGGCGGATATCTTTCTTTTCAATACCACGGAGGAGGAGACCGGCATTGTCACCGGCTTCACCACGATCGAGGAGTTTCTTGAACATTTCCACACCTGTGCAGGTAGAGTTGAGCGGAGCTTCGTTGAAACCAACGATCTCAACGTTCTCACCAACCTTGATCACACCACGCTCGATACGACCTGTGGCAACTGTACCACGACCAGTGATCGTGAACACGTCTTCCACAGACATAAGGAATGGCTGATCGATAGGGCGCGGAGGCAATGGGATGTAAGAATCCACAGCGTCCATCAGATCTTCTACAGCCTTCACCCATTTAGCATCACCTGCCAATGCGCCGGTTGCAGAACCCTGTATTACCGGTGTGTTATCACCATCATAATCATATTTGCTCAGCAGTTCGCGGATTTCCATTTCCACAAGTTCCAGGATCTCAGGATCATCAACAAGGTCAACCTTGTTCATGAACACAACGATACGGGGAACACCTACCTGGCGAGCCAGAAGGATGTGCTCTTTAGTTTGTGGCATAGGGCCATCTGTAGCCGCAACCACAAGTATTGCGCCGTCCATCTGTGCAGCACCGGTGATCATGTTCTTTACATAATCGGCGTGACCCGGACAGTCAACGTGTGCATAGTGACGGTTAGTAGTTTGATATTCTACGTGAGCGGTATTGATCGTGATACCACGCTCTTTTTCTTCAGGAGCCGCGTCAATTTCATCATATCCTTTCTTCTCTGCCAGACCTTTACCCGCCAGAATGGTAGTGATTGCCGCAGTTAATGTAGTTTTACCATGATCCACGTGACCGATGGTGCCGATGTTTACGTGCGGTTTTTCCCGCTTAAAGGTCTCTTTAGCCATTGTTATTTTTTTTAAAAATTGTTTAAATTATTGTTTGTTATTGTTAACACCTTTCGGTGGTAATCACTTCCTAAACGCAAAAAACCGATGCGTACGCATCGTTATCCCGTTTCCGGGATATTTGCTTTTTTGAGCTTTAGGCTACACCTTACGGTTTTGCCTTTTTTCTCTCTGAGCTGTTGAGCAGGATTGAACTGCCGACCTCTTCCTTACCAAGGAAGTGCTCTACCGCTGAGCTACAACAGCTTTTATACTTCACTGCCTTCCTTCCCGCTTGCCGGCGGGATGCTCTACCGCTGAGCTACAACAGCTTTTATACTTCACTGCCTTCCTTCCCGCTTGCCAGCGGGATGCTCTACCGCTGAGCTACAACAGCTTTTGTTTTCACTGCCTATCGCTGAACAACAGCTTTTAGCTATGAGCGGGAGACGAGGCTCGAACCCGCGACCTACAGCTTGGAAGGCTGTCGCTCTACCAACTGAGCTACTCCCGCTTAATAAGTAATGTGAAAATGCGGAAATGCATCGTGTGGAAACTGTTGAATTTTCACATTTTCGCATTAACTCATTTTCACATTTTAAAAGTGGGCAGAGAAGGATTCGAACCTCCGTACTCGTGAGAGAACAGATTTACAGTCTGTCGCCTTTAGCCACTCGGCCATCTACCCATTTTAATTTAAAACCGGAGCCACTTGCCGGAATCGAACCAGCGACCTACTGATTACAAATCAGTTGCTCTACCATCTGAGCTAAAGTGGCTTATCTTGTAAAAGAACTTGTTCCCGTTTTTGAAATGGGATTGCAAAAGTAGATAACAATCTTTGGTTTTACAAATAATTTTCGGATTTATTCCGAATGTTTCAAAATATAATGCGTGGCGGCGATTTCAAGGCTTTTCGGATATATTATTTCACCCGATCCCGGGGCATCTTCCCTTTCCAACCTTTGGGCTGATCTCCCATTGCATTTTCAGATTGCCTGCGCGCCTCCTCATAAAATGGGTGTACAACTTGGATATTAAATAATGGCAAAAAGCTAACCATCGCAGAAACAAACACATTGCAATGAAATTTATTATAGAAAATTCTTTTGAAAATATTTATTTATAAGTATTTTGGTGTCTCAATGGCGGCTACCGGAGATACAATGAAGAAATTATTACTGATAGAAGACGATCAGGACACTTTCAGATTAATGACAATGCTGCTGAAAGGTATAGGGTATAGCGAGGAAACGATAATAGGATGCGGGGATATGCGAGCTATAAATGACCTGGACACGCAGGACATAGAGATCGTGCTTACCGACCTTTCGCTACCAGACTCAGAGAGCGGCGAAACGTTCGCACGGGTGCAGGAACGATTTCCCTACACGCCGATAATTGTCATGACGGCAACATCAGAAATTGCCACAGCAGTAAAGACAATTCAGCAAGGAGCGCAAGACTACCTCGTGAAAGGAGAATTTGATAAAAAACTCCTCACCAAGGCCATCCAGTATGCTATAGAGCGGAAGAAGCAAATGAATGACTACCGCAGGCTATTTGAGGAGAACCCTGCGCCAATGTTTATTTACAATTATGATACATACCGATTCCTGACGGTGAACGCCGCAGCACTGCACCAGTATGGTTATGGCAGGGGAGAATTTTTGTCGATGTCGGCAGACCAGATAAGGCCGCAAGAAGATATACCCGCTTTCCTGCACAGGAATCCACTTACACCCTATGCTTACTCCGACCTGGGCAGATGGCGGCATAAGCGTAAAAGCGGTGAAGTCTTTTTTGTACACGTTTATGCCCACCGTATAATATTTGAAGGCAGCAAAGCCATGATGATACATGCTGTGGATATTGATAAAAAAGTGAAGGCAGAACTGGCCGTGGAAGAAAAAACACGACAGGTAGAATGGCAAAATGAGCAACTGCGCAAAATAGCCTGGATACAATCTCATGAAGTGCGGGGGCCGGTAGCAAACATCATGGGATTGGTACAACTCTTCAACATGAACGACCCGGCTGACCCATACAACGGGCAGATACTTGAAAGCCTAAGGATCGTATCAGAAAAGCTCGACGGGATCATTAAAAAAATTACCGCGCATACGAATGAGATGGAGTTGTGATGTTAATACTCAATGGCCCGACAACTTACATTGAACGCTACCAATATTCAATAAATTTCGCCCTGACATCAGCCTGCGCTAAAACGGAATTCCTAACGCGAGCATGAAATCAGGATCAGGCAACATAACATTTTTGATAGGGGTCATTATTGATGCCTGAAAAAAAAGCGCCCTGCCACCACTAAAAATGGTATGCTTGCGCCTACCTTTTTACGCCATTGTTGGCGCTATTTGCTTGACCTGTGAAAGGAACAATTGATTGGTAGGATATGAACCTGTACGCCATATTCGCCAGTCGGAGACTGGGTTCCGGCAAGGGTAGATGAAATCTACGCCCAACTACTTATTTTTTTTGTTTTTAGAAGACTACGGACAACATGGTATTGGTAAGAACTAGGGAATTACTTCTTTTTTGCCGGATCTCGCTTAGTGTGGAAAATATGAAGTACCCTGACCGTTTTTGTTTTATTCACAATTCTATAAACAATTAAATACGGGAACTTCTCGACCAACAGTTCATTGTAACCTGATGATTTTATTGGAAACAGACCAGGCGTGCGGAATAGCAATACCAGCCGCTCTTCTACAGATTCGATAAACCTCTTTCCAAGGTTTTCTTCCCGGCCATTGTACCAATCAACTGCAGATTCAAGTTCATTAAGCGCTAAAGCAGATAATATTATACGAAAGGCCATTGCGCATTATTTTTTGCCTCTTTGTAGTAATTGCTTTTTTGCTTCAGCCCACGATATCCCTTTATCCTTGCCACTTTCGAGATCAGCATCTGCCCGTTCTACTTTTTCAAGAAGCTGCTTGTCGGCCCACCATTCATTGATCTCATCGGCCTCTTCTGCAACTATAGCATAAATGGCTTTAACTTTTTTATCATCTGCAAACCGGATATACTCGTACATCTTTTGCCTTATTGCCGCTGTGGTCATTCTGATAAATTTATAGAGGAAAGTTACAAAATCCAATAGTATTTGCCAAAGAATTTTTGCGCCTTTACTCAATCCTACCTGCGGCAATAAGAAAGTGCAGGGTTATACAAGCAGATGTAGCCTACCCTGCACGAGAATGATGGACTATGATCTGTATGCGATATTCGCCAGTCGGAGACTGGGTTCCGGCAAGGGTAGATGAAATCTACGCCAACTACTCATTTTTTTAGAAGACTACCAACAACATGGCGATAAAAACGGCAGGAAAAGCTCAATTCATTTTTATGATCAAGCGATGATGGATATTGTTGCCTTCTTCATGAAATTCAGTAGTAATAGAAAGTCTGCCTAACAACTTTGGAAACCATGACCACATATTATACAGTCCATAAAAATTAAGTGTTTCATTTTCCTTTAAAATATACCAATCTTCTTTCCATTCTCCTTTCCATGCAGATGTGAGAATGTCTCCAAAGAGTAAAGCCTGAAAAAGGTAGTATGCTTTTGCCTTTAGGAAAAGGGAGGAGTAATTAGCTTTATCAAAAGGAAATTTCCTCTTACTTAAAATACGAATTGATTCTAATAATGAAGAGGTATTGGTAGTACTTAATGCTAATAATAATTCAGGTAGATAACTTTCTACATAACGCAGATTATTTTCTAAGAATTTGTTTGGAGTTGAAACTATACACTTCAATGATTTTTCTGCCAATGTTTTGTTGAATTGATCTCGATCTGTTATAAAGATGATAGGATTTTTATTTAAATCAGAATTAATAAAAGTACGGACGTTAATGAAGTTTACCCTGCGATATGGAGTATAAAGTGTTACCTTTTTATTTCCTAAAAATGTGTTCATAGTGAAAATCTAAAAACTCAGTTTCTGGTAGAAACTTATGTGGTCTAATAATTGACTTTTTATTGTAGTCCGTAAAAAATTTGTTCCTTATTTCGTCATTTTTTATTTCATCGAGATGCTTTGAAATTAGAATAGTGTAGTCTGGTAAAATTGTAATTAACCCTTTGTCAAATGCCCTATCGTGAAGTGCGTTTAAGCATATTCCATTCTGCGGATTAGTTCTGTTCACTTCATCAATACTCCATGGTTTGATGTGGCTTGCTACGTGCAACTCCTTCATGGTGATTCCGGTAATGCAACAAGTGTTTTCATAAGCTGCTAAAACCGCCTTTCTGAAAAAATCCTGGTACACCCGCACCTTTACCATTGATCGCCTATCAATTCCTTTTGGTAAGTCTTCAATGTTGATGGATATAACTTCTTCAATCGGTTCCTTTTTGTATTCAGCGATCAGTTCTACACTTTTATATGCTTGCTTATTCCAATCAGCATGAAACTCATTCCATATTTCTTCATCCAGTTTACTCCTGTTTGCTAAACCAACTACACCTCTCTTTTTTAATTCTGGATCAAGACTGCCAAAATTCCCCAGTTTCCTGGCAACAGCGCCAGCCGATCGGCCAACTAATTCCGCTACCTTTTTTACTTCAGGGTTTCGGGAGTGTGCCTGACCAAATGGAATGCTACAATAGAGGTTAAATGCAATAATTGTTTGTTCCCTTGTCCAGTTATCAGCTCGTGGCATTTTGTTTATTTTTTATTGAATTTACTCAGCGCAGTCAATAAAACAAAATGTCCACCAATATTCTTAGGAAATCTAATCTTCCATTTCAATAAAAGTAAAACCACATTTCTCATTTTTACAATGATGCACTTGGTATATCAGTCCTAATTCTTCGTATTCTTCAAAATTGGTTCTACGGCCACAATATGGGCATGTAGTTTGCATTTCTGTGAATAGGAATATTGGCAATGATTCATCCATCTGTAATGAATTTGATCACAAAATTAGGAGAGCCAAAGCAATCTGCATTTGCTTTTAAGTCACGTTGCAAAAAGTGTGATGAAAATTTATTGTAGTTTTTTAAGGAGGGATCTTAGTGCTTTATCCAACATTGTTGGCTTTAGCTTGCAGCCCCAAATTGTAATTATCTTCCAACCGTTCTTTTTTAAGACTGCGTTTTTCTTTTTGTCATTCTCAATATTGCCATTAATCTTATTTTGCCACCATTCCGTTTTTGTTTTAGGTATAGTAGCATATTTGCAGTCCTTATGACCATGCCAAAAGCATCCGTTAATGAAAACAACCGTCTTGTATTTAGGCAGGACAATATCGGGTTTGCCGGGCAGGTCTTTTACATGGAGGCGGTAACGGTAGCCATGAGCATGAAGAAAACGGCGCACGAGCATTTCGGGCTTGGTATCCTTGCCCTTTATCCGGCTCATGTTGTAGCTGCGCGTGGCCTTGTCATGTACGTCTGCCATAAAGTAAAGTTACTTCCTTAAAACTATGTGCTAACTATAATTATCCCCAATGCCGCCATAGATAAATCGTCTTGGGTCGTATCGTTTTCTTTCAGACCTTTGTGCCATTATTAGGAGTTTTCTCCTCATACTACGAATAGGATCTCTTATTACCCGCAATGAGTAAGAATGGGTAACAATGAGCAAAAACGGGTAATTTACGTTTTCGCATCAAACTCCTTGCTGTAGCGCTTTTGCACCGGCGGCGGCTCTTAAAAGTACTCAAAAGTTTTTTTTCTTGTGTGAGTAATTTTCAATTACCCACATATTTGTACCGTGCATTTTTAGCGCAAAAGTGTGCAAGAATGTAGCAAGAATCTGGGCAACAATTATTGCTCAAATCCACTCAACTAATTGATTATCAATATAACGTTGAGCAACAAACGTGAGCAATGCTCAAAGAGAAAAAATTTGAAACAAAAAAGTGCAATTATAGTACCGGCAATCTTTTAGGTTTTCATTTTACCTTCTTGTCACCGTGAGCCTGCCGAACGGCGTACCACATACAAATTCACCACCATGCTCATGAGCAGGAACATGGCTACGACTTGGTGGCTCTCGGCGAGGATCTCGAAGGCGCCGAAGTGGCCGGGCACCATGGTGGGCGCCATGAGCAGTGTGGTGATGCCGAGGGTTATTTGGAGGAGTACGAGGATGAAGGGCCACCACAGGGTTTTACTGAGCAGCGAAGCATCATTAGTGTCATGGTGAGCTTGTCGAACCAGGCGGGCTTTAAAGAACCAGGTGCTGAGCAGCACGAGCAGTAGGTAGGCTATGCCGCGGTGTATGAAGTGTACGTTGAGCTTGTCGGAGATGAGGCTGTTGTGGCTGAGGGTATCGGGCAGCCACATGCCATTGATGGTGGGCCAGGTGGCTGCTGCCATCGCTGCTTTGAGGCCGGCCATAAAGGCGCCGTAAGTGAGCTGCACAAAGAGCACTATAATAATAGTGAGTGTATAGCTATGCAGGCTGCGGCTGGTGGTGCGCTGCTCATCGGGTATCAGCAACTGCAGCGCAAACCACAGGGTGTAGCAGGCGAGCACCATCGCTGATACGAAGTGGAGGGCGAGTTTGATGTGGTCCACATACAGGTGGCTGTCGTTGAGGCCGCTGGCCACCATCACCCACCCTATGAGGCCCTGCAGCGCACCCAGCAAAAAGAGGACGACAAAGGGGCGGATCATTTGCCGGTCGAAGTAGTGGCGCACGAGAAAGTATACAAACCCTACCAGGAAGACGATGCCCAGCATGCGCGCCCAAAAGCGGTGCAGCCACTCCCAAAAGAAGAGGCCTTTAAAGTCGGAGAGGCTATAGCCGCTGTTCATGTATTTGAACTGGCCTATTTGTTTGTAGCCATCAAAGGCGTCGTTCCAATGTTTGGCATTGAGCGGTGGCAGTATCCCGAAGATGGGGTTCCACTTGGTGATGGAGAGGCCCGAGCCGGTGAGGCGGGTGACACCGCCCAGCAGCGTTTGGATGATGATCATGATGACACCGGCAATGAGCCACCAGGCTACTGCCCGCCGTTTATGATGTTGCAAGTGGAAGATTTTTGGCAAAAGTACAACCCCGGCCCTAAAGGAAAGTGTTATTCAGTACCTATATTTTGCAGGCAATTATTTTGTAAGAGTTATTTTAGTTTACGTTACATCTCCCGGCACAAGGGTCCCGCTCTTTCTGCGGGTTGTAATCGTTGGGTCGGGATAGTCTTACATATATACAGCATCTTATTTTTTATACATCAAAACACTAAATCGTATTTGGGTAAATTTGGAGCAAAAGTGTATATATTTTTCTACATATTCAGATGTCACAAATTGTAAAGTGGGGAAAATAAACCTCACTATCACCAATTTAAGAAGTCTATTAACAAATGAATAATATATTTATTATTATCATTTTTAAGTAATTTTAGCCAAATATTTGTTAACGAACAAACAATATACATTGAATAATAGCTGTTTATGAAAAGTATATTTATATCATTAAAAAAAACGCAAATAATAGATCGTCATTATAGCTATGTATATAAGATTGGTCTGATTATTGTTTTAAGAAAAGGCGAAAAGTAATACCTATCTTTGTCTGGTATTTTTTTCAATACATAATTTACTCAATTTCAAATCATGAGAAAAGCAGATGTAGTAGGCAGCATTGCCGAAAAAACAGGAATCCCCAAGGTGGACATCCTGGTGGCGTTAGAGACTTTCTTTAAGGAAGTGAAGGAGTCGCTTGTAGAGGGTGAGCCGGTGTACGTGCGTGGTTTTGGCAGCTTTATCCTGAAGAAAAGGGCAGCTAAGATAGGCCGCAACATCAAAAAGAATGTAGCCGTAGAGATACCCGAGCATTTTATCCCGGCCTTTAAACCGGCTAAGGAGTTTGTGCAGGCAGTAAAAGAGTCGAAGCACGAGCTGGTAGAGCATAAAGAATCAGACCTTGTAGAAAAGGACTAAGTAACGCAGTACGCAAGCGTGATTTCCCTACCTTTGCCTGCCCGCAGGTAGGCGGGCAGCGAAAATCTCAATATCCTTGCGGACAGCACACTACATCACGATCGCGATAGCAATAGCATTAACCGCTCTTATATACTGGGGAGGCAACACCGTTCCGCCACTGAAGAAGCAGCCGGCAGAGATGCAGCGGCCATCAGCAGGCGGGCAGGCAGCCCAGGGCCCTAACACCGTGAAGCCCGCCTCTGCAGACTCTTTAATAGCCGCATCAAAGAAGCAACTCCCGAAAACGGTTGCTGATACGGTCCATTCCATTGAAAATGAACTTACAGCCATACGCGATTCGTCGCGGATGGCTGCTGTTTTTGGCAGGCTGGCCAAGGTATATGAGCATGCCAAGGCGATGGGTCCGGCAGGTTATTATAATGGCCTTGAAGCAAAATTGGAAAACTCGGAAAAAAAGCTCACCTTTGCAGGCCAATTCTTTTTGCAGCTGATGGAAAGCGAGAGTTCACCATCTGTGCAGGCGTGGGAAGCGGGTGAGGCAGCGGTCTTATTTGAGCGTTCATTGAAGATAAATGCGGATAACGAAGATACCAAACTGGGACTCGCTACCGCATATATCGAAGGCACAGGAGAACCGATGAGGGGGGTACAGATCCTATTAGCGATAACTCATGAAAAACCGGATGATGTACCTGCCAACATGCTGTTGGGAAGGATGTCTATACAGTCGGGGCAGTTTGATAAAGCGATTGGGCGGTTTGAGACAGTGCTGAGATCAGAACCTAAGAATAAAGAAGCCTTATTCTTCCTGGCGCAGGCCTACGAAGGAAAAGGAGATAAGGCGAAAGCCATACAATTGTTTGAAGAGTGTAAGAAACTGGTGGACGATCCAAGCTTCAGCGCGGAGATAGACCAAAAGATAAATTCATTAAAGTAACTCATAAAAAATCAAGATTATGCCTTGCGGTAAAAAAAGAAAACGTCATAAAATAGCTACCCACAAACGTAAAAAGCGTTTGAGAAAGAACCGTCATAAGAAGAACAAGTAGGCTATTAATTACTGCTTCCTTCACAAGCGCCTGCCGCTTAAACTTGCACATCATCTGCACGCCACTTTGCGCGCACAGATGATGTGCACGTCTATTATTACAGCCTGAAAGCCTCGCTGATACAATGGGGGCGATTGCAGCAGAAGCCGAACCGGTATTCTAAATGAATAAAGAACTTATTATTAACTCGGCCCCCGACGGTGTAGAGATCGCTTTGCTTGAAGACAAGAAGCTGGTGGAACTACATTACGGGCGCGGCCAGGATCAGTTTGCCGTAGGCGACCTGTATCTTGGTAAGATCAAGAAGCTCATGCCCGGCCTCAATGCCGTGTTTGTGGACGTGGGCTTTGAAAAAGACGCATTCCTGCATTATACTGACCTGAGCCCTTATCTTAAATCGCTCATCAAATTCAGTAAGCAAGGTGTAGAAGGCAATACCCCCTGGGGTGATGACTTTGGCAAATTCAAGAACGAGCCGGAGATACAGAAAGCAGGCAAGATCACTGAAGTATTTACCGGCAAGCCGGAGATCGTCGTACAGATATTAAAGGAGCCTATCTCCTCCAAAGGCCCGCGCCTGAGTTGCGAAATATCGCTGCCCGGCCGTTTTGTGGTGGTGACTCCTTTCAATGATGTGGTGGCCATATCACGCAAGATACATTCGGCTGAGGAGCGCAAGCGCCTGCAGCGGATTGTAGAAAGCATCAAGCCAAAAAACTTCGGGGTAATAGTACGCACTGCTGCAGAAGGCAAGAACACCGCCGAGCTGCACAACGATATACTGGAGCTGGAGCAGATGTGGAAGAATGTACAGGCGAATCTGAAAGGAGCGAAAGCCCCGCAGATGATACTGAGCGAGCAGGACAAGACCACTTCCATTCTCCGCGACCTGCTGAGCGTAAGCTTTCAGAAGATCGTAGTGAATGACAAGAAGCTGTATACCGATACCAGGGACTATATCTCCCGCATATCTCCCGGCCAGGAAGAAATAGTATCGCTGCATACCAACTCGCAATCCATATTTGATACTTATGGTGTGGCCAAGCAGGTGAAAGCCTCTTTTGGCAAGACCGTGAATATGAACAGCGGCGCCTACCTCATTATAGAGCATACAGAGGCCCTGCATGTAATAGATGTGAATAGCGGCACCCGCAGCCCCGAGGCCGGACAGGAGGCGAATGCCCTGGCTACCAACCTGGAAGCTGCAAAAGAAGTGGTGCGCCAGATGCGCCTGCGCGACCTGGGTGGTATCATCATCATAGACTTTATAGACATGAAGCTCCCTGAGAACAGGAAGCAGCTTTATGAGGCTATGGAAGACATGATGACCACAGACCGTGCGCGCCATACCGTACTGCCACTATCCAAGTTCGGGCTGATGCAGATCACGCGCCAGCGCCTGCGCCCTGAGATCAATATAGTTACAGCCGAGGTATGCCCTACCTGCAAAGGCACCGGCAAAATAGGGCCATCCATACTACTGGGCGACGAAATAGAAAAAGACCTGCGCTACATAGTAACACAAGGCCACAGAAACCTGACGTTGCAAGTGAACCCGATCCTGGCGGCATACCTCACCAAGGGTACTTTCTTTAAGCCATCTATAGTGAAGCGCTGGGATAAAGAGCACAAAGCAAAAGTGAAGGTGGTGGCAGAAGACAGCCTGCCGCTTACCGAATATAATTTCCTCGATACACAAACGGAGGATCTGATAAAATTGTAGTTAACTGGTTATCCTTCGACGATATCAGGAAGAAATAAAATATTGCCGGGCCTTTTTGGAGGCCCGGCTTTTTTATGGGGTAAGCTGTAATTTTGTACTGCTATGCAACCAAAGATCAATATTAAACGGGCTTATGAAGAGCCACAGAAGAAGGACGGATTCAGGGTATTGGTAGACAGGCTGTGGCCCCGAGGTGTGACTAAGGAAGATGCCGCGATAGAGGAATGGGCGAAGGATCTTGCACCCACTACTGAACTCAGGAAGTGGTATGGCCATGAGCCGGAGCTATGGCCGGAGTTTCAAAAGAAATATACGGCCGAATTAAAAGGGAATGATGCCGTTGATGCGTTTGTGGAGGAGCATGAGAATAAGAAGGTGATCACACTGGTGTATGCGGCGAAAGACGAGGCGCATACTCATGCGCTGGTGTTGCAGGGATATTTGGCGGGGAAATTCAAGAAAGGGTGATAAGAGCTGTTCTGAATATTATCCGTAAGTATATATTACCTGACCGTGTTTATTGATTTGGGCAATTAATGCTTCGTTCTTCAGTGTGGCGTAATTTAACACATCAAAACCAAGTAGCGTAGGGCTTTCTTCATTAAGTACATAACTGACGTGCATAAGGTCGGTATGAGAGATCGAACCGAGTAATGCAAGGTCTATATCGGAGCCTTTTTCAAATCGGCCAGTAGCGCGACTGCCAAATAAGATCACCTTTTCTATGGCCGGCACACTTTTAAAGAGACTGAACATATAGTCCATGTCTTTTTGCCGAAGGCCATATATATTGGTGGTGCAGATGATCATGATTTATGCTGCATAGTTTCTTTAAAAGAGCGAAAAGCAAGTAAAAATTTAGTTACGATGTCATTCAGGTGCTGCCTGCTTTTTTCTTCATCGTAAACATGGCTTAACTCGTTACGCGCTGTAAGCAACTCTTCCCAAATAAAGGCGTCTATAATACCGTCTTTAACTGCCTGTTTGATAGATGGCCGTGGGCCATTTACATCTGTGTAACCGGTGTATTTTAAGTAATCCTGCAATACCTTCCATGCGAGATCAAAAGTAATCTCAAAACGATGTATCAATCCGTCTTGCTGGAGTTCATCCATTTGGCTGTATTCCGGCACCACATCTTCTATGGTTTGTAAGGCATTTTTATATTGCTCAAAGCGTTGTTTCCAGCGAATGTCTGTATTGTCCATAGTAAATGCTTTTCAACACTTCCGAAAATTAAGGAAAATTCCTGAGATACTTACGGCACCGGGTCATACCCATGCCTGCCCCAGGGGTGGCAGGAGAGGAATCGCTTGAAGGTGAGCCAGCCACCTTTAAACGGGCCGTACTTTTTGATGGCTTCGAGCCCATAGGCACTACAGGTGGGGGTAAAGCGGCACTTGGCGCCAAAGAACGGCGATATAGCCCCCTGGTAAAAGCGGATGATAGCGGTGAATAATATGGTGAATAGCTTGCGCATGGTTAGTCTTGCTTCGGTTCGGCAGATGGCGGCTGCAGCATGGCTGCCAGCTTTGCTGTGCCGGTGACCACTGCTGCCTGTACTGTTGCCAGGTCGGGCAGCTTGGTATCAGTAAAGATAAGGAATAAATGCAGTTGCTGATCGGGAGGTATGGCGGCGTATAGGGTGTGCTTATTGTGGCGCCAGGCCTCTACCAGCAGGCGGCGGATGCGGTGGCGTTTTACACTGCTGCGGAATTTCTTTTTAGGTACCGAGAAGCCTGCCTGCACGGGCATTGCCTGCTCCCCTGTACGGGGCACTATATTGTAAACGAACCTTACGGGAAAAACAGAAAACGCTTTCCCTTTATGGAAAAGCGTATCAATATGCTGCTCTTTTTTGAGCCGCTCATATACCGTGAAAGTATAACGAATGGCAAGTCTATTTAAAAGATTATTTCAGGCGGCGTTCGTCAGACACAGTCAGTTTATGACGGCCTTTTGCGCGGCGTGATGCCAATACCCTGCGGCCATTTGCTGATTCCATACGCTTACGGAAACCATGTACTGTTTTGCGGCTGCGGCGGTGTGGTTGATATGTACGTTTCATGCTATTGTTTTTTAGAGCCCTTTTTCAAGGGGAGTGCAAAGGTAAAACAAATCCTGAAGTCGGCAAAATAAATTCAGGTATTTTTAACGCATGGCATAAATATTTCTTTATGCTGCTGCGAAAGGCAAAGGTAGCTGTTTCGGACGGGTATTTGGCCTATAATATCTGCTTATTGGTGTATCAGTGAATCAGGGGTATGGGCTATTGGGGCAGTATCTACCTTTGCTATCTAAATAAAACTACCATGAAATACAATTTATTAGGCAATACCGGCCTTGTGGTATCAGAGCTTTGCTTTGGCACCATGACCTTTGGCGGGCAGGAGGGTTACTGGAAACCCATTGCCGGGCTAGGACAAACACAGGCAGACGAACTGATCAAATGCGCCGTAGAAGGTGGAATAAATTTCATAGACACAGCCAATGTCTACTCCGCAGGCGAATCCGAAAAACAACTCGGGCAAGCTATCAGAAATCTCGGCATCAACCGTAATGAACTGGTGATCGCCACAAAGGTACGAGGCCGAATGGGTGTGGGGCCAAATGATACCGGCCTGAGCAGGTATCACATTCTGCAATCAATAGACGAAAGTCTGCAGCGCCTGGAGATGGACCATGTGGATATACTGTATGTGCATGGCGTGGACCCACTGACACCATTGGAACAAACTATGCGTGCGCTGCATGATGTGGTGGCCGCAGGCAAGGTGCGCTACATAGCGGTATGCAACTGGCCGGCATGGATGGTGATGAAAGCACAAGGCATAGCCACGCAAAATGGCTGGAATAAATTTGAAGGGCTGCAATACTATTATTCTTTAGCGGGGCGAGACATAGAACGTGAAATACTGCCGATGGCCAAAGACCAGAACCTGGCTGTGATGCCATGGAGCCCGCTTGCAGGTGGCTTTATGAGTGGGAAGTACACGAGGGAAAATGAAAAAAATGCAGGTGGCCGCAGGGACAGCTTTGACTTTCCGCCGATCAATAAGGATAAGGCTTACGACATCATAGAAATAATGGACCCGATTAGTAAGGCACATAAAACATCTGTAGCCGCTATAGCCCTGGCATGGGTGCGCAGGCAGTTGGGGATTACAAGTACGATCATTGGTGCCAAGAAAGTGGATCAACTGAAGGATAATATACACTCTACGACCATACAACTGACGGATGATGAGTTGAAACAACTGGACGAGGTGAGCTCTTTGCCTCAAGAATACCCGGGCTGGATGATAGAGCGCCAGAGTGGAGACAGGGTATTGAATAAGTAAGAAATTTTTTTTAGGTACACCTGTCACGACGCAAATAAAACGCCCCGCAATTGCGGGGCGTTTTTAATATTCGGTTGTTGTATTTGATTAGTTGTAGTTAACAGTTACCGGCACTGCAGTAGAGTTAGTGTAAGCATTTGGTGTTTGTGCGGCAGATACGGTAAGGGTTGCACCAACAGTAAGTGTTTG
Source organism: uncultured Bacteroidota bacterium (assembly GCA_903877645.1). Lineage (GTDB taxonomy): Bacteria > Bacteroidota > Bacteroidia > Chitinophagales > Chitinophagaceae > Nemorincola. Next base: position 166 of record CAIRES010000033.1, on the reverse strand, counting down.
TGAACCGCCGGTCAGTACGCCTGTGCCTGAAGGTGAGCTGGTGAAAGCGCTCATGCCCATGGTATGTGAAGAACCATCAGAAAGTGTAGCAGTAGTAGGGAGAGTGATAGCGTAAGTGTAGCCAGATGCACCTGATACTGTGAAGTTAGCGGCAGCAACAGTACCT
>CAIRES010000032.1 GCA_903877645.1 uncultured Bacteroidota bacterium | reverse complement strand
GTAGTAGTGTTTGACCGCCAATACCTCGGCCATTTCCCTTAGTGTGTCATTTTTAAAATAACGAAGGTCCTTTATCCTGGCCCCAAACCCGGTTGCCTTTGATCGTTCGAAATTGGCGTTGTGAATAAGGGCAGAGACATCAGCCTCAAGCAACTGCATATAAAAAGGATCGTTGGTCTTTACCTGCTTATTGATGAGGTAGTCTTGCTGTATAGTATCGAATGCTTTCTTTGCACCCGCCTCATCTGCGCGTACATAAGCTGTGGTGATGAAGGCCAGTGCCTGGCCGGCAAAGTAATAGGAAAGGGCGGTATTTACCTCACTGTCATTTGTCCGGTATTTAATCTTCAGGCTATTGATCTTTTCAAGTACGGCAGCAGGGTGCTTAACGGCAATAGATACCCCCTTGTCGGTTACAAATGTCTTCCGCCACAGGGCCAGGTCGTTACCGGCGGATTTTAGTACAGTATTGATATCGGGGGTGTTGCTGCCAATGATCAGTTGGCCTTTTTGTTCGGTAATAATGCAGTTGGACCGATCGGTGCAATAAAATGATACCTCCTCGCCTTTTTCGTTCGTTATTTTAAGCAGTTCGGTGCCGGTTACATCCAGTTTGTATGCAAACCGGCCTAAGCTGTCGGTGTATATGTCTATGCCGGCAGCCTTATTGAACAGGGCCAGGTCGCTGTATCTCGTCAGCGTCACATAGGAATCGGGCAAAGAGGCTATCGTGCCGGAGATTGTGGCCCCGTAGCATTGGTGTACGCAAACGGATATTAATAAAATTACTTTTATTAATTTTTGAAACATTGTGGGTGTTTTGGTAAAGATAGGGCAGGTGTGCCATACTTCAAAAGTGTGGCGCACCTATGTACGCCCGTAAAAAACCACTATATCTATTTTATAAAACACCCTATAACTAAAAGGTCTTGGAGCGTATTACTTTATTTTAGACCTTTATGCCACAAAAGACCACACTTAGCGACCTTTGCGGTTCCTTTGCGCCTTTGCGTTAAAATGTAATCTATGTGTGCAAAAAGTACAATCCGAGTGCAAAAGTTGCGCAAAAGTGCGCAAGAATGTAGCAAAAACCGGGTAGTAATTGCTCGTAGAAAATGAGTTAAGTGATTGATTATCAATAAATCCTGTACTTGGCAGGGCTAAAAAATATAAAAACGACTTACAAAAAATGAATAACGCCTATTTCGACTTCGCCGAACCAAAGAACGAACCTGTATTGGGCTATGCCCCCGGCAGCCATGAGCGCAAGGCACTGTACAAAACCCTTGCCGAAATGAAAAGCAAGCAGCGGGATATACCGATGTACATCAACGGGCAGGAAGTGCGTACCGGCAAAAAAGTAGAGATACGCCCGCCGCACGAAACGGCACACCTGCTGGGCCATTTCCATGTAGCTGATGAGCAGCACGTACATGATGCCATTGATGCAGCACTCTGCGCCCGCGAAAGCTGGGCTGCAACAAGTTGGGAGCATCGCGCCGCAATTTTTCAAAAAGCCGCAGAACTACTGGCTACCAAGTATCGCTTTCGTATGAATGCGGCTACGATGCTGGGACAGAGCAAGAACGCCTACCAGGCCGAGATAGACAGCGCGTGTGAGCTGATAGATTTCCTGCGTTTTAATGTGCATTTCCTCAGCCAGATATACAAGCAACAACCCATCAGCCCGCAGGGCATGGAGAACAGGATGGAGTACCGTCCGCTCGAAGGTTTCGTGCTGGCAGTAACGCCGTTCAACTTCTCTGCAATAGGTGGCAACCTGCCCACATCTGCAGCTATGTGCGGCAATGTGGTGGTATGGAAGCCCGCCAATACACAGATATACTCGGCCAGTGTGTTCATGGAGATACTCATGGAGGCCGGCCTGCCCAATGGCGTGATCAATCTTATCTACCCTCCCGGCCCTATGGTAGGTGAGATATGTTATGCGCATCCCTATTTTGCAGGTGTGCATTTTACAGGTTCTACCGGCGTGTTCCAGAGCATGTGGAAGAGCATAGGCAACAACATAGCCCGCTATAAATCATACCCGCGCATAGTGGGCGAAACAGGTGGTAAGGACTTTGTATTCGTTCATCCGTCGGCCCATGTAGATGCTGTGGTGGCCGGCCTTGCCCGCGGCTCTTTCGAGTACCAGGGCCAGAAGTGCTCGGCAGCATCACGCGCTTATCTCCCTGCCAACATCGCAGAAGAAATAAAAACAAAGCTCGTTGCAGAAATAAAGACCATGAAGATGGGTATCGTTGATGATCCTAGCAACTTCATCAATGCGGTGATCGATGAAAAATCATTCAATAGTATCTCTAAATACATTGATGGTGTAAAGAACAGCAATGGCGCAGCAAAGATCCTTTGCGGCGGCAAGTGCGACAGCTCAAAAGGCTGGTTCGTAGAGCCAACAGTGATCGAGGCCACTGACCCATCTTATGTGACCATGTGCGAAGAAATATTTGGCCCGGTACTGACCATCTATGTATACGAACCAGATCAATGGATACAAACTATTGCTATTGCCGACAGCACATCGCCATACGCGCTCACGGGTGCGATCTTTGCGCAAGACCGCTACGCGATAGAGTACATGACCAAGGCATTTGTGAACAGCGCCGGTAACTTCTATATCAATGACAAGCCAACAGGTGCAGTAGTAGGCCAGCAGCCATTCGGCGGTGCCCGCGCATCAGGCACCAACGATAAAGCAGGTTCTATTCTTAATCTCTATCGCTGGCTTAGTGCAAGAACAATAAAAGAAACATTTGTATCGCCGGTAGATTACAGGTATTCTTTCCACCAGGCAGATTAAAGAAGGTAGAAAGTAATAAGTAGAAAGTAGAAAGCTGTTTTGACGTATTAGCTTTCTACTTTCTACTAACGACTTTAGACTATTACCCCTTATTAAACTCCGTCATCGCTTTACCAATACCCTGCGTAGCAAAGCACTCAATAGCATCAACGCTTTTTAGTATAGCCTCTTTGAGTACCGGCATTTCGGACGGTTTCCATTTGCCGAGTACAAAGTCTATCTGCCGGCCTTTGGGGAAGTCGCTGCCTATGCCGAAACGCAGCCGGGGGTATTGATTGCCAAGTAGCACCAGCTCTATATTTTTGAGTCCGTTATGCCCTGCAGCGCTGCCTGATGCGCGTACCCGTAGTGTGCCCAGCGGCAGTGCCAGATCGTCTACGATCACCAGCATATTCTCGACGAGAATTTTTTCTTTATCCAGCCAGTATTTTACGGCTTTGCCGCTGAGGTTCATAAACGTGGTGGGCTTGATGACCACGAAGGTCTTGCCCTTCCATTTTACCTCTGATACAAAAGCATGCCGATCCAGCGCGAAGCTGCCGCCATTTTTGATCACGAAAGTATCAGCTACCTCGAAGCCAATGTTGTGGCGCGTAGCATCATACTCTGCGCCTATGTTGCCCAGTCCGACGATAAGAAACTTCATGTGTAGTTAAAAGGTTAACTGGTTAATTGGGTAACTAGTTAAAGGGTTAATTGGTTAAAGAGGCTCGCGATTAGTCCTCGGCGTGCAGCGCTATGCGGTTGCCTTCGCTGTCCATAATGAGCGCCCAGTAGCCCATATCGCGAGACATAGATACTTCAGTACGGCCCTGCAATATTTTGCCACCTGCGCCTTCTACTGCATCCAGTACCAGTTGAATATCCGGTTCGCAATTAAGATAGATCAGCGGGCCATTGGCAGATGGGGTGTAGAAGCCGGGATCATAAACAATAGCGCCGCCGCGACCGTCATTCTCATTGTCGTAATCGAAGATGGCCATGCGGGATGTGCCCACTTCGTGTACCCCCATTTCTATATCGAGGATGGTCTCATAAAATTTTTTGGCACGGTCGAAGTCGCTTACCGGTATTTCAAACCAATTGATGGCATGTATCCTTTCCATTGTTGCTGATATTAGGATACGAAATTAAGAAGTTAATGATTGTGTTTGTAATCATTAAGGTATTACAAATGTGAGTGGCGCAGAGGTGCCGGTTTTTTGATATTGTATAGGCAATGCGTACCTTGGCGGTTGCAAAAAGAAACAATCTATATATGTCTTCGCAAATAAAAACAGTAACAGTAATAGGGTCGGGCCAGATGGGTAACGGCATTTGCCACGTTTTCGCGCAAAGCGGCTTTGATGTGCATATGATGGACATCAACCAGGGCGCTTTAGATAAAGCAATAGCCACTATAGGTAAGAATATGGACCGCCAGGTAGCCAAGGGCACCCTTACAGAAGAAACGAAGGCCCAGGCACTCGGTCGTATCAAAACTTTCACTGACATGGCTGCCGCTGTGAGCGATGCCGGCCTGGTGGTAGAAGCCGCTACAGAGAACATAGACCTGAAGCTCAACATCTTCCGGCAGCTCGATCAGCATTGCCCTGAGCATTGCATACTGGCGAGCAATACCTCTTCTATATCCATCACCCGTATAGCATCTGTGACCAAGCGCCCGGGAAAGGTGATCGGTATACACTTTATGAACCCCGTGCCGGTGATGAAGCTGGTGGAGGTGATCAACGGCTATGCTACCGATGCTGATGTGACGAAGACGGTTTATGAACTATCTGAAAAACTGGGCAAGGTGCCTTGTGTGGCTAATGACTATCCCGGCTTTGTGGCCAACCGAATACTAATGCCGATGATCAATGAGGCTATCATATCACTGAATGAAGGTGTGGCAGGCGTGCAGGAAATAGATACTATAATGAAACTGGGTATGGCACACCCTATGGGGCCGCTGCAACTGGCTGATTTTATAGGATTGGATACCTGTCTCTCTATTATGAATGTATTGCACAATGGCTTTGGCAATCCTAAATATGCACCATCTCCACTGTTGGTGAATATGGTGCAGGCTGGCTACCTGGGCGTGAAGACGGGTGAAGGGTTTTATAAATACACACCGGGCAGCAAAGACCTGGTGGTGAGCAGCCGTTTTGCAACAATCAACTGGTAGGGTATGAAAGAGCTGGTGATCGCATCTAATAACCCCGGCAAGATCCGGGAGATCCGCGAGGTGGTGCGGGGTATCGAACTATTGTCGCTCAGCGATATTGGTTTTACAGAAGAGATACCTGAGCCGTTTCACACTTTTGAAGAAAATGCACTCGCCAAGGCGTCTGCCATATACAGCGCCACTAGCAAGAATGTATTTGCCGATGACAGTGGGCTGTGCATCAATGCCCTGAATGGTGCGCCCGGAGTGGATAGCGCCCACTACAGCGGCAAGCGCGATGATGAAGCAAACCTGCAAAAGGCACTGAGTGAACTAAAAGCATCAGACGACCGTAGCGCATTTTACAAAGCTGTCATCTGCCTGATGTGGGAAGGGGAGGTGTATTATTTTGAAGGCATCTGCGAAGGACAAATAATAGAACAAAAGAGAGGGGAGCGTGGCTTTGGGTACGATCCCATATTTATACCTGCCGGCTACGATGAAACATTTGGCGAACTGCCTTCTGATATCAAAAACAGCATCAGCCACAGGGGCAAGGCGGTGAGGAAGATGGTGGAGTGGCTGAATGCGCTGGAGGAGTAGGCATCGCTCCCGGATAATAATAAGGATATGAAATTCTCAATAGGGGACCCGATAGTATTGTTGCGTAGTGGAGAAGAAGGCCATGTAACTGCTTATATCAACAACGATATGATAGAGGTGAAGGTGGGCAAGACCACCTTCCCGGTGCATATGAATGAGGTGGACCATCCCTACCTGAGATGGTTTACAGATAAGACCAAAAAGAAAAAGGGAACTCTACCTGAGCAATTGCCTGTAGAGCGCATAGCCGACCGGAAGCAACGGCTGGCGCAAGGCGTGTACCTGTCCTTTATGCCGGTGTATAAGTTTGATGGTATAGAGGATGTGGTGGAGTTGCTGAAGGTGCATATACTTAATGAGCTGCCACAGCCGGTGAAGTTTGTGTATGATGTGAAGTTTGCGCACAAGAGCGAATTCAGGCATGAGGGCACACTGCATGGTTTTGGTAACATCTACATCCACAGCATCACCTACCCGGATATGAATGACCAGCCCCGCTTTCACTGGCAGCTTACGGATGCCACAAACGAGGCTATGGAGACAGCAGATGGTATATTGCGCGTCAAACCACAAAAGCTGTTTGAGCATGTGAGCCGTATGATGCAGAACAATGAGCCCACATTCGCCTATGTGCTGCTCGAAGAATTTGCAGCAAAGAAGAAAGCGAATGACATGGATAAATGGGAGCCCCCACCGCCGCCCAAAGCTGCACCAAAGGTCATAACCACTAAAACAATAGAACCGGGCAAGTACGAAATAGACCTGCATATAGAGGAGTTGATAGAGAACAGGCGCGGCCTCACTAATGCCGAAATGCTGACCGTACAGATGGATACCCTGCGGCATTATGTGCAACTGGCCATTGTACACCGGCAGGAACGTATGGTAGTGATACATGGCCTGGGCAAGGGCCGCCTGCGCGAAGAAGTACATGCCGTACTCAAAAAAATACCCGAGATCGCCCGATTCAAAAACGAATGGAGCGGCAAGTATGGCTTTGGCGCCACCGAGATATACTTCAGGTATTAGTGTACAATACTCACTTTTGTGTTTTGCCTATTACCACCGTTATCGGTGATGATTACGTTGTATAGCCCGGCCGGTAATTCGCTCGTGTTTATTGTTTGCTGTAGTTGTGTAGTATGCAGTATGTATACTTTTTGCCCTATCATGTTGTAGATGCTGATGGTGTAGGGGAGCGTGTTAGTGGTTTTTATTGTTAAGTCGTTATTGGCGGGATTAGGGAATATTTGGATTTCTACCGCGGGTGAAGTAATGTTTTTGACTGCATTTACTATGGGAATATAAGTGCCATGACAACTACTGCCATTTTTGTAGATGTAACTATAGCTGTAGTCTTCGCTAACGAAGCTGATCGCGGTTAATGATGCAAAGCGGGTATATCCGTAGCCTATGGCGTATGTTTTTGTGTTGTACGATGATACGGGATTAGTGCCATTATAGCCATATTCTAACCCGATTGGCTCATCTACTACATACTCCGCGGGGCTGTCGCAAAAGCCATCAGCATGAGGGAAGTAGTGCAGTAAATAATCTGTCTCTTCGGGCATGGTGTTGGGGTCAAGAAGAGATGTTGTATCATACGTCCATGTTGTAACGCCACCGGAGTATATGTCGTTTTGCCCAATGATACTCCCGCTGGTATTTGTGATGGGTGTTTGGTGAATACTGGATTCATCAACTGTATATGTAACAGAGTAAGGTGTGCGGGCTACACTGATAATAGAATCCAAAATGATATTATTGAAATAATAAGCACCCATCATAGGTGCCATTGAGTGTCCGGACTCATATACATCTCCTGCTGCGAAATTATAAAGTTCAATTTTTGTCGGGTAATGGAACGGGAGTAAATGGAAAACAGAGTTGATCGTATCCGGAACGATATTTGGCGGGCAAAGATCGCAGTTGCCGAGGTTGCCTAGTAGATTATCCAGATAATAGTCAAACCCACTGGTGCCGTAGCTTCTTGGAGGGGTGAAGGAAATACTGTCTGGCTTGTGATAAGGGAAAGTGTAGAGGTCTATTGCCTGCACAAATCCGTTGTTTTTACTCAGTATGATCTGGAAGTTGTTTACAGGATCTAATGTATCATTCAGTCCATTCCTTAAAGCTTTAATGTTTATTCGTTTTATAGAGTCAAGAACTCCGAGAATGGTCATGGTATCTATGGACGTCACCGTAGCATTATAGGAAAAAATGCCTGTGTCATTATACATGATCCAGGTACTGCCTAAATGAGCCTGTGTATTAATGGTAACTGTATCCCAAAGGTTATCAAAAAGGAATGTTCCGTCGGGCTTTTGTATCACTTTTTCACCGAGCCAACTTCCCCGCTTTGTAACACTTACGGTTGTACTTCCAAGCGGGACATAACTTATTCGTTCAGTATGGTAGGGATAGTAGATGATGTCGCTTCCGCCTGATCTCACGGAATCGATCCTTATGCCACGCACATAGTTGTCGCCATTGATAAAATAGTGCTTCACCCCGCTTTGCAGGCATTGGTAGTTTTGGGCACGGGTTGCCAGTGAGCTAAGTAAAGCAATAAAGAATAGTAGCCGTTTCATTCCCTCTGATTTAATGGGTGATCACTACTTTGTTGTTGTACCTGTTGCCGCCAGCATCCGTGACAATGACATTATAAAGCCCGGCAGGCAATTCACTTGTGTTTATTGTTTGCTCTTGTAGTGTAGTATGCGATTTGTATACCTGTTGCCCTATCATGTTGTAGATGCTGATGGTATAGGGTAGGGTGTTAGTGGTTTTTATTGTTAGTTCGTTGTTGGCGGGGTTGGGAAAGATTTGTAAATACTTGTCTATCGATAAGCTATTAACAGCCGCGATAGCAGGAATGTACGTTCCGATGCAAGTAGAGCCGTTTTTGTAGATATAGGTGTATCTATGTCCTTCATCTTGTCCGTATGACACATCGGGGGGATCTATAGCGTAAAGGCTACTATAACCATATCCTATAGTATAACCCGGGGTATAGTATGTAGGTAGATAAGCATATCCATTGTATACGAAACTGTGCCCCTGATCAATTTTATATGTGGCGGGATTATTACAGAATGAAGTGTCGGCCGGAATATAGTAATATACGCCACCTCTGTAAGTTTCTTCAGGCATCGCATAATTTAGGTTCAAAAGGTGTGTTGTATCATAAATCCAAGTAACTGTGCCCGAAGAATAGGACGTATCGTATCCCACCATCAAACCTGATGAGTTGTATCTGGGCGTCATATACATTTGGTGTTCATGAACGGAATAGGTTTCTGGGTAGGTCGAGGTGTTCTTTGAAATAATAGAATCTAATACCAGATCATCGTCTGAGTGAAAATAATTATAATATTCATAAACATCCCCGGGTGCAAAATCATACAGTTCCGTTTTGGTCGGATCATGCACTGTGATCAGGTGAAATATCGAATTAGTAGAATCGGCAAGGTTGTCAAACGGCATGCACCCAAGATCACATGTTCCCAGGTTTCCGAGTAAAACGTCCAGATAATAATCATCAAACCTGGATGAGACCTCCCTGGATGAAAAATCATAGGAATTTGAGTCTGGCTCGCGGTATGGAAATGTATACAAGTCAAATACCTGAACGAATCCATTGTTCTTACTTAAAATAATTTGAAAATTATTCATGGGGTCTATCGAGTCAACTACACCTGATTTGTATGCTGTAATATTGATTGTTTTGATTGAATCTAGATATCCCAGTATACTCATCGTATCTACGTATAATACAGTAGCCGTATAGTAAAGTTGGGTGGTGTCATTGAAAAACATCCAGGAATCGCCAGGCTGTGCACGAGATTTAATAAATATGGTGTCCCACATATTATTGAAGATGAATGTGCCGTCAGGTTTTTCAATGACATTTTTTCCTAGCCAACTGCTTCCATTTGTGTCGATAATCGGCGATATGCCTGATGAAATAACATAGTCTCGCATTCTTTCAGTACGGTACGGATAATAGACAGTATCACTGCCCATTATCCGAATTGAGTCAATTCTGATTCCGCGCAGATATCCTTCGCCGTTTGTGAAGTAGTGCTTCACCCCGCTTTGCAGGCATTGATAGTTTTGGGCACGGGAAAACTGTACGGAGAAAATGAAGAGGAAGAAGAGTAGCGTGTTCTTCATGCGGGTACATTTTGAAGGTGGTACTACTATAAAGTTAAGAAGTATTTACATATTATTATTCAAAACTTGCTGTAATTCTTTTGCCTGCACTACGCCTGATTGCCGCCACATTACTTTGCCTTGTTTGAAGATAATGAGGGTGGGTACGCTCTGTACCTGGAATTGCCCCGATACTTCGGGGTTCTTGTCTACATCTATTTTAATGATGGTGGCTTTGTCGCCTATGGCTGCTTTTACCTCGTGCAATATCGGGGCCATCATTTTGCAGGGGCCGCACCAGGTAGCTGTGAAGTCTACCAGTACGGGCTTGTCAGATTTTATTATTTCGCTGAAGCTTTGCATGGCTTTATATTTTCTTGTTCATCTGTAGTGTATTCAGCATTTCATCGGTAAGGGCGTCGGTGTATATGCCTGCGCCGTTCACCAGTATGCCCTTGATGCCGTATTTGGGGCTGGATACCGCATATACCGTAGCCTCATCAGCAGGGTCGCTGTTGCCCTCAAAGCGATACACTTTGTCTATCACAAACTCATTGTGAAACACACTGAAGTTCTTGCTGCTGCATACGAGGCAGTTCTGCTGCAGGTTGAAGTCTTCGAGGTACCCATCTTTACGCAGGTGGGTGATCACTTCGGTTACTGTTGTCATTTCTTGCATAGTGTAAAGTTAAGGGTTAGGTTGCCGTTCGACAAGCTCACGATGACATTTGTTCAGATATTCATACAAAAAGCTTGCCCCGGCTTGTGGCCGGGGCAAGAGGGGATCATTCATTGGTTTGATGATTAGCGTTGTACCGAGAAGCGCATGATCTTGCTTCCGCCGCCCTGTACCAGGCGAAGGAAGTAAATGCCATCTGCAACCGCCGGTAATGCCATGTTTTTAGTTATTTGTCCCTGGCTCACGGTCGCTACATCCTTGTATACGATCTGGCCCATTATATTGGTCACTTCAAGAGATATAGGAGCTGTGCCTGATATATCTCCCTTTATTGTAAACGTGCCGTTGTTAGGGTTAGGGTACAGCCCGATGTTTTCAAGTGCTGCGGTAACATTGGCAACACCTACGGTTGTGGAAACGATCAACGTATTGCTGGTGCCAGACCCCGGTACCGCACACATCATGGTGCTGGCAACGGTCAGGCTCACTGTATCGACCTGGTTCACAGCCGCTATGGTGTAGGTGCTGTTGGTTGCGCCATGCACTGCTACTCCATTCACATACCATTGGTAGGTAGCTCCTGTGCCGCCATTATATACCGCTGAGTTGAAGGTAATTGACGATCCCGGGCTTACGTGTGTGCCCGGAGTGGCACCGATATATACAACGGGCGAATTGTCAACTACTTCCATAGGGAAGTTATTGCTGATCGCGTTGACAGGTGACGGACAAATAACGCTGCTGGACATGATGCAATACACATCATCACCTGTAGCCAGTGTAGAGGAAGCCCATGTACTCGATATGGCACCTACCACAGGCGATGCGCCGATCATCCATTGGTAGGTAGGTGATACACCCCCGTTCACCGGTGCAGCAGCAAAACTCACCATTGTGCCTGCACATACGGTATCGTACGGGCTCACCGTAATAGATACTGAAGTAGGGATAACCGGCTGTACGATCACATGTACATGGGTCTGTAAAGAAGGACAACCCTGCAGCGTATCGGAGACAAAATAGTCGCCAGTATTAGCCGTGGTAGAAGATGTGACAACCGGATTCTGATCGGTAGAGGTGAACCCTGAAGGGCCCGCCCATCCGTAAGTGACAAGCGCTGTGGTGTCGGGGTTGGCAAAAAGATTGATATTGCTGCCTGCACAACCTACGCTGGCAGTAGGTATAGGTGGTGGTGGTATTGTGGAATTCACCACTACATTCACCGTTGAGGTCATGGTAGGGCATCCGTTATGCAGGGTAGTAACTGAGTAAATGCCCGCATAAGCTATCAATGCACTTGCCCTTGTAGGGTTTTGTGCTGCTGACGTAAAGCCTGAAGGGCCTGTCCAGCTGTAAGAGGCTATAGTATATGGTGCAGCATCAAATAAATAGATGGTTTGGCCTACGCAGGTAGGCGTGGTCGCTGTTGCGACGCTGGCTGATATAGAATTGACCACGTGAATGTTGAGGTAATCATCAGGTGATGTAAATGCGGGGTTGCTGGCCACTATGCGGATACGGTATGCAGTTCCGGTAGCAGTGAGCGCAGGTATGGTACAGGTGACGGAGCCTGATGATATGGCAGTAGCAGTACCGATGTTCACCGGTGCGCCAAAACTGCCCACAGCATTGGAAAGCTGCACGGTAAATACATTGCCGGGCATGAAGGTGACGCCTGCAGGATAAACTGTGTAAGGGACCACTAATGTGCCACCTGCACAAACGAGTGTATCTGTGAATGGCGTATTCAGCATTACTGTAGTATCTGTTTTGAACTGTGTGACAAAGGCATCATATACACCGCCTCCGTAAACAGTTTGGCTGGTGCCTGATGTGGCCACGCCTGCTGTGCTGGTGGTATATCCGGCTATAGTGATCTGGTTATTGGCATCACATTTTATGCCGTTGGCGTAGTCGTAGAGGGTGCCGCCAAAGTAGGTGCCCCATATACGCTGGCCCAGTGGGGTCAGTTTAACCACATACGCATCGTAGTCACCGGCGATAGCTGGCTGGTAACTGCCCGCAGTACCAATACCTGTGCTACTGAATGTGCCGCCTGCAAGCAATACATTGCCAAAAGGATCAAAGCATACTGCCTGTCCGTAATCGAGTGATGTGCCACCATAATAGCTGGTCCAGGCATGTGTGCCTGCCGAGTTGAAATAGGCTATAAATGCATCCTGTACGCCGCCACCATAAGTTGTCTGCGCGCTGCCTGTTGTAGAGAAGCCGGTAGTGCTGGTTGTGTTACCACCTACCACGATGTCGTTATTGGAAGGGTTGGTGGCTACTGCATTCACCTGCTCTGCGCCGGTGCTGCCGATGTAAGTACCCCACAGTCTGCTGCCTGCCGAATTGAATTTGGCAATGAAGCCATCAGTAACGCCGCTCAGCGCAGTTTGGAAAGCGCCTGCTGTTGCTATGTTGATGACGCTGTTCGTTTGCCCGGTAAAGATCACGTTGCCCAATGCATCGCAGGTAATGCCCATGCCGTTATCCTGTGCGGTGCCACCATAGTAGGTCGACCACTGTATTGTGCCACCAGCATTGAATTTAGCTAAGAATGCATCGTTGGTGCCATTGATAGATGGTTGATATACAGTAAGGGAAGACGCGATCAGCGTTGCGCTGGCGGTTTGCCCGGTGATGTATACATTATTAGATCCGTCAACCGCTACTCCGTTGATCACATCTGTGCCGGTGCCGCCATAAAAAGTACACCATACGCGGGCTCCGGTAGTGGTATTGAATTTGATGAGGAAACCATCTGATGCACCGCCTTCGTTGATGGTATGATAAGCGCCGCCTGTGATGAGCCCGGTGGCAAGTGATGATGTATTACCGGCAAGGTAAACGTTGGCTCCTGTGTTGTCTACAGCTATGCTTGTGGCCTGGTCTGATCCGGCGCCACCAAAGTAAGTGGCAAACTGGATGATGCCTACATTATTATATTTGGCAATAAAGGCATCAAAAGCGCCGCCTGCATTAGCCGACTGGAAAGACCCTGAAGTGGCTATGCTACCTGAACTGGCCGTAAAGCCGCCCACATAAGTATTGCCACCGCTGATGGCCACGCCGGTGATCTCATCTTCGCTGCCACCGCCTATGTAGGTGCTCCATGAAAGGTATGGATCAATGGTCAGTGAGCCTTTGTATGAACCTGTTTCAAAGCTCACTACGTTGTCATGCAATACAAACTTAGAGGCCACGGCCTTGTGTGTGCCTGTTTCGAATGCTAAAGGTGTTTTTTCTGCAACATTGCCCATTGGGGTATTGGCGTAGAGGCTGCCATCGGCATTGAGGCCCAGCGCAGTTGCTCCGTCATACGCGATCCTGATATCGGCTACATTACCACCGGGGCGCACCACGAAGTCATACTCAACCTGGTCGTTCTTTACGTACACCACCCAGTCAATAGAAGGATAAACGTCTTTATAAGTCACCTTGCTCCAGGCGTGCGCGGTTACCGCGCTTTCACCAAGTTGTGGCAGGTAGTAGTTCTCACAATATCCCAGTTGGCCATCAGCCGTTACTTTTGCTGAAGGGTTAGCGCCCAGCAGTTGCACATCCATACGGTAGCCCGATGTATTGGCAGAAGGTGCCGAAGGAGTACCTTCCGTTTTATTGAACTGGTAGTGAAGCTGTGCATTGCCTACATACAGGTTCATACCCGGAGTAGACAGTTTGTACTGTATATCATTCCTCGGAGCGTTGTCCTGGTTCAATACCTGTCCCTTATTTTCGATAAAACAGAGGGGTTTGTGCATGCTGCCTCCCTTTGCCGGCTTTGCGTCTTTCGCCATTAGCGACAACGAAAGTGAACAACAAAACACAAGAGCAGCGCATTTTGTACCATTAAAATACATATGTGGGATATTTATTGGTTATTATACAAGTGCAATGTAATAAATATAGTTGTAAACCCCAACCCCGCAGGCGAATAGCAGATATGCCGGGGTAAACCCTTTTTAAGGGAGCGTGTTGGCCATTTTCACCGTCATGGCCCTTTCTGTAGGGGTTATGGTTTCGATGCCGATCCAGAGGTATTGGGAGGGTAGGAGTTCCATTGCTTTCTCGGGCCATTCTATAAAGCAGATCGCTTTTCCTGCATTAGCTTGTATGATGCAGTCTTCCATGCCTGCATTGATGGCTTCGGCAGTATCCCGAAGGCGGTACCAGTCCAGGTGGTATATGACCTGTTCCTTTTGGCTGTCGCTTATGTAATGATATTCATTGATGAGCGCAAATGTGGGGCTGCTCACTGCATCCTGCACCTGCAGGTGATCGCACAGGTAATGGATGAAAGTGGTCTTACCTGCGCCCATCTCCCCGCTGAAAGCAAATACGCTATTGCCTTTCAACGCCTGCCAGAATTCCTTTGCGGCATCTGCTATAGTATCTAATGTATATGATAAGTGGAGTATCACCTTGCCTTCCATGGGGCTAAGATACAGGCAATACGGCTGATTTTAAAAAGAATAATACGTTATGGCGAAATGTCATGTGTTAGTAATAAACGCCACGATTTTCAGCGTATCCACAACATTTTTTTTACCATCAATTCATATTCAGTAATTTACATCCGGTTACATAGCAGTTTCATCTATAAAACGACCAATTATTCATCTTTTCGACCCAATAGCATTATAAAAAAACAAGAATATGAACAGGATATTTTCAGGAATAGTATTAAGCGCAGCATTGCTGGGCAGTGTATGTGCTCAAGCGGGCAGCATGTGGCAGCAAGTAGGCAACGACGCTGCTCCGCAAAAGCTACAATGGCAGCACCCAACCAGCTTTAGCGTATACACCATGGATGAGGCTACATTAAAGCTGCAGATGTTCTCCCTTTCTACGGATCCTGCACAAGGCATGATCGTGACACTGCCGATGCCGGATGGCACCACCCGCGACTTTAATGTGTGGGAAGCACCCATGATGCCCGATGACCTGGCTGCACAATATCCTGAAATTAAAACTTTCTCTGCCGAAGCGCTGGATAACCATAATGTGACCGCTAAACTGGATTTTACCATGTATGGTTTTCATGCCATGATCTTTGACGGAGAAAATACTTCTTTCATCGATCCGTATGATAACTACCACGATGGCTTTTATATGGTACATTATAAAAGAGACGAAACAAGGTCTTTCACAGACAGGATGAAATGCCAGGTGCAGGGCTCCGGTGAGCATGGCCCTGTAGTTGCGCCAACCGATGCCTCGCGCAACCCTGCGCAAAAACAAACGAACGGCTACCAGCTACGCACTTACCGCCTTGCGTTGGCCTGCGATAATCAATATGCAATGGCAGCTACCGGCCTCGCCTCCCCAACAGTGGCACAAGCATTCAGCAAGATGACCACTTCTATGAACCGGATCAATGGTATATATGAGCGTGAGTTCTCCATCCACATGAATTTTGTGAGCGCTGAGAATTCGATCATTTTTGTAACGGCTGCGGGAGATCCCTACAGCGCGGATAACCTGAATGCCGGCAACCTCCTTACCGATAACCAGACCGAATGTGATGCTGCTATAGGCAACGCAAACTATGATATAGGCCATGTGTTCACTACAGGCGGCGGTGGCTTATCGCTACAGGGGGTCATCTGTCAGTCGGGCTATAAAGCACAAAGCGAAACAGGTAGCTCAACGCCTGTAGGCGATGGATTTGATGTGGATTATGCTGCTCACGAAATGGGGCATGAATATGGTGCAGACCACCCCTTTAATAACGGTACAGATGGTAGCTGCGGTGGTGGCAACAGGACGGGCACAATTGCCTATGAGCCGGGAAGCGGATCTACTATTATGGCCTATGCAGGCATTTGCGGCCCTGATGATCTTCAATACCACAGCGATGCCTACTTTCATGCGGTGAGCCTCAGCCAGATACAGACGTACATTTCGGCAGAAGGCAACACATGTGCGGCGCATACTGCAACCAGCAATAAACTGGTGAATTACTCTGCTTTTTCAGCCAGTTATTCTATTCCATACCTTACTCCATTCGAGCTGACCGGCCCGGCGCTCACCGACTCTGTTGCAGACTCAACCGTGCTTTATTGCTGGGAAGAGTGGGATCTCGGTGCAGCAAATGAACTGGTGAACACACATGCCACAGGCCCTATATTCAGGTCTTACGATCCTGTTACCACTGCTACCCGCATATTCCCCAAGAACAGTATGGTGCTGTCCGGTACACTCAGCAACGCGGGTATTGAAGGCAACGAAGGCGAGAAAGTGCCCGATGTGGCACGCACCCTCACCTTCAGGTGCACCTTCAGGGACATCATCCATAATTTAGGCTGCTTCACTTTTCCTGATGATCAGGTTACCCTCTCAGCGATCAATACAGGCGCAGGCTTTGTGGTGACCAGCCAGAACACTGCCGGGATCACCTATGCCGGGCACAGTACGCAGACCATTACCTGGAACGTAGTGAATACAAACACCTCGCCCATCAGCGCGGCGAATGTGAACATTTATATGTCTATAGATGGCGGTAATACCTGGACTTACTATATAGGATCGTTCACCAACAATGGTTCGGCAACAATCACTGTACCTAACCCCCCTGCTACCCACACCACTTGTCGCTTTAAAGTAAAAGGCGCGGGCAATGTATTCTTTAACGTGAACAGTAAGAATTTTTCGGTTACTTATAATTCCGCAGACCCGGTATCCCCTACCGGTGTGCAGCAGGTGGCATCTGTAGCAAACGATGTAAAAGTATATCCTGTGCCTGCTGCCAACACACTGCATGTATCAGCATCCACAGCTATGCAGGCCGAAGTGTATAACACAGTAGGCCAGCAGGTATGGAAGGGTAGTATAGATGGCCAATCTGATATATCAGTATCATCATGGGCGAAAGGCATCTACTATATGCAGCTCATTGATGCCAACAGTAACAGGGTAGTGAAGAAATTTATTGTAGAATAAAAGCCTGGAAAGATAAAGAGTGCAAAGGCTATCTCTTACCCAGGATAGCCTTTGTTGCGCTAAGTATATCCGGATGATCGAAAGTGAAACCGGCATCCAGTATTTTTTGTGCGCTTACGGTGCAGCTTTGCAATACTTCAATGCTCATCTCGCCGAGGATGATCTTGAGTGCAAATGCCGGGGCCGGTACGGGTATATGAATGCCATCCTTTACCTTGCCTATAGTATCCATTAGTGTGCCATGTGTCACAGGTTTTGGCGCCACTGCGTTATAAATGCCTGTTACCTCTTTCTTTTCAAGGGCAAACAATATCATCCGCACCAGGTCGCCTACCTCTATCCAGCTTACTATTTGTGTGCCGCTGCCCAGGGTGGGTTTTATTCCGAAAGACAAGGGCTTAGCCAGAATAGGGAACGCGCCGCTTTCTTTGCCGAGCACTATCCCAAAACGCAAGATCACTGTGCGGGCAAATGCTTCGGCTTTATGAGCTTCGTCCTCCCATTCCCTGCACGTATTTCCCAGGAAGTTACTGGCAGGTATGGATGTTTCTGTGAATGAGCGGGCATCGCCGCGGTCGCCGCCATAGTACCCGGTGGCCGAAGCGCTCACAAAGGTTTTGCAAGCGGTAGCATGCTGCTTCATCTGTGCTACCAGGAATCCGGTCAGGTTCACGCGGCTCTCCACTATTTCCTGTTTTCTTTTTTCCGTCCACCGCTCATCGGCTATACCTGCTCCGGCCATATTCACCATGGCATCTATTTTACCGAGTGCAGTAGTGTCGCATTCCTGCCGGGTGGCATCCATGTGGGCATAAGAGATGTCGCCGGCCCCTGCTTTTGAATCACCCCTGGTGAAAATAATGACCTTATAGCCCTTGCTCACCAGCAATGCCGATAAATGTTGGCCCACAAACCCTGTACCCCCTGTTATGCCTATTGTGCTCATATAGCCCGATTTTACGTTAAAGATATTAGTGAAAATGTAATTTATTTGCTAATACTTTGCCAATACATGGCGGTTTAACATTATTTTCTGTTTCCTATACAATATTCAGCCGCTTTGTGCGTTTTTTTTAAAACCACATTTACTCAATGAACAAAACTTTACATAAGAAACTTACTGAAAAACACCTTTACGACCATGCACACACCATTGTGTTTGCGAAAGGTGATCTGTCGTCCCGCATGGCCGATGAGGTGAACCTGCTCAAAGAAGCAGCAGCAGACCTTCTGCAACCGAGGCCGCAGGCAATAGCCAATATACTGAGGATGGCAAGGGATTTGTAGGCTTAGTTGCCCACCACAAACCTGCCGGTTTGCTCCTCCGCTCCGTTGGTGGCTTTGATGATGTAATTGCCGTTAGGTATTCCGGCTGTTACAATTGTCTTCGTACATGAAGTCATTGCCGGTTCCTTCCACACTCGTACTACTCTGCCAATGTTGTCATATATAGACATGCTGAAAGGTAGAGACTCTGCCCAATTGAGTTTTATCGTAACCATATTTTGCGCGGGAGAAGGATAAACGAGTATATGCCCTGCATCTTCATTGATTGCTTTTATCCCTGCCGGTGTATAGGCTTCATAAGAAAATCTGTTTAGTCCGGAAAATGCCCAACGGCCCGATGTGTCCATGTCATAATAGTATTCGGTTGTAAGTTTGTTATTGGCATTATATGAATAGTCCCATTTGTTTGAGGAATATCCTGTTAGTGTAGGATCCAGGGCATACTCAGCTCGTAATGTAGTGTTCTTATGTGCGTCATAGGTGTTGATTACCCTGAAAAATGTATCTGTTCCATAAGTGTTATTTAGAATAACGGTATCACCGGCAGAAGAATAATAATAGTATCCCACATTTTCATGCGTATAAATTGTATCTCCTCCAATAACCTGTGCAAAAAAACGTACAAATGAATCGAGCGTGCCTGTTGTATAATAATAGCATCTTTTCTCTTCTTTCTGCCAGTTTCCGGATATCCAGTTTTTATATTCAAAGACTATAGGGTCTCCATCAGAATTATAAGTGTATAAAGTTTCGAAATCATTATTCCAACCGGTAGAATCCCATCTTTGGTATATTTCTGATATTGGCCTGTTCGCAATGTCGTAAGTAAAGATATATTGGTCTGCATTTACCCATGTTCCAGATGACCAAACTTGGTTTGTTTGCTGTAATATGTTATTATAGACATCATAAATATATGCAGAGGTTGCATTGTTGTACCATATTCCACCGCTGCCTGCATAGCTATTTTGTATCAGGCCGGATGATATATTATGGCCGGCAAAAGTGTGTATCGTTCTCGCTGTATCCGAATCTGTGATCTGCCAGGCAGTGTCAAATATCACGCATCCCGGATGAATTGCGGTATAGTCATATTGGGGGATAACTGTTATCGGATAATCGCAGTCTATGCAAGGCTCTATCATTCCTATGAACATCTGCCCACCATTGCCATTAGAATATACATAGTTTCCAAAAAATCGGGGCGTTCCTGTAGTATCGGTATTGAATTCCTGGAATGATACAACTCTCGAACCAGACTGCGCGAAAGCGCTACTGCAAAGCAATACAACAATAAAAAGCAGGTATGATCTTTTCATTTTTTGGGTGTTTTTTTAAGGTTAGTTGCCTACCACAAACCTGCCGGTTTGCTCCTGCGCTCCGTTGGTAGCTTTGATGATGTAATTGCCCGCGGCAAGGCCGGGTATAGGCAGTGTTTTCGCAAAGCTGTTGGCTGCGTTCTCGGTCCATTGCTTCACCATACGGCCATTCATGTCATAGATGCCTATGGAAAATGGCCTTGAGTCATTCCACTCCAGTTTTAAGGTAATTAGGTTTTTTGTAGGGGAAGGATAGGCAGCGATATTGTTGTTAGCGATGCTGATCCGCTTGGTGGATGCAGGGGTGTATAGCTCGTAGTAGAAGCGGAACATTGCGTTCAACAGCAGATTTCCGGAAAGATCATTATTGAATATTTTTTCATTGATTACCTGATCATACGAATTGTACGCCCACTCGTACTCGTGTGTTAAATCGTATGGTATCACGGATGAATCAAGCACCTTAAAAAGGTATTGTACCTTATTGTGACGACTGTCGTATACGTTGGTCATCCGCAAGTAATTGTCACCGCCGCCATATACATTAGTAATCATAGTGTCATTGCCCGGTGAAAAATAATGGGTCTGAAAAGTTTGAGGAATAAATCCGGAGCCAAAAGAAGTACTGGAGAAAGAGGTGTCGAGTATTGCTCCTTGATAGTGATAGGCAATCTCTGTTGCATCCTCCCAACTCAAAGATGCAGATACCCAATCCTGTTGCCTGATCAGAACTAATTTGCCGCTATTATCATAACTATAGTGGTAGTAGAATAAATTTTGCCACATTCCACCTGATACGCCTTGTATCATCTGTGTTAATAACCTGTTGGATGTATCATAAGTATATGCATAGTTGTATTTAGGTGTTGCTACGCCAGCAGTATATGTAGTATCTGTATATTGAAGTATATTATGATTGGCATCGTATAAATAATAATGCCCTTCATCAATGACCCATGTGCCAGCCACATTGTGTTTCCATAATACAGTTGTTTTGTTGCCGTTGATATCGAATGTTTGGGTTGTGGCCTCGGTGCCAGAAGAATTTGCTTGCCAGGTTGAATCGAAATTAGTAACGCCCTGTATACCAATGAAGAGATCGAAGCCAGGCTTCGGTATTACGGGGTAATTACACAGCATTTCATAACCATCATCCTCATATCCCATTATTGCACCACCATGATCAGCGGAGTAATAGTAACACCTGCCGGTATCAATAAAGCCAATTGTGGTATCATAACCAAATTGGGCGAACGAGGTAAGTCGCGAACCAGACTGCGCGAAAGCGCTGCCGCAAAGCAATACAACAATAAAAAGCAGGTATGTTCTTTTCATTTTGGGCGATTTTTAGGAGAATAAGTAATCTAAGTTACTCATATAGACGTAAAAATCGACCTGAATCTTTGGTGTTGCATTAAAATACCTATTCGGTATCCTTTTTTCGTTGTTCCTCCCATTCGGTTCTGTGCTTGCGCAGGGGGTGTGCCTTAGATTTATTGAAGATCATCATGCCGTTCTCCCGGCCGGCACGGTGTGCGCGCTGCTCATCGGGCGGCAGGTTTTTCTCTTCCATGCATTCCGGGCTGCAGCAGCCCTCCAGTTTTATGGCACAGGCTTCGCACTGTATGAAGAGCAGGTGGCAGCCATCGTTCAGGCAGTTGGTATGGGTGTCGCAGGGTGTGCCGCATACATGGCAGGTGGCCAGTACATCATCGGTGATGCGCTCACCCAGGCGTTCGTCAAACACGAAGTTCTTTCCTTTGAATTTTATCGGTAGTTCCTGCTCCCTGGCCTTGCGGGTATACTCTATAATGCCGCCCTCCACATGAAATACATTCTTGAAGCCATTGTGCAGCATGTAGGCGCTGGCTTTCTCGCAGCGTATACCACCTGTGCAGTACATAATGATGTTCTGGTCTTTTTTGTCTTTGAACATATCTACAGCCATAGGTAGCTGGTCGCGAAAGGTGTCAGAGGGTATCTCTATGGCATTTTCAAAATGGCCCACTTCATATTCGTAGTGGTTGCGCATATCCACTATTATAGTGCCCGGCTGTGCCGCGAGCTCGTTATATTCTTTAGCCTTCAGGTATTTACCGGTATGCGATGGGTCGAAAGTGGCATCGTCCAGTCCATCGGCAACTATCTTGGCGCGCACTTTCATACGCAATACCCAGAAAGATTTACCATCATCGTCCACAGCTATGTTCATCCTGATGCCGTTCAATTCGGGCGCCGAATTGTATAGTGTAGCCTTGAATGCCTCATAATTGTGCGTAGGCACACTCATTTGCGCGTTAATGCCTTCGCCGGCGATATAAATACGCCCGAAGACGCCCAACTCATTAAATTTGATATACAGTTCGTCGCGGAAAGCGGCAGGATCGGCGATCTTGAAATACTTGTAGAAGGACACTGTGGTACGTGGCTCTGTCTCGGCCAGCATACGCTGTTTCAGCTCCTCATTATTTACGCGGTTGTGTAGCACTGGCATGGTGTACCTTCTTTGTTTTTTTGAGAATACGCAAAGGTAATGAATTGCCAAAAAATGCGGGATGATCTTGGTCAGTTCTTTTATATTTGCCCATCGCTTTTAGAATTTATTCCAAATGGAAGTAGAATTTCGGCTAACGAGGGAAGATTATTTAGAGTTTTTCAGGTATTATGCTTTTCAAAGAATGCTGATCAGTAAACTTATTTTGATTGCGTTTCTTTGCTGTTCTATCTCAATCTCCGTGAAAATTCTGTGTGTTGGCTCAACCAGACATATAGTGATATATAGTTTTTTGGTTATTTTTCTCACGCTATCAGTTTTGTTGTTCGCTGTTCCCTATGGCAGGATGCGCTATGGGCTTAAAAAGGCGGTTTTAAAAAATGCATTATTTTATACTTCGCAGAAGGTGACTTTGGGTGATGATGGGGTTCATAGCCTATTGTCCGATGGTGATGTCGCTGTGAGGCGATATGATTCAATTAGTCTTGTTGGTATGAACAAGAAGTGTATTTACTATCTTCTTCCGCATTTAGGCATTTTTATTATACCTGTCAGATCTTTTAGCACGATAAATGACGCAACAAATTTCTACGGTGAGCTAAAAGGAGCGTGTTGGCGTTCTGGCGGATTAAAAAACGAATACTCGTCGTCAAATAGGAATCAGGAAAACATCAGATCACAAGCAAGTGGCTCAAAAAAATTATACAGTTGGTGGCCAAGTTTATTTATCCCGGGGGTTGGTGCAATTGCAGGTTACATTTTCATAGTTCGTGGGTTGTCTGAGTTTAAAGATAAAAAGCTTGTTCTTTTGGGCTGCGGTGGGATTGTAGTTACCGTTATTTTTTTTTCAACTGTAGGTCATTTTGAAAGAGACAAGAAAAATGATGCGCATAGATATGATCGAATGGTGTATTCTGCATTAAATAGCACAGTGAAAGAATTAGAATTTTACCATGAGCAAAACGGTAGATATCCGGATAACCTACAAATGTTGAAGCCAGGATACAGGCTCTCGGCATTTGTCGATGATTATTCTTACAACAAGGAAACGCACTATAATGATATTTTTCATTACCAAAACCTCGGCAATAAATACACACTGTTCTCAGTAGGGCCAGATAGCCTGGCCAATACCAAAGACGATATTTACCCCAACCTGAAGATCAATGATACCAGCAAATGTGGGTTGGTTATTAATAGGGTAAGCAAGCAATAGAAAATAGCGACTGATTGCTCTATCGATAAAAGTTTCGTATCTTTATAAAACATTTAAGCAATAAAAGATAATTATTATGGTAAAGGCAATTGTAACACCGCATAATAACACCGTAGTGATATCTGTTCCCAACAACTATATTGGTAAGGAGCTTGAGGTTTTGCTGTACGCGAAAGATGAAGTTGCCGATGATAACGTGAAAAAGGATTTTAATGCGGCAAAATTTAAAGGATTGTTTACTAAAGAAGAGGGTGAAAAGTATCATCAATATTTAAAACAAGCCCGGAATGAATGGGACAGAAGTATTTAATAGATAGCAACATAATAATTGATTATACTTCCGGCCTTCTTCCTCAACATGCAAGTGACTTTGTAGAAGATGTTTTCAATAGAGCGTTTGTGATCTCCGTAGTAGTGAAGGTTGAAGTATTAGGATATGACGATCCTTTTGAAAAGCAGCTCTACATGGAAGAGTTTATCCGTGCAGCTTTAATAATTCCTTTAAATGATGCAGTTGTACAACAAACTATTGTATTAAAACGGAAATATAAAAAGCTCAAACTTGGTGATGCGATCATCGCTGCTTCTGCGCTCATCAATGATTTGACAATTGTTACCCGCAATGTCGCAGATTTTAAGGGAGTTGAAAACTTACATTTTATTAATCCCTGGGATAAAGCACAAATTCCTTCTTCTTGAGCGACGATAAACTCTCCATGTTCCAAAACCGGCTGCTGAAGGTGTACAAGCACTTCAGCAAGATAGCCCGCAAGCAGAATATTGCCTGCTACCGGTTTTATGATCACGACCTGCCTGAATTTCCCTTTGCCATAGACTGGTACAATGGGGTAGTACATGCCGCAGAGTACAAGCGCCGCCACGGTATGGAGGATGCCGAGCATGAAGTGTGGCTGCAAAGCTGCAAGGAGGTATTGGCTGCTGTGCTGGAAATATCTCCCGACAACATCTTCATGAAGATACGCCAGCGCAAAGCCGGCCGCCAGGGGCAATACGAGAAGTTTGACGAACAGAAGGTGGAGCGTATAGTGCCGGAGAATGGCCTCAGCTTTATCATCAACCTCACTGATTACCTCGATACCGGCCTGTTCCTCGATCACCGCATTACACGCGGCATGGTGCGCGAGGAGGCCAAGGGGATGAATGTACTCAACCTCTTTTGCTACACTGGTTCTTTTAGTGTGTATGCAGCCGCGGGTGGGGCTGCCACCGTCACCTCAGTGGATCTGTCTAAAACGTACCTCAACTGGGCCAAGCGCAATATGCAGTACAACAAGCTGTATAAAGACACCCAGCACGATTTTATACATGGCGACGTGATGGAGTGGCTCAATTATATGCCTGCCGATGCCTACGACATTATAGTCTGTGATCCACCCACGTTTTCCAACAGCAAGCGCATGGAAGATAACTTTGATGTGCAGCGCGACCACGTAGCACTGCTCAAAAAACTACTGAAGGGCTGTACCGAAACCGGGAAGATATACTTCAGTAACAACTATAAAGACTTTGTACTCGACCGCGACAGCATACCTGCCACCATTGTCAAAGACATTACCGGCCAAACAACTCCCTTCGATTTCCAGGGCAAGCTGCACAGGAAGTGTTATGTGATAGTGAAATAATGCTTATGTGTTTGGCGTGATGCGGTTTTGTTTATCGGGTTTTGTTCATCGGGCGTTTAATAGGGCGATGCCCTATTCTATGTGATTGTGCCCTTTCAGGGCGTGTGTTATGTGGTTTGTGTTACGCCCTGAAAGCGTATAATAGGGTGATGCTCAATTCTATGTGATTGTGCCCTTTCTGGGTGTGTGTTATGTGGTTTGTGTTACGCCCTAAAAGCGTATAATAGGTTGATGCTCTATTCTATGTGATTGTGCCCTTTCAGGGCGTGTGTTATGTGGTTTGTGTTACGCCCTGAAAGCGTATAATAGGTTGATGCTCAATTCTATGTGATTGTGCCCTTTCGTGGCATGTGTTGTGTTGTATTTCGCCCTTTGGGGCTTTCTCAAGGTTGATGCCTTTTGCAGAAGGCATAGGTGATTACTCCAATGGAAGGTTCTTTTACCTTTTTCAAATAATAGTAATCGATATTATGTCTGTAAAAGTGAGGAGAAGCCCACGGACAAGGTTCCACTTTTGCTTTAGGGATTTGGGGTTTTACTCCATTTACTATCAACGCTTTAGCCCCATAATGGCAGGCAGTCACCCCATGGTTGGGTAATTTCTTTTAACTGTTGATTAATTATGTCTCCGAAATTTGTTAATTTTATATAACATAGGGGAGTGGTACCCAACCATTTTAATCGCAAAGCGGTCTTATATCAATGTTAGTGTTTAATAACCAATATACTTGTCTATAGCTTTGGCATATACTACAGGTCATGCCAGTGAGCTTGAGCACCTCATCCAGGGGTGTATTCGCAACGAGCGCGCTGCACAGGAGAAGCTATACCATTTATTTTACCCGAGGATGATGGCATTGGTGCGCAGATATATAGACCAGGAGATGCAGGCGGAAGAGGTATTGAATAATGGCTTTTTACGTGGCTTCCAGAAGATAAAGCAATATAATTTCCAGGGTTCTTTTGAAGGTTGGCTCAGAAAGATCGTTTTTCATGCGGTGGCAGACTATGTGAAGCAGAATAACCGCTACAGCACCAATATAGTGCTGGTGGAGAAGGACGAGATGGTGCATAAGGACCACGCAGACAAGCTCTATTACGATCAGTTGATAGAACTGGTGCAGATGCTGCCCGATGCCACACGAACGGTTTTTAATATGTATGTACTCGAAGGCTACACACACAGGGAGATAGGAAACATACTGGGGATAAGCGAAGGAACATCAAAGTGGCATTTATCAGAAGGGCGAAAGGTGTTGAAAGAAAAAATAGAAAAATTAGAATTACATTTTAAGATATAGAACTCATTTAGTAAAAAAATAAAACTTATCCATATGGATAAAAATTTCATAAAAGTCGATGACCTGGTAAGGCAGCGGCTCGAAGGCAGGGAGGAGCGTGAGCCCTCCGGCGCATGGCTGAACATGCGGGAACTGCTGGATGAAGAAATGCCACAGCGCAAGGTTGTGCCGTTTTTCTGGAATCGCATGTTTGGTGCGGTGGGGGTCCTGGTACTGCTGGGGCTTATCACCGTGGGCGGCTACGAGCTGTCGTCATTTAAAGAAACTGGCAATAATGCTCCTGTTGCTTCAGCCGCAACTGTGGGTACTACAGGCATGGCACACACACAGAACTTAAATGCTGAAGTAGCCGCCAACAATCAATTATCGTCCGCCGGTGTGAACGATGCTCCTATGAAGAATAGTGACGCAAACGTAATGCCTGTGCGCAAAGCAGAACATAAAAAAGCAGCAACTACCGATAAAACAAACAATAAAGACGCAAACTCAGCAAAATCAACTGCTGTTACCGGTACTATCAGTCATGCAACTGATAGTAAACCTACAGCAAGTAATGTAAAAGCTCACAACAAAAAGAATACAAACACATCTGCCGCTCCGGCGAATGATGTGGCTGGCAAAATACAGCACACCGCTACTGCCGCAGTAGCCACTGCAACTAACAAAGCAGATAAGCCTGTAGCCTTAGTAGCAGTGCCTGCCGATGTACAGCACCGCGGTAATAAAAATGCTGCTGCGCCAAAACATGCAACAGCCGCAAACACTACTGCTGTAACAGTAAAGAATGAAGCAAAAAATAATAGGGTAACCGCTCAGCCATCATCAGTAGCTACCACAGGCACTGCTGATAAGACACCTAAGAGCAAAGCAAATGGTGCAGGTGTGGATATGAAAACTATGGCGTTAAGCAGTAGTTCATCTTCAGTCAATACCGCTAATAATGCTCCTGTATCTATTGCTGCTACTACGGCAAATAAGACATGCGCTCCTGCGGTAAAAGTGTCCGGCAATGCAACTATGCCCGGCAATAGCATAGGAAAGCCTTCGGCTAAACAAGGTACAACCGGCAACAATACCGGTACTGCTGAGCAGAAAATGGCTGCTACCAAGCTGCCTAATAACAGCATGGTCAATAACAGCAAGGGCAAAAGGACAATTGAGCGGATGATCGTGTTGCAACGCAGCATTAAAACCGAGCAGAGAACAACAGAGTTTCATGTGGATACTATCTCTATAGAAACACTTACCGAAGAGCTGGGTATGAATGCACCTGCGGCCAGCTCGCCGGAGGCAGTGGCTAAAAAATCAAACCTCGGCAATATGATCAGCAATACTGTTGGTGCAGATAATGCGCCTGTAGTACCCGGTGCAGCAGCAAATGCTGCAAATACCCCTGGAGCAGCAACTAAGACTGCTACTGCTACTAAAAATACCAGTTCTGTATCGCCTGTTGAAAAGCTGAAAGAAGAATTTAATGATGTAAAGACCAAGGTATCTCTGATGCGTTTTGCGCCGGGCCTTACTGCCGGTATCAACGGTACATTCTTTGGTCCTAACAGCTTTAAGGGCTTCCAGTTTGGCCTTACAGGCGAGTTGTTCTTTAACGATGACCTTGGCCTGATGACAGAATTCAAATACTTCCACAGGATCAATAACGATTACCAGGTAAATGATAACTACTACAATTACCTCAATAACGGTACAAAGCAGCTGATGCTCAACTCATACAGTTTCTCTACCCTGCATAGCCTTGAGATGCCGATCAGCATTCGTTACAGCAAGGGTAACTTTACCTTTATCGCAGGCGGTAACATTGTGTATTCATTCTCCATCAATACCGGCGCTGCTACTATTGCATCGCCTACAGGGCCGGTGGCTACAAGCATCCCGGCATCACAGGCTAATGACAATGCACCTAAGCTGAATACTTCTGACTTCAATTCAAGGTTTGGTTTAGGTTATTTGTTCGGTGTAGCATACAAGGTATCACCTAATGTAACCCTTGACCTGCGCGATGTACAGTCATTCTGGGATAATGCGAAAGACGGCGGCGCCAAGTCGGTATCTACACAGTTGTATAAAAGCCCTTCATTCCAGTTCTCGCTCAATTATCGCTTAGGTAAAAGAGGCAGGGGGGAATAAGCAATATATTTTAGCTGATAATAAATGTCAAACCCTGAAGCGAGCTTCAGGGTTTGTTAGTATAATGAGGTCGCTATCCGGATGGGATTTGGGTTTTGGAATTTGTACAATGGGATTTAAGCCACTATTCACTCTCCTTGCCCATTGCTATATTCTTCAGCCTGTGTGTGTCTTCTTCGCCAAGATAACGTGCTATGGCGCGCTCAATGATGTAGATAAGGGGTGTAAGCACTACGGCCATGGTGAATTTATACACATAGTTGACGAGGCCTATGGCCAGCACCCGCTGGTAAGACCATCCTTTGCCGATCTTGAAGGCTATGAAGAGCACAATAAAGCTATCTACAAGCTGTGATGCAATTGTAGAGCCTGTGGAGCGCAGCCATACATGCTTTTCGCCCGTTACCCGCTTGATCCGGTGAAAGATCCATACATCCACAAGCTGGCTCACAAGAAAGGCGATGACGCTGCCCACGATGATCCACATGCCCTGCCCGAAGATATTGGAAAAGGCAGCCTGCATATCCGGCACTCCTGAGCTCTTTTGGCTGCCCTGCCAGAAGTTGGTGTCTGGTGGCATTTGTATAGCTAAATAGAACATCAGGAATGCATAACAGATCAGCCCGATGGCAATAAAGGATATCCTGCGTACCGCCTTTGGCCCGAAAAACTCATTGACAATGTCTGTCATGATGAATTCTAATGGCCACAGCAGCACGCCGCAAGTGAGTGTAAAGGTAAGTCCGCTCTCGCCTAGTAAGGAGAACGGATGTGGCGCTAAACTAAAAACCTTCTCGAGGGAAAATAGCTTGCCGCCAATGCACTCTGCAATAAGCGCATTGGCCACGAAGAAGGAAGTGAGAAATACAAATACCTTTGTTGGTTTGTCTTTCAGTATATTCTGTAGCATGTATCTCGGGCTATTATAAAATGATAAATGGGATAGACTGCCCAAAAGTAATATAAATAGGTTTGCACATAATGCAGCAGATCAGATAAAAGGAATTTTCATTGTTCAATAAAGGATAGATATTTGAAGAAAGTAGTTTATTTTACGCAAACAAAATGGCTAAGGAAAAGAACCGGCACCCAACGGCAAGAGCCCCAACGGCGATAACAGGCGATCAGATGAAAAGCGGGTTTACCATGAATTGGAAGCTTTCTTTTCTGCTGGGGCTTATTGCCGTTCTTGTTTATGCAAATACATACAATAACGGTTACGTGCTTGATGACATTAATGTGATCAGGGATAATTCGCTGGTGAAAAGCGGCATACAGGCAATACCGAAGATATTGGCCACGCCCTACAGGTATGGATGGGCCCACCTGGATAATGACCTCTACCGACCATTGTCAGTGGTTACGTTTGCTATAGAGTACCAGTTATTTGGCCAGGATCCGCGGTCGGGTCATTTTTTCAATATTATTTTGTTTGCCGGTTGCGTTATAGTGCTGTTCCTGTTTCTCCATAGGCTTTTTGCCGGCAAAAAGACGGCCGTTGCCTTTATCGCCGCACTGCTGTTTGCGTTGCATCCGATACACACAGAGGTAGTAGCAAATATTAAGAGCAGGGATGAGTTGCTTTGTTTCTTTTTCGGTTGCTTGTGTCTACTGGCGTTTATGCGCTATGCAAGGTTGGGCAAAATAGCAGGGTTGTTGTCAGGTTCCTTGTTCTTTCTGCTGGCATTACTTTCCAAAGAAACAGTGATCACTTTTCTGGCCATCATACCGCTTGTCTTCTTTTTTTATAGAAATGAAGATAAAAAGCGGTCGGCATACATTATTGCCTGCGCAGTGCTTGTTGCCGTTATATTTCTTATCGCGCGGTTCAGTATTTTGAATGCTTATCATGCCGGTAATATTGCAGATAACGACATGATAGAGAATGCGCTGGCGAACACGCATCTTACTTTTGAGTCGCGGATGGCTACTGCCGTGTTGATATTAGGGTATTATGCCCGGCTGCTATTTATGCCATATCCGCTCAGTTGTGATTATTCATACAATAGTATTCCCTGTGCGCATTTTAACGGCGCGGGCGTATTGATCTCGTTGCTATTTTATGTTTTTCTGATTGTTTTTAGCGTTCGGAGGTTACTTAAGAACAAAAAAGACCCGTATGCTTTCGGGATAATTTTTTTCCTCATCAGCATATCCCTGTTCTCCAACATTTTGTTTCTGATAGGTTCTACAATGGCCGAGCGGTTTGTATTCTTTGCGTCGGCAGGATTTTGTTTGGTCATCGCTTTGTTTATAGAGCAATGGATTTGGAGAAAGGAAGATACAGGTATGTCTGTTCTTAAAAATGGCAAAGTGCAGATTTGTGTTATTTCGATAGGGTTGATCTATGCGGCGATCACGATCAATAGAAATGGTGATTGGGTGGACGACTATACTTTGTTCAAGACTGACCTTGCGAAGGCACCTGATGATGCCCGGCTTAATTATTACCTGGGCGATAACATATTAACGTCTATGCTTGATGTTAAAGACATGGTGCAATATGGCAATATGGCAAAGGATGTTGTTGATCTATTGAAAAAGGCCATTGCTATTTACCCGGACTACAAGAAAGCACATGCCGACATCGGGAATGCATATTTAGCATTGAAGGAGTATGATTCGGCAATAGTCCATTATGAGCGGGCTGTGGCATTACAATACAAAAGCGCGAAGCTGCTTCGCAACTTGGCGCGGGTATACTCTTATAAGAAGGACTACCGGCAGGCGATCAGGTATAACGAGATGGCTATCAGTATTGATCCACATTCGGCTATGTCTTATGCCAATGCGGGCCTGTGCTATCAATATCTTGCGGTAAATGATTCAGCTATTTATTACGCACACCGCGCCATTGCTACAGATCCTTCATTCGTGGGTGCTTACCAAATACTCGGTGCCATATACAAGACCATGGGGCAAACAGACTCGATGATAAAATATGAAACCCTTGCCAATCAATACCAGCAATAGAGAAGATAACCGCCAAATTATATTTATTATTAGCAAATTTGTAAATATCTTCTGAGATTTCATTAGGTTTAGCTTTAACTTTACTATACAAAATCCTAAGATGCAGGTCGCAAAGTGTGTTTTACCTGCATTCGCCAAATGATGGTGTGGAAGTAGTTATTTAAAATCATTTTAACCTGTTTTGTTGAAAACATTGCTGACCATATTGTTCTCTTTTCTTCTCCTGCCTGCTTTCGGACAGCATGCGCGGGATACATTTAAATTATATTTTGACCTTGGTATACCGACACTTACAAGTGCGTCAGAAAAGAAGATAGACCTGCTAATTTATAACGACAAGATCATTAATGGCACAGAAGTGATGATCATAGGGTATGCCGACTTCCTGGGCACTGAGGGGCGTAATAAAAGCCTGTCTATGCAGCGGGCAGCCAATGTAAAAAAGTACCTCGTTACTTATGGACTAAATGCAGACGATATAAAATTGTGTGAAGGTAAAGGCGAGATAGCCCGAAGGGGCATAACCACTAAAGAAGGCTACCCAACAGACCGGCGGGTGGACATAGTAGTGAACAACAAGATAAAAAGGAAACAACCCGACAAACCCCCTGTAAAGCCGCAAAAGCAAGCGCCGGTAGTTGAGCATAAAGTAAACATTAACAACATTGACGAGGTGAAGAATTTGAAACCGGGTTCGACCTTTCTGTTGAAGAATGTATATTTTCCGGCAGGGAGCCATGTGATGAAACCGGAATCGGCAGAAACGCTGGAGAAACTGTACCAAGTGATGAAAGATAATCCGAGCCTGAAAATAAGCATAGAAGGGCATGTATGCTGCATACAGGAAGACGAGCCTGATGCCCTGGATAATGATACACATGAGCTCTTATTATCTGTTAACAGGGCAAAGGCTATTTATGGCTACCTGGTGAGCAAGGGTATTGATGCAACAAGGCTTAAATATATAGGCTATGGTAAGCGCAGGCCCATAATAGCAGAAGAAATGAGTGAGGAAGACGCGGAGCGAAACAGGCGCGTAGAAGTAAGGGTAATGGAAAATAAGTGACTTAAAACCCGGTGTAGGAAGCAGGTCGTTTATGCTTCCATCTTCTGTGCGACCATAGCCATGTCTCCGGTTGTGCAATGATATCTTCTTCCAGTTTTTTAGTGTGCATTTCGGTGAGTAGCCCATCAGGAAGGTTGCCCGGAGTTTCTGTAAGTATCTCGGCGTGCAGCTCATAATATCCCCGTTTTACCCGCCATGATTTCGCAAACAGCACGGCTATGTTCATTTTTTTTGCGATCAGCTCTGTGCCTTTATATACCGGGGTGTCCTGGTTGAGGAATGTCGTCCAGTATGCGCTTTCGGGCATGGGGGTCTGGTCTGCAATGAAGGTTGTGGCGTTCACCGTTTTTCTGTTGGCTACCATTTCCCTGAAGGTGTTTTTCATAGGGATCATATGCGCGCCGAAGCGGCTACGCATTTTGAGCATCAGGCCATCAAAATACTTATTGTGCAGCGGATGATAGAGTACGAATAGCTTGTGCGGTCCCTGGATGCCGAATGTATTGCCCGCCCATTCCCAGTGTCCCTGGTGCCCCATCACCATGATGAGGCTTTTGCCTTCGGCTTTTAATTTTTCGAAAAGAGCCAGCGCGTCCGGATGAAAGTAGCAATGCTTCAGCATTGTCTTTTTGCTGATAGTAAGGGTTTTGAAGGTTTCGAGAAAAAAGTCGCACAGGTAGTGGTAGAATCCTTTACAGATGGCATTGATCTCCTTTTCTGATTTGCCAGGGAAAGCATTGCGAAGGTTTTGCCGCACTACTCTTTTGCGATAGCCTATGCAGTAATACAACAGAAAATAGACAAAGTCGGAAAGCAGGTAAAGTACCGGGAAGGGTAGCAATGAAAGCAGATAAATGAACGGCAGCGCTATGTAGTATACAATTGCTTCCAAACGAGTGGGTTTTGAACAAAAATAGGCTTTTCACTCAAAGGTGCAAATGTCACTACGTTTAGATGCCGAAAGCGATCTGTATGCCACCCCAAACATGATAATTGCCCATTTTGAATTCATTGCTGACATAGGACTGGAAGTATTCGAGGTATACACGATGGTAGATGACGACAAATCCGAAGCGATTCTGGAAGGTGATACGGCTAATGTCTGATGCGCTGATGGTGTATGGGCTTGTCGTATTGAATAGGCCTCCTTGCATTGTAGCGTCATATCCTATTACATCAAACTCCGGGTGCTCGTAGGCAAAAATGCGAAAACTGTTTTTGCCTGCGATGGCAGAGCTGAAAGGAGAATCGAAATAACCAATGAGGATGGAGCTGCCAATTGCGGCTTTATCGCTGAGTGTGCCTATACGGGCCATAGCATCAGCATCTAAAGAAAATACATGACCATAAGAAAGGAGTTGCTTTTCATACTCGGATTGGTAGTTGAGTATCGCATCATTCTGTATCTGGTTCGACCATCCGTGTGGTCGTGTGTCGTGCAGCCACATATGGATGCCCTGCTGCATTTCCTTGCCCCCTGCTCCCGGCCCTATGAGGCCTGTACTGATGGAGGTGGAGAAGCGCTGCTTTTTAATGGTATCTGTCGTTATTACAAATGTTTTGAGGTAGATGCAGGCTGCAAAGGGCCTGTCGCCGATCAGGGCCAGGTCGCTGCTGATGCTGGTGGGTGTATAGCCATCATGCTCCAGTGCAATACCATACCTTGTATGGCCATAGTGTGGATGCATGAGTATTTTACTTAACGGGAATTTTTCAACCCAAGGCGCTACCAATTCGAGATGTATGCCCTGTGTATAGTAAATATCTGAAGCAGAGAAGAAGTCGTTCTCGTAGTTGAGCCGGAAGTAACTATCAGTGTTTATGTTCTTATAAGACAAGGTGTTATCTATTGCCTGTGCCTGTATGAGCATGGGTGCAAAGCAGGCAAAAAGGCAGTAATATACAGTACGTTTCATACTATAACATACGAGTATATTGGCGTAAAAGTTCTTATCTATGTATACTTAAGGAACCATTATTTTTTCTTTTTTATTTACAAGTAATTAGGAAATTGAAAACAAATAACGCATATTTGTTTACTAATATAAGTATATGGCATCTTACCTTGTAGCAGACAGCGGATCAACCAAGACAGACTGGTGCCTTTTGCGGAAGGGCAAAAAGCCGGTACGGTTCAGTACAACGGGCATCAATCCGTACCTACAAAACAAGGAGGCTATAGCGGAAATGCTAAAGAAAGAACTGCCATGGGATAATAAAGAATATAAGGCAGATAAGCTGCATTACTTTGGTGCAGGCGCTGCTAATATTGAGAAGCAGGCTTTCCTGGAAGAGATTCTCAAAAAACATTTTAGGATAAAGACAGTCGAGGTGCAGGGGGATATGGTGGCCGCGGCCCGGTCGTTATGCGGCGATAAAAAAGGTGTGGTATGTATCCTGGGAACAGGCAGCGCCAGTTGTTATTATGATGGTAAAAAGATAAAAGAGCAGCGCCCATCGCTGGGCTATATAGCGGGCGACGAAGGCGGAGGCAACTATATGGGCAAGCGCATACTTCAGTATTATGCCTATGGTACATTTGATGCAGAGTTGCGCATGGCTTTCGAGATGAAGTTTGGCACTGACATCCGTGAGATCATCAATACTCTATACCATCAGCCGAATCCAAATAGATACCTGGCATCATTTGTGACCTTGCTGAAAGAGAACAGGGGCCACTACATGGTGGAGAATATCATCGAAGATTGCCTCAATGATTTTTTTCATACCAGCATACTGAAGCATCGCCATACCTGGAATCTACCTCTTTACTTCTCGGGTTCTATTTCTTATGAATTCAAAGATGTGCTGGATAATCTGTGCCAACAATACGAACTGGAAATAGGCAAGGTGGAGAAAAGCCCTATGGAAGGGCTGATGAAGTATTATAAGAAGGTGATCGGATAGCATGTTGATCCTCCTTCGCTAAAGCTTCGGCGGGATGTAGGTTGATAGGTCTTTTCGGTGACTATCTGATAGATGTGTATTGTTTTTTTTAAGATTTCTTTATCATATATGGGCAGGTAGTGTGCGTATATTTTACAAAACAATTTTTATGAGTATGTACAAAGCGGGAGCATCCGTGCTTTTTTGTGTGTTGGTATTCTGCGTTGCATGTAGTGGTAAGAAGCCTGTAAAAGCGCTACCTGTAAATAAAGGCTTTGCGGTAGTAGAGCTATTTACCTCTGAAGGTTGCTCCAGTTGCCCGGCGGCGGAGGCCGTATTGGCTAAAATACATGGCGAATACCCTGAGGGTGTGTATGTAATGGAATTCCATGTTGATTACTGGAATTATATAGGGTGGAAGGATGTTTATAGCAGCCCGGAATATACCAAACGACAAAAGCATTATGCTGAACTGTTTCATCTTGGATCTACCTATACGCCACAGGCAATTGTAAATGGAAAGAGGGAGCTGGTAGGGTCGGACGAAGCGAGGCTACATGAGTGTGTGAATGATGGCCTGAAGAAGCAATCTTCAGTTTCTTTGAAGTTGGGTATGATGCAAGCTGTGAGCGCAATGAACAAGGGGCATAATGTATCAGTTGATTATACAGTAAGCAATGCGTCCAATCAGATACTCAATATAGCATTGGTTCAAAAAGTGGCTGAAAGTAACGTTAAGCGAGGTGAAAACTCAGGAAAGAAATTGAGACACATTAATATAGTCAGAGAACTGCAAACTGTGGAGGCTACAAAGGGGAGAGCAACTTTTGCCTTGCCGGCGCAGCTAAATGCTGCTGATTTTGTAGTTATTGCATATACGCAGCAGAAAGATACCTGGGCGATAACGGGTGTGGCGCAAGCATCTTCAAATTAGTTCGATCACTCTTCATTCACATAAACTCTTTTAACGCGTTGGGATATGCTGGTCATGATCTCGTAGGAGATAGTGCCGGCCCATGAAGCGAGCTGTGTGACAGGTAGTTCTTTGCCAAAGATGATGGCATCATCACCTTCCTGTGCTTCCTGAATGTGGGTAATGTCTACCATGCACATATCCATACAGATAGACCCTACAGTTTTTGCGGGTTTGCCATGTATGAGCACATAGGCTCGGCCATTGCCAAGTGAGCGCGGGTATCCATCGGCATAGCCAATGCAAATGGTAGCTATACGCATATCACGTTCGGCTATAGTGTGATGGCCGTAGCCAATGCTGTCGCCTGCGGGGACATTGCGTACCTGTGCTATGCTTGTCTTTAGCTGGCTGATCTGGCGCAGCTTGTTGTGGAGCGCATGGCTGCTATCCACTCCATAAAGGCCAAGGCCAATGCGCACCATATCAAAATGTAAACCATGGTGACGCACAATTCCAGCAGAGTTGCACAGGTGGCGCATAGGCTTGTATGCAAGGTGTTTCATTAGCTTATCGCTCATTTCTTCGAACAAGTGGCCCTGTTGAGCAGTGAAGTTGTCTTCATCGGGATCTTCGCTAGCTGCGAGGTGGCTGAATATGCTGGCTATTTTTATTTCGGGACTTTCACTGATTATTTTGCTTAGTTCTTCGAGATCTGCAGGGTTGAAGCCAAGGCGGTGCATGCCCGTATCCAGTTTGATATGTACGGGATAATCTTTTACCTCAAAGGTCCGGGCAATAGAAATGAACTCGTTGAGTGAGCGGAAATTGAATAGCTCGGGTTCCAGTTTCCAGGCGATCATGCGGTCGAAGGATGACGCATCCGGACTCATGACCATTGTGGGCATCTTGATCCCGGAACGCCTGAGGCCGATGCCTTCATCAGTATAGGCGACGCTCAGATAGTCTACGCCGGCGTATTGAAGCAGGTTAGCGATCTCGAAGCTGCCGCTGCCATAAGAGAAAGCTTTGACCATGGCCATAGTTTTTACACCCGGGGACAGCTCTGCGCGAAAGACATTAAAGTTATGAGTAAGGGCCGAGAGGTCTATGGACATTACTGTCTGGTGTACCTTTTGCTCCAGCAGCAATCCGATCTTCTCGAAGGCAAATACGCGCGCACCCTTAAGCAGTATTGCTTCTTTGGTGAACGTGAGCAAGTGAAAATTCTTCAGAAAATCATCAGTGGACTTGAAAAATATACTGCGTAATTTTTTGTACTTACGAAATGCGGCTTTGTTTTTATAGAGTGCAGGGCCAACGCCAATGAATCGTTGGATATTGCGACGGCTCACAGATGCGGCCACCTCATCATATAAGTCCAGGTCGCGACGGCCTATCTGCAGGATGTCGGACATGATGACCGTATGCTGTGTGTGTTGTTTTTGCTGCTCGAGATAGTTGAGCGCCAATTGCAGCGAGGTGAGATCGGAGTTATAGGCATCATTGATCACTGTGCTGTCGTTGATGCCATGCCTCAGCTCCAGACGCATAGACACCTGTTGCAGGGTGGCCATGCGTGCTTTGATGTCTTTATGACCAACACCCATCATGAGCAATACACACCAGCAGTGGATGGCATTCTCCACAGAGGCATCATCACTGAATGGAATGGTGATGCTGATCTCCTTGCCTTTGTATAATGCCGATATATTTGTCTTGCCGGCTAGTTGATTGACCTGAGAAACGCGTAATGTAGCTTCATTCTTTCTTGACCAGGTAAAGAGTTCAAGTGATTCTTCGTTGCGGCTGTTGCATACCTGGTGCATGTATTGGCTGATACATTCATTGAGTTCAGCATGGTCGTAGCAATACACCAATTGCCTCGTGTGTCGAAAGAGTATCAGCTTTTCGTTGATCTTTTGGCGGGCGTTCATAAAGCCCTCGCTGTGTGCCTCGCCTATGTTGGTGAAAACGCCGATGGTAGGGTGGATGATGCGTTCCAATTTTTCCATTTCACCGGGCTGAGAAATGCCTGCCTCGAGAATAGCGAGCTGATGTTCCTTGCTCATGGGCCATACAGAGAGAGGTACACCCACCTGCGAATTATAGCTTTTTGGGCTGCGGATAATATTGTAGTCATTGCTCAACAACTGGTACAGCCACTCTTTGACAACAGTTTTACCATTACTGCCTGTAATGCCGATGACGGGTATGTTGAATTGTTTGCGGTGGGCAGCAGCAATTTGTTGCAAGGCAGCCAGGGTATCTTTTACCAGGATGATGTTGCTGGCGGGTAATTCAGTGGTATCAACGGGCCGGGATACAAGGAAGTTGCGCACACCTTTTTGCCAGGCATCCATCAAATAGGTGTGGCCATCGCGGATAGGTGTTTTTAGCGCGATGAACATTGCGCTTTCAGGGTGTTCTATGTTGCGCGTGTCGATATCAAGGTCCTTGACCTGCGCATTGGCGTCAGTTTCGGTGATCCATGTGCCGTTGCTCCATATCCGTAATTGCCCGATTGTATTCATAAGTGAATTGCAAATGTAAGGTTTGTAAGGGTTGGGTTAAAGGGTAATGATGTTAATAGGTAAGCTAAAAAGATCAAATTGACTATATCCCTCTAAAATCACCTATAGTATTCGTTTTAGCCATTGTATATTTGCAAAATATTTAATCAAAACGGTTTATGAAACAATTCTTTAAGATGTTTTTTGCATCGCTTCTGGCGATGATAGTGATGGGTTTTATTTCTGTTGGGTTTATGATCGCGGGGATAGTAGGGCTGTCGAAGTCAGTGACAGATAAGTTGGACAAGAAAACAAATGGCAATGTGCTGGTGATAGACCTGTCTAAAAGCATACACGAGCAGGGCGCTAGTAACTCATTTGCCTTCTTTGACAAAAGTAGTGCGTACCAGGGAGGTATTTATGACATCATGAAGGGCATCAGCAGTGCGAAGACGGATGCGGCTATAAAGGGCATTCTGATCAAAGCGGCGCCATCGCCTAATGGCTGGGCCACATTGCAGCAACTGAGGCTGGCACTGCAGGACTTTAAGACTTCGGGCAAATTTATTTATGCTTATGGAGAGGACATCACCCAGGGCGCTTATTTTGCGTCTTCGGTTGCAGACAGTATTTACCTGAATCCTGCCGGGGGGATTGATCTAAAGGGCTTTGCTACTGTATTGGCGTTCTTTAAAGGAACGCTGGAAAAACTGGAAGTGCAGCCGGAGATATTCTACGCAGGAAAGTTCAAAAGCGCTACGGAGCCTTTCAGAGCTGAGAAGATCAGTGACCCGAACAGGTTGCAGATACAGGCATTCCAGAATGGTATATGGAATGAGTTTCTTGGCGCTGCGGCGCAATACACCCATGCTGATAAAGCTACGATCAATGAATGGGCCGTGAATGGCAGCATACAGTTCCCTGCGGATGCGTTGAAACATAATATGGTAGCAGGGTTGCTGTATTGGGACGAAGTGGAGAAAAGGATCAAAACAAAGACAGGTGTGAAGGAAAGTGAAGACATCAAGTATGTGAGTATGAATGACTATGCTGCTGATAACAAAGGCTATAAGGCAGATGGCAAGATATCGGAGAACCGTGTTGCGGTGATCTTTGCAGAAGGTAACATAGTAGATGGTGAACAGAATGACGACAGGGAGATAGCCTCACAAACCATTTGCGAAGAGATACGTAAAGTGGCTAAGAACGATAAGATAAAGGCAGTAGTGCTGCGTGTGAACTCCCCGGGTGGCAGTGCGCTGGCATCCGATGTGATATTGCGTGAACTGGTGCTGCTGAAGCAAAAGAAGCACCTCATTGTTTCTATGGGTGACTATGCAGCATCAGGCGGATACTATATATCCAGCATGGCGGATAGTATTTTTGCATTGCCGAATACGATCACCGGCAGCATAGGTGTATTCAGTATGATGTTCAGCACAGATAAATTATTGAAGAATAAGCTGGGTGTGACGTTTGACGAGGTGAAGAACGCACCATACGCCGATGTGCCTACATCTTCGCGCCCGCTCACTGCACTTGAGGCACAGAGGATGCAAAACCAGGTGGATACTATTTATGCGCTGTTTAAAGGGCATGTGGCCGAAGGCAGGAAGCTATCGCAGGCTAATGTGGACAGCATAGCGCAGGGGCGTGTATGGACGGGGACCGATGCCTTGGGTATAGGGCTGGTAGACGGGCTCGGAGGCCTGGACAGGGCGATAGCGAGTGCGGTATCAATGGCCAAGCTGAAAGATTATAAGGTGGTAACGTATCCTGAACCGCAGGATAAGCTGAATAGCCTGATGCGCAAGCTGCACATGAATATGAGCGCCAGCGCGTTGGTGAAAGCAGAGATCAAGGAAGAAACAGGTGAGGCATACGAGTGGTATGAGCAGTTGCAAAACCTGCGTAAGATGAATAATAAGGCATTGATGGCGATGCCGTTTGTGATGAAAGTAAACTGAAAATAGAGCCCAAATTCCAATAAACAAATTCCAAATCCCTCCCGCTGTAAATGCGGTATTTTGTCGAGGGCTTCTGCTTATTGGGTATCAAATATTTCGGTTAACTCATTTTCGTAGCAAGGCATTTTGTCTTGCTACTTTTTAATAATACCATTATACACTCTCGGGGTTTTATATATTTGCAGATGCAAAGACCGGTAATACTGATAACAAATGATGATGGCATTACATCGCCGGGAATAAAGGCGCTGGTGGATGCTGTAAGCGACCTGGGAGAAGTGATCGTAGTTGCACCGGACAGCCCGCAGTCGGGGATGGGACATGCGATAACTATCGGTGATCCGTTGCGGCTGGACAAAGTAGACGTGTTTGATGGTGTGGCATCCTGGCAATGTAGTGGCACACCTGCCGACTGTGTGAAGCTGGCCAGAGATAAGATACTGCACCGCAAGCCGGATCTGTGTATCAGCGGCATCAATCATGGAGCTAATCATTCTATAAATGTTATTTACTCGGGTACAATGAGCGCTGCTATGGAGGCGGCTATAGAAAGTGTTCCTTCTATGGGTGTGTCGTTGCTGGATCATAGGTTTGAGGCGGACTTTACGATCGCTAAGCAGGTGGTGCATGATCTTGCTGTGCGTATGCTGGCCGGCAAGTTGCCGGAGCATATACTGCTGAATGTGAATATACCTATAGCCACAGCAGCGACTTTTAAGGGAATGAAGATATGCAGGCAGGCGCATGCAAAATGGGCGGAGGAGTTTGATCATCGTACAGACCCACGAGGCAAGGACTACTACTGGATGACGGGTAAATTCATCAACATGGATAAAGACCCAGGTACGGATGTAGAAGCTTTGAAGGCGGGGTACGCATCTGTAGTGCCGATAAGAATAGACTTTACAGATACGAAGATGAAGGAGTGGATGGAAAGGGAATGGCAGTTTTAAGTAGAAAGCCGGGGTGGGATTTGTATTTTGAGATCTGAATTTAGACTATGGTTTATAAAGTAATAGGGTTGATGTCGGGTAGCTCGCTGGATGGGCTGGATATAGCTTATGTGCAACTGGAAGAGGTGCGCGGGCAATGGAGCTATACCATACTGCATGCAGATTGTCTGCCCTATACCGAAAGCTGGGTAAGTGATCTCAGGCGTGCGGCAGATGTGAATGTCAGTGATTTTTTAAAGCTGAACACCCGGTATGGCAAGTATCTTGGTGAGCAGGTAAACAAATTCATTGCCCGGTTCGATCTTGGGCATAAAGTGCATTTTATAGCCAGCCACGGGCACACTGTGTTTCATGAGCCGGAAAATAGCACTACGTGCCAGATAGGGGATGGGGCTGCTATAGCGGCTATTGTACAGCTGCCGGTGATCAGTGACCTGCGGTCCATGGATGTAGCGCTGGGTGGACAGGGAGCCCCGATAGTGCCCATAGGGGATCAGTTACTTTTTGCCGGGTACGATTACCTGCTGAATATAGGTGGTATAGCAAATATAACTGTGCACGGCAATGATAGTGTTTTGGCGTTTGACGTATGCCCTGCCAACCAGGTGCTGAACACACTGGCTATGAAGGAAGGCAAGAAAATGGATGAGGGAGGAAGTATGGCCGCACATGGCACATTGTTGCCGGAGGTGCTGGATGGACTGAATGATGCACCGTATTACAAACAGCCCGCGCCGAAATCACTAAGTAATGACGCTGCAAGGGATATCGCTTTTCCACACTTATTGGAAAGCGGGCATAGCACTTACGATCTGCTGCATACTATGGTGGAGCATATAGCCATGCAAGTGGCCGCCGGGGTTGCTCAATATCCTCATGACAAAGAACAGGCGACATTGTTAATAACAGGCGGCGGTGCGTTTAATAGCTTTCTGGTGATGCAGATAGAAAGGGTGCTGGCTCCTTATCATGTTGCAGTAGTAGTGCCTGAGCCTGATGTGGTGAAGTACAAAGAAGCACTGGTGATGGCGCTGATAGGTACGCTGAGGTGGCGCGAAGAAGTGAATGTGCTGAGCAGCGTGACAGGCGCAAGCCGCGATAGTGTGGGTGGTGCGCTATGGTTGGGTTGATAATTCGGCAATTTGGTAATGAGTAGAATGTATTGTTGAGCTGAAGTGTTTTATTTCTTACCCGGTTTTGATTTTGCTGAGGTCTTGTGATGGTGTTTGTGTTTTTTGTGTACAGTAGGTGCCGTTACGCAATAGTACGATACATCATTGTTGAAATAAGCGACAGCGCTGCCCGTTGTTATTACCCGGGGTGTATTAATGTCTACTATGAGAGGATCTGCAATAACAGAAGAAGCAATTGTTCCGGCAGGGTTGAGCCGGTGGTAGAGCATGCTGACCTGCCCGGCAGTAACGATGGTATTTATGTCTGTGATAGTATCGTGGCCGGGATGGCTGAAGATAACAGTATAGGTGCCCGGATCGATCGGGGGTATTGAAAAGTTGCCATCACTGCCGGTCATAGCGCCGGCTTTATAAGCCCCATCCTTATATACCTGCACCACAACATCAGGCAGGGGTTGCGCCGCCTGGTCTAAGATGTTGCCCTTTATCAGGCCGAATGGGTCGCTGCTTTTTATTTTGTATTCTTTTTCAGTTTGCGCTACAATAGGTGGCCTTGTTTGCGCCAGCAGTGCAGGCGCTTGGGTAAATAATAAAGTAAGCCCAAAGGCGACTGTAAGCCTGTATAGCCTGCTATGCGGCTGGTGGGGTACATGTATCGGTTTAGTGATTTGCGTGCTGAGGAACCTGCCGCATACATGATCGTTGTTCTTTGCAAAGAAATTATACAGCGCAGTGTTGCTATAGGTGGTAAAGTCTATTACTGTTTTGCTGCAATGTGCGCAGAAACGGCCAGCGCCAAACGGCGTCATCTCCTCCCAGCTTTGTGAGCAGGGAGTGGGGATGCTTATTTGTATGGATTGGGGTTTAGGCATTAGTTAGGCATGTGGTTGAGGTCTTCGCGGGTGAAGGTGTGTTTGCTGGGGTTGTCGATGTCAATGAGGGGTTTTCGGAAGTTGATAATTGTTATAACGCCGGTTATGGAAGTTGCATGGCGGTTTAGGACTAAATTTAAAACAGTCTTATTTTCAAGTCGAACATTAACAACGGTTTTAGCGCTGTCATAACCGTTGTATATTGCTATTGCATCATAATCTCCGGCCTCTAGACCCACAATTGTGTAATTGCCATCAAAGTCGCTTGGGGAGCCACCTTTTAAAATGCCT
>CAIRES010000031.1 GCA_903877645.1 uncultured Bacteroidota bacterium | reverse complement strand
GTCCACATAGCTGGAGGAGAGGCCGCCTGCTTTGTCTTCGCGGTCGAGGATAATGAAATCCTGAATGCCGAGTTCTTTTAAACGATAGGCAGCGCCGAGGCCCGTAGGGCCGGCACCGAGTATGAGGTATTTATAATGTTTAGACATAATGGCTTGCTGTGTGGAAGCAAAAGAATGAGGCAAAAAATCATGTTTTACCGGGGCGCAAAATATGGAAAATATGGGATAAAGCGGAGTGGAGTGGCGCTTAGGGGGTTCGAATCCTAGTCGGACTACTATTATTTAGTAGTATTGGCATAAAATTTATACTTTAACTATAATACATCCATTCCTAATGAGAACAG
Organism: uncultured Bacteroidota bacterium; assembly: GCA_903877645.1. Taxonomy (GTDB): domain Bacteria; phylum Bacteroidota; class Bacteroidia; order Chitinophagales; family Chitinophagaceae; genus Nemorincola. The sequence continues at coordinate 5,816 of CAIRES010000031.1, read as the reverse complement.
CAATTGTAATAGGCGCAACGGGCCTTGTAGGCAGCAATTTGGTGAATATGCTGCTGAAGGACAGCCGTTTTGATAAAGTGAAGGTATTGGTGCGGCGCCCTATGGAGACAGCCAACGACAAACTGGAGGAGCATGTAGTGGATTTTGATGCCCCGGATACCTGGAAGAAGCTGGTGACAGGCGATGTGCTGTACTCGGCAATGGGTACTACGCTGCGGCAGGCAGGCAGCAAGGCAGCACAGTATAAAATAGACTACATGTACCAATACCAGGTGGCAAAGGCTGCTGCGGCCAATGGCGTGCCTGAATATGTGCTGATATCCGCTGCGGGATCGAGCCCGGACTCGGCGGTGTTTTATTCAAGGATAAAAGGGGAGCTGGAGCGGGATGTGCAAAAGCTGCCTTTTGAGACCATTCATATCATCAGGCCGGGGATGCTGGCCGGTGAGCGGGAAAAAGTAAGGACCGGGGAATTACTGGGTGTGGGTGTGATGAACGTACTCTCGATGATACCCGGCCTGAAAAAGCTGAAACCGATACAGGGTAAGGAAGTAGCGAGAGCCATGCTGAATGCCACTTTCAGGCATGTGGTTGGGATACACAGCTACACCATGGGCGATGTGGCGAAACTGGCAGTACGCAACAAGATTGAAGTGGCCCTGTAACAAAACTTTAAGTGTACATAACCTTCTGTGGCACGGCATTTACTTCTTTAGGGGAAAATGCAATGCTATGAAAACGACGAACAGTGATCCCGATTTTTTCTTTGTGCTATTTATGGTAGTAATGATATTGGTGCCGATAGTGGCCGCATATCTTTCTACGCATCATCCGTAACGAGCTACCAGACTGATTATCAGCGGGCTCGGGATCTTTTAATTTTTTTTAAAGAAGCTTTTTGGTTCGCGCAGTTGTTAGTGGCATCATATTTTTTAGAGTAGAAGAAAATATTGAACAACTAAACCAACTACTATGAAACACTTAATTCTAATTTCAGCAATGCTCACAACTGCTTCAGCGGCATTCGCGCAGTCGGAGTGCAGCCAGAACAGCACAATATATAAGTTCGGCAACACAAGTGAGCCAAAAGAGATTCGTCATTTAGGCAGCGCGCCTGAATTTCCTTTTTTAAGGGAGAAGGCATCGGCACATGAAGTATACATGGCCATTAAAAAGAGCGAGCGGGGCAATATGAACAAAGCCGGCATGTCGGAGCTCAATGGCATGCTGATGGAGATCGGCTTCGCAAATGGCGCCGAGGACCTCAGTGAGTCGGCGATATCGATGCAATACATACCTAACGGAACAGAGGGTAATATGGGTAGCGCGGGTTATACCTACTCTTACACTAAGCTCATGTCGCCCGATCCGGAAGGTTTCAGGGCATGGAAGATCGCATCACCATCGGGTAACGCAAACTGTGTACTATATGTGATGGCCAAATGTGGTAACGCATTCTATCCTAAAACCACAAAGACGACAGCATGTATCAATGTGCCTGTAAACCTGACAGGGGAAGAATCAAAAGAAGTGACCCTGGACGGCGCGGCGATACAAACCTCTACTGATAAGGTATATGTGTATTACCATAAGAGGCACAGAAGGCGTCCATTATCTTCAGATTATTCAGACCTTGTTGATCCGAAAGCATCAACCCCTATCCTGATCAGCAAGACAGATAACATGACCGCTGTACCACAAACTTACAGGGTGACAGCAGCAACCTCTGATAACTCAGTGCAGGTTTGCCCAGATCAGACACTTAATGTGGCCACCAATGTGAACGTAGAAAAAGAATCAGAGTTTACAGGCTACTATCCTACCAAGGCTACCAACAAAAATTATAAGCTGGTATCGAGGAGGGTGTATAGGAAGACTGAACGTAAGATGCGTAAAGCAAGGCGCAGAGAACACAGGGTATCACAACTCACAGGTGTAGATGTAAAAAGGTAAATGAATAATCACTTATAGTTAGCAGGCCGGAAGTTCGCTTCTGGCCTGTTATTATTTTGAAAACCGGGGTTTCGTGCGCAACTTTGTGTTGATGAGCAATAAACGTGGTGGTATATATCTACGGCTGATTGGGATATTGATTTGGGTGCCCGCTATCATGTGGTGCCAGATCGCGAAATCGCATTTTAAGATAATGGTCTCCGTTAAGGACATGCCCGCGCATACCATTGTATTGCAGCAATTAAGTGCGAACGATCGAATAACGGTTGTTGACTCGGCGCACGTAGACAATGATGGACATTTTACGCTATCAGGCACAAGTAGCGAGGCCGAACTATATAGGTTGCGTTTTGCGCCTGATCAATTCATCTATTTGTCGCTGGATTCGGGAGAAGTGACAGTGAGTGCCGACTGGAACGATCTTAAGGACTATTCCGTCTCAGGATCGGAGCCGTCCGCAGACCTGCAAAAGTTTGTATTGGCTACAGGTGGCTTTATGACCAACCTGAATACAATGAATGTTGTGTTCGACTCTCTTATAGAAAGGGGTAATGATAGCCTGCTGGCATTAGCAAAGAAAGATGCTCGGAATATGGCCATAGACTTTACAAAGCGGGTAAAGCAATACGCAGATACAAACCCTTACGAGCCCAATGCTGTATTTGCCGCAAAGATCATCAGCACTCGTACTGAGATGGACTACCTGCTGGCATTCAATAAAAAGCTGACAAGAAGATTCCCACATACACAAATGACCAAAGATTTTGGGGAATATATGAATAAGGCTAAACAGAAAAAATAATGCCTTGCGATTCCAATCGCAAGGCACTATGAATTAATCGAGGTCGAAAGCGGATTCGAACCGCTGTAGCAGCTTTTGCAGAGCTGAGCCTAGCCACTCGGCCATCCGACCTTGGGTTGCAAATGTAGTAAAAAATCGTTTCCACTACAACTACGCCACCTATTAACTTTTTAGCCATTTAAGTTACTTTTTCTCTAACTAATTAACCTTTTGCCTAATTAACTTATTTACCTATCCAGTTATCAACCTATCCACCTACTTTTGCGCTCATGTATCCTGATTTCCAATACCTGCTGCAAGGGCTGACCGGCCATGAAATGCCCGAATGGCTGAGCCTGTTCAAGACATTTGGTTTCCTGGTAGCGCTATCATTTTTTGGTGCTGGCTGGGCCACAGCGCAAGAGCTGCGGCGCAAGGCAAAACAAGGACTGCTTGTACCCGAATACGAAACTATGGAAGTGGGCAAGCCCGCCACTATTTATGGCAAAACGATGTATGCGATTGTCGGTTTTATTATTGGCTATAAAGCTGGAGGTGTTTACGGACACTTCGCAGAAGTATCTCCGAATCCAATGGGGTATCTTTTTTCGCTTGATGGTAATCTCATCATTGGCTTGTTGGGAGGTGCCATTAGTGCATATATTCATTATTACGAGAAGAAGAAAGAACAGCTTCCTGAGCCGCAATTTCAAAAAATAACCATCTGGCCACACGACCGCATCACAGAGATAGCCCTGTATGCTGCTGTAAGCGGACTTGCAGGCGCCAAGATATTTAATGCCTTTGAGACATGGGATGATTTTATTCAGCATCCTATACACAGCCTTACTTCTTCCGATGGTCTTACCTTTTTGGGCGGGCTCATTGTGGCGACTTTATTTTTCTACTTCTATACCCGCAGGCACAATATACCTTTCCGGCACATGTGCGATGCCGCAGCGCCGGGCATTATGCTGGCCTATGGCCTTGGCCGCCTTGGCTGCCAGTTCTCAGGTGATGGCGATTGGGGCATATACAATACTGCGTACATAACTACCCCTGACGGGACACTAAGATCTTCTACTCAAGCTGAAGGTTTGAGTGTATTACATGCGTATGAACAAAGTTATAGACTGCCACCCCAGCCTAGTGCTTGGTATCATACTCCTTCGTGGCTGCCACGTTGGCTTTCCGGGATGAATTACCCTCATAATGTAGGGCATGATGGAGTGCCTATCGCTGGTTGTCATGGAAATTATTGTAGTGTATTGCCAGTGAGTGTTTTTCCTACACCGATATATGAGGCTATTGTTTGTGTGATCTTATTTTTTGTGCTGTGGGCGGTACGCAAACGCTTTACCCGCACGTTGCAGATGTTTGGTACTTACCTGATATTAGTAGGGGTAGAGCGGTTTTTTGTGGAACTGATACGAGTAAACTACAAGTATGATTGGGGGTTTGTACATCCTACGCAAGCGGAGATACTCTCAGTAGCCCTGGTACTTATAGGCACCAGCATTTTGCTATTTTACAGAGATAAAGACCCGTTTTCAGCAGTGCATGCGAAAGCTGCAAAGGATGCTGTGGTTTCGTAAAATAGAATGGGGAAAGTCGTAGAGTTGTGATTTATGTATTATTTCAATGCACGTTTAAAGCCATCGTCCCATCGAGCCAGTGCGGGTTTTGGATTCAAGGACGTATCGACGAGGCCGATGTAAATGAACTGGTTGAGGTTTGCGGGTTGAGATCCGATTCCAGCCGGGTCTATATCGCAAAACGTGAGTTGGAATAGGCCTATTGCATTTGCGTTGTCAGCTAGTTGTAGTTGTTTGGTAATATAGTCGGCTTGTTTTTGCGTGGTTTCTGTGTAGGTGCCTACCTGCTGTGATGACCATCCACCTTCTGATACGAACACCGGTGTATTCCTTCCCTGCACCAGCCGCGAGTAGTAATTGGAAGGGATGTCGTTCGGATCGTTGAATTCAAAGTAGGGGTAAGAGGAAAGACCCAGCTCCTGCACAAAAGGGAAGTCTGTAAAGTCCTGGTCTACGCCTACATAGCTGCTTCCGGCCAGTGCACCCCAAGCCCAGTCTACCTGTACGCTCACACTTAGTTTTACTTTGGTATCGTATGCGGCTATCTGTGCCGCAGCGCTGTTGGCTGCGGTTTTTACACCCTGGTAAAGAGAATCAGGGGAGAGACCTCTTACGAGGTTGGTCTCCAGGGCCATACCCATATGATCGGGCTGTAGCATGCTATCCATCACAAAGCAAAAGCGTTCATACACCTGTTGCGGACCGGGTTGTGCAATGCTCTTGCCAAGGGCTTTCAGGTCGAGTGCATCGGTGGAACGGTCCAGGCCGTTTGCAGGATCTATGTACACCCACAGCTTCATATTTTTTCCGCGATAAAAATTCACGAAGCTGGTAAAATTGTCTGTTACATATTGTTGTGGTGTGACACCTGCATATAATGAATCCCATGGTGCCTGGATGCTGATCATAGCAGCGTCCGCGCGCAGCACCCACATATTGAGGGTTTGCAGTACTTTATTAAAATCGTAGTAGTTAGGGGCCGAGTTTTGAAACCCCATGCGGTAAGTGCGTTGGGTGGGTGGGGCGACATTTTTTTTCGGCTGGCAGGCAGACATTATTGTTGTGATCAACAATAACGCTGCTATGATCAGCTTTTTTTGTTGGCTAAATTTCATATCCTACGGCTTTGATGTAAGTTATAAAAAATGCACGGTGTAAGTAGCACAAAAAAACGTCCCGCAATTGCGGGACGTTCGGAATATTCGGTTGTTGTATTTGATTAGTTGTAGTTAACAGTTACCGGCACTGCAGTAGAGTTAGTGTAAGCATTTGGTGTTTGTGCGGCAGATACGGTAAGGGTTGCACCAACAGTAAGTGTTTGTGTACCGCCGGTCAGTACGCCTGTACCTGAAGGTGAGCTGGTGAAAGCGCTCATGCCCATGGTATGTGAAGAACCATCAGAAAGTGTAGCAGTAGTAGGGAGAGTGATAGCGTAAGTGTAGCCAGATGCACCTGATACTGTGAAGTTAGCGGCAGCAACAGTACCT
>CAIRES010000030.1 GCA_903877645.1 uncultured Bacteroidota bacterium | reverse complement strand
TTTTCAAAACACTCGACGATCTTTCCCTGCGCTTATCGCAAATTATTGTTGATCTGAAAAGTGAAACCATAAAATCTATAACATCCTATGACTATTACCTTGAAAATTACTTTGCCGTCTTTTAATGTCTAATTGGTATAACTCAGTATCATCATCATTAGGCTGGATGAGCTTTTTTTCATATCTTTACACCATAAAAACAGAGCATAGTGAGCAAACTGAATATAGTGCGTTTTGCGCCGAAGAATGGAGAAGGTTTCTACGATACACTAAAGAAAAACATAGACACTTTTTTTACCGAAAATAAAGTAAGCATGAGTGGCAACAGGGCACTGTGGTTAAAGACTGTGGCCATGCTCGCTTTGTTCTTTGTTCCAATGACGCTCATCATTGTGGGTGTTGGCGCGCATAGTGCCTGGGTATTCTTTGGCCTGTGGTTTCTTACCGGCCTCGGCATGGTAGGCATTGGTTGCGCTGTGCATCACGATTCTAATCACGGTTCTTATTCCGATAATAAAACAGTAAACAAGATCATTGGCGATGTGGTAAATGTAGTAGGCGGCTATGATGTGACTTGGAGGATACAGCACAACATACTGCACCATACCTACACTAACATAGAAGGCCTTGATGAAGATATAGACACCGGCGGCCTTATGCGCTTTCACCCGGAAACTAAGAAGCTGAAGATGCACAGGTTTCAGCATATCTATGCATGGTTCCTGTATTGTCTGCTTACCCTGCAGTGGGTTACATACAAAGATTATCGTCTGCTGTTCCTGTATGAAAAGAAAGGATTGCTCAAGAAGGAAAAGATCAGCCTGCGCAAAGCATTGTTGGAATTAAGCATTTACAAGGTTATCTATTTTACTTATGCACTCGTACTCCCTATTATGTTCTCCGGTATGTCCTGGCAGATGGTAGTGATGGGCTTCCTATTGCTGCATTTCACAGCGGGTCTTTCACTGTCCTGTATCTTTCAATTGGCCCATGTGCTCGAATCATCTGAATTTCCTATAACTCCCGACGACCGTAAAATGGAAAACAGTTGGGCGATACACCAGTTGTTGAATACAGCCGATTTTTCTCCGCGTAGCCGCATCATGTTCTGGTTCATCGGTGGATTGAATTACCAGGTAGAGCATCACCTGTTCCCGCATATCTCACATGTACACTATCCCAAGATCGCTGTTATTGTAAAACAAACAGCTGAGCAATATGGCCTGCCATATAAAGTGATGCCTACCTTTGTTAATGCACTGGTGCAGCACGGGCGTATGCTGAAGAAAATGGGCAGGGATTAATACTACGATCACAATGATTCAAAGTAAATGCATAAGCTAAAGATAGGGTGAAGGGCTGTGCTCCAAAATCAGCATCTGTTCGTTTTTATTTACTCTGATCATCCTTTATCGACTTGCCATACCGATCTAAATTTGATTTACTGAAATGGCCGGCAAACGGGTAGTATTCTATATCAAACTTTTTTGAAAAATAATAATACTTCTTTTGGATATGGAAATTAATGAAAAGGTTGTCGTATCCTCTTTTTAAAAAGTAGTGTACCTGTTTGAAATTACTGTTCAGGATTATTAAACCTCTTCCCATTACTATGATGTAAGCAGTATGGGGATCTTTGTCTTTGTCATCCTCCTCATTCATAGGCCCGTCAAGCGGATAACCATAATATGCAATTAGATAATTTGTGGTTGTACTGTCAATAATGATATTTTTTTTAGGATTGCCATCCTTATCAAGCAATATGCCTGCGAACTGTTTTTTTTGAATCAGGTATGCATTGGTGTCCATATAATAGTAAACTGGGCACTGATCATAATTATCGGTAAAATCATTGATCATTGCTGTTTTGACACCAATGGCATCTTTGATGACCTGGTCAAGATCGCTATATCTTCTATCTTTTGTTAGTGCTTCTATCCTGTTATGCTCAGATGGTAGTTGCAATAATACAGCTATAGGTTTTTTCCCATTTAATGTGTCGGTAACACTATAGCTATTGTAAGCAACACAACAAAAGGTCAGTAGCAGGCATATCGTTCTTATATTCAGTATTTTCATAACAGCCCAAAAGTAATTATTAATTAGTGTTCTTAAAATGATTGCTTTCAATTATTTTTGATCAGCTATGGGCCAGTCAATACCTAAAACAGAAACCTACTACGCCAAAGACCGCAAGGCTTGGCGCAAATGGCTGGAGAAGAACCATACCACAAGTCCCGGCATCTGGCTCATCTACTACAAAAAAGATAGTGGTAAGACCCGGGTGCCGTATGCAGATGCAGTGGAAGAAGCGCTTTGTTTCGGTTGGATAGACAGTACCCTTAATCCCGGCGACGAACATTACTATACGCAGCTATTCATGCCCCGCAAAGAGAAAAGCGGCTGGTCGAAGCTAAACAAAGACAGGGTAGAACAACTGATAAAAAATGGCCTGATGACACCTGCCGGCCACGCCAAAATAGATATAGCTAAACACCACGGCACCTGGAGCAAACTGGACGGCATAGAGTCATTCTCCATCCCCCCTGAACTGGAAAAAGCATTTAAGGCCAACAAAAAGGCAAAACTGTTCTTTGACACACTTAGTAAAACGAATAAGAAATACATCCTCTACCATGTAAATGGCGCAAAGCGGGCAGAAACAAAAGCACAGCGTATAGCTGCGATTATAGCAGCGGCCAACGAGCAAAAAATGCTCGATAGGTTTATAGTGAGAAAGGAAAAATGATCCTCTTTTGGGTTATTGGCATCATTTTAACATTGAATGAAACTTATTGGCACTTAATTTGTCTATTCAAAAGTGACGTTAGCAATTGTTACGGTTTCACGTCATTTATTATAAACTTTCGCTAAGGAACCGGGCGATACAACTCTCCACAAAAATGAAAAAATTAATGCTTGTTTTAGTTGCTGGAAGCCTGCTTACATTTGGTAGTTGCGTCAAATCCGGAGATCGCGGCCCACAAGGCCCTACCGGTCCTACCGGTAATGCCAATGTAATTGGCGTCGGCAAACAATTTACAGTAAGTGCCTGGGCCTTAACAGGTACCACATGGTCGGCTGATTTCGCTGATCAGGATATTACTTCCGACATAGTTAATAACGGGGTTGTCGAAATGTATAAACAATACACTTCCGGGTGGACAAACCTTCCTGATATTAATAACGGACAATCTACTGTTTTTGATTTTTATACCGGCGGGTTCACTATCTATATTCAAAATTTGGATGGTACTTCATCTGCTAACCCCGGCTCTATAATCTTCAGGGATGTCATCATTTCGGCCTCGCAAAAGCAAGCGCACCCGCATACCAACTGGAGCAACTATAACGAAACTGTTGCTACTCTCGGCATAGCGCCTACAGTAACTCAGGCCATCACTCCTCTAAGCAATTAATAATACAGTTCCAATCGAATCAACAAAGGAGGGCATTGCTCTCCTTTGTTATTTTAATGCACTTGTTGCAGGTACTGTACACTCATATTTTTCTTATGTTGACCATCTTCGTCATATTCTGCCTTACCTATATTTTCTTTCACCGCTTCTAATACCGGCACCATCCTTATCTCTCCTTTCCGCACACCACACCTGATGTAATAGCTATGCCCAATTTGTACGTCCAGCTTTAATTCAGCTCGCTTCTCTATATCTGCCCAAAATTTTACCGGGCCGTTTTTATAAATATTCACAGAATCGCGCGATCTGCTTTTTACTTTACAGATCACACTATCACCATCCATATGCACAAAGTAACCGCCCACCAGGGCAAGCGTGTCTTTAAGGCGGTATATGTATACAGTAGCGTATTCTTTTGGCAACACAGCCACATCCGTCTTCTGCACCTGGTATTGGGATAAGTTTACCGAATAATAAACATCTGCCTTTATTTTGTAGCACTTACTGATAAAAGCAGGCGCTATAAGTTCAGTGATCTTCACAATATTGCCACTCATTGCTTTTGCTTTAATTTTTGCGTCATTAATCAGGGCTTCATAGTCGCAATTAGTGGCAGTAGCATTATTGCCAAGCGTCATACTGCCAATTTTCTTTGCACCATCAGGTGCTTTCATTTTCATTGGCAACACTACTACACTATCCGTTTGTGCCCGGCATACATTCGTGAGCTGCAATAGCAGCCCTATGAAAAATACAGTCAACTTCATGCGATGAAAATAGCAAAAATATTTTTTTTACGCAGGTCATCATTTTATTAATGGTTGTTCCGTAGTACATTTACCACACAATGACAGTAGTATATATTTTATTGATCCTGCTGCAGCTCGGTATTATTATTTACTTTATCAGGCGCGGCAGGCAACAAAAGGAAGTCGGTCAGCCTGCTGATACGGGTACTTATGAAAACTTGCGGAAAGTTGCATTGCACGTAAGTGCAGCAGATTTGAAAATCGCTGTTCCGGATTCCGAGACTTTGGTATATGGTGTTGTCATGGACTGGAATATGGGCGATGTTACCGCCACACTGGCCACCTACATCAATGGTGCTGCAAATATGTATCTGAGCACGGGTGGCGGCGTGTCCGGCGCTGGTATGGACACTGGTATTGCCGAAGCGGCATCTGAACTCGTTACATTCACTCAGGACTTTGCTGGCAGGGCATTGCCGGTATCCACAACCGACCTGCCACCAGCCGGATGTGTGCGTTTTTACCTGCTCACCAATAAAGGCATATATGCAGCACAGGAGCAAATGAAGCACTTTGATGATGACACATCGGCATGGTTACCCGTTTTTGAGCAAGCGAATAGCATCATTACGGCAATGAGAAAATAACTAAAGAATACATGATCAGGTCAGCGACATCTAAGGATATTGAATCGGTAGTAGCCATCTACAACCAGGCGATCAGTGCCGGTTTTCAAACAGCATTTACAGAGTTGCAATCTGTTGAGGAACGCAAAGCGTGGTTTAATGAACATCTGGACTCACGCTATCCTATTTTCGTATACATGACTGATGAAAAGATCGTTGGTTGGTTTAGTATTGCGCCATACCGCTCGGGTAGGGCTGCACTTAGATTCACCGTAGAGATCAGTTACTTTATTGATTCTGCATATCAGGGCAGGGGTATCGGTTCCTCATTACTTACTTATGGCATCCGGGCCTGCAAAGACCTGGGCTATAAAACAGCGCTTGCTATCATTCTCGACAAAAACACAGCCAGTATAAAAATGATGGAGAAATTCGGCTTCCGGAAATGGGCTGAGCTACCGGGCGTTGCTGATTTTGATGGGGTAGAGTGTGGGCATGTTTACTACGGACTTAACTTGGTAAAATAATAACGGCTATTTCTTATACTGCTTCACGATCCCCTTCATCTCGTTAAGCTTCATTAAAGCTTCCACAGGTGTAAGCGTATTAATGTCTGTCTCCTCAAGTAGCTGCTGTATGCGGCGTATATCTTCTGTTACACCATCAAAAATATTAAGCTGAAAATTAGGCAGCGCCCTGATGTTCTTTACTTTTTGCTGCATTGTTTCGCTTCCTGTGCCTGCATGTTTTTCTTCCAATTGCGCCAGTATCTCATTCGCCCTGTCCAGCAACTTGGGTGGCATGCCCGCCATGCGCGCTACCTGTATACCAAAGCTATGCCTGCTGCCCCCGGGTGCCAACTTGCGCAAAAAGATCACCTTATTGCCCGTTTCTTTATGCGTAATGTGGTAGTTCCGCACTCTGGGCAATTGGTTTTCCAGTTCATTCAGCTCATGGTAGTGGGTGGCAAATAATGTTTTTGGCTTCGTAGGGCTGTTGTGCAAATGCTCTACAATCGACCACGCGAGCGATATGCCATCATAGGTACTCGTGCCACGGCCTATCTCATCCAGCAATACCAGGCTGCGCTCACTGATGTTGTTAATGATGCTCGCAGTTTCATTCATCTCCACCATAAAGGTACTCTCGCCGCCGCTCAGGTTATCAGAGGCGCCCACCCGGGTAAATATCTTATCGGTAAGCCCGATGGTAGCGGCATCAGCAGGCACAAAGCTGCCCATGTGCGCCATCAGCGTAATGATGGCCGTTTGCCGCAGCAATGCCGACTTTCCACTCATATTCGGCCCGGTGAGTATGATCACCTGCTGTTCGGTTTTGTCCAGTATTATGTCGTTGGCTATATAGCTTTCCCCCGGTGGTAGTTGTTGTTCTATTACCGGGTGCCTGCCTGCTTTTATTTCCAGTACAGGTTCATTCACTATCTGCGGCCGGTGGTAGTTGTACTGGCGGGCATTATGCGCAAAGCACAGCAGGCAATCCAGTTGCGCTACAATATGTGCATTGTTTTGTATCGCCGATATGTAGGGTTCTATGCTCGTCAGCAAATGCTGGTATAGTTCCAGCTCTATCGCCAGTATCTTATCCTCGGCCCCAAGTATCTTCTCTTCATACTCTTTCAGCTCTGGTGTTATGTAGCGCTCTGCGTTGGCCAGTGTTTGTTTCCGTATCCAGTCTGCTGGTACTTTGTCTTTGTGCGTATGGGTCACCTCCAGGTAATACCCGAAAACATTATTGAAGGATATTTTTAAAGATGAGATGCCCGTGCGTTGCGATTCCTGCTGCTGTATCTGTAGCAAATAATCCTTACCGTTCCTTGATATATTTCTAAGCTGGTCCAGTTCATCATGCACTCCGCCTCGTATCATGCCACCTTTGCTGGCCAATGCAGGTGCATCATCAGATAGGGTACTCATTATTCGCTCGCGCAGCTCATGCAGCGGTTGTAATGGGTCTGCCATCTTACGCAACGACTCATCATCGGCTTTTGCACACAGCTCCTTCATGTCGGCCATGAATTGCAAACTGCGGGCCAGTTGCATCACCTCCCTCGGGTTTATCTTCTTCAGGGGTATCTTGCCTACCAGCCTTTCCACATCGCCTGTTTGCTTTACCAGGTGCGTCAGCGACTGGCTCAGGTCCTGTGCCAGTACAAAGTGGCTGACAAGATTTAGTCTTTGTTCTATGCGCGGTATGTCAAACAACGGAAAGATCATCCATCGCTTCATCAGCCGTGCGCCCATTGGCGTATGTGTGTGGTCTATTGCTTGCAGCAGGTTAGTCCCCTGCTCATAAGTGCTATGTACCAGCTCCAGGTTGCGGATGGTGAATCTGTCCATCCACATGAAATCGGTAGCTACTATGCGTTGCAACGTATTAATATGCTGCAGGTGCGAATGTTCTGTATCCTTCAGATAATGCAGCGCCACCCCACAAGCCACAGTAGCCGCCTTCATATCCTCAATCCCGTAGCCTTTCAGCGACTGCGTCTGGAAATGCGCCAGCAAGGTATCGTATGCATACTGCTCCCTGAATATCCATTCATCGAGCTGAAAGGTATATATCTTGGTATCAAATTGTTCCCTGAAATGCTTGACCTGCGATTTCGATAAGATGATCTCAGATGGCTGAAAGCTCTGTATCAGCTTATCCATATATTCCACCGTGCCCTCTGCGGCATAAAACTCCCCGGTGGTAATATCAAGAAACGCAATGCCACAGATAGGCTCATTAAGATATAATGCAGCAAGAAAATTATTGGTCCTGTTCTCCAGTAGTTTGTCGCTCGTGGCCACACCGGGCGTTACCAGTTCCGTAACCCCGCGTTTCACAATGCCTTTGGTCAGTTTGGGGTCTTCAAGCTGGTCGCATATCGCCACCCTGTATCCGGCTTTCACCAGCTTATGCAGGTAGGTATCCAGCGCGTGGTATGGGAATCCTGCCAGTTCTATATGTGTTGCCGCACCGTTAGCCCGCTTCGTAAGAGTGATACCTAATACACGCGAAGCTATACAGGCATCTTCCCCGAAAGTTTCATAAAAATCACCTACACGAAACAATAGTATAGCATCCGGATACTTGGTCTTAATATCCTTGTGCTGCTTCATTAACGGCGTCTCCGATGCTTCTTTCTTTGCCACCCTACAAATATAATCGCTTTACGAATGGCTCAATGCCGTATTTATACAACTATCCCACTGAAGTGTTGAAATGTGGATAACATGTTGAGAGAACACATAGCCCTGAAAGGGCGGAATACATTAGCAAAGGGCAAAGCCCTTGGTATAAAAAATATACGGTAAAGCCTGTAAGTGCGAAATAATACACCACTACTTCTTCACCGTAAACAAAAAATCATTCGAAAACTTTACATTAAAACCCGCACTCCACTTGATGTGCTGCCATGTAGCTGTCGGTTTGATGGCTTCGGTCTTTCCATCAGCAGTCACAGTTATCGGCAGGCTGAAGTCTTCCACTATGTCATTGAACTTATAATTCAATGCACCATCTTTGATATAGTATTCCAACTGCGGCGGATTGGCCTTTCTGAGGTACTGGTTAAAAAATGCTTTCAGGTCAAGGCCGGTATGCGCGGCTATGTAGTCTTCTACCTGCTTGGTAGTTACCGTCTGGTGATAAAACTCCTTGCTAAGTCCTCGCAGCATCAGCCTGAATTTCTCATCATCGTTGGTCATTACCCGTATCATGTACATGATTGCAGAGCCCTTATCATACATATCGCCCGACCCCTCTTCATTCACACCGTAATTACCTATGATAGGCTTGTCATTCTGTATGTTATGCCATTCGCCACGGCAGTATTTATCTGCCTTTTCCTTGCCCAGCAGGCATTCTTCAAACAGCGATTCCGAATAGGTGGTGATGCCTTCATGTATCCAGTTATCGGCCATGTCTTTAGCTGTAATACTGTTGCCAAACCACTCATGCCCGCTTTCATGCACAATGATGTAGTCGAAATTCATTCCAATGCCGGTGGCTGTACGGTCCATCCCCAGGTAGCCCATTTTATAGCCATTGCCGTAAGCTATTGCGCTTTGGTGCTCCATACCCAAGTAAGGCGCTTCCACCAGCTTATACCCATCTTCATAAAAAGGGTAGGGGCCCATCCAGTATTCAAAGCAATGGATCATCTGTTTCACTACAGCAAATTGTTTTCTTGCTTTCGCTTCATTATAGCGCAGTGCATAAAAATCGAGGTCCAGCTTTCCCTTCTCACCCATCAATGTGTCATGCCAGTGTATATAGTCGCCTACGTAGAATGTAACATCATAGTTATTGATCGGGTTCTTCACTTCCCACCCGGTAATAGTTGGCCTTTGCCCTCTTACTGCCGATGAGTCTACATCCAGCGCCTTGCCATTACCTATCGCATAATAGCCGGGTACAAAATACCGTACTACCATGCCATCTTCCGGTTCATCCCATTGTGCGTCTTTACACGGCCACCATACACTGGCGCCCAGCCCCTGGCACGATACCGCCAGCCATAATTTGCCATGTTCATCATGTTTCCAGCTAAAGCCACCATCCCATGGCGGGTTCACAGCCTTCCTTGGCGAACCATGATAGTAGGCCATCAGCGCATAAGAAGTATTGACGGCAAACTTATGGAAAGGGTACTTCACCCACCATACATTGCCTTCCTTTACGATCTCCAGGTTCACGTCTTTCGGCACCTTGGGCGACATGGTCAGTACCACACTGTCCAGCACCATGGGGCTCTGCAGGTCTATCT
Organism: uncultured Bacteroidota bacterium; assembly: GCA_903877645.1. Classification (GTDB taxonomy): domain Bacteria; phylum Bacteroidota; class Bacteroidia; order Chitinophagales; family Chitinophagaceae; genus Nemorincola. The sequence goes on along the minus strand of CAIRES010000030.1, from coordinate 24,578 downwards.
GCATACTATCATGCGGCGTAGCCGTCGTCTTAAAGGTGATCTGGTTTACGCCGGATATGCTTTGGGTGGCAGTGTCAATAGCCACCTGCAGGTCATACCTGGTCACATCCCACCAGCTTCTCCCCGGCCCGTTTGATCCACGAAGCGTGTCGGCATGTGTATAAGCAAATGTGGTATTTGCACTAAGCAAATACCACATGATCAAAAAAGGTACAAATATTATTCTCTTCATTATTCTGCTGATAAAAGCTCTACATTAAATACAAGTATGGAGTTGGGCGGAATAGGTCCGCGCCCGCTAGGGCCATAAGCCAAACCTGAGGGGATATATAATTCGCCCCTGCTGCCAGGGTTTAATAACTGCACTCCCTCGTCCCATCCTCTTATTACCTGGCCTACATCCAAAGTAAAATCAAGAGGGCCGCGGCCGTTCACAGGTTTGTAATTGTCGTCCACATTGCCGTCAAATACCTTGCCATCCAAAAATTTACCTACATAATTCATAGATACCTTCTTTCCTGCCTTTGCATGAGCGCCTGCACCCCTCTGCGTAATCACATAATACAAGCCGGAAGATGTTTTTGTGGCTTTAATGTTGTTCTTCGCAAAATACTCAGTGAGTATCTTATCGTCCTTCGCAGCCTGGCTTTGTGCCACACTTTTGTTGGATACGAACAAAGAACCAACCAATAATAAACTTCCCAAAATCGTCTTGATCATAATTTCTGGTTTTGATAAAGTGAACTGACTATTATTCCATACCTAATAACTCAACATTAAAAATAAGAACTGAGTTAGCCGGTATTGGTCCCTGGCCTCTTTCTCCATAACCCAGCGCCGATGGAATAAAGAAGATACCCCTGCTGCCTTTTTTCAAATGCTGTACGCCTTCGTCCCAGCCTTTGATCACCTGGCCTACGCCTAATGTAAAGCTGAATGGTGTGCGGCCGGTTACGGGCATCCAGTTTTCATCTATGTTACCATCAAACTTTTTGCCGTCAAGCAACGTCCCGAGGTAGTTCATGCTCACCTTTTTACCTGGTGCAGCATTCTCACCTGTACCCGGTGTAGTGATCACATAATAAAGGCCGGATTCTGTTTTAGTAGCCTGTATATTGTTCTTAAGCAAATACTGCCTGATGAGTTTATCATCTGTTTCGGCCTGGTGGCCTGGTTTTTGCACATCGGTGATCTCTACTTCAAATACCAATATAGAATTGGCAGGTATCTGAGGTCCCCTGTCCACACTTCCATAAGCGAGGCCTGATGGTATATAGAACATCGCCTTTGATCCCTCTTTCAACAGTTGTAAGCCTTCGTCCCATCCTTTGATCACATGGCCTTTACCTACTTCAAGTGAGAAGGGCTGTACATGATGGAAAGCCGAATCTACGTTCGAGTCGAATTTCTTACCATCCATGAACATACCTGTATAGTCCACATTCACAGTCTGGCCTGCTTTGATCTGTTCACCTGTTCCGGGTGCCGATATGGTATAATACAAACCCGAAGCCGTTTTCATTGGCTTGATCTTGTTCTTTGTAAAATACTCTTGTAGCAGCTTATCATCTATATTCTTCTGTTTGCCTTCCTTTTCTGCTGCATCTTTTTTGAATTCTGCGTCAGATACCGCAGATACCAGGGTTACATCATACTCCACTTTCTGGCCTTCCTTCATCCACGGCTGCAGGCCACCTATTTTCTTCATAGAATCAACCGGCAACCTGAACACTGCACTATCTCCAACGGCCATCAGCATAAAGCCTTCCATAGGGTCGCCTTTGAACTTTGGTGCGGTAATAGGCAATGGAACAGGCTTATCATTATTCATTTTTCTTGAATTAAAGATCACACTATCGCCTACATGCAAAAGTATATTCAGCTCTATATGATCATTGATCACCGGTTTTTTCTTGCCGCTACCATGTTTAATGATCTTATATTCAAGGCCGCTTTCCAGTTTCATAAAGCCGTCAGACATCTTGGTGCCTGCCGTAGCTTTCTTATCCTGGGCCAAAGCCGGCGATGTATGGACAAATGATCCTATGGTGAGTACCGAAAAGAAAAGGGTAATTCCTGACAGTCTTTTCATTTTTATCTGTTTAGTGAGGTTGTTGATTAATGATAGTTGTTGTATTATATCTGATTATTGCATTGGCTGTGGCTGTCCCTGTGGTTGCGGAGCGCTTGCCTTTACATCAGTCACTTCTACATCAAATGTGAGTATAGCATTAGGAGCAATGTCCGGGCTCGGGCTCTGTGCGCCGTATGCCAGCGGAGAAGGAATGTAGAACATAGCCTTGCCACCTTTTTTCAGCAACAACACGCCTTCATCCCAGCCCTTGATCACCTGGCCTACACCTACGGTAAATGTAAATGGCTGTTTGTGCTTGAACTGTTCGTCAGTGTTAGAGTCAAAGGTCTTGCCGTCAAGTGTTTTGCCGGTATAGTTCATCGTTACAGACTGCCCCTTTGCGATCGCATCACCCGATCCTTCTTTTACGATAGTATAATAAAGACCTGAAGCTGTTTTAGTTGGCTTGATGTTGTTCTTTGCAAAGTAGTCCTGCAATATCTTATCATCGGTTGACATCTGTGTAGCAGCTTTAGCATCCATATCCTTCTGCATCTGCTCCATCGATTTGATAGATACAATAGAGATATTGATGGTGATCTTATTGCCTTTCTTCAACCATGGTGGCAGTTGTTTCTGGGCAGGTGGTATGTTCTTCAACAATGTATCGCAAGAGATCACCACCACTGCGCTGTCACCTACCGATAACAATGGAAAAATCGCCTGCAGGTCGCCTGCTTTCTTCACTTCTTCCACGCGCATCATGCCGGGCTGGCCACTCTTCCTTGAGTCGGCCAAACTAAAGGTGTCGGCCTTTGCTACAATATTGAATTCAACAATATCACCCATGCTGGCAGTTTTGCCGGGTGCATCTTTAATGATCTTGTACTCCAGGCCTTTGTATTTTTTAAAGCCATTGTTACTGTTACAGCTCGTTGTGCTTATAGCAAGTGCGCTGATTAATGCGATCGGTAAGAACCTTTTTATCATGTCTGTTTATTTATGTTTAATGTTTAGGTTTTAATTATTTTGGGTGAATATCCGACAAAATTTTCTTAAAATATACTATTGTCTCTGTTAAAGATGTTTTTGACCTGCCGCCGGAAGCATTGAAGTGACCGCCGCCTTCAAAATAATTGCGGGCAAACGAACTCACGTCAAAGTCGCCCTTGCTGCGGAACGACATTTTTACCTCATCCGTCCGCTCAGTGATCAGTGTAGCAAATTTAATACCCGATATGCTTAATGGATAATTCACCAGCCCTTCAGAGTCCCCGCTTTGTATATTGAACATGTTCATGTCCTTTCTCGACAAAGTAATGAGCGCTGAATTGTACTTTTTGAATACTTCCATTCTCTCGATCAGCACATACCCAAGGAAGCGCATCCGGTTCTCGCTCCATGAGTCGTAAACCTCCTCATGTATACGGGTATGATCCAGTCCCCGGCTTTTCAGATCGGCAGCCATCAGGTGTACTGCGGCGCTGGTGATCGGAAATTTGAATGAACCCGTATCTGTCATCAGCCCGGTATACAGGCAGGCAGCAATGTCCAGATCTATCAATGCATTGTCGCCACATTGGTTGATAAAGTCATACACCATCTCGCAGGTACTGCTTTTCTCCGGCAGGCTGGTGCCGTAATCCCATACCGGTTTGGGAAACAGGTGGTGGTCTAATAAAATCTTGGGTTGGGTAGCCTCTGCAAGCGGTTGCTCCAGGTGCTTCGTGCGGTTGTAATCATTAAAATCGAGGCAAAAGATCAGGTCCGCACTTTTTAGCGCAGCAAGCGATTCCTGCTGTTGTGCCTCATAGTCCAGCATCACATTCACGCCCGGCATCCATGCCAAAAAATCAGGTATTTCGCACGGCGAAACAGGCGTTACTTTATGCCCCTTTTTGACGAGGTAGTGATAAAGCCCCAGCATGCTGCCTATCGCATCACCATCGGGCTTGTGATGGGTTGTGATGAAGATTTTCTTGGGTGTCTCCAGTAAAGGGAAGGCGTCTTGTATCGGGCGCATGTGCTATATTCCCGGTTTCCGCATATACGGAACTATTCTACGGGGCTGCAAAGTTAGGGTTTCTACCTGTTAAAAAAAACAAATAAATACCTGCGCTCATCACATTTTGTCCTCGTTTCTTACACCATACGTCCCGCTCATTTGTAGAGGGCTGGGGAGAGGTCTTAATACATTTTTAACTTTTATCAAATCCTCCTGCGCATTTTTTGCATTACCTTTGCGCCATTATCTAAAAATCCGTTATAATATGTCTAACCGTACATTCACAATGATCAAGCCGGACGCTGTAAAAGCAGGCAACATTGGCAATATCCTTCAAATGATCAACGCCGGCGGTTTCCGCATCGTGGCTATGAAATACCTGTTCCTCACTAAGCAGCAGGCCGAGAAATTCTACGAAGTACATGCAGCCCGCCCTTTTTACGGCGAACTGACTGAATTCATGAGCAGCGGCCCTATAGTAGCGGCTATCCTCGAAAAAGGCAATGCTGTTGCTGATTTCCGCACACTGATAGGCGCTACCAATCCTGCACAGGCAGAAGAAGGCACTATCCGCAAGAAATATGCTGCATCCATTGGCGAGAACGCTGTACATGGCTCTGATAGCGATGAGAACGCCGCTATAGAAGGCAACTTCTTCTTCAACGGCCTCGAAAGGTTCTAAGCAAATTGATACATCATCATATAGGAAGCCATATTTCGAAAGAGATATGGCTTCTCTTTTTATCCGCTTTACCTCTTCAGTAAGTACCTTTGTTCTTCAATAAGCAGATTCCCCTCACATTAACTCAATGGCACAGATCTTTCCACTATCAGAAGGCGTATTCACAGTCGGGCACGATAAACAGTTCATTCCGTTCGATCAATCGCAGGACGAGCTCAATGATCGTTCTATAGGATCATTGCTGATAGAGGTGCAGCCTTTCCTGGTGGTTACTGATAAGGATGTCATTGTGTTCGATACAGGCCTTGGTGTAAAGAATAAAGACGGTATACTCCAGATACACGATAACATACAAAAGCAGGGATATGAGCCGGCCGCCGTCACCAAAGTTCTCTTATCGCACCTGCACAAAGACCACGCCGGCTGCCTCACATTTGCCGATGACAAAGGAATGGTACATACCACCTTCCCGAATGCCGACTACTACATCTACCGCTCCGAGGCCGACTTTGCTTTAAAGACTGGTTATCCATCCTATCACCCCGAAGATATTGAACCCCTCCTCACCACCGCACAGGTGAAGTGGCTCGATGGAGAAACCGGCCTTATCGATGGCTACATCCACTTCACTCATTCAGGTGGCCACAGCCCACAGCATATCGTATACCTCATCGATGACGGTAAGAATAAAGTATTTTATGGAGGAGATGAAGCACCACAGCTTAAGCAGTTGAAAATGAAGTACATAGCCAAGTATGACTATGACGGCAAGAAAGCCATGCACCTCCGCGAACAGTACGCAAAACAGGGCAGGGAAGAAGCCTGGCAATTCCTCTTTTACCACGACGTAAAAACACCTGTATGCTCTTTATAAGAACGATGAATGCAGCAAACGTTATACAAGAAGTGCCCCACTTCTATAGATAACATCTCCCTTTAGGGCCGGGGTAGTCTCCCGATAACGATCGGAACGCAATTTGTAATTTGTACCCTGGAATTTGGAACTTAGAACTTGTACCCTGGAATTTAAACCTAGTTAAACCTATCGTGCCTGTTATAAGTATCGTACGTATTCCACCAGTTGGTTTCTTTCCAGCCGCCCGAGAAAGGCATGATCACAAATGAAAGCATCAGGTTGCTGGTAGAGGTGATCTTGAAAGGCCCGTCGGTATAGTCGCTTATGGCCTGGTTCACACCCAGCAGGTCTATCTTACTACCCATAGTATACAATGCGCGTACCTTTACATCCAGCCCTACATAGAACGATGCTTCTACTTTCACATAAGGGGTCACACCAAATCCGATACCGCTTTTCAGGCCGGGATAAGTAGCGCCGTTAAGCGCAGTAGAGTTGAATTGCGGCATCAATCCGGCACCGAAGGCAGCGCCCAATGGCAGCCTTTTGGTATCAATGGCATGGTTGCCCACCATCCAGTCTACGCCTATTGGCAATCCGATCTGTAATGTGGTGGCAGTAAGTGCATTAGAAGTGGGGGCTACTACCTTCAGATCGGTGCCATATGTGCTGTTGATGTCATTCCACGTCAGCTCATTCACCATCAGTTGCAGCGACATAGCCCAGCAACTGATATGGCCCGTAGCCTTAAAAGGCAGCGTAAGGCCTATAGAGCCACCAATGCCGGTTGCGGTATTGGTCCTTTTTATAGTAGTATCACCCACGACGTAAGTGCCATTTTTCACCTGCGATGTGCCGTAAAAATACCCCTGCGGCATCACATAGTTAAAGCTGAGTTCGTAGCGTTTAGCATCTTTAAAGTAGCTGAGAAACGGCTTAAGCTCAAACTGGTATTGCGCAAAACCCGCTATAGGGGCTATACACAAGGCTGTGGCCAGAACAATAAGTTGCTTTTTGAATATATTCATATCAATGCATACGGTTTGGTGTTGTAAAAATATAAAAAAGACTGTTAAAAAAAGAATTATTGACAAATTAACCAAACATGGAGTTAAACGAATCTCGCCTCTGCGCCTTTGCGGTTAAACATATCTCCCACCGGAAATCATAACTTTGCCTCCCTTATGCACACGCACGCATTTAAAAGATCGGTACAACTGATAGTCATCGCAGCCTGCCTGCTCACCGCCGGTATATCAGCAATAGCTCAAACACACATTAAACCGCCCTTCACAAAAAAAGAATGGTCGCGCGACTACAGGCCCTTCCGCATCGCCGGCAACCTCTACTACGTAGGTACATACGACCTAGCCTGCTACCTCATCACCAGTCCGCAGGGCCACATACTCATCAACACTGGGATGGCTGGGTCTGAGCCCATGATACGTAAGCATATCGAAATGCTGGGCTTCCGGTTTGCAGATATTAAAGTCCTGCTGGCTACCCATGCCCACTTCGATCATGTGGGCGCTATGGCCCAAATAAAGAAACTAACCGGGGCAAAATTGATGGTCAACCAAAATGAAGCAGAGGTACTCGCAGATGGCGGCAGTTCCGACTATGCGTTCCCCGGCAAAAAGCCGGTGTTTGATCCCGTTAAGCCTGATGTGCTGTTACATAATGTCGATACCATCAATTTTGGCGGTATGCAGGTAGTGGCGCTGCACCATCCCGGCCACACCAAAGGGTCCACCAGCTTTTTGTTTGACGTGCAGGACGAGAACCGCTCTTATCGTGTGCTCATAGCCAATATGCCCTCCGTCATCGTACCAAAGCTATCGGCAGTTACCGCTTACCCCAATATTATTAAGGACTATGCATATACATTTGACGCCCTCAGCAAACTAAAGTTCGATATCTGGCTGTCATCCCATGCCAGCCAGTTCAATCTCCAGGCCAAGCACCCGCCCGGCAATGGCTACCACCCCGAAGCATTTTTTGACCGCCCCGGCTACGATATGGAACTGAACGATCTGAAACAAGACTACCTCAAAAACATCGGCAATAATTGATACCGCTAACAATTTAAAAAAGCCGCAGACATTTCATCCAAAAACGAGTACACGCTGCACCCTACACCAAACATTTTTCTCCCCAACATAGGAGTAATATACACAATTCACTCGCCGTAGGGGCCGGGCTTGCCCCTGCCCATCCTCGCGCCGGACATCAATCACAACCAAACACTTTTCTGTTCCCCGACATAGTAGGAATCCACCCGCGCAGTACTCACAGAATCACCTTAGTTCAATAAAGCGAAGGTGGATTGGGTGAAATTTATTTGTGAGCAATTAATACTATATCTATTTTATAAAACCACCCATAGCTAAAACGTCTTGGGTTGTATTCCTTTGTAATTTATCTTTGTGCCATCAAAAGGTGTTTACCTTTGTCCGCCATAGCTATTCAATGATTTTGCAGATAGCGAAGGAGGATTGTCCGCCATAGCCTATTTTCAATAGCGAATCTATAGCGCAGTAAAAACATCCATTTGTCGCAAAAAAGGCCACACTTTGGCAATAATGAGTAAAAAGGGGTAAAAAGGGGTAATTTCCATTATCTCCGAAACCATTGCCTGTAGTGGATCCACACAAATACCTGGCAAAAAAAATACCCAAAATGCTTTTTTCAACCAATGGGTAATTTCTGGTGCAATTGTGAGCAACAAAGTGAGCCTGTCCTGCCGGTCAGACGGGCAACAAAAGCCAAACAGAAGTAAGCGGAGCGTATAGATGCCTCATACTTCGGCATGACAAAGCAGTAAGAAAAATGAAAAAAGCAGGAGCCGGGTTCAACATTTCACGCGTGCAACTTTAGCGCAATACTGCGCAAGAATGTAGCAAAAACAACCGGCTTTTGCACAGTATCACACAGCACAATCACTTGATTACCAACAAATAAATGGACTTTCGTCCACGCAATAAAAAAATCACCACAAAGCCACCTTATGCGCCATACCGATCTATACATAGCAGCCGCCCATAGCAAGGGGCGGGGAGTGTTCGCCACCACCGCCATACCCACAGATACTGTAATAGAAATTGCCCCCGTCATCATTATGACCGCCGAAGACCGCCTCCTGCTCGATAAGACCCTCCTGCACGACTATATCTTCGAGTGGCAGCCCGATGGGGCGCAAATGTGCTGTATGGCCCTTGGCTGGGTACCCATTTACAACCATTCCTACGCTTCGTCCTGCGAGTATTTCATGAATTATGAGGAGCAGACCATATCCATCAAAACCATGCGCGAAATAGCAGCAGGCGAGGAACTCACCATCAACTACAATGGCGACTGGAATGATGAGCAAAAGGTATGGTTTGATGTGGTAGGGTAGTCGTTAGTAGATGGTAGATAGTAGATGATCAGGATTATATGGAGCGTAGAAAATGGCGAGACAGCCTCGCGACTATCTACTATCTACTAAAGACTATCTACTAAAGACTAACAGCTATATACTAATTAAAACAATTGACCCCGCATATAGCGGGGCCAATGACTGATAAGTATCAGAATGTAATTAAGCGATCTCAACTTCAGCGCCAGCTTCTTTCAGCTTGTTAGCTATATCATCAGCTTCTGCTTTGCCTACGCCTTCTTTCACGTTCTTAGGAGCGCCGTCTACCAGTTCTTTAGCTTCTTTCAAGCCAAGGCCGGTAAGGTCTTTCACGATCTTCACAACGTTCAGTTTAGAAGCGCCTGCGCTCTTCAATACTACATTGAAAGAAGTTTTCTCAGCTGCAGCAGCTACATCGCCGCCACCACCGCCTGATACAACAACTGCAGCTGCAGCTGGCTCAATGCCGTATTCTGATTTCAATACATTCGCCAGTTCCTGTACGTCTTTTACAGTAAGGGCTACTAATTGTTCTGCTAATGCTTTAACGTCTGCCATTGTATTATGTTTTAAGAATTTGTTTTAAAAAATTGTTTACCTGTTTTGTAACTATATATTGGACTTGGAAGCCATGTTAATGTGGCAATTTGACAATTCGACAATTAGTCAATGCCGGGAATTTAATAACGCTTTCAATTTGTCAGCAAAAAAACAATTGTCGAATTGTCAAATTGCCAAATTGAATTAAGCCTCTGCCGGGGCAGTTGCTTCTGCTTTACCTTCGTGATGGTGCAACAATGCAGCCAATACGCGTTTTGCAGGAGATTGCAGTAAGCCGATAACCTCACCGATAAGCTCATTCTTGGTCTTGATCTGTGTAAGGGCAACCAACTGGTTGTCGCCGGTGAACAGGTCAGTGCCAATGAGGGCAGCTTTCAGGGTAGGCCTTTCTTTAGTAGCGCCACCCTTACGGAAAGAGGTGAGGATCATTGCCGGCTCTTTAGGCGAATCAGAGAACATAAGCGCAGTAACGCCATGTAATGATTCGTAAACGCCGGCGTATTTCTCGTCATTAAAGCTTTCGAGGGCCTTCTTGATGAGTGTGTTCTTGGCAACTTTCAGCTCTACGTTCTTTTCAAAACAAAGTCCGCGGAGCTTGCTCACCTGTTCTACCGTCAATGATTCGGTATTGGTGATGTAAAAGTTGCTGTACTGAGTGAATTTACCTTTCAGTACTTCTATTGCTTCATTTTTTTGAGCAGGTGTCATCTTGTTTAAATTTGATAATTTGAATCAGGTATCGATAATGATCTTAAGATGCCCTGGTTTTCAAATTAATTGATCAATGTTTTTAGTTCCTGGCCATCTGTATGGCCCGTGATATTAAGCAACGGTTTTAGTATCGATCGTTAAGCCCGGGCTCATTGTCGATGCCATGCTGATACCCTTGAGATAAGCACCTTTAGCAGATGCCGGTTTCATACGTACCAGTGTGTTGATAAGTTCCTGCGCGTTCTCAGCGATCTTTGCAGGCTCAAAAGATATGCGGCCGATAGAGGCGTGGATGATACCGGCCTTGTCTATCTTGAACGCGATCTTACCACCCTTTACTTCATTTACTGCATTGGCCACATCATTGGTCACAGTACCTGTCTTAGGGTTCGGCATCAGGTTACGCGGTCCAAGTATCTTACCCAGGCGGCCTATCTTAGGCATCACCGATGGGGTAGCTACGATCACGTCTACATCTGTCCAGCCACCTTCGATCTTTGATACAAATTCATCAAGGCCTACGAAGTCGGCGCCTGCTGCCTTTGCTTCAGCTTCTTTATCAGGAGTACAAAGTACGAGTACACGCTTTGTTTTACCGGTGCCGTGTGGCAGGGTAACGGTACCACGGATAGCCTGGTCTGCTTTCTTAGGATCCACACCAAGGCGGATATGCACATCTACAGAACTATCGAATTTAGTAACGTTTATGCTTTTTACTGCAGACGCTGCTTCAGCGAGAGAGTATTGTTTGTTTTTATCGAGTTTAGCTTCTACAGCTTTTCTTTTTTTAGTGATTGCCATTGCATCAAAAATTTAGTAAGGTGAACAATGCATTAAGCCCAGGGAGCTTTGCCTTCTACAGTGAAGCCCATGCTGCGGGCAGTACCTGCCACCATCTTCATGGCGCTTTCAACTGTAAAGCAGTTGAGGTCAGGCATCTTGTCTTTAGCGATCACTTCAACTTGTTCCCATGTCACCTTGCCTACTTTCTGCCTGTTAGGCTCTTTCGATCCTTTAGGTTGTTTAGCGAGTTCCATTAATTGAACTGCAGCCGGAGGGGTCTTGATCACGAAGTCGAAAGACTTGTCTGTGTAAACCGTAAGTGTTACCGGGAGGATTTTACCCATTTTGTCCTGTGTCCGCGCGTTGAATTGTTTACAGAACTCCATGATGTTGACGCCTTTAGAGCCGAGCGCCGGGCCGATCGGAGGAGCTGGATTAGCCGTGCCTCCCTTTACCTGCAGCTTTACAAAGCCGCTGATTTCTTTAGCCATTTTTTAATTTTTGGTGTTAACGAATGTTCTCCGCCAGGGCGGATACTATTTCTCCCATGCAACCTTAATATAAGAGCAAACTGAGAATTGGATTGCAAAGGTAAGGGAAAAAGTATATTCAACATACAGTTTTCCTAAAATATTTTTTTAGAGGAAGCAGGCCAGGGGCAATGGCACGTATTTAGTACGCTTTTCCTGTATAAAATGTACAGGTATGATACGGAAACTATCTACGGGCAAATATCGCATTTATTCAATTAAAGTAGATGCCAAGACCCACAAAAGAAAGAACCTTGGAACATTTGATTCTTTAGAGGCCGCAAAGCAACATGAAAGAGAAATTCAATATTTTAAACATAAATGAACTGTTCATTAAAACATAATATTATGAAACCAAAGAAAGGAGTGTATGGCCCACACCCCAAGAAGGAAAGCAAGAAAAAGAAACCAGCCCGGATCAGCCTGCTACAGGCGGCAATGATCGGTAACACAGCGCCTACAATGGCGGGCCTTTAATCTGCGAGTGTGGCCTGTTATCAATAAAAAGGAAATGGCCTCTCGTTTGAGGCCATTTCCTTTTTATTAAATTCAATATTGACTATTGCTCAATAACAAGGTGGAATACCTGGTTTGTTGATTCAGAGCGAAGCGTCAACAGGTACATACCGTTTGCAACGTTATTGCTCAACTGTATCTTCTGATCGATGGCGCCATTCTGTGACATTGTTTTGGTGGTATATACTATCTGGCCAAGCATGTCTGTTATTTCAACTGTTACTTCTTCATCAGCAGTAATACCTAATGCACCCTTGATACTGAATATGCCCTTGTTCGGGTTCGGCACAAGTTTCACATCGCTGTTGTTCGTAGCAACCTGGTTTACGCCAACCCTGCTCACATACATAGCGATAGAGTTGAAGCCTACGAGGCCCGCGCAACCACCGCCTGTTGTTACCTGGCAAGTTACAGAATCAAGGTCATTGAATGTGCTGTATGAGAAAGTAGGAGCAGTAGCACCGCCTATAGGCACATGATTTACACTCCACTGATAAGAAGGTGAAGAACTGCCGTTAACAAGTGTTACGTCGAAATTAACTGTTTCACCGGCAGAAATATGATTGCCCGGATGAGCAGCAATAGTCACTACAGGGATACCGGGAAAATCAACTTCAACAGTTTCATGTGTGCTGCTTGCTGTATTGCCGAGGCGACATTGGTAGTTACTGGTAACAATACAGTAAACAATTTGTCCGTTTGTGGGTACAAAACCATAAGTTGACGTGGTAGCGCCGCCAACGATGCTACCATCAAGGAACCACTGATATACAGGGTTATTACCACCAAACGAAGGTGAAGCCGTAAACGTGGTGAGTGTACCCTGACAAACTACTAAGCCCGGATTTGCAGAAACACTTAGCTCTGGCATACCCTGTGGCAAAACTGTTAATGTAATAGAGTTGCTTACAGAAGCAGGAGTAGCACACGTAGCACTGCTAGTCAGTGTTACACCTATGATATCACCGTTTGCAGGTATGTAGCTATAGTTAGGCCCTGAAGCAGCTGTAGTGCCATTTACAGTCCAGCTATAAGATGGTGATGTGCCTGTGTTTGCAGATACAGTAGAGAAGGTAGTGAATGTACCTGCACACAATGTATCACCACGACCACCATCAGCGATAGAAACTGTAGGAACAACTGTAGGATCAATAACGATCACTGCGCTGCCAGACATATCAGAACCGCAAGTAGTAGTACGATTTGTAGCAGATACTGTATAGCTACCAGCCATTGTTTCAAGTCCGAAATCAAGAGCACTGCCGCCACCTGTAATAGTGCCAACTGTAGTGCTGGTAGTATTATTATATAATGTGTAATTTACATCAGATGCAGAATTGCTGAGGCCGATATGAACACCCGGAGTACCTGCGCAATAATGGCCACCGCCTGTAACGTTATAAACAGTAGGCAATGTATTGATCACAACGATGGCGCTGCCAGACATTGTGTTCGGACAACCTGTATAAGAATCGGTAGCCACAACTGTGTAGCTGCCTGCGCTATCCTGCAGACCGAAATCAAGTGCGCCCGAAGTACCACTGCCTATTATAGAACCACCAACTGCGGTAGTACCATCATACAACTGGTAAGAAACGCCTGATGCAGAACCACTGAGTCCAACGTGAACGCCGGCCGCACCTGGGCAGAAGTTGCCACCGCCTGTTATTGAGAATACAGAAGGTAAAGGGTTGATGCTAACAGTAGCAGTGCCGGTCATTGTAGCACTGCAACCTGTAAGTATGTTAGTAGCGAGTATAGAATAAGTACCTGCTGCTGTTTTCATGCCGAGGTCGATAGAAGCACCTGTACCATGAACCGGGGCACCTGAAATTGATGTGCCAAGCATAGCCTGGTAGTCAACATCAAGCGTAGAGCCTGTAAGGCTGATATCCAAACCTGTGCCACCTGCGCAATATACACCAGCACCTAAGATGGTGAACGATAATGGCAACGGATTAACAGAAACAACTGCTATACCTGACATATTGCTGGTGCAAAGTGTAGCGGTATTTGTAGCAATAATTGTATAATTACCTGTTGTAGTTTCGAGGCCAAAATCAAGTGCAGTACCAACACCGGATAATGTAGAACCTGTATAAACGCTATTATGATATAGAGCGTAAGTGATGCCTGTGTTAGAATTGCTGAGGCCAACATGTACGCCCGGAGTTCCGTTGCAATAAGTACCACCACCAGAGATAGTATAAGTTGTTGGCAAAGGATCGATCACAACACTTGCAGTGCTGTTCATAGTATCCATACAACCTGTTGCGGGATTTGTAGCAATGATACGGTAAACACCTGCAGCGGTCTGTAAGCCGAAAGTTATTCCTGATCCAGTACCTGCAATGGCAGTGCCTGCAGATGTAGAGCCATCATATAACTGGTAGCTGATGCCAGCATCTGAATTACTTAATGATACCGGAACGCCCGTACCGCCTGAGCAGTAGTGGCTACCCACGCTGAGTGTGCTATACCTTACAGGTAATGGGTTAATGCTGACAACAACGCTACCCGACATTGTATTAACGCAAGTTGTAGTGCCATTTTGAGCCATCACTGAATAAACACCCGCAGTGGTTTGCAGGCCGAAATCAAGCGCAAAGCCTGTACCTGCAACAGCAGCACCTGATGGAGAAGAACCATTCATTAACTGGTAAGATACACCAGTATTAGACCCTGTGAGTATCACATGAACACCAACACCACCTGCGCAATAGCTGCCACCACCTGTTACTAAATATGTAGTAGGCAACGGGTCGATCACTATAGTATCGGTACCGGTCATTGTATTACTACAAGTAGTAGATGCATTATGCGCAACTATCGTATAATTACCTGCACCTGTTACACCTGTAAATGTAAGTGTACCTGCTGTGCCAGTCATTGCTGTGCCAACCGGGGTTGTACCATCAAATAACTGGTATGTACTTGAAGTTTCAGAATTGCTCAGGAAAATACTTGTACCGCCTGTACCTGCGCAGTAATGACCACCACCGGTAACCGTATAAGCTGTAGGTAAAGCAGTGATACTGATAGTAGCACTGCCGGTCATTGTATTAGTACAAGTAGTAGCGCTGTTTGTACCTACAACTGTGTAGGTACCTGCGGCAGTTTGAGAACCGAAGGCAATGCCAAAACCTGTGCCGGTGATCACCGCACCAGAAACCGGAGTTAAACCATTATATAACTGGTAATGGATACCAGCGTCTGAACCATCAAGAGTGATTGGTAAACCTGCACCGCCTGCGCAATAGCTACCTGTACCACCTACATTGTTAAGGCCCGGTAATGGGTTAACTATTACATTGGCACTTCCAAACATTGTGTTGTTGCAGCCGGTAGTACCTGCGGTAGCTACTACTGTATAGCTGCCTGCCAATGTTTCTAAACCAAAGTTGATAGCGAGGCCTGTACCTGTTACAGAACCCATTGGTGAAGAACCATTTAATAATTGATAAGTAACACCGGATGTAGAGCCGCTGAGGTGAATATTAACACCTGTACCGCCTGAACAATATGCACCACCACCTGTTACATTGTAAGTGAGTGGTAAAGAGAACACAGATACTGCTGCGCTGCCGGTCATATTCCTGGTGCAACCTGTAGTAGTATTAGTAGCCACCACAGTATAAGTACCGGGAGTAGGCCATGCACCAAAACTGATCGCAGATCCAGTACCAGGAACTGCAGTACCTACAGCGGTAGTGCCATTATATAATCTGTAGCTGACGCCTGCATCAGAAGTGTTAACACCGATTGAATCACCGATACCACCGTGGCAATAGCCACCACCACCGGTAACATTGTATGCCGCAGGCAAGAGGTTAATATTAATTGTGGTAGTGCCGGTCATTGTACGACTGCAACCTGTAACCACATTTGTAGCTATTACTGTATAGGTTCCTGCTGTTGTTTCTAAACCGAAATCAATAGCGCTGCCAGTACCCGTCATAGGTGCAGCAAGAGGTGAAGTGCCTGCATAAAGCTGGTAGCTGTACCCGATAGCTGAACCTAAAAGGCCAACATGCATACCTGTGCCACCGGAGCAATAACCACCACCACCTGATATATTAAACAAAGCTGGCAGGGCATTAACAGAAATAATAGCTGAACCAGCCATATTATTGGTACATGATGTAGAAGGATTGATAGCCACGACTGTATAGGTACCAGCTAATGTTTCTAAACCAAAATCAATAACTGAGCCCCCGGCAACTAAGCCACCTAATGGAGACCCGTTATTGTATAATTGATAATTGATGCCACCTGTAGAACTGCCGAGACCAACATGGACGCCGCTGCCGGAACAAGTAGGGCCACCACCTGTAACCGAGAATACTGATGGCAACGGATTAACTGCGATCGCGATACTGCCGGTCATAGTGTTTGTGCAACCAGTTGTATTGTTTGTACCCACTACGGTATAATTACCACCACCGGTAAAAGGACCGAAAGAAATACCGGAACTGGTACCTGCAACCGGGCTGCCGACAGTAGCAGTAACATTATATAACTGGTAGCTTACACCTACAGTGCTACCACCAAGTGCGTAGGTAATGCCTGTGCCACCTGCACAATAGCTGGTAGCCGAGCTGGTCAAAGAAAAAGCAGTAGGTAATGAATTGATATTAACTACAGAAATTCCGGACATATTTACTGAACATGTAGTAACGGTATTAGTAGCAATAACTGTGTAAGTAGCAGCCAACGCTTCTGTGCCGAAATCGAGCGCGCTGCCTATGCCTGCCGTAGTAGTGCCAACGGCAACCGGACCGCTGCCTGTGTTGCTGTATAACTGGTAATTTATACCAGTGTTTGAATTGCTGATACCTACATGCACCGGTGTGCTACCTATGCAATACCCGCCACCGCCTGTAAGGCCATAAGAAGCTGGAAGTGGATTAACTGTTACTGATGCACTGCCAGTCATATTGCTGACACAAGTAGTTGCAGCATTAGTAGCAACTACGGTATAAGAACCACCACTTGTTTGCAAACCGAAGTTCAATGCAACACCTGTAGTACCTGCAACCGGAAGGCCGATAGCGGTAGAGCCATTAAATAATTGGTAGTTGATGCCAGTAGCTGAATTGTCGAGGCCAACAGTAACCCCTGTGCCGCCTGAACAATAAGCGCCACCACCAGTGACATTTGCAACAGCAGGTAATGGGTTGATGGTTACTAAAGTTATACCAGACATATTAGCCGAGCAAGAAGGGATGCCGGTACCTGTAGCAATAACAGTATAAGTACCTGCCAAAGTTTCTAAGCCAAAACTTATAGGGCTACCTGTGCCGGACTGAGAACCGATGAGGCCACCATTTAAATATAAAGCATAAGTAGTGCTGCCAGAAGAACTGCTCAAGCCAACAGCAATGCCTGAAGCGCCGGAGCAATAGCCGCCACCACCTGTAATAGAATATACATTGGGAAGGGGAGCGATGGTAACAGCCGCACTGCTGAACATATTATTGATACAACCTGTCGTAGCATTTTCTGCAACCACGGTATAAGAACCGGAACCGGTCTGAAGGCCAAAAGGTAATAATACACCTGTACCGGTAACCAGCGAGCCAACGGCAGTAGTACCATTATATAATTGATAATTGACACCGATGGTAGAACCGTTAAGGTTTACGGCAACACCAGTACCACCCAGACAATAAGTACCACCACCTGTAACATTGAATACAGGAGGCAGTGAATTTAAAGTAACTGTAGCCACGCCCGACATATTAACTGAGCAACCGGTTGTGTTATTAGTAGCGATCACAGTATACGTAGTAGTACCGGAGGCAGAAGTTTCTAAACCGAAGTTTAATGCGGCACCGGTGCCTGGTGTGGTAGTACCGAACGGTACACCATTCTGGAATAACTGATAAGAGAACCCGGAAACAGAATTGCTTAAGCCAACAAGAACGCCTGAACCGCCCAAGCAATAGCCGCCGCCACCTGTCATAGAGAATACTGTAGGAAGGGGATTAACAGAAACACTAACACTACCCGCCATTGTGTTGACACATGATGTAGAAGCGTTGGTAGCGATAATTGTGTATGTGCCAACAGTAGGCTGTGCACCAAAGCTGATAGCACTGCCAGTACCAATGAGCGCAGTACCTACAGCAGTAGAACCGCCGATCATTAATTGGTAGTTGACACCAATTGTAGAATTAACCAAACCAATAGTAGCGCCTGATGCGCCAGAGCAATAACCGCCGCCGCCGCTGATAGCATAAGCCGTAGGTAATGGATTAACTGTAACAGGAGCACTGCCTGATTGTGTAACAGCGCATGAAGAAGATGCATTGGCAATAACTGTGTAGGTACCCGGAGTAGTAATAACACCAAAATCCAAAGCGCTACCCGTGCCTGCAACAGCAGAACCTGCAGGGGTACCTGAATTAAATAACTGATAGCTGATGCCTGTGTTCGAGTTGTTGAGGCCTACATGTACGCCGGTACTACCAGAGCAAAATGCGCCGCCACCCGTCATAGAATAGGTAGTAGGTGCTATACACCATTGCAAGATGGAGCCTGTAGCTGGTTGAGAACAGAAATTATTAAAGCCTGTATTAGTAGAAGTAGATGATGTGCCGATCAGTGTCTGGAAATCAGAAGTGCTGTTGGCAATACCAATAACCGCATTAGTTGGTACGCTGCCAGAACTTGTGCCATACACATATTGTATGATATTGGTGCTTTCATACAACTTCACCTGGAAGTTGAGCGATGCACCTCCTCCAGGTACAGTCCAGTTGTTCCACTCAACTGTGAACACACGGTTAGGGGAAGTGCCGGAAGTCTGAGTATAGACATTTTTACAAATGCCGTTCAGATCAGCCCACATAGGCATCAAAAAGCCCGTACCACCTATATTCGTAGTTGATGGTGTTGCAGATGCATTACTGCCAGACAAAGAAAGTACGCCATTTGCATCCAAAGCACATGTAGTATAGTTGGTGCCACAGAAATTGAATGTAAATCCAAGCGCCACACCGGTGTTTTGGCCATTATCGGAGTTCACACTAGTGCCAGTACCCGCGGTACACGCAGTTGCGTCCGCAATCAATGTACCGGAACTGGAAATAGATGTAAATGTACCTGACGTTCGGCTGAATGTGTATGACGATGTTGTCTGGGAATACCCGGCAAAACTCATACAAGCCATAAGTAGCAATAAATAAACTTTCTTCATGCGGTTTTTTTTAAAAATTTAAGTACTTATTCCAATCTGTTTGTATCAAAAAATGTATTAAAACACCTCAATACTGGCATGGCATAACCTTACCAACATTGGAAATGTTAAAAATATGTGAGGTAAAAATAGTAAAAAAAATCAGAAAAGGTATAGTGTGGCTATATTTTTTCACATAGCCTCTGTTTTTTATAATATATAGGTTGAATTAAAGCAAAAAAAACGGGTTATGCACAATAAAAAAAGGAATATGTACGATGAAAAGCAAACCCAGTTAAAAAAGAAGCTATTCCTTTGCTTTGATATCAATATTAACTATTAATTCATCGCCCATAAGCATACTACTGCCCCCTACACCAAAGTCCCGGCGGTTGATTTGGAAGATTGCCTTGAATTCGGCCTCATCGGCAAACTGGTTGAATTCAAAAGGTATTTCCATCTCTTTTGTCACGCCTTTTATAGTCACTTTGAACATACCGGCATACCCAGCGCCTTTGATATACAGCTTTTCAGAAACGAGTTCGATGATCTTAAAGGTGTCTGCATTAAAGTACTCCGGCTTCTTCAAATGACTGTTGCGTGCACTGATACCGGTGTTAATGGTGTTCACATCCACGGTGCCCTTCAACGAAGATGTAGAAAGGTGATCAGGACTGAAGAGCAGGGTAGTCTTGAGATTGCCGAGGCTGCCGTTTACATTCATACCGGCATTCCTTATTTTAAAAGAGACTTCGTAAGACTGCTGGTTCCAGGTGGTTTGTCCGAACGCTACACCTTGCAGGCATAGGATACTGATAAACGCAAAGAGTGTTTTTGTCATAAGGCAAGTTACGAAAAAAATAACCACACCTTGTTACAAAGTGTGGTTACTAATAAAATATTATCTCTACTAATTATGCTGGCTGTTGCTCTGCTTGTTTTACAAATTCAGCGTTCGCATGTATGTGCACATCTTCGCCCAGCATCACGCCGCCTGTTTCAGATACCATGCCAAAGTTGATGCCGTAATCTTTACGATTGATCTTGCCTGACACTTCAAACCCTGCACGGGTAAGGCCCCATGGATCTTTTTCTACAATGCCGCCAAATACTACATTAAGGGTAACAGCCTTGCTGTTGCCACGCATAGTGAGTGTGCCGTGCATCTTGTAATTCTCTGCATCAACCTTCTCGAGCTTGCTGCTTTCGAAAGACAACTGCGGATGGTTTTCTGCATCAAAGAAATCAGTAGACTTCAGGTGCCCATCACGCTGCTCGTTGTTAGTGGATATAGAGCTAAGGTCGGCAGTGAAATGAACCTTTGCCGTGCTCATGTCATCGCCCTCAGTTTCTACTGTAGCGTTGAATTGTTTGAACTGGCCCGATACATTTGATACGAGCATGTGGCGTACTTTAAAACCTACCTCGGAGTGCGTGGCATCTAATGCCCATTTTGTTGTTGCCATTTTTTTTGTTTTTAGTTGGTGATGATTTTATTTTTATGATCAATTTTATTTTCTACTTAGTTGTGCAAACACCATCCGGTGTGCAAATGCCGTCTTCCATATTGTTGGCTATTGTTGCTTGTGCATACTCATTCCATGCATGTTCCAGTGTTTGCATGAACACTTCTTTCGGTTGCGCGCCTGATATGGCATATTGGTTGTTTACTGCAAAGAAGGGAACGCCTCTTATGCCCAGTTGCTGCGCCATGGCTATATCCTCATTCACTTCAGCAGCATAGGCATCACTGTTCAGCATCTCGCCGATCTCTACTGCGCGCAGGCCAATGTCTATGCCCACCTGCATCAGTGTGTTGTGGTTGCTGATGTCTTTGCCGTCGGTGAAATATGCTTTGAATAACTGTTCTTCTGCGGCACTATCAAGGTCATGTTTTTTTGCAAGCTGGATGAGCCGGTGCGCATCAAATGAATTAGCTACAATGGCTTTTTCAAAATGATATTCCAATCCATTTTCCGCTGCGGTATTTGTAAGCTGTCCATGTACACCTACTGACCATTCGCGCGTTTGCCCTTTGCGTTCTGCCAGGTAAGAATATAAGTCAGTTCCCGGCTGAGATTGCACGGTAGGGTCAAGCTGGAAGCTATGCCATTGTATCTTTATTTCGTCTTTATGCTCAAACTCATCTAAGGCTGCTTCCAGCTTTCGCTTACCAATGTAGCAAAAGGGGCACATAATGTCGGACCAGATATCTATGTTCATCTTTAATTCTCTTGTGGTGTTTATCTATTCTGTTTTACTACGCAACTATGTTCTTTGTCTTCTCACTGATCTTGATGAACAATGGCTCGATGGTGAAGAACGCAAGGGCAGGGAAGAAGTGCATCGGTATCACCAGGCCGGGGAAAAGCTCCGGAGAATTTACATCCAGCGGAAGCTTTGCGCCAATAGCCGGAATGATACTTGCGAAAGACAGGATCACGAATATGAAATTGAACACGATTTCTGTTTTCTCCTTCAGCCACTTATTCAATATCCAGTAACCAACAGCGGCAATAATGCAGCCCACAACATTGCTGATCATAATGCCTACCGGCTTGGCAATGTTAGAAAAGTCGGCACCTACGGATGAGGAATACACTTTCTGGTAAATGAGGGCTGCAATACCTGCCAATACACCGGAGATAAGACCCAGCAATAACAATCGTTTGAACATAGTTCTGTGTTTGTGAGATTAACTTATTTTTTTACTACAGGTACCATTACTTCCAGCTTCACGGCCTCGGCCACATCGCCGCCGGGCTTGCCTACATGGAAGTCGCTACGGTTGATGGTGAACGTACCATTGAATGTAGCTGATGTGCCTTTGTTCTGAAAAGTGAAAGGTAGTGTAACTTCCTTTTTCACTCCATGTACCTCCAGGTCGCCGGTTACCTGGTAACCTGCACCTGTCTTCACTATTTTCTTTGATGTGAATTTTATTTGCGGGTACTTAGCTGCGTCAAACCATTCTGCGCTTTTGGCGTGGGTGTTCATCAGGCCGTTACCGGTATTGATAGACGCAACATCAATAGCGAGGTTAAAGTTGGAGGCTGGCAAATTGTTCTCGTCAAATACTATTGTGCCTTTCAATGTCTTAAATATGCCACCTACATCTCCGCTCCCTGTGAAGCGTACATTGTACTTATCGGCGATCTGCCAGTTAGTGCCTGGGGCAAAGGCAAACGCTGCTGCAAAAGTGAGCAGCGTTGCCATTGATAAAATGATTGTTCTCATGGTGATAGTGATTAGTCTTTGCTGAATTCTGTGTTAGCTACGAGTGCAACTTTTTCGCTGAGCATAGCTTCGGGCATAGATGCGCCAATGCCGAAATCTGTACGCTTGAAGCTGCCAGTGATCCTGAAGCCTGCCATTTCTTTCTTGCTCATTGGGTTAGTGGTTGTGCCTACTAACACCGCTTTCAACGTTACCACTTTTGTAATGCCATGCATAGTCAGGTTACCGGTAACCTTATAGTCTTTACCTTTTTCTTTTGTAAAGGAGGTGCTTTTAAACGTGATCGCAGGATTATTAGCCGCGTCAAAGAAGTCAGGGCTTTTTAAATGTTTGTCTCTTGCTTCTACATCTGTATTAATGCTATTCACATCCGCTGTAAATTCAATAACGGCATCTGAAAAATCCGCTTTGCCGGAAGTGATCTTGCCTTCAAAAGATTTGAAGTCACCGTCTATTTCATTAATTTTAAGATGGGTGATCTCAAAACCGACTCTTGAGTGTGCTTTGTCGATAGACCAAGACTGTGCGTTAGCGGCTGCCGATAACATTAATGCTGCGAATACGATCGATACTTTTTTCATGTTGTTTTTTTGCTTTTTTAGTTGTTGTTTTTATGAATGAAATTTTTTGGTCTTTATTCTGCAAGCCCTTTTAAAAAGCCCTTTGTAAAATCTTTTAAGATCGTTTTATTGAATTCATCGGGCGTTAATCCTAAATGTGCCGGCTGTGTAGACAAAAGGTTGATAGATACCAGTCCGTGTATCATAGACCAAAAGGAATGTACCTTCAGCCACGGTTCAGCGGTTTTATTATTGCCCTCTTTGATCAACTCTTCAATGGTGCTGTAGATGACGCCGATAAATGCACTGAGTTCAGGTACCGAGTTCAGGCTCTCGCAGGTAGGCATGCCCAGGCCATACATCAGTTGGTAATATTCTTTGTTGCCAAAAGCAAAGTCCCAGTAAGCGATGGCGATGGCCTCTAATTGTATGGCCGCCTTTGGGTGTTTGTCCTTCGCCTCCTTCAGCCGGTCGCCGAGCAATTTAAAGCCTTGCCTGTTGAATTCTGATAATATGGCCTCTTTGTTCTCGAAATGATCATATACTACCGGAACACTATATTCTATGGCGTCAGCTATTTTGCGAATAGACAGGGTTTGCCAACCGTCGTCATGCACGATCTGCCAGGCTGCATGCAGGATGCTATCCCTCACTTCCTTCCTCTGTCTTTCCTTACGCTCAACGATGCCCATATTTTGCTGTATTTTTTCCTAACAGCGTTAGTAAAGGTAATGCGGTTTCCAATACCGGCAATGAATTTCGTTATAAGGATATGTTATGGCACTATAGGTTTTAGCTATATGGGTGTATGTACATGTAAGTTATGCGTTGATGGAATAATCGAAAAACACTTTGAAAAAGAGGGTGGCTATGTATGGAAATCTGCTTTTTTACAGTTACCTTTGCACACCGAAAAACGGCGAGGTAGCTCAGGTGGTTAGAGCACAGGATTCATAACCCTGAGGTCGGGAGTTCAAGTCTCCTCCTCGCTACTGAAAGGGAATTTTCAACAAAATGTTGGAAGTTCCCTTCTTTATTTAAACTATAATTGATTGATATTGAGTTAATTAACTGCAAAAAGTAGTTGCAATTATCAGTTAGATATGCCCTGTTTTTGATGTCCACTATAAGCCCTCGTGGATAAATGGTTTTTTGCAATTTCCTCTTACCGTCAAAATCCGCTGAAAGCCATATCTGGCGTAGATATGTTCTGATTATTTATGTAAACAAAATCTTTTATTTTTTCTTTGGTTGCACTACTAATTGAAAAATAATTAGAAATAGAATTGTCAGCCATAATTGAATTCTTTATGTAAAAAATATCTACGAGTTTTGTCGCGTCTAAGTGTAAGTACCCCTAAAAACCGGACAGTTTAAAATTAGACGAACAGTTAGTAATTTTAAATTGCCAAATATGAAAAGCACAAGATTTACGGAGACACAAATTGTCAAGGCGCTCAAGGAGCATGAGGCGGGCAGAAAGCTG
>CAIRES010000029.1 GCA_903877645.1 uncultured Bacteroidota bacterium | reverse complement strand
GTATAAACAATAGTAGGATTGCCAAAAGCAACGCCTGTTACAAGGCCTGTTGTAGAACCTACAGTTGCTTTGGTTGCATCACTGCTGGTCCATGTACCACCGCCTGGTGATGATGCAAGTAAAGTTGTTGAAGCTACGCACACAGACAATGTACCTGTGATAGTAGTAGGTAAAGGATTAACGGTAAATGCACCTGTACTATAGCAGCCCGTTGCTGTAATAGTATAAGTAATATTAGGATAGCCCTGAGCAATACCGCTCACCAATCCTGAAGTAGAGT
The DNA here is from genome assembly GCA_903877645.1 of uncultured Bacteroidota bacterium. Lineage (GTDB taxonomy): Bacteria > Bacteroidota > Bacteroidia > Chitinophagales > Chitinophagaceae > Nemorincola. The sequence goes on along the minus strand of CAIRES010000029.1, from coordinate 16,507 downwards.
TAACTGTAGCGAGCGCAGTATTGCTGCTGCTCCATGTACCGCCGCCGGTCACATCAGTTATTGTTGCTGTAGAAGATACGCATACGTTATTAGCGCCGCCCGGTGTTGCAGGTAAGCCATTTACAGTAACCGTAATATTAGTACTGCAACCTGAAGGCAATGTATATATTATAGTAACAGTTCCTGCTGCCACGCCGTGTACGATACCGGTAGCAGAACCTACGGTAGCAGTAGTAATATCACTGCTGGCCCATGTGCCACCGCCACCATCTGTAAGAGTAGTGTTTTGACCAACGCAGACTGCTGCTGTACCTGATATTGCAGATGGTAGCGCATTAACTGTAAGTACCGAAGAAGTAGAACACCCTGTAGATGTTACAGAATAAGTTATAGTAGAATTACCGGGTGCTACCGTGGTTACTACACCTGAAGATGCTCCGATAGTTGCCACACCTGTATTGCCGCTTACCCATGTACCGGGACCACTGCCATCATTTAAGGTGATGCTTGTCCCATTACATGTATACAAGAAGCCTGATGTGCTCGTGATAGCCGGAGGTAGAGGATTTACTGTAACAGGTACTACTGCGTAGCAACCCGTAGGTAGTGTATAAGATATAATAGGAGTAGATGGTCCCGATACGCCTGTTACTGCGCCTGAGCCACCTGACCCAACTACAGTAGCCTGGAAAGTATTCCCGCTGGTCCATGAACCGCCGCTGGTACCATCATTCAATGAAGTAGAAGAACCTACGCAAACACTAGTAACACCGGTAATAGAAGCAGGATTCGGATTAACTGTAAACGGACCTGTAATATAGCAGGTAGTCGCTGTATTTGTGTAAGTAATAATAATAGCACCGGCAGCAACACCGTATGCAAACCCTGATGTCGATCCAATCGTACCGATGGCCGTATTGCTGCTACTCCAAACGCCGCCTGACGGAGTAGAACCAAGTGCAGTTGCCGTTGTAAGGCCTACACATACTGATGTCGGGCCTGTAATTGCCGAAGGCAAAGGGTTAACTGTGACCGGCTGAGTAACGTAACAACCGGAAGAAATAACTGTAAATGTAATGGTTGGAAAGCTACCTGAAACACCGGTAACAATGCCTGAACCAGAACCTACGGTAGCTACCAATGTATTGTTGCTGGTCCAGATGCCACCTGCGGTCACATCACCCAATGTTACGTTTTGGTTCACGCACACCACAGGTGTACCCGTAATAGCAGCAGGCAGCGCATCAATAACGATCGTCTCCGTATTGCTCATATTATTGGTACAGGTAGTAGTAGTATTAGTACCTACTACATTATAGGTACCTGCAGTTGTTTGAGCAGGATAGCTGATAGCACTACCGGTACCTGCTATGGCGGTACCTATGTTTCCTGTTCCTACAAGTACCAACTGGTAGCTGATGCCTACCTGGGTAGTGCTTACGCTGATGACAACGCCAGATCCGCCTGCACAATAGTGCCCTGTACCTGCTACACTACCGGTAGCGGTTACTGTTTGTGCTACAGGCAACGGATCAGTAGTTACTGTTATAGAGTTTGCTCCGCTGCTGGTACAACCGGTAGCGGTAGTAGTAGCAACGACAGAATATACGCCAACCGGAGTAATACCTGTACCTAACACTACACCACTGCCTGTGCCGCTGACTGAAGAACCTACAGTACTGGCTCCCTTATATAATTGATATGTAGTACCGCTAACTGTTGGGTTAACACTTACTGTTACACCAGAACCTCCGGCACAATAGTGGCCGCTGTTGCTTACGATCAATGGCTCCTGTGTAGGTAGTGGGTCTATCACTACTGTTACAGTATTGCTCATTGCGCTGGTACAACCCGTAGTAGCATTTGTTGCTACCACATTATAGGTGCCTGCAGTGGTATAAGGGCCTGCTGCAAAGTCAGAGAACGAACTAGCCAGCCCTGCTGTCGGAGAACTCTCCGCAGTACCACTCAGGAATAATTGGTAATTGATGCCGATATCCGAGAAAGCCATGCCGATCGGTACACCCGTACCACCCGAGCAATAGTGCCCTAAGTTGCCGATACTCACACCATAAGCCGTTGGCGGTGTAGTAACAGTGGTCGTTGTGCTGCTAGACAAACTTGCTACACAGCTACCATCTGTTATAGAACTTACAGCCAACGTAGTACTGCCGGTATTAGTCATATTGCCGGTAACAAATGTACCTGTGTTAGGGCTGCCGCTCACCATTACCAGCGATGCCGTGCCGGAAACAGAGTTGGCACCTGAAGTAGCATAAGTAATAGTATAAGTACCCGGCACTAAAGTTGTTGAAGTGACCGTACCTGTAATACCTGACCCCTTACAAGAAAATGCAGGATCAGAAAGGGTAAAACTGCTCACATCAGGACCGGTAACAGTAACGTTCACGGTTGTCAGGGCAGTTATAGAACCCCCACTTTCCTGTACTTGTATAACGAATACATCAGTACCTACGTAGTTCGAATTAGATGTGTAAGTGACACCCGTTGGCGAAACGCTTGTACCGGCAGCAGCTGTAGTCGGTAAACCACCCAGTGTACCATGAGTAGGAGAAGTAACAACAGACCATGTATCTGTACCTGTACCGCCACTTGCCGTTAACTTAGAATTGATAGATGTTGCTCCAAGATTTTCGCACTGAGATAAAGTTTGAGAAGAACCGTTATCATATAAAATGCCTGTCACCGTAAATGGAAAATCAAAGCTAATCCCAGCTTCAGGACTGTATACCGCACATGGATCACCAGCATTATTAAGAAATGTACATCTTATCCGAAGAGTTGTTGTTCCAACAGTAGCACCAATAGGTACCGTAAATGATCCTGTTGTAGTCGCACCAACTCCCACAGTACTACCACCGGTATTAAGTACAGCTTCGCTAGATTGAAATACAAAATCATGATTAAAATCTATCCAAATAGCGTAATGCTCTTCCCAAGTGCTATTATTGGTAACGGAGAACCCCATCGTCGTTCCTAATGAAGCAGAAGCGGATAACCCAACGCCCGAGAAGGATGCATTGCCCGCGCCATCGCCTTCACAAGTTGTCCCCGGAGTATGATTAATATTCGTAAGGCCACCACTTGTAGAAAAAGCAGCATACTGATCGAATTGTGAACACCCAACACTTGCTCCCGGTGTACAATAAGTCTGCGCACTAACCTGCACGCCACACAACAACACACCGGCTAATAGCACCGTTCGCACAAAGGCTGCGCTCTTAGCAGTTTTCAAGGCAGTAAACAGTGAAGTGTAAAGTTTTCCTATTCTCATAATCTGTGCTTTAGAATATAAATTTGAAACCTGTTTTTTATCGTTTAAAAAAATGTAAAAGACTGCAAAACAGTCACGGGTTTCCGCAACGGTTTTAACATAACCATACAATTTTGGGACTAAGATAGATTTTTGGATTGTAAATTCATAGGATTATTGCTTTTTTTTATCCATTTCAGCCCGGGATGTGACATATTTTTTACGCTATAATACAAAATCAGGCATATAGCGCTACAATTATCCTTTTTAAACATATATTTTTTGACTTTTTCGGGTCCGACACATGCGCAGCAAGCCCAACAAATGTTTCCACTCTATTTTGGCTATTTTTGCCGCTCATTCGTACCAAATGGCCACACACACAGCAAAGTACACATCTCTACCGGCAAGGTTAATCAGCCTTTTCATTTTAGCAGTGGTTTTAACCACCGGTTGCAAAAACGACAGCGCACCTGATGTTTCCAACATTAAGGTAGATCTGAAAACTTACCGCTTTGATCTTGACCTATACGCGATCGATACCAACCATGTGGCAGAAGGACTGCAAAAATTATTGGCTAAGTACCCCGACTTCCTGAACTACTACCTCGATACAGTGCGCGAATACAACATACACGGCCATTTTTCAGACACTACAGCGGGCATCCGTAAAGAATTGCGTACAGACCTTACGTACAAGGATTTCGTGAACCTGGAGGATACGATCAAAAGCGTATTCCCTGATATTACAGAGACCAACAAGCAGCTTACAGAGGGCTTTCGCTACATGAAGTATTACCTGCCCGCATACACGCCCCCACGCATCATCTACCTGAATATGGGCCTGAGCAAGTGGGCTACTTTCCCTGTGGATAGAAATACTTTTTGCATAGGGCTGGATATGTTCCTGGGGCCGCAATTCCCGTACTACCGCTCTATCGGTGTGCCGGATTATATGGATGGCCACTTCCGGAAAAATTATTTGCCTGTTTCTTTGTTCCACACGGTCTATGAATTCATACATCCCTTCAGCCCCGACGACAAAACCCTGCTGGACCTGATGATACAGCGGGGCAAAGAACAATACTTCCTCCACAAGGTGCTTCCCGGCACACCGGACTCTGTGTTATTCGGCTTCAAGCAGATACAGGTAGACTGGTGCCGCAGCAATGAAAACCTGCTGTACAATTTCTTTATTCACCAGGACCTCATTTACAGCAAAGATGCCCACTTGACCACTCAGTATGTGAATGACGGGCCCTATGCCAAAGGCCTGGAAGCGCCTGACGCCCCCGTAAAGACTACTCCCGGCAATATAGGCACCTGGCTGGGATACAAAATTGTTTCGGCCTACATGGAGCAGCACCCGAAAATGACGCTTGCTGAGCTACTGGATCAGCATACTGACCCGGGAAAATTCCTGGATGAAGCAAAATACCGTCCGAAGTAGCTTTTCTGAAAATCCGTTTATCTTTGCCCACTTTTTCTCTAACAAACACACACATACAATGAAGCAATTTTTTCTATCCGTCTTTTCATGCCTGTTATTTGCCAACGCCCATGCCCAAACAGGTTCGGCAACAGATGCCGTAAAAAAATCTCTGGAAACAACTAATAAGGATACCATAGGCTGGGTACACAGCGGCATTTTCTCCTTCGGTATCAATGAAGGCTTTCTGCACAACTGGGCAGCAGGTGGCGAGGTAGCCTCCCTGAGCATTAATGGTGTATTCCATGGCAACCTTACCCACTTTCATAACAATAACATCTGGACCAATAACCTCGATCTGGCTTATGGCCTCAACTATGCTTATTCCAATAGCTTTGTACCCCGCAAAACAGACGACAGGATCGACTTTACCTCCAACTACGGTACACAGGTAAAGAACTCAAAAAACTTCTTTTTATCCGGCCTTTTCAACCTGAAATCCCAATTCACACAGGGCTATGATTATTCTATACCTGATTGGCAAAAGAATCCAACATCTGATTTCATGTCGCCGCTGTACCTCACGCTGGCAGCAGGTATGTCTTACCGCAGAGGCGAAGACCTGGACCTGTTCCTCTCTCCGGCTGCAGCACGCGAGATACTGGCCAGCAGCCGTTATACATCGCTGAGCGCAGCAGGTAATTTCGGAATAGACTCCGGCAAAACTTCTAAGTTCCAGTTTGGCGCTTACTTCTCCGGCAGGTATAAAAAGAATGTCAGCAAAAGTGTGGTATTCACCACCCGCCTCGACCTGTACAGCAACTACCTCGCAAAAAACACAACCGATGCATCAGGCAATATTGTGAAGAAAGACAACCCCGGCAATATACAGGTGTATTGGGATAACCTCTTTGTATGGAAAGCCTACAAAAACCTTAGCCTTACACTCGGCCTCACTGTAGGCTACGATAATAACCAGCCCTATAGCAAAACGTACCTCGACAAAACCACTAATACCATCATGGATAAAAACCAACCCGGCGAAAACCTTGGCTGGATACAGATAAACGAAATATTCACCTTCGGCCTCGCCTAAAAATTTTAATTTAGAAATTACTGTATAAAAGCTATTTTTGACATCCCCTTAGCCCCAAAGCTAGGGGGATTAGCAAATCAGCTAATTTATCAATCAGCTAATTGAATAATAAATGTCCGTCTCCTACCAGATAAAATTACCTCAGTTCGAAGGGCCATTCGATCTCCTTCTGTTCTTTATCGAGCGGGATGAACTGGATATTTATAACATCCCCATTGCACGAATCACCAATGAGTTCCTCAGCTATGTTCATTCTATGGAGTCGCTGAATATAGAACTGGCCAGTGAGTTCATACTTTTTGTTTCTACACTCATGCGCATTAAGGCGCGTATGTTACTGCCTCGCCGCGAGGTAGATGCACAGGGAAATGAAATAGATCCGCGCCAGGAGCTGGTAGACAAGATCATGGAGTACAAACGTTTTAAAGAAGCATCAGAAGTGATGGCCGTAATGGAAGCCGACCGCCTGATGCAGCAAAAGCGTGGCAACATTGTTAATGAAATGCACAATCTTGGCGACTCATATTCCGAAGGCACCGAGATCCAGACCGTGACCATGTACAAGCTTTTACAGGCTTACGAAAAGGTCATTAAAAAATTCACCGAACGAAACTTTAAACCACAGCACGTGGTGGTGAAGTACAACTATAGCCTGGAGGGGCAGCGTGTGTTTCTGATAGACCACTTGAAAGAACAAAAACGCGTTCCGTTCGAATTGCTTTTTGCCACCTGCACAGGCAGGATACATGCCATCTTTACCTTCCTGGCAATGTTGGAACTGATACAGCAAAGATTCCTTGCCATACTTATCGGCACCGGCCGCAACAATTTTATTGTGGAATGGAATTCAGAAAGCATGCAGCAAAACCCGCCCGATATTGAGGATACTGCCAGGGAAATAGCAGATGCTCAATTAGAAACAGACGAATAAGTCATACAAAAGCAATAAAACGCCTGATAGCAGCTACTTTTAACTATTTTCAGTTGAATAGCCTTCCCGTTTGGCACGGAAATTGAAATACATATTACCGTAGCGGCAAGCTACACAAAAAAATTCCCCTGAGGTGCTGTCGCACAGTGATCGTTGCGGGGATTTTTAGTTTTAATGATGTTTCGTCGGCGGCGGAGCTTGCACACCCTGGCTCATCAGTTGCCTGTTGCGCAAAGCCACCTGCAATCCTTGTTGCGCCTTTACATAACCAGGCTGTATCTTCAGCGTTGTTTGCCACGCGCTGATGGCTTCATTTAATTGGCCACTGGAGTAATACGCACCACCCAGATTGTACCACAGATCAGCATTCGTTGAATCAATAGTGATCCCCTTAATAAATTCCCTTATAGCACCGGGATAGTTGCCTACCCTTCCGTATTCGTTCCACCCTTTTTTCATATAGTCATCGCCTATCAGTTTATAGATACCGGGCAGCGTAGGATAGTTGGGGTATAAGAATTTCGCGCTATCCAGGTTGATCTTCGCGCTATCCATTATACCCAGTTTGTAATAAGCGATGCCCCTGTTCATAAAAGATGCTACCATGGTATGGTGTATAGACAATGCGTGATCAAGGAGTTTAATGGCATCCCGCAGAAACTCGGTTCGTTTAGCCGGGGTTTTTGCAAGATCCGCCTCTGTAATATCCGCAGCAGCCACATTGGCGCATACCAGCACACTATTGGGTACCGTTTTCAGATCTGCCCTGAATAGCTCACTGTCATTCTTCCAGTCTGCATTACGCGCAATGGTCTTATAGCCCGACAACAAGACAATGACCGCAAGAAACCCTGCCAGCGCCTTGTGCATCACAGCAGCAGGCTGTACACGTTCAAAGCCCTTCCAAATGAAATATGCCGCAGCAATTACAAAACCCACCGATGAATGATAGATCAGGCGCTCGCCCATGGTGGCACCAATATCAAAGAAAATATTGCACACCAGCATCAGGTGCAGCAGGTAAAATGCAATGGCAAAAGCCAATACATTTCGCTTTCTGAACAAAGGAATAAACGCAAGCGCCATACCTACATGAACTACTAGTGAAAGCCATACCAATGGGTTACCAAAATCTTTGTACGGTATGGAATTGTAAGAATAATCGGCCGAAAGCGGATGCGGAAATATCAGTAATTTCAGGTAGTTGAGCGATGTCGCTATTTCCGTTGCGAGCTTCTCGGCATAAGATGCAAACACGTATGGATTGTTCAGCACCTCGGTATCAGAGTTCTCGCCCATAGGCGCCACCACATGAAAGCGAATGAGCATGTATACGACGATAACGCCGGCATACGGAATAAAGGCAAGCACGCTTTTCTTAATGGAGAAATTATTAAACAGATACAATGACAACGGCAGCAACACCACCATAGTAATCGCATATTCTTTGGAGAGGAACGCCAGGAAATAACTGGCCAGCGCCGCCCACAACATACGCTTGTCATTCTTCTCCCTGTACTTGAATTCAAAAATAAAAGTAAGGCACATAAACAGCAGCGACATGATCTCATCGCGGCTCTTCACATTGGCCACCACCTCGGTATGTATCGGATGAATGGTAAAAAGCAATGCAGCAATGAACGCCATCATCGGCGAGCTTTTGAATACGATGTACCTTAAAAAATACAGCAGCACCACCACAGACAGTATGTACCACAGCACATTGAACACATGCCGCACATGCATATCCCTTATCAGTCTTTTCTCCTGCTCCCCGCGCACACCATACGCAATATTCTGCTTCAGTATACTGTCCATTTTATCCTCGGGCATGGTGCCGAAAAATTGTTGTTCTATCGCAAACGTAACTATTGATAACGGCCTGTAACGCCCACCAGACAACTGGTTGATCGTATTAAGCTGCCTGTAGTAGCTATCGTACGCATCCTTGGTGAGTATAGATGGTATCCCCGAAAGCCCTTCCTGCACATACTCATTTTTCACGATCACTATGCCATCGTCATGCGCATACTCATTGAAGAAGCTATTGAAATAAAATACAAATGCCAGTATGCCCAGTATCCAGGCCTGCACCTTAAAGTCATAAATAGATAGTGGCTTGGATTCTTGCTGTACAGGAGAAACTGCAACAGGCACTTCCTGTTGTTTTTGCTCCGGGATACTACGCTTTTGCTTCTTAGACATATTGATCAGGTACTACAAAAATAACTTTTACAAACTATACAATTCCTGGCAACGTTACTAACATCCGGCAAACTCATTCACCAACGCTATCAGTTCTTCAGATGCCTTATCCAGGTGCTCATTAATGATGATCCGATCAAACTGCGGAGCGAATTCCAGCTCGTGCGCCGCCTTATCTATTCGCTCTTCCAGCGTTTGCGGCGTTTCTGTGCCTCGCAGTTGCAAGCGCTGCCTCAGCACCTCAAGTGATGGGGCTTCAATGAACACAGTGATACAGTCATCGGGATATTTATCCCTTATGGCCAGCGCGCCCTTTACATCAATATCCACCAATGGCACCTTGCCGTCTTTCCATATCCGCTCCAGTTCCGATCTCAGAGTGCCGTAATACTTACCTGTATACACCATCTCCCACTCTACGAATTCGCCTTTATCTATCAATTCCCTGAATTGGCCTTCCTCATAAAAATAATAGTCTTTTGCATGCGCCTCTCCCGGCCTCGGCATACGTGTACATGCAGATATAGAAAATGCAAGGTGCGTACACGAAACCAGCAACCGCTTTACCAAAGTGGTCTTACCCGAGCCCGATGGGGCTGTGATGACAATGATCTTTCCGTTGCCCAAATTCAAAAATTATATGCGAATAAAACAAAAAAAAACGGCTTATGCTAATAATGAAAGCATAAAAAAAGAGGCAGCAACTGCTACCTCTCAAATATATACATGTTCGTATTTTGTTTAGCAATACGTTTCAAACGCTTGTATCAGGTTGGCTGCTATCATTTGTGCTGGCCTTCCTTCTATGTTGTGGCGTTCTATCATATGCACCACTTTACCGTCCTTAAGCAGTGCAATGGCCGGAGAAGACGGAGGATAAGGCAGCAAATAACTGCGCGCCTGCCTCACCGCATCTACATCAAAGCCTGCAAAGCTGGTAGTGAGCCTGCTTGGTTTTTTCTCTGTGTTATTGATCGCCATAATCACACCCGGACGGGCAGTACCTGCTGAGCAGCCACACACACTATTGATGAACAACAATGTTGTCCCTGACTGTGGTATCGCATTGTCCACATCGGCCGGTGTCAGTAATTCCTGGAAGCCATGGTTCGTAAGCTCAGCCTTCATCGGCGCCACTATCTGTTCTGGATACATCTGATTTTATCTGTTTTATTTGTGTAAAGTTACGGCAACTTATGGAATAGAGCTTATAAGGGGATAGTTAAAATCGATGGAAAGCGAAATATTACATTTTAAGGCATAACAACCCCGAACTATTAATCCTTCAACTCGTCCCAATCGGAGTACCCAGCACCGCCTTGCCTGATATCACCTCAAACACCTTCATATTCACCTCCCTTCGTAGCGCCGTAAGATTCTTTCCTTCGGGCAGCGGATGCGGCAAATTGTATGATACCACCAGTTGGAAAGTTTCTTTGTCTAATGTCTCAATAGTCACTTCCACAGGGGCCTTTACAGACTCTATCTCCAGTATATTCTTCTTCACCTCCGCTATTAATTCCTGTAAGGCATCATGAGTGATGCCATACCTGATATTCACTGCTACTTTCATCACCCTGTTGTCCCGCATAGAAAGGTTCACGAGGTTCTGGCTCACCAGGTTCTGGTTGGGCACTATGTATGCCGAGCCATCCAGGTTGCGCAAACGTGTACTGCGAAATCCGATCCGTTCTACCACACCCTCTACATCGCCCAGTTTTATGCTATCGCCCGTCTGAAAAGGCTTATCAGAAAGTATGGTGAAGGCCGCAAAGAAATTCTCCACTGTTTCTTTACCTGCAAGGGCTATAGCCACCCCACCTATGCCCAGGCCGGTGATCAGAGCAGGGATATTGACATGAAACACACTGCCCATTATCCAGAATGCACTAATAGCCCACAACAACAGCTTAGCCATCTCCTTTACCAACGGCAACAACTGAATACGCGATTGATTTTTCTCAATCTGGGCCTTGCCCATCCGCAGGTAGTAGATAAAATCCACAAAACTGGCGATCACCTGTGTCAGAAAAATGATGAACAGGAAAAGAAATACATGATCCAGCACATCACCCAGCTTGATATTGAGCCGCTCTTTGCTCCCAATGAAATGCTGCATCGAAAAGTGATCCAGGAAATTATCCAACTGGTGTATGGCCACATAATAAAGGATCACCTGTAGCAACCGCTCTATCGGCTTAAAGAGCATGTCCCGTATCTTGCCCTTATGCCGCATGTAGCTAAACCTGGCAGTAAGACGGGTGCTGATGCGCGTTAACAATCCGGCCACGGGCCTTTTTAGCAGTAATGTGGCTAATATAATACCCACGCACCAAAAATAGGCGCTCACCTTCTCGCCCATGAACTCACGGTCGAAAAACGCCATATCTATATTCAGCAACAAGTGTGCCATATCAGCCATTGATTATACCGATACATTAAATTCCCTCAAAGCGTCATTCAGGCTCGTTTTAAGGTCAGTAGATGGCTTGCGTTCACCAATGATCAGCGCACAGCTCACCTGGTAATCTCCCGCCGGAAAGCTCTTGGTATAGCTACCCGGTATCACTACGCTGCGGGCAGGTACACGGCCTTTGTATATAACGGGTTCAGGCTTGCTCACATCTATGATCTTGGTAGATTGCGTGAGCACCACATTAGCGCCCAGCACGGCTTCTTTTTCTACTATTACGCCTTCCACCACTATACACCTTGATCCTATAAAACAACCATCCTCTATGATCACCGGAGAGGCTTGCAGTGGCTCTAATACGCCACCAATACCCACGCCACCGCTCAGGTGCACACCCTTGCCTATTTGCGCACAAGAGCCTACCGTAGCCCACGTATCCACCATAGTGCCTTCGCCCACATACGCGCCAATGTTCACATAAGACGGCATCAGCACCACATTGCGGTCCAGAAATGCGCCATAACGGGCCACAGCATGTGGCACTGCACGCACACCCAGCGATGCATAATCTTTCTTCAGCAGCATCTTATCATAAAACTCGAACGGAGCCACTTCCCACGTTTGCATTTGCTGGGTACCGAAATACAGCAGGATGGCCTTCTTCACCCATTCCTGCACTTCCCAGCCCGTATCTGTAGGCCGGGCTACACGCAGCCTGCCCTTATCCACTTCTTCTATCACCGCCCTGATGGCAGTTGTATATTTTTCGTCTTTCAGTAATTCCCTGTTACCATAGGCTTCCTCGATCGCCTGCTGCCAGTTTTGTTCCATGCTTTTTAAATAAATATTATATCATTAAATATTGCCCAAAAATACGTCAACCAATCAACTTCTTTAACCCTTTAACCAATTACCTGATCTGCCACGGCCAAAAAGCATTTGACGTCACCAATCCGCTCGCCTGTTTTTTCTCAACAAACCAGAACAACAACAATGATGCAAAGAAGGCAAGCGGAATACCAATGAGCCTCGTCAATATTCCATAGACAATACTTCGCCCGTCAACAAATTGCGACACAAGATTATCTGTAAGATAGAAAACCGAGAAGTGAATGAGGAATAATGAATAGGACCGCTCGCCCAGCCATATCATCAGTGGCTTGCTCAAAAACATCTTGAACGACTGAGCATTAAAAGCCAGTACAATAATGCCGGCATAGATCAGGCCATATCCCGAATGCAATATGGGGTAATAGTGTGGCTCCTGTTCCATGTATGACACATGATACCACCCACACCCGAGCAATAGCAACCCGCAAACGATAAACCATATCCCATGCCTGATATTGAAGTCTTTTGCAGCTAAAAACACCCCCATGAGGAAGCACAACGGATATTCAACAAACTTACTTACTGAAGCAATATCATAAGTGAGTGAATAAATAGAATCGAAGTGATTGGTGAAAAAGAATTGCAGCCACGTGGCTAATACAACGGTCGCAATAATAGCTCCTGCCATTTTAAAATCACTGATATTATACTTCTTAGGAAACACAAAGATCACCAGCGGCGCTATCAGGTAGAACACCACCTCTATGCCCAGGCTCCACCAGGCAAGGTTGTAATAAACCCCGTCGTAATTGACAATAAAAGCTTCTTTAAATGTCTCCAGCCAGGAGAATTGTGTACGCATACCGCTCACATTATACCAGGTAGGGAAGGTGTTGTTCTCCCACACCACAAATGCTGCAAACAATAACGCAAAGAAATACGGCGGATATATTCGTTTCACCCTGCGCTTGAAATATTCACCCACATTGAACGCCCGCTGCCGCCTGATATATGGCCGGAGCAGCACTACCCCACTCAGCACAAAAAAAAGATCAACGCCCGACTGGGTAAAGTGCTGAAAATAATATCCTGCACCGGGCAGACCCTTTCGCTCCAGGTAATGAAAAATATTGGCAGTAAAAGCATGATGAAAGAAGATCATCAGCGCAGCAATACCCCGTAGCCCATCTAAAAAATGGAAACGTTCCTGCTTATTGCCTGCGAGTTCACTCATGTATATGCTACGAATTTATTTGCTGATCACTTTTTCAATAGCTGCTAATATCCGCGCCATATCTGCTTCAGTCAGATTAGACCCTGATGGCAGGCACAATCCATCAGCAAACAACCGCTCCGCAGTTCCATCACCATAAAACGCGCACCCATCAAACACTGGCTGCATATGCATGGGCTTCCACAGCGGGCGCGATTCTATATTCTCCTGCTCCAGCGCCACCCTCAGTTCTTCTCTTGATACTCCTGCCACAGTATGATCGATCAATATAGTTGACAACCACCTGTTACTGAAATAGCCTGCAGGTTCTTGCAACAGCGTTATTCCTTTTTTATCGCCAAAATATTGCTCGTACTGCACATATACACTTCTTCTCTGTTCCACCCTCTTAGCTAGCACTTCCATCTGTCCGCGTCCCACACCTGCACAAAGATTGCTCATGCGGTAGTTGTAGCCTATCTGCGAATGTTGGTAGTGCGGCGCTGCATCCCTGGCCTGTGTGGCCAGGAAACGGGCATCATTGGCCACAGTTGCACTCTTAGACACCAAAGCACCACCGCCCGATGTAGTAATGATCTTATTGCCGTTAAACGACAAAACACCAATATCCCCAAAAGTGCCGCATTTCTTTCCCCTTATAGAAGACCCTAGCGCTTCCGCCGCATCTTCCAGCACGGGTATATCATATAGCTGGGCTATAGCAATGAGCTCATCCATCTTTGCAGGCATACCATACAAATGCACGGGTATGATAGCCTTTGGCTTTTTGCCTTTTTCTATACGGTCCTTTATCGCTGCCTCCAGCAGTTGCGGACTCATATTCCACGTATCTGCCTCACTATCCACAAACACCGGTACAGCCCCTACATAAGTAATAGGGTTAGCTGTAGCAGAGAACGTCATGCTCTGGCAAATAACCTCATCGCCGGCTTTAACACCGAGCAACACAAGTCCCAAATGCAGCCCGGCCGTGCCTGAGCTTAAAGCCGCCACATGTACATCATCGCCCAAAAACAATTCCAGGTCCTGCTCAAAGCCGTTCACATTAGGGCCGAGCGGCGCTATCCAGTTCGTATCAAATGCCTCTTTCACATACTGCTGCTCTGTACCACCCATGTGCGGCGACGACAGCCATATCTTTTCTTTCATTCAGCGGTTTTTACTTTAATAACTTTTGCAGGGTTACCCACAGCGGTAGCATAGTCGGGTATATCACTGATCACGACTGCGCCTGCTCCTATTGTACACCATTTGCCTATCCTGATGCCCTGTATCACCGTAGCGCCCGCGCCTACATGCGTACCCTCACCTACCTGCACATCGCCGCAAAGCGTGGCATTGGGAGATATGTGCACATAATCACCCAGCACACAGTCATGATCTATTGATGAAGAAGTATTGAGTATGCAATGCCTGCCTACCTGTGCATCTACATTCACTGTTACGCCTGCCATTACAGCAGTACCCACAGCTATTGTTGCCCTTTTAGAAATATGACTAAACGCATGTACCGCAACCGCAAAATGCACCATATCAGCTACGCGCTCAGCCACTAGCTTCCTTGTTTCATTAACGCCTATGGCAATGATCATTTTATCTGCCACCCTTGCTTCGGGCTTCCGCACCTCATAGCCGCATATCGGGGCCTTATCCGCATCATCCCATACAGTAATAGCCGACTCGCCCATACTTTCCAGTATCTCGATGATCACCTTTCCATGTCCGCTGGCTCCGTAAACGATCATAAATACTCTAATTATTGATTACCTCTAAACTTCTCCATTGTTGCAGACGTCTCCGAACTGATACCCTCACTCCGCAGCACATTCCGTACAGTGAGCAACAATATGCGGATGTCCAATGCAAAACTAATATTATTTACATACCACACATCGTATGCAAATTTTTGCTGCCAGCTTATCGCATTGCGCCCGTTCACCTGCGCCCACCCGGTAATGCCGGGCCGCACATCATGCCTATGCATCTGCTCTTCGCTATACAGCGGCAGGTATTCTTCCAGCAATGGCCGGGGACCCACCAGTGCCATATCCCCCTTGATCACATTCAATAGCTGAGGTATCTCATCCAGCGATGTTTTGCGTACAAACCGGCCTGTAGCGGTAAGGCGCTCTGCATCGGGCAGCAATTCGCCATCTTTACCCTTCCTGTCGTTCATGGTCTTGAACTTAATAACCTTGAATATCTCTCCATTTTTACCCGGCCTGCGCTGTAAAAAGAATGGTTTCCCGGCATTAGCTATGATCAATAATACCACTACTACCACAAAAACAGGAAATAACACCACAAAAGCCACCAATGCGATCACCAGTTCCATTAATGGCTTAATGAAGCGTGCATATACCGAGCGGGATCGACCAATAGCGGGTGTTGGCAATGTATTTATACTCTTTACTGCAAATGAAAGTTAAAGATAATCATAACGGCAGCATTTCAGCCGCGGCACAGGCAAAAATGGGTTAATTTTGTATAGCGAAAGATAAAATAACACATCCATGAAAAACAAAACACTGGTATTAGGCGCATCCGAAACCCCCACCCGCTATAGCTACCTGGCCGTAAACAAGCTACGCGACCACAACCACGAAGTAATAGCCATAGGCAAAAAAGCAGGCAAAGTGAATGATGTAGAGATACAAACCGCTCAAGTGCCATCTGAAGAAGTGGATACGGTAACACTATACCTGAACCCACTGCACCAGCAACCATACTACGACTACATACTAGCGCTGAAGCCCAGGCGCATCATCTTCAACCCCGGCGCCGAAAATGAAGAACTCGAAGCCCTGGCCGAAAAAAACGGCATCAAAGCGATGGAAGCCTGCACATTAGTGTTGCTGAGCACCGGGCAATTTTAATTTCTTATTTACCCAAGGACATTATGCGATTTTACGTCTATATTAGTATAGACAATAAAAAATGAGTAAACCCAGCTCAATACAAATAAACATCCCCATTCCCTGCTCACAAAGCTGGGAGGAGATGACGCCGTTTGGCGCTGGCCGTTTCTGCGCACATTGCAGCAAAACAGTAATAGACTTTACCACCTATAGCAACACTGCGCTGTATAATTTCT
>CAIRES010000028.1 GCA_903877645.1 uncultured Bacteroidota bacterium | reverse complement strand
TTTTCAAAACACTCGACGATCTTTCCCTGCGCTTATCGCAAATTATTGTTGATCTGAAAAGTGAAACCATAAAATCTATAACATCCTATGACTATTACCTTGAAAATTACTTTGCCGTCTTTTAATGTCTAATTGGTATAATTTGTTGATTTCAATAGAAACTCATTATTTTTGTAGCGATGAAGATCAGGTTCACAAAAAACCCCGATAACGACTTTGACGCAAGCACTTACATATTAGTAGCTTGCATACTGCTTACCATTTTGGTTGGGGCGGTAAAGATCATTTTCTTCTGATGATCCTCTGAAAGGCTGGATGCCTAACTACATTTCTTCTTTCTTCAAATACACTTGTTGTTCGTCATTTAATCCTTGGGAGGTTATCACATCAGCATTTTTACCGGCTGGCTGTGCCGGTGTTGGCAAATGACGTTTCATCATCAAATTACTGGCAGAGCCGCCAAGCGTATCTACCGATCCGCCATGTTCCATATCCGGCTCAGGGGCCAGGTCTGAAGAATCTACATTCTTTGGTTTCTTTTTATTGATAGCCACAAAACCGCCAGCATAAAAATTCAGGCCGGATTGGTTGTTAGAGAAAAAAGCCAGCATATCATCACTGCCAATGTAGAAGCCACTGATGCGCAACCCTAATCCTGCCTTCATCCTCTGGCTCAGTACATCATAAGTAACCGGCAATCCTGCACTAAAGATTCGGGTATCAAACCTTGGCGTTACTGTTACCTGGTTGTAATAAGAATTTCCGAAGTTCTGCCGGTTGGCAAGGCTGCCTATAAAAGTAGCATTCACATAGATCCACTTCCAGGCGTGATAATCCGCGCCTATGCGCAAGGTAGTAGGCATGTATAATTTTGTATCTACGTGTGCAGTATCTGCGGTAAATCCATGGGCCACTGCATAATGCCTGAAGTCATCAAATGTCTTTACATTGTTGCTGAAATCCTGGCCACTGATATTGCCATTACCTGTTACTTCTGCATTTGAGTTGTTGCTGCTTTTGTAAGTGATATGCCCTATGTCCATTACAGATGCTGATACGCGCAACAGATATTTATTTTTAGAATGGTCTTTCCTGTTTGCTTTAGCACATTCGCTGCAACAGGCAGGTGAATAATCGTAGATCACGCCTATATCTCCACCCACACCGCGGCCATCCTTTGAGCCAAAAAATTCACTGAGCACATTATTGCCCGAAACCCCATTCAATACTGCACTCTTCGTACTCAGCACATTGCTCGCATACTGCACATCCGTGTTGGTCACATACAGCGAGTCTGATCCTCCTTTGTAATGCGCATCCAGGTTATTGCCCTTCAGGCCCAGGTAACCAATACCACCCAGGTAGCGCAGCGTAGCGCCTACTTTTATTTCATGCTCGTCAGTCTCCCATACCACACCTGCATAAGACAGTCCTGCTTCGCTCCAGATATGCGCTGTGTAGTTGAATTTATTTGAAGTAAGGTCCAGGTTGCCGTTTGGCAGATAAGTGGGATCGCTAATGGTACGATACAATGACTGGTCAAAATTATTGAACTGGTTCATCCCCCTTATACTCGTGGTAATGGCAAAGCTATGCTTGTGATTAATGCTAACCATAAGGCCCGGCAGATGTACCTGTGCATAAGGCCCCATCAGGCTGAATTTACTATTGCCGTTATACCTGATCAGGTTATCGGTATTCCCGTTATTGATCGCTTTGAAGAGGCTATTCACCGAGCCTATTGTACCCAGGTTATTATCCAGCCCTGCTGTTATGCCTACTATATCTATTGCAAACCTTTCCCTGCTGTCGGCAATACTAGCCGGGTTCATATACAATCCGTTGAGGCCGCTCCAGTTACCGGTAGACACACCAAAATTGTACTGCGCTGATGCAGCGCCGGAAAAAAACAAAACAGCAACTATTAAGTATAACCTACTCTTCATTCACAAAATTTTAGAGGCTGCAATGCAGGCACAGCCAGCCACATAAGCCACTAAATTAATATTATAAGCCGAAAAACCTTAAATATATAGGTTATTATATTTTATCTGCCTTAGGTTCCTTCTTGAAGATAGGCACACAGCCACCAAAGTATACCCCAAAGCCATGCTGATTGCTGCTGAATAGCGCCATCATATCATCGCCGCCAAAAAAGAAACCACCTATACGGAAGCCAAATCCGACCTTCATATCACCGGCAAGCGAGCTATAAGTGATGGGCAGCGCCACACTCAGCAATTTCATATCAAAGCGCGGGTCAAGGTGAACTGGTTATAGTAGGAGTTCCCGAAATTTTGCCTGTTAGCGAGGTTGGCTATATAGGTAAGATTGGCATAAAAATGATTGTATACCTGGTAATCGGCACCTAAAACCAGAGCGGTGGGCAGGTACACCTTGGTTTGTTTGGCGCCTGTGTCTGCTGTAAATCCCTGTGTCACCACATAATTCCTGAAATCATTATAATCCTTTATGTGGTCTGAAAGTCCTTGCCCCGTGAGCCATCCGTTGCCGCCTACATTTACTGTGAAGCTATTCTGCGCTTTATACGTAACATGCCCTATATCTGTTACCGCTACTGATGCCCTCAGTTTGTGTGCATTGGCATCTTTGTCATCCCCGTTTATCTTATAAGTATAGGTAGCGCCTATATCCATCCCAAAACCACTGCCTGCATTACCACCAAAAAACGAGCTGAGTACATTTGACGAGTTGAGCCCGTTGCTGAAAGCGTTATCCGCGCTGATCACATTACTGGCAAATTCAAGATCGGAATGGGAGGCGTAAAAGGAATCACTGTTTGCCGTATAGCTTACGTTCAGGTTATTGCCCTTGAGGCCCAGGTAGTCTATGCCGCCAATGTAGCGGAGCGTAATGCCTGCTTTTACCTGGTTGTTATCGTTCTCCCAGGGCACCAGCGCATAGCTCAGGCCTATCTCGCTCCATATATTTGCAGTCCAGTTAAATTTGCTCGTCTGAAAGTTATACGAACTATTGGCATTGTGATTTGGGTCAGAAACTGTGGAATAGAGCGACTGATCGAAGTTATTGAACTGGTTCATCACCCGCACCCTTGTGGTCAGGGCAAAGCTCATCTGGTGGTCGTCATTGAGGCCTATCAGCACGCCCGGCCCTCTTATTTCCGCCACCGGTATCAGCATACTGAAGGTTTTGGAACCAGAATTAGTGAACGCGTTGGTACTGGTGCTGCCCAGATCGCTCAGTTTGGCAAATGTACCCAGGCTGTTATCCGCTGTTACACTCACCGAGATCAGGTTTACGGTTACCTTCTCCTTGCACCCTGCTATATTAGCCGGGTTCAGGTACAGGCCATTGATGGTGTTGTAATCGCTGGTGGCTACACCAAAGTAGCGCTGCGCATTGGCCGTAGCTACGCACCCCATCAATAATACCAAGCATGTACTTTTTATACGCATAACCCTGTATTTTTAAGCAAGTTACAAATAGTATTTGACAGGGTGATTCTTTTTAATATTATTTCAACGCTCTTTTATAAAGTTGTATCACATTCTCCAGACCGTAATAAAGTGCATCCGATACCAAAGCGTGGCCTATAGACACCTCGAGCAGGGTGGGAATAGATCCGCTGAAGTAAGCCAGGTTGTCCCTGTCCAGGTCGTGCCCCGCATTGATGCCCAGTTTATATTGGTTAGCAACATTTGCAGCAACTATGTATGCCGCTATGGCCTGTTCTTTGTTTTTATGAAAATTCCTCGCGTAATCCTCTGTATATAATTCCACCCTGTCGGTACCTGTATCCGCAGCCCCTGCCACCATCTGCTCCACAGGATCCACAAATATAGATACCCGTATACCTGCTTTTTTGAATACGCCTATGATCTGCCGCAGATAGTCGCGTTCCTTTATGGTATCCCAGCCGTGGTTGCTGGTGAGCTGCCCGGGTGCGTCGGGCACCAGTGTCACCTGCTCCGGTTTTACATCCAGCACCAGTTGAACGAATTTATCCTCCAGTGGGTTACCTTCTATATTGAATTCAGTAGTGATGATCTTTTTCAGGTCATAAACATCCTGGTAGCGGATGTGCCGTTCATCCGGCCGTGGGTGTACTGTGATGCCATCGGCGCCAAAATGCTGGCAGTCTATAGCCACCTGCACCACATCGGGATTATTGCCACCCCTGCTATTGCGTAGCGTGGCTATCTTATTTATGTTTACTGAAAGCTTTGCGCCCATAATTTCTCAAAATTAACGACCAATCTCTTACTTTGCATAAAACCGCAGGTTTTTAAATTTATAAATGACCCTTTTAAAGAAACTGCTATTAAAAACCAAACTCACGAAACACCTCCCTTTAGGGTCGGGGTTGTCTTGCAGTTTTTTACTCCTTATCCTCGCCTCCTGCCACACTCCAACCGATAGCTCCAAAAAGGTATTCTACCTCAATATCTCCAGTGGCTACCTCGAATCCATGGACCCTGCTTATGCCAAGGACCTGAACATGATGTGGATAGACCACATGGTCTACAACACGCTGGTGGAAACTGATGAACACCTCCATACAGTTCCTTCACTTGCCAAAAGCTGGGAAGTAAGTACAGATGGCCTCATCTATACCTTTCACCTGCGCAGCGATGTGTACTTCCATGACGATCCCCAGTTCCCTGGAGGCAAAGGCAGGAGGATGACCTCTAGTGATGTGGCGTATAGCTTCGGCCGCATCATAGACCCTAAAGTTGCGTCCACGGGTGCGTGGATATTCAACGGGCATGTAAATGAAGCACATCCTTTTGTAGCCTTAGACGATACCACCTTACAGGTGCGCCTGCGCACGCCCTTTCGCCCACTGCCACAGCTATTGAGCATGCCTTACTGCAATGTAGTACCACATGAGGTGGCAGACCGTTGGGGCAAGGACTTTCGCAACCATCCCTGCGGCACAGGGCCCTTTCAGTTTACCTACTGGGACGAGGACAATGCCCTGGGCCTTCGCCGCAACCCGCACTACTGGGAACATGATAGCGTGGGCAATGCGCTTCCCTATCTTGATGCCGTACAGGTATCCTTCATAGACAGCAAGGCCACTGAATTCCAGCTATTCTTGCAAGGCAAGGTGGACTTTATCAATGGCGTACTGGGTGCATCCAAAGACCTGATACTCGCCAAAGACGGCACCCTCAAAAAAGAATACCAGGGTAAATTTGCCATGCACCAAAGTACCTACCTCAATACAGAATACATCGGCTTCCTTACGGATACTACGAACCCCTTATTAAAGGGCGAGCCGACCGCAGACCCACTCGTGCGCCGTGCCATCAATTATGCAATTGACCGCCGCAAGATCGTTACCTATTTCAAGAATGGCATGGGCATACCCGCGATTCAAGGCTTTATACCGGCAGGTATGCCGGGATATGATGCAACTGCCAACTATGGCTACAACTACGATCCTGCCAAGGCATTGCAACTGCTTGCACAAGCAGGCCATCCATATGGCAAAGGCTTAAAACCAATTACGATACAAGTGCCCAACAACTACGAAGATATTGCCAACTTCATTGCAGGTGAATTGCAGGAAGTGGGTATTACCCTGAAATTGGAGCTCATACAGGCGAACGTATTGAAACAGCAGATGAGCGCATCAAAAGCACTTTGCTTCAGGGCGCAATGGCTGGCCGACTATCCGGATGCCGAAACTTATCTCGTGGTTTTCAACAGCCGCTTTCCTGCGCCACCCAACTATACACGATTCAGCAACCCCACCTTCGACCAATGGTATGACCAAAGCCTGAACCTACCCGATACTGCCCGCTGGCAGCTATACCGCCGCATGGACAGCCTGGCAATGAGCTATGCACCCATCATCCCGCTTTATTATGAACGGATCATTCACTTCACCCAAAATAATATCACGGGATTACATAGCAACCCGATGAACCTGATAGACCTGAAGGAGGTGAAGAAAAAAGGCCCAATGACTCAATAGCCCGATGGCTCAATGTCTAATTTCTGCTCAATTTTGTTGCTCACATTTTTATTGATAGTCAATAAGTTGCGTTGATTTTGTGGATAATTGTTGCTCACATTTTTGCTCATTTTCGGATACTTTTGCAGCGAATAAACCTTCCTTCGCTAAAGCTACGGCGGGCGAAGAAGGTTAATTTTTCTTCCATTTTTCTGTCTGAATCACGGATCGAAATTCGATTACGCTGATTCCACCGATTGGATCTTGATATTGAAAAACTATCGGAGAGATGAAACCTTAAACTTTCTATTGAGGTACAAAGGTAAACAGTAGTTGAATGCTGCCCAACACTTTTTAGTTATAGCAGGTATAGGTTTTAGTGATAGGGATAACTGCGGTGTTTCCATCAAAAAAATCAGCAACAAGCTGGTGCTGTGTTGCTGATCAAATAGATACTTTTCGTTGTTGATTACATCTTTACGAACTTCTTCACCACACTGCCGTTGTCACCTTTCAGGGTCACATAATACATGCCTGCCGGTAATCCCTTTACCTCTACAGCGGTTTTCGTATTGGTCAGGGTGTTTTGCAGCAATACCTGGCCAAGGTCGTTGCTGATGGTGTACGTACTATAGACAGTATTATCTGCCTGTATCATGAGTTCATCATTAGCAGGGTTAGGATAGATGCCGGTTTTTGTTGCGGTTTGTACCTGTGCTACAGAGGCTCCGCTAACTGTGGGACATCCTACAACATTGTCGACGGCGTTGGTCATTACTACCGCATTGTCGTCGAAGTATATACCTGCCCTGTTTGCAACTGTGGTGCCGATTGTGAGGCTGTTTGTTTTTATTTTATAGAAGATCACACCAGTGCATGCCCTGCTGTGGTTGCTATCGAGCAGGTTGATGCCGGGGAAATCGAATTTGACAATATGCTGCCCGCCTGTGCCCTTTATTTTCATGAGGTTCACATTGGCTGATGCAGCTTCTACAACGAGTGTAGAGAGATCCAGATCATTGGAAAGCGTATCAAGTATGAAGATATTGAAGGCGGTATCATTACCGGTATTTTCAAAGCCAATAGCATACTCCAGCTCTGTAACGCCTGCCGGTATACAATGGCCGGGTGATACAGTCATAAAGTTAGGGTCGTAGCTTGAGGTAATGGTGTCTTCGTGCGATTCTGTGTTGTTGATCATATCCATATCTCCGGAAGCCACTGGGTTTATCGCATAGTACGAGTTAGCTGTATCTCCAGGCGTATACCAGGTACCCGCCGTTTCGCTGCCGATAACATTAATATGCGTCAGTGTAGGATCAGCGGTTGTCAGGTCGGTGAAGTCCCAGCTCATAAAGTTGACGGCCGAGGTAGTTGGCGCAATATCGGAGGATAAAAAGCCATACTTAGGGCTGAATTGCACATTGAGTGTAGCGGCCTCCGGGGTACAATACAGGTTGCCAACAAGTACCTCCGACATGCATGCATGTCGGCCCGCTACTGTTGTAGCGTGTACAAACAGATCAAAGCCTGTGCTGGAAGAACAATTGAAGCCAAAATAATCAGTTGGCAAAACAGATGAAGTAGACTGGATGGTATCATATAGCAAACCTGTGGAGGGGCAGCTCATCACCAGGCTACCCGGTACGCTCAGGATCTTTACTGTGTATATGGTCCCGGGATCTCCGTACGCTTTGTAGTAGATGCCCCCGGGTGTCACCAAAGTATCCATTACCACTCCGTTTGAGTCGATCTCAGCAGTTATCGGTACATTGACATGATAGTCGGTTCCCGATTCATAGCTGCAATCACTGTTATTATCAAGATAGTAGGATGCGGCGATAATATTACAAAGCCTGAAATCATAAGAGTAAACAATGGAATCAACAGGGCTACCGCTTTCCATTAATACATGCTTTACCGTATAGCTGCCTGTGTATGCATAATTGTGACTGAGCAGTACATATCCTCCTGTGCCTACAGCGCTCGCCAATACTGTCGAGGTGTTGGTGCTACCATCGCCATAATAAGTAACCACACTACTGCCTGAAGTGAAGTGGTGGGTATAAATATAAAAATCACCACCAGTACAGTTCACATTGATGGTTGAAGCAAGGCTATCTGATGAGTGGTCGTGTACCGGTATGTCCATTTCCCTAACCCGGCCATTACCTTCATCCATGATGTATAAATGCGCGCCTGAAAAATCCAGGGCAGGAAAAGTAGCCATAGATAATTCGGCCAGGTATGCAGGACCGCCATCGCCGGTATAACCTGCGGTGCCATTACCGCAAATAGTATTGATAGTGCCGGTCGGATTTATTTCGCGCAACACACTATTGTATCTGTCGCAAAAGAACAGGTTGCCGGAGGCGTCTATTGCTATCCCCTCGGGATGATATAAAGAGGCTGCTGTGGCAGCGCCACCATCGCCGGTGTAGGCACCGGTGCCATTGCCAGCAATAGTAGTGATGATGCCTGATGCATCTACTTTGCGAATGCGGTTATTTGCCTGATCAGAGAAATAGATATTATTGAAGGCATCTACAACAATGCCGCCCCAAGCCTGGTTTATGCGTGCAGCGGTAGCAGGGCCGCCATCACCGGTAAAGCCGGCCACACCTGTGCCGGCCACTGTGCTGATGATGCCTGATGCATCGATTTTTCTTACTGTATTGCTAAGATCCACGAAATATACATTACCTGAGCCATCAGCAAATACTCCGCCAGGCTGATGAATATGTGCAGCTGTAGCAGGGCCGCCATCGCCGGTGTAGCCAACTGTTCCGTTGCCTGCTATCGTCGATATATTGCCCGAGGTATTGATCATCCGGATACGGTGATTATTCTGATCGGCAATGTAAATATTGCCTGCGGGGTCCAGAGCGATACCATCAGGATTGCCCAACTCGGCAGATATAGCAGGGCCACCATCGCCGCTGAAGCCCATGGTACCTGTACCGGCAATAGTAGTAATGATCCCTGTGCTACCATCTACCTTGCGGATACGGTTATTGGCCACATCGCATATATATTGATTGCCTGATGCATCCAGCACAACGCGGGTTGCCTGATTGAACTCTGCTGCTGTGGCCGGGCCGCCATCGCCGCTAAAACCTGTAATACCATTTCCGGCAACAGTATTGATGGTACTTGTCGTTTGTGCGTACACTGAAGCAGAGCCGCAAAAAGCTGCTGTTAGCAGCAGAAGTATAGTTTTTTTCATCCGTGGGTGTTTTTTGGAATATTAAAGATAACACAACAAAATGTTAAAACGCAAATACTATGCCAGATATTACATTTTCACGAATTCCTGTACGGCGCAGATATTTTCAGCTACGGAAAACTGATCCCCCCATACTTATTGGCGTCTACCGGAGTCAGGGTAGACCCATACTTGGCATTGATGCCGGAAATGATCTCATTGGCGATTAGGGCATAGCCGCGCTTTGTAGGGTGAACGCCATCTAGCGAAAAAGCGCCCCCGGTTATATACTGTGTATTATACTTTACACCATTGTACACAATACCTGTGTTCAATGTTGCCATATATTTATTCATATCGATGTAGGCGAGGTTGTGCCGCGCGGCTTCCAGCTTTATGAATGAATTGTAAGCTGTGGTTGCGTTGTTTATATTTTGCAGCTCGTCGGCGGTGAGTACAAACCTGGCAGGAATTGGCTTGTAGCTACCCCAGCCGGCACATACAATACTATCGCGGGGTATGGTGAGCAGCAGCAGATCGCCCGGCCTTGCCTGGCTGGTGGTAGTATCATGGGCCTGTATCATAAAGTAGTTGTAGCCGATGTGAAACTTATAGGCAACGCTATATAAGGTGGTCAACGAGTCGGCTTGCGACTGGCGGCTGATCAGTAAGCCATTTGCAGGTATGGTGTTGAAGAAAGGAATATCGGCAATGTCGGGGATATTGATGAGCGCGCCACCGGCACCACTGCCAAGTGCGGCAGTCAGCGCCTGATCATATAAAGTGTCAAAAACACTGTAGGGGGTAATGTCGGCAAGGTTGTAATAGTTGGCGTATAAAGGCACCGCAGTGCCTGATCCGTTTCTCTGGCCGCCGCCTGCCGCATACCCAAATACATCATTAAACCCCAGCCATATAGTAATAAAAGAGGGGCGCATATTTGCCACCCGGTATTTCAGCTCGTCGAGCGGTGTTGTGTTTATGTCGTGATAGAAACGCCCGGAGAATGGGCCACCGATAAACGACGCATTGGTATAACCTGCCACCCCATAATCTGCCACACGGATGCCGGGCACCGCAATATTATTGAGTTGAGGGGTAGTGCTATTAAAAACCGCATCGGCAGGGTTGGCCACAAAACCGGGCATGCCTACCGGCATAAAGAAAGAATCCTGCGGCATACAACCGGCATGTGCGATCACCAATATGTCTTTTGGACCTGGGTAGCCATCATCGCCCGTGAGCAAGGGCTGTATGAATTGTCCTTTGGCTGCGCCACGCCCTGCTATTTTAGCGAATTGCTCAAAAAGCCTTTCCGGGTATGAGTTCATTTGCCCGGAGCGGGTGAGGGTATTATCGCCCGAACCGGCTGTATAAGAATCTCCTATAGCGAGGTAACTTGAAAAATCAGCGGTTCCGGCGGATGTAGCAGAGCTAACGGCAGCGCCGGGCCTGCATGATGCGAACAACAGGCACCCCGCAAAAAGCAAGGCAATACTCTTTATGATGAATTTATCAGTGTCCCATTGCCCCATGGTATCTTTTCTATATTTAATAACGGGATACAGGCACAATTTAGTATTTGTCTTTTGAATCAACGTTTCATCCGGTTCCAATCAATTCCGCTACCATATCAAAGTACAATTTTTATAAGAGCGTAATTATGATGGCATAGTAATTTATTACAAATTATTATTACCAAACCTTCCCCTATGCATAATGACAATGAAAACTACCCCGGCAGGATAAAGCAACTCCAGGAGTTCAACCTTATGATCGCACATAACCTGCGTGGCGGTATACACAATATCAAGCAACTCACAGAAATGCTGATCGATAAAAAAATCAGTAAGAACCAGCTAAAAAAAGAAAGTTTGGCAATAAGTGAAGGCCTGCAATATATATATGATAGCAGCACTGCTCTTTTAGATTCTCTTGCGCTGCTGATGGAAGTAACGAACATTCACCTCAGTGAAAAAAAATTCGATCAATGCGATATTGGAGCAATAACCAGCAAAATAATTGACCAGTTGCATCTTATTGTTGTGCAAAGGATGGCAGAGGTAGAGCTTAACCTGGAGTTGACCCATATCTCTTATCCTTGTGCCTATATAGAAAGCATTCTTTATAATCTCATCAGCAATGCTTTAAAGTATGCCAAAGAGGGAGTACCGGCTAAAATAACGATCAGCACTTATCGTAAGGATAATAAGAACTATCTACAGGTGAAAGACAACGGCATCGGGATAGATCTTGCAAAATACGGATCGAAAGTGTTTAAGCTGAATGCCACATTTCATAAAGGATATGAAAGTAAGGGTATCGGCCTTTATCTCACCAAAACACAGATCGAATCGCTGGGCGGAAGTATCAGCGTAACCAGCGAGGTGGGTAAGGGAAGTGAGTTTACTGTGGTGTTTTAGAAATAAGATGATTTGCGCCCGGATAGAAATCCGATTTCGCTCTTACAAATATCCATCCGACCTTTATAACGAGCATGGAAACCCCGCAACCACATGAGCAACGTAAGATCATCCATATAGATATGGATGCTTTTTACGCATCGGTGGAGCAGCGGGATAACCCGGAGCTGAGAGGCAAGGCTATAGCGGTCGGCGGCAGTCCACAAGGCAGGGGAGGGGTTGTGGCCACCGCCAGTTATGAAGCCCGCAAATTCGGCATCCGCAGCGCCATGCCCAGTAAGCGGGCGCTGGAGCTTTGCCCGGATGTCATCTTCGTACGGCCACGGTTTGATGCTTATAAAGAAGCCTCGCAAAAAATACGCGAGATATTCAGTCGGCATACGGATCTTATAGAACCGCTGTCGCTGGATGAGGCGTATCTTGATGTGACGCACGATAAACAGCAAATAGGATCGGCCATAAAGATAGCACAGCTGATAAAGGCTGCTATAAAAGATGAGTTGCACCTTACGGCATCAGCGGGAGTATCGGTAAGCAAGTTTGTGGCCAAAATAGCCTCTGACCTCAACAAACCGGACGGGCTCACATTCATAGGGCCCGGCGATGTTGTTCAATTTATGGAGAAACTACCTGTGGAGAAATTTCATGGGGTGGGCAAGGTGACTGCAGACAAGATGAAGAAGATGGGCCTGCACACCGGAGCAGACCTGAAACGGCTTACGGAAGAAGACCTCGTCAGCCGCTTCGGTAAGGTAGGCCACTTTTATTACCGCATAGTGCGGGGCATAGATGAGCGGGAGGTACAGCCACACAGGGAAACAAAATCGGTAGGGGCCGAGGATACTTTTGCCGAAGACCTGACCGTTGCCGAGGATATGCATTCGGAACTGGATAAGATCGCCACTACCGTAAGCACCCGTATGCAGCGCTACCAGCTAAAGGGCCGCACCATCACCCTGAAAATAAAGTACAGCGATTTTAAGCAGATCACCCGCAACCAGTCGCTACAGGAATTGGTGAATGATAAAGACACCATACTGGCACACGCCATAAAGCTCCTCACCGGCACCGACCCTGCCAGTAAAAAAATAAGGCTGCTGGGGATCTCTGTATCGAACTTTGTCCCGATAGCTATCGGGATAAAGCTCAAAGACGAAATTCCAAATCCTAGGGGGAGAAATTCAACACCGTGGCAACTGGAGTTATTTTTCCCAGAGGATAATGTGTAGTTACTTTTTAACGCATCCGCCGTTGCTAAAGCTATGGCGGACAAAGAAGGCGCAAAGAGGGTTTCAACACAAAGGACACAAAGCATATGCTAAATATTCACACGGGAAATTCCCCCTTTAGCGCAAGCCCCTGTGCGCTGGCCGAAGGAGGATAGGGGGATGTTGCACTCGCTCGCAGCAAGAAGCACAAAAAAAACGCCCCCGATCCGGAGGCGTTCTATAGAATAGAATTAAGGTTGTTGTGGTATCGAACGACTTGCGACTATTTACTAACGACTATCTACTAGTAAGATTAGTTATAGTTAACTGTTACCGGCACTGCAGTAGAGTTTGTGTAAGCATTTGGAGTTTGTGCGGCAGATACGGTAAGGGTTGCACCAACAGTAAGTGTTTGTGAACCGCCGGTCAGT
>CAIRES010000027.1 GCA_903877645.1 uncultured Bacteroidota bacterium | reverse complement strand
CAGCATCAAATTCCTGAAGAAGAATAAGGAGTGGAACAATGATGCTCCGTTATTATCGGATGTGTTTGTGGTGCAGAACGAATACCGTACTGCCCTTGAAAATGTGCTGGACAATTACCTCAACTACTACCTTGTAGCCAACACAGACGAGGCTGCACGTGCAGTGCACCTGCTGGATACTAATAAGAAAGGTAAGGCCAACTTCTTTATACTGGACCACCTGGGCAAGTATGATAATAAAGAAAGTGAAGCGCCTGCAGGCGCAGTACCTGCGCTAAGCGTGGTAACTGTGGACGAGCAATATATGGAACTGGCCAAACGACTGCTGGGCCATGTGTACATAACAGAACAGGAAAGCGGCATAGCCGGTACAGAGCTGCACAACGGCAATGTGCTGGTGAGCAAGAACGGTAAGATGATACGTGGCAAGTACACGCTGGGTGGCGGATCAATAGGACTGTTTGAAGGTAATAAGATAGGCCGCGCCAAGAACCTGGAACGCCTGGCGAAGGAAATAGAAGAGTTGACAACCACTACTGCCGAGCTGAAACAATTTGTGGCAGATACGCAAACACGGATCACCGGCTTTAACAACGAGTTGAGCGACAGGGCCATAGAGCAAACCCGCAACGATATAAACAGGCTGCAAAACCATAGTCTGAACCTGGGCAACCGCATAGAGAACTACGAGCACCTGAACCAAACCGGCGACAAACGCCTGGAGGATATACAGGAGCAACTGGACACCACGCACGAGAACACACGCGACACGCGCGATGAACTGGAAACCATTACAGAACAACTGAAAGGCATACAGGAAAACATACAGAGTGCGGATGCAGCATTTAAAGCGGTGGAAGCGGCCTTTAACGAGGCTACACAGCACTACAACAATCAGAACCTGAGCTATACCCGCCAGCACAGCAAGCTGGATAACCTGCAGCAGGAACTGCAATTCCGCACCAACCAACTGGAGGAGCTGAAGAAGCAGATCACCAGCAACAGTGAGCAGTTGACACAGATCAGTGAGCAACTTGGCGAAACAGAGAAACTGCTGCATACCGGCGACAACGAACTATATGAACTGCTGAGCAAGAAGGAGGGCGAAGAACGCAACCTGAATGAAAAGGACAAGGCGTACTACGAAATGCGTAACGGCATCAGCGCACAGGAAGGCCAGTTGAACCAGAAGCGGCGCGAAAAGGAACAGGCCGAAGCGCTGCTGAACGGCATTAAAGAAAAGCTGAGTACCATGAAGGTGCAGGTGGCAGGTATGAGCGAAAGGCTGGCAATAGAGTTCAAAGTAGTGCTGGATGAGATACTGGACCAGCCACGCACAGGTGTGCAAGCGATAGAAGACCTGACGGCTGATGCTGAAAAAATGAAGAAACGCCTGGAGAATATGGGCGAAATAAACCCGACGGCGATAGAGGCTTACAGCGAAATGAAGGTACGTAATGACTTTATTGTAGAGCAACTTGATGACCTGGTGAAGGCCAAGGAATCGTTGCTATCTACGATAGAAGAGGTGGAGCTTACCGCCAACACTAAATTCAGCGAGACCTTTAACCAGGTGCGCGAGAATTTTGTGCAGGTATTCAAGGCGCTCTTTACAGAAGATGATAGCTGCGACCTGCGCCTCACAGACCCTGAGAATATGGCCGACAGCGGTATAGAAATATACGCACAGCCTAAAGGCAAGAAGCCAAGTACACTGACACAGTTATCGGGAGGGGAGAAGACGCTTACGTCTACCGCCTTCCTGTTTGCGATATACCTCATCAAGCCTGCTCCATTCTGTATACTGGATGAAGTAGATGCGCCGCTGGATGATGCCAACGTAGGCAAATTCACACAGATGATCCGCAAGTTCTCAGACAACTCGCAGTTCATCATCGTGACGCACAACAAGCAGACGATGGCTGCCGTGGATGTGATATACGGTGTGACGATGCAGGAGCCCGGCGTGAGCAAGCTGGTGCCTGTGGATTTCAGGAGTTTGAATTAATGTTACCACTTAAACAAAGGGCGGCTGCTTCAGTGATGGGGCAGCCGTTTATAGTCTTTTGTAGGCATCTTTTCGATTAGCAACTCTGATCACTTCGATGATCAACTGCTTATCTTCAATGCGATAGAGAACTCTGTAGTCGCTTACTTTAATGCGATATATATCAGCAAAGCCTGTTAGCTTTTTACAGAGATGTGGCCTTGGATTATCAGATAATGCTAAGATAGCCTCATCAATTTTCAGGAGTACTTGTTGGGGAAGTTTTCGAAGCTCCTTTTCTGCCCTGGGCAAAATGATAAGTTCGTAGGACATATTAAACAGCTTTAGCCTTTAATAATATCTTTACGTACTTCGTGGTATGGGCGGGCTTTCTCTCCTTTACTTAATTCAACAGCGATCATGTCATCAAGATCTTCAAGAAACTCGACAAGCTCTGTTTCTGATTTATCTGAACTTCTTAGTTGATTGAGATCAATAAGAAGAGCTGTTTTTTCGCCCCTATCATTTGTTACATAATTTATGCCTGTCATACTGATATCTTTGAATAGTAAAATTACGTTATTCTTTTCAGAATGCCTTATTGGATGAAAAAGATGTGCTAGTCAGTAGCACTGAGAGGACTGGCTCAATTTACTCGCCATATCAGGTAATAGTATTCTGAAACGCCTCTATATACTTAGCAATATAATCTTGTTTGGTCTTTGCTTTGTATTGCATGATATAGCGGGGATGCTCCAATGCTATAATTTTTTTGAAGAAATGATGCTGGTCATTTAACTGCCGGAGGAATTTTTCATTCTTTCCTGTGCCGAAGCAAAAGCAGGTATCTGTGTAGACGCCCATAGCTATTTGCGCGCGAATATTATCTACAATGAAGGTGTACACAGCATTTTGTAATTCTTTGTTGTCGTAATAATTATAGTTGACTTCTTTACCATTATCCATCTCGGCAGTAAAGCCCAGCGGACAAACCGAATGAATATAGAACTTGCTGTAAAAAGCCTCCGGCCCACCGAATGCTTTGATCATCTCGTATACAAATACAGACGAAGGCTCGTGGGTATCTTTCCCATCGTAGGGTATATGACATTCGCTTTTCAATCGCTTGGGATCTGTGAATGGCACGCCGGTAAGCCCTGCACCAAATCTGCCGGGATTGATGCCTAAGATCAGGTGTCGTTTATGTGCGTCGTTATAATATTTCTTGTAAAAAGCGGTGGATGCAGGGAGCGCATTTTCGTTTTCTGCAAAAGGGTTCATAATGCGGATGCCGGCAGGGAGATGGCCGGTATAGGCAATTGCTTTGTTGAATGCGATGACTCTTTCTGCAAATGTTCTCATGAGTATTGGGGCTGTTAAATATAGCATGATATTAGCAACGTGCAAAATAGTGAGAGGCTGGATGAGTCGTCACGTATCAGGTAGTATTTTGCTACATTTGCAGCGTTGAGTACCACAGGCCACTATATTACTGATCTGCCATTTATCGCTGCGAAAGCAGAAGAGAAGCAAGGGGAGAACGACGAGTTTCTTCGCTCTGTACATGCCCGTGCAGACCAAGGGCTGGATGTAATAGCCCACCGACTAAATGATACAGTAAGCGCAGCTATAGATTGCACCGCCTGTGGCAACTGCTGCAAGACACTGGTGATCAATGTAGCTGATGATGAGCTGGCACCGCTTGCGGAGCATTTGGAATTATCGATAGCCGTCGCCAAAGACAAATATATAGAAGAAAGCATGGCAGGTAAGTTGTTCATTAATACAATGCCCTGTCATTTTCTTGCGGATAATAAGTGTACCATCTATGAGGCGAGGTTTAGTGAGTGTAGGGATTTTCCGCACCTGCACAAGCCGGGCTTTAAAGACCGCCTGGCTGGCACGCTCATGCACTACGGGCGCTGCCCGATCATTTACAATGTTGTAGAACAGATGAAAGTAGAACTGGGGTTTGTAGCATAGACTAAATAGCTGTCTATTTCGGGCATAAATTTTGGAATGATTAAGTGTTATTCAATGCCACCACATAGGCACATAGGTCACATAGGTGGGAGTAATTAAGCCTATGTATACTTACAATTTATAAGCACAGACCACATAGACTATGTGACCTATGTGCCTATGTGGTGGAAATCTCTCGCCATTTTCCTCAATAATTTGTGACATATTTTTTGTCGAATTGGCGTTAATGCAGCCTCCCATAAAAATACATCAATACACAAAGCAGTACCGTGATCAGTATGATAAAGTAAGGCTGTAGCCGCTCTTGACGGGCCTTGCGCATGCGGCTTTCCATATACTCGCTGATGGTTTGCTGTAGCTTTTTATTGGTGGCTGCCAGTGTTACGAGCCGCTCATCTATTTCCCGCAGGTATTGTACTTCCAGCTTTTTCCCGGCTTTCAACAGTTCGTAAATGATGGCTGCATTGGTGTCTTTATCATCATGCTGTAGCAATACACCGAGGTGGGCATCAGAGAGAATGAGCAGTATATACTCCTTCAGGGCGCGCTGACTCATACGGTAAGTGTCCATTTTGCTGAGGCTCTCGTTCAGTTCTTTGCTCACCCTCAGCAGCCATCCTGGTGTTACTGCTTCGGTATAGCGGGTTTTGGTGCCCATGCCCAATAGCCAGCGCTCATCATCATATAGGGTACGTTTTTCAGGATTAGAAAGTATAGAGTAGGCTTCCTGTATCTCTTTGAAAGCGGCCTCGGCCAGGCTGTTGTCGGGATTTTTATCCGGGTGGTATTTTACCGCGAGTGTACGGTAAGCCTTCCTGATCTCTGTAGAAGTTGCGGAATGTGATACGCCTAATGTTTTGTAGTGGTCTTTCATGGAAGTCGTAGCTTATTTGGCATCTTTATACTTCCACAAATAAAAACAGGCATAGGTACGGTATGGCGCCCATTTGCCCGAGATCTTCAGCATTTTTTCGCGCATGGCTTTTTTGTCGGTGAGGTCTATTTTGTACACCTTGGCCATAGCTTGTTGTATGCCCAGGTCATCTACCGCAAACACATCTTCCCTCCCTAGGGTGAACATAAGCAGCATCTCCACCGTCCACCTGCCCACGCCTTTTATGGGGGTGAGGAATTCGATCACTTCTTCATCTCCCATCTTGCTGAATTTCTTATCGTCTACGCCATGTTCCAGCATATACTTAGCCACATTCTGCACATAATTTACCTTGGCATTGGAAAGGCCTATTGCACGCAGGGTATCAAAAGGAGTGTCAATAATTTGTTGCGGTGTGGGTTCTTTGCCTTCATACAGAATGAGAAACCGCTTGAAAATGACCTCTGCTACCCTGGTTGACAACTGCTGGCTCATGATAGATGCGCACAGGCGCACGCATACGTTTTTGCGCTTTTTCAACTGGTAGGGCTCTACGGTTTGCAGTAAGTGGAGCATCTTCTTGTCTTTTGACAAGTGGGTTATGTGTGGTGATTCAACCGTTTTCGTGGCCATGGGATAAAATTACGGGAAGGTTTTAACTATCCGCACAGGCAAAAATGGCTAAAAATCATTAAATTGCATTAAAGTATTAAAAAATGACAACAGCATCAATACGGCACAAACTATACGACTACATCCGTGTTGCAGACGACAAGAAGTTGCATTCTATTTATAACCTGCTTGAAAGTGAAATAGAACATGCAAATGAGTGGTGGAAG
This sequence comes from uncultured Bacteroidota bacterium, assembly GCA_903877645.1. Taxonomy (GTDB): domain Bacteria; phylum Bacteroidota; class Bacteroidia; order Chitinophagales; family Chitinophagaceae; genus Nemorincola. The sequence continues at coordinate 1,640 of CAIRES010000027.1, read as the reverse complement.
AATAAAGAGTTTGTTGCGGAACTTGACAGGAGATATGAAGCTATGGAAAGTGGCGAAGACAAGGGAGTTACAATGGAACAGTTAGATGCTTCAATACAGGCAGCAGCACAACGCAGACTAAAAAAAGCCAGATAATGTATCGCATTCTTTTATCTGACAGAGCTGAGAGAGAATTAGTTTTGTCATGGGAATGGTATGAGGAACGGCAAGAAGGATTGGGATATAGATTTATCGAAGAGTTTAGGAATAAAGTAAAAAAGATAGAGCACAACCCTGAGTTATATGCGATAAAGTTCAGTTCATACAGAGAAACTATTATCCCTGATTTTCCATTACTGATCATTTACCGAATTAGCAAAAGAAAACGAGTAGTAAGGATAGTATCAATTTTTCATACCTCCCGCAGCACTTTCAACAAATATAGAGGATAATAAAGCCATTATAGATACACACTATACCGCTATAGAATAACCGGTTGTAAATATGTATGTATATACACGTATCTTTGCATAAGAATTGACTATTGCTTGAATTGTACCACTTAATTTTGAATAACAATGCAAAGGCGAACATTAATAAAAGCAGGCGGCCTGCTGGCGCTTGCACAACTATCGGGTATGAGTACATTATCAGTATTACAGGCGCCGGGCAGTGAGCTGGCGCCATCAGAGCGTATGCCTGTCCTCTTCATAGGGCATGGCAGCCCCATGAATGCCATTGACGACAATGCCTACCACAAAAGCTGGCAGGCACTGGGCAAGAAATTGCCGCGGCCGCAGGCCATACTATCCATATCGGCACACTGGCTCACTACCGGCACTAAGGTGACGGGCATGAGCCACCCCAAAACTATACATGACTTCGGTGGTTTTCCGAAGAAATTGTTTGAGCAGGAGTACCCGGCACCTGGCAGCCCTGAGTTTGCGAACCTCACACGCGAGCTGGTGAACTACAGCCACATACAAAGTGACGATAGCTGGGGACTGGACCATGGCACCTGGAGCGTGTTGCTGCCCATGTACCCGGCAGCAGATATACCGGTATACCAGCTTAGCCTCGACTATGACCAGCCACCAACTTACCATTACGAAATAGGCAAGCAACTAAGCAAGCTACGCGATAAGGGCGTACTGATCATAGGTAGTGGCAACCTGGTACACAATCTGCGGGATATAGACTGGAGTGGCAGTGGTAAAGTATATGACTGGGCGCAGGAATTTGATACAAAATTCACCGACTGGATGAACAAGGGAGACCATACCTCTATCCTCAACTACCAGAAGATACTCGGCAAAACAGCCACTATGGCGCATCCGTCATACGACCACCTGCTGCCGCTATTCTATGTCCTTGGCCTGCAACAAAAGAATGAGCACATCACCTACTTCAACGACACTTTTGATATGGCTTCGATATCCATGCGGTCTATGGTGATAAGGTAAGAGATATTGCCTCTTTTTCATAAGCTTTCAAGAAAGCCATGCTTTTCAAGGAAGGCTTTAGATTCATTTGCCTTTTTAATGAAGAAGGGATTATTGCCATAGTCCTTTACATCATTGCTGATGATGGCATTAATCTTTGGTTTGGGGGCATTGGAGAAATTTGGTGAGAAATGCTACCTCATAGATTGAATTGGCAAT
>CAIRES010000026.1 GCA_903877645.1 uncultured Bacteroidota bacterium | reverse complement strand
TACTTCTTAAACGCGCTCTCCGTCTTATGCCCTGTAATTGCCATTATAACATCGGTTGGCGTTCCTGCCTTATATTCATTGGTGGCAAAACTCCTTCTGGCCGTATGGGTACTTACCAGTTTATACTTTGGTATGTTCTCTGTTATCCTTTGCCCTCCCTTAGTGTAGGAGATACTGGCGCGCTCCTTCATGCAGTCTATTTTCTGCATTACATCTTTAAGGTAGTCATTCATTTTCTGGTTACTTATTGCAGGGGGTAATACTCCGTTATACTTTTGCAGTATAGTTTCTACCTTGTCGTGTATCGGTATCACTACTGGCTCGCCTGTCTTTATCTGGGTGGTTTCAATAAACCCGTCCTGTATCTGGTCTGCCCTCAGTACGGTAAAGTCTGAAAACCTTAATCCTGTATAGCACCCTACTATAAACATATCCCGCACACGGTCAAGGCTCGGCTGTTCTGTCAGGTCTAATTTCGCTACCATATCCAGTTCCTTTTCATTCAGGTATATGTTATCTGCCTTTTCCTGTACCGTCACAAATCGTTTGCTCTTATAGGCTCTGTTATTGTGTAGCCCGTTCTCGGCTGCCTCATTCATCAGGGTTTTAATGATCTTGATATGTTTGCCTATTGAATTTAAAGATTGTAGTTTCTCCTCCTGCAAATAGGTGGTGAAGTCTGCATAAAAGTCAAGGTCTATATGTTCAAAATCAATGCGTTTCTTTTTGTCGCTGGTATAGCATTTCAGTATGTTCTGGGTAGTAACATAGGACTTGACCGTTCCTTTTGTGATTGGTTTCTTTGAGGCAGTATTTACCCGTACCCCCTTATTGCTGTCCTGTATGAATTTCTCAAAGTAGGTAACAAACGTTTGTTTGTCCTTCGCTGTAGATATGTTTTTCAGTTTCAGGTCTAACAACTCTTTCAATTCGGTTACTGAGGGAATTAACCCATTGTTGTTGTTCTGAAATTCCCTGAGTATATCCTCGCAATCACTCGCGATCTCTTTTAGTCGCCTGTTGAAATTTGCATACCCGTTTAAAGTCTGCCGCGCCTGTTGGGAGTCGGTGTTCCAGTTATTGGGGTGGATTTTCAGCGAGGGATAATATTTTAATTTGTTGTTATAATAACAAATTCGGGCAAAGATCGCTGTAGGCTCTTTTGCCTCAGCCCTTTTGAGGTAGAATGATACTTCCATGTCTGCAATTGTTTTGAACGTTGAACAATGCAAATATAGTTATTCTTATTTAATTGGGGTACACTCTGGGGTACACTTTTTTTTAATTCTACTTACTTTCTCTTTTCCTTACTTAACTACCCATCCTCTGTAATCCTTTACTGGCAGTACATTTAAGGCTAAAAACGATAAATATGAATTTCGTTAAAGTAAATAGGTTCGAGTCCCTGAGGGACCACAGTTTACATTTGAAACCCTTGACAGTAGCGACTTTCAAGGGTTTCTTTTTTATTTGTGGCAGAATTTGTGGCATTTTTTTCAAGCTCTCTTATCTCTCTGAAAGCCTTTACTGTAAATACTTTCATGTTTATTTTTATAAAAATGAAAAAGGCGATCAGATTTTGACCGCCTTTTAATATCATTAATGAATAGATTATTTTTCATATCTCTTATCCCAAACCTGTTGCAACAAATCCGCTTTTTGATCACAAGTAGCCTTTACATATGCTCTGAATGTTGCAAAGCTCTTGTGCCCTGATATAGCCATAATGATAGTTTCATTTGTTCCAGTCATAAGGTCAAAATCTCAGGATGGCTGTTTTATGATGCAGAACACAAAGGACAGGCATTTGCTAATAATCCCAGTAATGAGAAAGATTGGAGAGCCAGTTGTTGGGAGATACATCCTATTACTTATATCAAGCTGATTGATTAAATTAGTATTGGAAGTTCTTAATTTGGTAACGGTGTCCAATCTTAAAAATAAATTCAGATACCTGTAACTGTTTTCCCAAATTGTCGCATTACCTTTGCGTTATAATTATTATTAATAAATAATAATAAATGCTAAAAATGGAAAATAAAAATTGGGACAAGTTTGTTTATACTGATAATGACATGGCTGGTATTACAATTGTCAAATCAGGCAATATAAAAATAGTGATGCACAGGTTTTTAGATTACAAACCTGATAAAGCAGCAGAAATCTTAATAGTAGGAACATTTAATCCGGAGGCGAAGGAAAACGATGCTAATTTCTTTTATAGTAGAAAGAGAAATTTTTTATGGCGATTGTTGCCGACTGCATTTAAAGAGGATGATTTAAGGAAAGCTACAAGGAAGGAAAAGGAAGATTTTTGCTCTCGTCATAAGATTGCTTTTATTGACCTTATTGAAGAAGTTAAAGTTGATATGGGACAAGAAGTCAATTATGAAGACGCATACCTAGATAAACGAGAAATAGAATGGACGAGTGTAATCAAGGAAATAGAAAACTTGAAAAACTTGAAAAGAGTATGCTTTACCAGAACCACTTTCGCAGACATACCAAACATGAATAAGAAAGTGCTTGAAATTCAAAAATATTGCCTCGATAACAACATAAAATTTCAAAGGATAATTACCCCAGCAAGATATTATAGTATTAAGAAACAAGCAGAATGGGATAAATTTTTATTACATGATTAAAGACAACCAAACTAATTTTCTTTATCTGGCGGATACATTACCCAAAAACCATCCTGACTTCTATTCCTCACTGGAAAAGATTTTAAAGGACAGTAAAATCAATCATGCTTTATTGCCGCATACCAGGGATATTTGGGCTATAGATTACATGCCTATTCAAGTGAGCACAAATAGGTTCGTTCAATTTAATTATAATCCTGATTATTTACGAAACTCCAAGAAATGGCAAAAGACAATACCTGATGTTGATAAGATATGTGATGCAATTGGGCTAAAACGGAAACATTCCAATATAATACTGGATGGTGGTAATGTCGTTAAAACTGAAAAATCAGTCATCATGACTGATAAGATTTTCACAGAAAATAGCGGCATTACAAAAGGCGATTTATTAAAGCAGCTTTCCGATTTATTTGAAGTCGAGCGAATTATTATTATTCCACAGGATCCAGAGGATTTTACGGGGCATGCTGACGGAATGGTTCGGTTTATTGATGAAAAGCGAGTTTTTGTTAACAACTACCGTCCCGACTACCTACCGCAATTTCAAAAAAAGTTTCACAATTCATTATTTGAAGCCGGTTTGGAAGTAGTTAATATGATTTACAAGCCTGATTTAAGTTCGTCTGACTCGGCTATTGGTCTCTATATTAACTACCTTGAAATTGGCAATTTATTAGTCATTCCAACATTTGGAGCTCAAGACCTATCTAACCGTTGGAATTTAAATGAAGATTGTGCCGATGATGAAATGGCTGTTATTATGATTGAAAATGAATTTCCTCATTATCAGACAAGGGTTTTAGATTGCAGAGACATTGCGGTTCATGGAGGAGTTCTAAATTGTATAAGTTGGAAAGTTCTAAAATAAGGGCAAATTGACACTTCTTTTTGAAAAGATTATATTAGAGTGATAAACCAAATCTTTAATTAAATGCATTATTTATGGAATCAATCATCACCAAACCAATTTTAGAGGACTTCTATATCCGCCTATACTTTAATGTAAAAAATGGAGATTATATTTCTGCTGCAATTAGTAGGGCCTACCGGGACTTTAATAGAACAATTGAATTTAAAGGATTGAGTGAAGAAGATAAAGACATTTGGCGAAATGCCTTAATTGAAATTCTTAAAGGGAAAATTGCTATTGTTCTCGATAAAGCATTTAGTGAGCAGGAAGAATTCACAATATGGCATCAATCTACATGCTACTATCTAATATCCAATAGCAATAAAATACTCTCTTTTGGTCAAGCTCAGAAATGGATAAACATGACTTTAAAATATCTATTTACTTTTGGTGAAGAAAGGATAAAAGGAATAACAACCAACTACCAGTATTTTCACATACCCATTGATTCAATTATTCAGGAAAAACTAAATAGCAAGTATTCAATACCAATACTTGAAATGCCTTGGAGTAAGATACCCGATTATGATACCTACCATGTCTATCAGAAAGAAGTTCGGTATGCAATAAAAGATAAGATAGTGATGGACGAGGAGTTTCTATTGTTTAATGAAAGTTAATAGTATTTATTGATTTTATTCTAATGAGTAATCATATTCTATCCAAGTCGACCTATATGCGGGGCTTAAAATGCCACAAAAGCCTGTATTTGAATAAATATGCAAAAGATCTTCGAGATGACACTTCAGACTCCCAACAATACATCTTTGACCAAGGAACAAATATTGGCTTACTTGCTCAAGAATTATTTCCTAAAGGCGTTGATCTAACTCCAGAATGGAGAATGGTTGGAAGTGTATATTATTACCGGCAGATTGTCATATTCCCTGTTTTTCCTGATCTCTGTGATACAGGCTACCCCGTCTTTGCAAGGCATATGAATGTCAAGGAACAGGATATACGGTATCTTGTCTTTCAGCAGCACAAAGAGTGCATCGCCATTCATTGCGTGTCTTAGTGTATGAGGATACTTCAATTCCTTCAGTGCTGTTTCAAATATCAGTATTTCATCAGCATCATCATCTGCCAAAAGAATATCTCTCTTAAGTATGTTATTGTTGGGACGATTGCTCATTTGTTTGTCTATTTAATACTTTATAAAAGTAAACAAAAAATAGTAGATAGCGTGATCGTATCGCTATTTTCAGATTTCCTACGTTTTGTACCCACCTCCTATGTATCATCGTTTCGTTAGGTAATGTGTGCTATCTATGTAAATTTACTATAGATATATCTACGTTATTTTCAATGCTGTGTGATTTTTGGCATAAATTTATTGTTTAAAAAAAATCTAAAAAAAGTAAACAAAATGTTCTTAACTTTGCATGCATTCGGTGGTTGGTCAACCATGAATATTAACAGTTCTATTTTTTATGAATCGAGGTGAAACAATTTTGGATATCGAGTTAAAGCAGGTGATGGTACCGCAAAATCCTGTTCGCGAAGATGCTTTTCAATTATCAGATACCGATAAGATCCGAAATATTGAATATCATTTCAGGGAAATAATGCAGATACTAGGTTTAGATCTTTCGGACGATAGTATCAAAGACACCCCCCACCGGGTGGCAAAGATGTATGTGAAGGAGATTTTTTCGGGATTAAACCCCAATAACAAGCCCGCAGTGACTTTGTTTAAGAATAAGTACAAGTATGGCCAGATGCTGATCGAAAAGGACATTACCTTATTCAGCAACTGCGAACATCACTTTGTACCTATTTACGGCAAGGCGCACCTGGCTTACGTTCCCGGAGATAAGGTTATCGGTCTTTCAAAGCTTAATCGTATCGTTCAGCACTTTGCGAAAAGGCCACAGGTGCAGGAGCGCCTTACTATGCAGATAGGCCGGGAATTGCAGAGTTTCCTTGGCACAAAGGATGTGGCCGTAGTGGTGGAGGCCAGGCATATGTGTGTGGCTGCAAGAGGCATTCAGGATGCAGGCTCAGCAACGATCACTTCTTTTTATGATGGGGCTTTTTTAAATGCAGACACAAAAAATGAATTGCTTAACTATTTAAGCATTTAACCCTGACAGCGCACATGGAATCATATCAAATTCATCAACTCGAACAAATGACCGGCATCAAAGCTCATACTATCAGGATATGGGAAAAGAGATATGGGATCATTCAGCCAGACCGTACCGATACAAACAGACGTAGTTATAGCGAAGCCCAGGTGAGGAAACTTCTTAATGTAAGCACGTTGCTGTCTGCGGGGCAGAAAATATCGAAGATCGCCAGTCTTAGCGAGGATGAATTAAATAGCCTGATCGAAGAACAAAGTGATTCGAATGTGGCCGATAGCATCTGCGCAGGATATATCAACGATCTCGTAAAATCTATGCTGGATTTTAACGAGCCTGCATTTGAAAAAATATTCTCTGCGGCAACCACAAGGTTGGGTATATACGATGCCATGGTGAATGTGATCTATCCGTTTTTGAACAAAGTAGGGGTATTGTGGAATATAAGCAGAACAGCGCCTATACAGGAGCATTTTGCATCTTGTATCATCAAGCGCAAACTTATGTCTGCGACTGATGGCTTGATGCCGGCCTCAAAAAGGAACAAGAAATTTTTGCTGTTTCTTCCTCCCGATGAGTGGCACGAAGTGGGCCTGCTGTTTGCCAACTATATGATTCGGTCTAAAGGGTACGAAACCATCTACCTCGGACAAAATGTACCTATTGAGAACGTAGAAAAAGTTATACCTGCGGTACGCCCTAAATATTTATTGCTGTTTTACCTGAACATGAGGCCTGTAAGTGAGGTGGAAGAGCAAATCACACAGTTATCAAAGGCGGATGAAAAGATTACTATGTTCGTGGCTGGTAACCCGGAGTTGTTCCCGGTGAATAAGCATAAGTTAAAGAATACGATTTTTTTGACCGGGGCCAGCAGCCTTTTGAATTTTTTATGAGCAAGACGGCAATAATCGGCGGTGGATTTTCCGGACTCTCTGCAGCATGTTTTCTCGCAAAACATGGTCATGACGTTACTGTGTTTGAGAAAAACAGTTCGTTGGGTGGCCGCGCCCGATCTTTCAGTGAGCAGGGTTTTATGTTTGATATGGGGCCTAGCTGGTATTGGATGCCGGATGTATTCGAGAAGTTCTTTGGCGAGTTTGACAGACGTACCGATGACTACTATAGTCTTGTTCAACTGGATCCCGGATTCCAGGTTATATTCGATAAGGATGATGTTTTGCAGGTGCCGGCAAGTATCGATGGCATTTATGATGTTTTTGAGCAAATTGAACCCGGGAGTGTGGTTAAGTTGAAAAAATTCCTGGCTGAAGGGAAATTTAAGTACGAGGTGGGAATGCAAAAACTGGTGTATAAGCCATCGTTTTCGTGGCGGGAATTTGCCACTATCGAGGTATTGGCAAGTTCGGCCAGGCTACATTTATTCAGGACTATGAGAGCGCACGTACGCAGCTATTTCAAAGATGAACGCCTGGTAGCGCTTATGGAGTTTCCTTCCTTGTTCCTTGGAGCCACAGCTCAAAATATACCTGCTCTATATAGTCTCATGAATTATGCCGCATTATCTATGGGTACCTGGTACCCCAAGGGAGGGATGGTGGAGATCGTAATCGCAATGGAACACCTTGCATCTTCATTAAAAGTGGATATTGTGACCGGGTGCGTGGTTTCAAAAATTGAGGTTGATAAAGGAGAGGCTGCAAAATTGGATACTTCAAAAGGCGATTTTTTTATCGATGGCATAATTGCTACCGGCGACTACCATCACATGGAGCAAAATCTACTCGATGTGCAACACAGGAATTATAAAGAAAATTATTGGGATAAAAAGACTTTTGCGCCGTCTTGTCTTATTTTTTACGTTGGGGTAAGCAAAAAGATAAAGAAACTTATTCATCACAACTTGTTTTTTGATGCCAGCCTGGATGTCCATTCTTCGGAAATTTACGAGTTGCCACAATGGCCGGCAAATCCGTTGTTTTATGTCTGTTGCCCATCAAAGACCGATGATTCTGTGGCGCCCGATGGAATGGAGAATATTTTCATTCTTATGCCTGTAGCATCGGGACTAAAGGACACCGAAGAAATTCGCGAGCGTTATTTTAATCTGATCGTCAGCCGGATAGAGCAGTATTGTGAAGACACCTTGATGCAGCACGTTGTGTTTAAAAAAAGCTATTGCATCAATGATTTTATGAACGACTATCATGCTTATAAAGGAAATGCGTATGGACTTGCAAATACACTACGCCAGACTGCAGTATTGAAGCCTTCGATGAGGAATAAAAAGGTGAAAAATATTTTCTATGCAGGTCAACTGACTGTACCGGGACCTGGCGTGCCGCCTGCTATCATATCGGGCCAAATAGCAGCGTCACAATTATCTAACTATCTAAAGCGAGCGCTATGAAGCAAAAATATGATGAGCTTTCTTTCGACTGTAGCAAAATAGCGACAAGGGCTTACAGTACAAGCTTTTCACTGGGGATACGCTTTTTACAAAGGCATCTTCATCAGTCTATCTATGCCATATACGGTTTTGTTCGTTTTGCTGATGAGATCGTAGATTCATTTCACAGCTATAATAAAGCTGTTTTGCTGCATGAGTTCAAAGCGGATACGTGGAAGGCAATAAGGGATGGCATCAGTATCAACCCTATACTGAATAGTTTTCAGCACACTGTGGCGCGCTATGGTATAGAAAACGAATTGATAGAGCGTTTTTTTAAGAGCATGGAGGCCGACCTGGAGCAAAAAGACCATTCCGAAAGTTCTTATGAACAATACATTTATGGCTCTGCCGAAGTTGTAGGACTAATGTGCCTGAGGGTTTTTACGGAAAACGATGACCAGTTGTTTAGGCGGCTAAAGCAACCTGCCCGAAAATTAGGCTCAGCCTTTCAGAAGGTGAATTTTTTGCGCGATATGAGCAGCGATTATTTAATGCTTGGCCGTACCTACTTTCCCGGTGTGAATTTTACAAGTTTTTCAGAGCGTGAAAAGGAAAAAATACAATTGGATATAGAAGGAGATTTCGCGGAGGCATTAGCCGGCATCAGGCAGTTGCCGCCATCCTCAAGAAGGGGAGTCTACCTGGCTTATTTCTATTATAGAAAGCTATTCCTGATGATCAAGAACTTGCCTGCAGAGAAAGCGCTTAGCGCGAGAATACGCATACCCAATTATAAAAAGATAGGCCTGATGTTTCAATCAGTGATCAGGCACCAACTCAATTTGTTATGAAAGTGTATACATTACGGAGGCAGCAGCAGTTGCCAATAAGTGCAGAAGGAGCATGGGCATTCTTCAGTTCGGCCGGTAATTTGGCTAAGATCACCCCGCCTGAAATGGGTTTTTCAATCGTATCTGCATTGAATGAAGAACCTGTTTATTCAGGAATGCTCATTGAATACAGGGTGAAGCCGCTCCTGGGTATTTCGATGAAGTGGGTGACAGAGATTACCGGGGTAGATGCCCCCCATGTCTTTACAGATCGCCAGCTCAAAGGGCCTTACGCTCTATGGGAGCATACACATCGTTTTGAAAGGGTGAAGGGTGGAGTGGAAATGACAGACGAAGTGAAATACGCATTACCTTTGGGTTGGCTTGGAAGGTTTGCGCATGTGCTGGTGGTAAAGAACAAGCTAAAACAGATATTTGATTTCAGAACTGAGGCATTGGAAAAATTATTTGGCGAAATAAATGAATAGTAATATGTGGATTGCCAATTTCTTTATAGTAGCCGGTTCATTCTTTTCAATGGAGGGTGTAGCGTGGCTCACGCACAAATACCTGATGCATGGTATCTTATGGCGGCTGCACGAAGACCATCATAAGAAGAACCCATCTTCATTCTTTGAGAAGAACGATTATTTCTTTATCATATTCGCGTTGCCGGGCATACTATTCCTGGCCCTGGGTATTTATTCTCCGCTAAGGGTATTGTTATATGTAGGTTCCGGTATCACTTTGTATGGATTTACCTATTTTTTTGTGCACGATATTTTTATACATCAGCGGTTTAAATTGTTTCGCAACGCCGACAATTTTTATTTCAAAGCCATTCGCAGGGCGCACAAAATGCACCATAAACACCTGGGGAAGGAAGACGGGGAATGTTTTGGAATGTTGCTGGTGCCGTTAGGGTACTTTATTGATGCGATAAAAATAACCTCGAAAAAGGGCGTTAAAAGGTAATCCAATGTCGGGAAAGTTCACATATCTGTTAGTAGATCTGCTGTGCATAGCTTTCCCGCTGGCGTTTTCTTTCCTACCCCAAATTAAGTTCTACCGACAATGGCGATTTTTTGTTCTTCCATGCCTTATTACGGCAGTTTTTTTCCTGGTGTGGGATGTTCTATTTACGCGTGCAGGAGTCTGGGGTTTTAATCCCACCTATGTTACGGGCGTTTATTTTTTCGGTCTTCCATTGGAAGAATATCTCTTCTTTATCTGTATACCTTATGCTTGTGTTTTTACTTATTACAGCGTAACTAAGTTGCTTAATTTACCCGCTTTTCACAAAGTAGCCACCTTTCTCACCTGGTTTTTAATTCTTTTTTTGATCATCACCGGTTTGTTGCAGTTGGCCAGGTTGTATACTTCTATCACCTTCCTCTCACTATCGGTTTTTTTGTTGTTGGTATTATACAAGAGAGTTTCTTTTCTTTCTTCCTTTTACCTTGCGTTTGCGATCATTCTTATTCCTTTCTTTGTAGCGAATGGAATTCTTACGGGTACCGGCCCTGATGCCCCTGTAGTGCTCTATAACAACCACTATAATTCAGGTATACGGATGCTTACTATTCCTTTTGAGGATACTTTTTATGGTATGCTTTTAATGCTCATGAACGTAACCGGTTTTGAATTTTTATTGCACAGAAAGATGGCGGCAAGGGAGCGCCAGGACGTATATGTGTAACAAAGTAGGGCGTTCTCACCGGCTTCAGCTATGAGCATTAGGTGAAACAAAACGCACCAACACAGTATAAACTGTATGGCGCGTTTTATAGCTGAAGCGATGAGTTGGCTTATGGGTACAAGGAGTTTATGCTTCGTCGAGAATGGTGAGCAGGCGATAACGTAATTCGTTACTTAAACCATCTATCTCATCTTCAAGCAGGTCGCGGAGGTCGTCAACTTCTGCGCAGGCTTTTCCCGTGATCCTGTCTATTTTCTTTTTAATTTTTTTGGCTTTGTCTGTCAGGTCGTCGCGCAGATCTTCGCCCTTCTGTGGCGCCAGCAGCAATCCTGCTGCCAGGCCCAGGAATGCCCCGGTAATAAAACTTGCTTTGCTCATAGTATTGATGGTTATATGGTTACTGATTTTTATTAGGTCCCGGTAGCTATCGCGTTAACATTTCACGTTATTGGCGCGATGGCTACCGGGGTATTTTTATTTGCCTCCGCCAGCTATTTTGGCGATCACAAAAATGACTACACCTACGACTGCTACTACGAGAAATATGCCAAACCCCATGCCGGCTTTGAAGATATCGCCAACGATCTGGCAACTGCTTAATGTAAGTAACAATGCGGCGACTAAAAACAAGCTGATCCTTTTCATGGTGTTTGGTTTTGTGGTTATCAATAGGTTTCAAAATGAATCATTTATACGCTTAAAAATTTCGTGCCAGCTATCTAGCTAGGAATATCGGTAGCATTTGTTTTTATTGATTCATTTCTCTTTGCCTCATCAAAAGAATGTGTGGCGCCAAGTTTATCTTCCTTCTCAGAAAGATCGCTGAGCTTGGTATAGAACTTTTTAAGCACTTTCAGCTCTTCTTCGGTCAGGTCTTCTATATTGAGCACTCGGTTACTGGCACCCTTAGTTGCGGCTATTAGTTCGTTTATTTTTAACTGCATAGCCATAGTGTCTTTGTTTTGTGCCTGCTGAATCACAAATACCATTAGGAATGTGATGATCGTTGTGCCGGTATTGATCACCAATTGCCAAGTATCGGAATAATGGAACAACGGGCCACAAATTGCCCATACTATAATGATGACAAATGCCACGAAGAAGGCTATAGAGCTTCCTGTAATACGGGCCACAGCCCCTGAAAATTTTTCAAACGACAGATTTCCTTTTGATGTTGATTTCATAATGCTTTTTTTATGTCGGTAGAGAGAAGACCTTTTTTTTGATCGGCAATAAATTTTTTGTAGTCGTTTTTTACTTTTGCAGTGTATTCGATCGCATAGTTGAGTAATTCTTCCTGCCATTGATTATTGAGACCAAAAGCAATAAGCTCGTCGGCAGTAGCAGAGCCCTGCCTGCCGGAGGACCGCAGTTGTGACGATGCAGTAAGCATAGCCATATCATCTATGACCTGGTATATGTCACGGTATCGATCGCGGATGAACTTAAAGTTGATACTGTCTTTCACCGGCTGCATTTCCTGTATAATAAAAGACTGGTCCTGGAAGATGCTGTGGCTGAGAAGTGCCGGCGGTATATTCTGCATTCGCTGCTGTATAGCCACCACACGTTGTGCTTCCGAGTCCCACTCCGGTTGTTTGATTTTGACAAATGGCAGCAATGCTGAAGGGCGACATTGCTTCATGTCTATAAGCAGGTATTTGCCGTCTTTGCGTACGCTTTGTAGCAGGAATGCATACCGTTTCATGCCTATACTGCCGGTACCTGCCAGCCTAAAGGCCACATCAAGGACTTCGTAATTGTAAGGGCCGTCGCTATTGTTGAGTATCCAATCGGTGATATGGTGAACCAGTTCTCTTTTGTAGTTCTTTTCGATCTCGAAGTGGCGCGGGTCGTCCATCATAATCTCCAGCGACCCTTTGTTTTTCAACGTACGTTTTCTGAGCAATTGCTTTTTTTTGCGTTTGGAGGCAGATTGCAAGAACGAGCATACGATGCCTTTTGCCGTTTTACTTTCTATATAGTATGCTTTGCCTCCCGCGAGTGTTTCAGAATATGTTTTGAGGAACAGCTTAGCCATTTTGTAAGCCTTAGCTTTATCGATCTTTAACGAACTGAAAGCGATGAAGATGCTGGTAATGATCCTTGCCAGTTCCCATGATGCCGGTGCCAATATTGCTTCGTCGAAATCATTGAGATCGAAATGAACCAGCCGATTGTCTGCTTTAAAGCTGCCGAAATTCTCAAGATGCAGGTCGCCACACACCCTTGCGGGTGGCGATTTAGTTATAGATTTTACAGCACTGAGATCTTCGTAAAAATATGACAGGTGCCCCGGTAGAAGCGGAACATATTTTCAGTCATTACTTTGTACTTGATCTGCAGCATATCGGGAAGCGCACCCGTATTGAAATCCAGAACTCGCTTGGTAATGTCGTGCATGTTAGTGGGTATTCTTGGTGTGTTATGATAAAAAATGAATTTCGTATTGAATTCATTTTAAAATCATGCCAACAAGAAGAGTGGCGCCCCGAAGAGTTTATGATGTATAGTGCAACTTATGGGTGTTGCGCTTTAAATTCCTGGTTGGAAAACGGAGGTGTATTGGGTATTTTGATCACATTAAACTCATGGTGTGTGGCAAAGTGGCAATTATTGCAGGTATTAGTGAGCAGTACAAAACTGCTTTTGAAAAGTTGGGGGTCTTTCTGCTGTATGGCGTGGGTAATACTGTCTATTGCAGGGGCTATCATTATAAGAGATCTTACCTCAGGCCGGTCTGCGTTGTATTCCCTGATATCATCGAGTGTTTCTTTTATCTCACCGATCTCGAAGTAGGCCAATGGCCAGTTTTGTGCCTGCCCGGCAAACCATAGTTTTTCGTGGTGTACTTGTATGCCCGACATAAACTCACCCAGGCCGGGTTTGTATGTATGTGTCAGTTCTTTGCCCAGGCTGTCTATACGGGTATTGAGCTGATGCACTTCGTTGCTTTGCCGGGCGCAACCAACAATGCAGCAAGACAATAAGAATAAGAAAACAGACCTCATCGCGGTGGATTGAACAATAAAGTTACCGAAGTTATTCTGTAACGCGTACCCACTCTTTGGTAGCCCCATCATAGTACCTGATGGCTTTGGCAGGGTTGCCGGCCACGATGGTATATGCGGGTACATTTTTAGTGACCACTGACCCCGCAGCAACAACACTATGCTTACCTATAGTGACACCTGCGGTTATTACCGAGTTGGCAGCTATCCAGCAATCATCTTCAATTATGATGGGGGCGGTGGTCACATCCTGATTGCGGATAGGTCTTGCCGGGTCTTTATATTCATGATTTAAGCCGCTTATCACTATATTTTGTGCCAATATCACATTGTTGCCTATAGTTACCGGTCCTATGATCACATTGGCCATGCCTACAAGGGTATCATTGCCAATGACCACATTGCCTACGCCGTTATTAATTGTACTGAAGTCCTCGATCACCGACCTGTCGCCAAGCACGAATTGATTGAACGGAAGCACATCCATGCGGGTATGGCGGCGGATGTGCGAGCCTTTGCCCCTGGTATGAACAAAAGGATTGATGAACATGATTACCCACCCACGCGGCCTTGCTTCGCCCTTTGGGATCAGCATTCTATGGACAAATTTCTTTAGCCCGGGATTGTTTTTGATGGATGAGGAGATAGACATACTATGAGGCAAAGTAAAGCAATATAGCAGAATTAATAGCCAAGACATAAAGGGTTATACATGCCAAAATAAAAGAAGTCAGAATAATTCAAGACTTATTTCATAAATTTGTCTTTTAATTGAGGGGTAGCATTATAGGTGGTTATAATGCATCATTATGATGGAGTACTTTATATATACTAAACAACCTTTCACAAATTAAAAAAACGAATGACCATTAGATTTAAGTATGCGATTATATTTATATTTATATTAGTTGCGGAAGCCTCGACGGCTCAAGAGTCGATGATGCAGGATGTTTCTTATCCTTTCTTAGAAAAACTGGTAACGGCAGCAAAAACAAATTATCCCAAAAACAAGACCTTTGACCACAAGCTGACGATGGCCGCACTGGATATCAGGAAAGCTAACCTCGACTGGCTCAATATCATTTCATTCATCTACCTGTATAGCCCCAGCGGCACTGCCAATACCGGCATCTCTAATCCGAGTGTATTGAGTGGTTTCCAGGCGGGCTTTTCGATAAGCATAGGTGGAGTTCAGCAAAAACAACCGTGTACTATATGTGAATAATGCGCTGGACAGACGGGCGTGGCTCAAAGAAAAAGCAGATCCCAAAGTGCAGAAGCGCATAGCGGTAATACAGGGCAGGGAGAAGGGACTGGTGCCCATCAAAGAGAATATGTGGAACCTCTACCCATCCTGCATTGTGGAGTCGGTGAACTGGATCAAAATACGTTCGGTATTTGATGCGCTCAACAAACGAAACAACAGGCTGTTTGCGCAATCTATACAGGCCGCTATACATGAGCTGGGTTTTAAAGATGTCATCTTATTCAACGATAACGATATTTTTCGCCCTTTCTACCTCAAAGAATTATTGAAGCCTTCCGTAAGTGTGTACCTGTTCAGGGATGTGATGCTTGGGGTGGACTACTGGAAATTTCACGGCAAAGACCTGGAGCCTGCACTCATCGCCAAGAGCGATATCTGCGTGACCAATACTGATTATATCAGGGACTACTGCAGGCAGTTCAATCACCGGTCTAATACTGTGGGGCAGGGCTGCAACTTAGAGATGTTCAGCATACCCGATAATAAAATAGTGCCTGGTGATATGCACGCCATAAATGGCCCGGTAATAGGCTATGTGGGCGCATTGGTGAGTCTGCGGCTGGATGTGCGCATACTGGAATATATAGCAGCCCAAAGGCCGGAGTGGAGCATAGTATTGGTAGGGCCCGAGGATGATGTGTTCAGGAACAGCAACCTGCACCATACAGCTAATGTTCATTTCCTCGGTACCAAAAAGCCCGAAGAGCTACCCGGCTACATCAACTCATTTGATGTATGCCTGAACCCGCAGATCGTCAACGAAACGACCATAGGTAATTATCCTCTCAAAATCGATGAATATCTGGCCATGGGCAAGCCCATAGTGGCCACCCAAACTGAAGGGATGAAGATGTTTGCCGCATCAGTGTACCTCGCCGCCAATAAAGAAGAGTACGTACCCCTCATAGAGCAGGCCCTGAAAGAAGACAATGCCACCATTGCTGTACAACGCCGCGAAGTAGCGATGTCGCACTCGTGGACGAATATGGTGGGGGATATTTATGGGGAGATAGTGAGTTTTGAAAATTCAAGAAGCAAACTTTTTATACAGCAATAAGTCTACTACATTTTTCATTGATCGAAACCTCTTACTATATTATTTAGTAAGAAGCGGAACCCTTCCGGAAACAGCAGCGATAGATCTAAGAATTATCCCCATCAATAAAACCTATACCCACTATAACTAAAAAGTGTTGGGCTGTATTTCTTTCTGTTTTACCTTTGTGGCATAATTAGCAATTTTCTGCTGATTGCAATGCTCAATTCTGAGACTTCAATTTTCTAGTAGATAGAGAGGGTATCACAAATTCCGGTTCAGATAAATTAACCTTGCCGGAAGAAAATGGAAGTCTTCTTTACCTTTTCTTTACCTTTTGTGGAAGCAATTTATTGGCGGATTTACTTTTGTAGCATCCTCATGACTGCTTGGTAGCAAACTCGCAACGGTGAAAACGTTATCTTCCATGGAAGAAAAAAGGGAAGTTTTCTTTACCTTTTGTGGTGTAAATATGACGTTGTCGTTACCATATTTTTTCTTAATCTATTCATTATTAATGGTTAATATAGTGTTTTGTATTGATTGTGATGTTAATAATATTGTGTAAGCAATTTTGTTTACTTTTGTAATATGGAATATGATATTTCTATATTGAAAGGCCTGCACCCGGGTATTTTACTGGAAAGGATACTAAAAGAACGGAAGTTGGGCAAAGGGCGTTTTGCCATGTCTGTTGATGAATTTCCGCAAACGCTTGTGGCTATAATGAAAGGAAAAAGGAAAATGAATATCCCCCTTTCCCTGAAAATAGAAAAGATGCTGGGCATGGAGGAAGGCTTCTTTATGACACTACAGCTTTTTCACGACATCAAATTAGCTAAGTATAATCCTGATTATCATCCTGACCTCGCTAAGTTAAGGCGGGTTTTATTTTGGGATACGACCTTTGAGAAAATTAATTGGGATCAATATAAGGTCGCAGTTATAAGGCGGGTATTTGAACGGGGTACTGAGGAGGAGAAAGAAGAGATAAAGCGTTTTTATGGAAATGATGTAGTTGATGAAGTGTTAAAGTGGAAATAAAGGCATTGGCGATCAATACCAGAACATGTTTATTTTTTAACCTGGCTAACGAGAATTTTCCCATTTATAGATTTTGACTCAGTATATTTTCGGGCTAAGCAAAAGTAAGGATTAAATATTCAATTGATCATTTCAATAATGAAGAAGTAACAAAGACGGGGGTTTCAGTGGCCATGATCTCAACTTTCCCATTGCTTGTATTCCGCTGTGTTAATTCCATATCTATGCTGCCGGCTTTGGGACTATATATATAGGCAGTGGTGGCATTGCCCAGATCGAGCGTGTATGTCGCTGTCCTGCCCTTTTGATCGGGTACTACTAGCATGTACATGATGGTATCGCCGCGGCTGTATTTATCTACTATAGGGTCGTTGCTGATGGTTGCTTTATAGGCATACTGCCCGAAATGCTTATTTACCTGCCGCATATAATCAGCCACCGGCCGGGGGGACCTGTCGGCGTTCACCAGGCCTGCTGTCGAGAACATGCTGCCCAGTTTGGGGTTGTCGTCCATCAGTTCGTAATAAAACACCTTTTGTATACCCGCCCTGGCATAGAGCAGGCTGGTGCGCAATGTCCAGTCGGCCTGCGTTTGTAGTGCTGTTTTGCCTTTTATAGGTATGGCCCTTTGCGGGCTTTGCTGGTTCACATCGTACCCGGCTTCTGTTACCCATACCGGCCCGATGCCGTATGTGTGTGCCATTTGCACAAAGTTATGGGCCACGGCAGCAGCTTTAGACAGCTCGGGAGCTATGCCTGTTGTTTGTTTTTTGTTGGGGGTATAATCGGCATCGTTGCTGTAAAAGTGATAGTTGGTAATGTCCCAGGGTATATCCACGCCACCGTCCCTGTAGCCCCTGAATTCCCGGCTCCAGTCTATCATTCCCCTTACGAAGTCGGTGGTGATGCCTGCTGTGCCGGCCATAACCACCTTCATAGTGGGGTCTGCATTCTTTACGCCTACTCCTGGGCCCATCGTGTTGTGGTTGCCATCATAGAACGCAGAGAGGTTGGCTGCATACTCCCGTCCTGTCTGGTAGGCTTTGCGGCCCTTCCACCATTTGTCGCGCTCATTGTCGCACTCTATGTATCCCACAGTACCGAGGCCAAGCCGGAATTGATTAGAGGGATCTAATTTAATGAGCTTCGGGTCTATGTTCTTGTTATTGCCATACCTTGCGGCATATTGGAAGCCCGCCCTGGCCTGCTCTATATAAGACTGCGGATCGGCAGGGTCTTTGCCTGCGCGCATCGGGATGTTCTCATTGTCTTGTTCATCTTTTGGGTAGGTAGCTACTATCCATGTCGGGAGGGTTTTAAGACAGGCCAGCACGGTTATGTTATGGTCCCAGCACCATTTATAAACGGTATCATAGTTCCAGCCGCCGCTGGTGGTGGGGGCAAAGGAGTACACACCTTCTTTTTCTTCCAGCTTTTCCCAGTCCATGTAGTGGCGCACAGCGGTGAAATTACCGATGGCTGCGATCTTTACAGGATCAAGTTCATTGTGGTTTGCTTCGTTCAAAAAATCCCATTCAAAAGCATTGATCCCAAAGAAATTCTTTAGCGGGCAGTCATTATCTGTCACCTGCGGCAGTTTTTGTGGCGGTGTGTACTTACCATAAAATTCGATCTCGCCGGGAAAATCGCCCCAGCTATTAATGACGAGGCTACGGATATGGCCTATAGGTATTTTGACTGCAAATACATCCGGCGTTTTTGGATCAGGGCCATTCCATGCGTTGTAGCGCGCACCGGTAAATTTGGCTATCAGCAATCGCGGGCCATTATCGCGTATTGCATAGATGGTCATTGGGTGTTCTTCATTAGTGCCTTCCCAGTCAAACATCTCAATGCTGTCTATGGTCATATCTTCGCCGGGCAGCAGGGTATAGTAGGCATCAAAATTTTGGAGCGCCATACCATCGCCCGCAGTGGGTCGCTGGTATTGGTTGTTGTCGAATAGCTGTTTCACACCGGAGGACGGGCTATTCAATACATACCACCTGCCTGCATCAATGGGTATCTTGCCGGGCGCATGAAAATTGTGCAGATCGTTTTGCGAGCAGCCATTGAGGCAGATCATGACCATGCACAGCGTGAGCATAAAATGCTTCGCCTGTGCCTTATTAACGCAGGATGAGATCTGTTTCATAGAACATAATGTTTTCAATATCGCCACCATAAGCAAAGCTACAGGTATGCCTGGCCAGCTCAAAGCTACGAACCAGCCATGAGCCAATGCCGCTTTCTTCGGTAACAATGTGGCGGCCATCTATAACCGGGATATGTAGCAGCTCGTCCATCACTGTGCCATTGGCCTTTACAACGGCTTCTTTGCGTGTCCAGAAAGAGTAGAAGGCGGCGCGCGGGTTCCAGTGTTCCTCTATATTACTTATCTCTTTTGGGGTGAAGTATTGCGGCAGCATATCTGTAAATGCGAAGAAGGGGTCGTTGTATTCTATATCAATGCCGAGGGGTGTCGTGGCTATGGCAATGAACACCCAGCTACCGGAGTGGGATACATTGAAGTGCAGGTCTGGATTGTTTTGCAGCAATGGTTTATTATGTGGCCCTGTCGTTATTTGAATGTCTTTAGCGGGCGTGCCTGTATACCTACTTAATAAAGTACGTAATGCATTGCGGCTTGTAATGTGGCGCTGCCTTTGCGGGGCATCTGTATAGGCATCAGTCCGTTCTTGCTCTGCCGCGGTCAGTGTATGAGGTATGATGGTAGCTGTCGCAGGTATGCGCCAGATGTGCAAAACCTCTGTATTTAGCGCTATATCAATAGGCTGCTCCCATATAGGTTTTCTTATGTTGTCGCAATGTAGGCTTTGCATATACTTTTAGTGATTGCCAAATCCAAACTTAGGTGTCCATTTTTCTATCATATCTTTTACCGAGGCATTGGCATAGATAATGTCACGGATCTTAGATCTGCGGGCGTTTTCGGGAGATATGTAGCCGGTCGTTACCTTTGTTTTGAAGGTGTTCATGGTGTCCATATTATTGATCTCTATGCGGGGCAGCCGATACCTTTTGGACGAAGGACTTAGTAAGCCTGAGTGAACTGAATAACCGAATTTGTAGCCCGTCAGTTTCAACTGGTCGAGTACATTTTTATTATAGATACCATAAGGGAAAGCAAATTCATCCACCACGGTGCCAAGGTTTTGCTCAATAATAGCCTTACTTATCCTTACTTCTTCTTCAAGGGCTTTAATGTCTATGCTTGTCATTTTTACATGGTTATTACCATGCGATTGTATAGACCAGCCGTGTGCAGACAGTGTTCTGATCTCGTCCCAGGAAAGTTGACGGTCGTGGTTCACAAACTCAAAATCTTTGAGGCCGTAAGCCTTTCCGATATATGCTGTAGACAGAAATAGGGTAGCGGTAAAGCCATATCTCGATAATACCTCAAGGCCATGTGTATACAGGGAATGATAGCCATCATCGAATGTGAACAAAACATGTTTGCCGGGTAGTTTCTCCTTTTTCAGCAGCAGATCCCTCATTTCCTGAGGTTTAACAGACTTGTATCCCTCGCTATGCAGCCATGCTACCTGCTCATTAAATGCAGATAAAGAAACAGAAACATTTCTCGTAGCTGCCATTGGCTGGTCATCGATCGCATGATAGTTCAATGCCGGTATACCTGAAAAACTCATAGTGTTGTCAATAATGCTCAATTATTAATTGAATGTGCCGATGATATTAACCCAGCGACCGCAATTGCAAAAATACTTCATTCAGCGTGTTTTTTACTTTTTCAATGTGTACTTCGCTATCGTCGTTGTCTGGGATAAGTCCTTCGAGTTTGCGAATGGTATATTTTAGAGAGTAGATGCCGAGCAGGTCTATGTTTGATTTCATCTTATGTGCTACCTTCACGATCCGGGGAGTATTCTTTTCCTCTCCGGCTTTCACAAGGTTGTCCAGGTCCACAGGCATAGTGTCCAGGAATATTGCGAGGAGTTTTTTTACAAACGCGGGATCATCCTTGCCAATTGTATTGATCATAGTCATATCGTAAAGGCTTTCTTTAGGCTCAGTAATATGATCGTCCTCAGGGGTCTTATTCGCAGGTTTTATTTTTAGCCTTAGTTTGTCGTTTGTTTTGATGATATTATTAATGACGGTGAATAATTTTTCTTCGGTATAAGGTTTAGAGATATAGCCGTTCATGCCGATATTGAGGTAACGCTGTCCGTCGCCTTTCAGTGCATTTGCTGTGAGGGCAATAATGGGGATAGATGATTTGTCTTTGACATTCATCGTCCTTATTTTTTTTGTGATCACAGATTTGTCGATCACAGACTTTTCAGGAATATTCAATGCGCGTATCATTTTTGTGGCTGTAATGCCATCCATCTCAGGCATCTGTATATCCATAAGGATGAGGTCGAAGGGCTGCTTGCGAACAATCTCCACTGCTTCCTTTCCACATAACCCACAATATCTTGAGATTCTTTGCAGCTTTCTTAGAGGTGATGATCTCCGTTAGTACCAGGATGACAAATAATACCTCAAGCAGCAAGCCTGCCCCGATCATTAATTCAGCCCCCGGATAATGCTGTATTTTAAAAAGGATGCCTATAGCCAAAATAGCCAAACCGAAGTAAAACGGTATTTGCAGCTTGGTGAATTTCATAAGCGAGAGTTTTTAAAAGAATTTACTCCATTTCCCGCTTGCCAGAAAGAAGGTAGATCACCGCCATACGTATCGCCACACCATTCTCCACCTGGTCCAGTATGATGGATTGCTTGGAGTCTGCCACATCCGAGTTTATTTCCACGCCCCGGTTGATGGGGCCGGGATGCATGATCACTATATCTTTTTTAAGGCTGTCCAGCATCTGCTTGTTTACGCCGTAGTATAGTGCATATTCCCGCAGTGTAGAGAAAAGTGGTTTGTGCTGGCGCTCCAGTTGTATGCGCAGTACGTTGGCTACGTCGCACCACTCCAGGGCTTTCTTAATGTTGTACTCCACTCTTACACCCAGCGATTCTATGTGCTTGGGTATCAGGGTAGGCGGCCCGGCCACGGTCACCTTCGCGCCAAGTTTATTAAGGCAGTAAATATTGCTCAGTGCCACGCGGCTGTGCATGATGTCGCCCAGTATGGTAATGTGTTTTCCTTTCAGGTTGCCTATCTTCTCGCGCATGGAGTAAGCATCCAGCAGCGCCTGTGTGGGGTGCTCGTTAATGCCGTCGCCTGCATTGATGATACTGGCATCTATATGGTTGGCCAGAAACCATGGCGCTCCGCTGGCCGAGTGCCGCATCACTACCATATCCACCTTCATTGCCAGTATGTTGTTTACGGTATCTATCAGCGTTTCGCCCTTTGATACTGACGATCCTGATGCGGAGAAATTGACCACATCTGCGCCAAGTCTTTTTTCGGCCAGTTCAAACGAAAGGCGTGTGCGGGTTGAATTCTCAAAAAATATGTTGGCTACTGTTATGTCGCGCAGGGTAGGTACTTTCTTGATCTGCCGCTGCAGCACCTGCTTGAATTTATCCGCCGTCTGAAATATCTGCTCGATGTCAGTAACATTTAGTTCTTTGATACCAAGCAGATGTTTTACAGATAACGACATATTTATAGATCAGTGTTTTTTTGTTAAGCCTTTAGTTTTTGTTTATACTTTATCAATAAGTACTACTTCATCTTTGCCATCTTTCTCTTCCCAATACACTTTTACCTTCTGTGTCAGTATGGTATCTACGGTATGGCCTATATAGTCGGGTTGTATCGGCAGTTCACGGCTGAAACGGCGGTCTATGAGCGCCAGTAGTTCCACCCGTTCCGGCCTGCCGAAATCTATCAGCGCATCCATCGCAGAGCGGATCGTGCGCCCGGTATACAGCACATCGTCTACCAGTATCACATGCCGGCCTTCAATGGTAAAAGGTATATTGGTATCGGCAGGTACATGTATATCCCTGCTTTGTACATCATCCCGGTAAAAAGTGATGTCGAGCGTACCGTGGTCTATATGTTTATTCCTGGTTATTTTTTGTACTAGTCCGGCTATGCGTTCAGATAATAGCACGCCGCGTGGCTGTATGCCGATAATTACTGTATTTTTAAAAGAAAGGTGATTCTCAACCAGCTGATGTGCGAGCCGCTGGAGGGTTATACTGAGCTGATCCTTGTTGAGGAGGGTCTTCATTTTCCGTGGTAAAGATAAATCATTTGTTGATAAGTTTTATCCTTTCCCTAAAAAGCTGCTGCAACACACAGAATATACCCTCCACGCCATATGATAATTTGAATTTTACATGGCAGATAATGGAAATGAGGTAATTTTGGAGATCTGAATGAGTCACATGAAAACTTTGCTTTCCCCCATACTATCCATTACTGATTTTTTTGAAACTTACGCCAAAGCCCTCGAACATTACGATACAAAGACGATGGCCTACTTATACAATACTCCATGCACAATGATCTCTGATGATACCACCACGGTATTTAATGACCTCAGCCGGCTCGAAGGGTTTTTTAATATAGGTGCAGGCTTTTACCGGCAGTTTGGTATAGCTCATGTACGGCCTGAGATTTGGACCAGGCGCGACTGGACCGGCAAGATCATGAATGTAAAAGTAAATTGGCAGTACTTTGATGAACAAAAAAGGCCTGTTTATAACTGTGATTACCAATATGTGCTAAAGACGGATAAGCACTATCAATGGAAGATCATCCTGTCCGTATCCCTGAATGAGAAAGAAAGGGTGGAGGAGTGGAAGAAAAAGGCCGGGCAGTAGTATTGTCGATCTTTTGCCGAAAAGTAGTAACTTGATTTGAATTTAACTACCTATGAGAAACGTAAAAGTTAGTGGTTACCAGTTGTTGGTGTATATTGCTTATGGCTTTTATATACTATTTGGCCTTACCTGGTTTTTGATCACCCTGAAGTCAGGGCAGTTCAATTTTACTGCTTTTTTTATAGTTGCTGCATTTGGTTCACAGGTTTATTACAGGCATATATTCACCAATCTTATTTTTGGGATATTGTGCCTTGTGGGTTCTATCTTCTTTTTGCTTGAAGTGGTCAGCAAATTCGATCTTATGGCCAAAGATGCTCAATTCGATGGCTTCATCAAATCCTTATTAGGGCTATCTTTGTTAAGTATCGTTATGTCTGTCATCCTTATCTTCAGCTACACTAAGCTGAGTTTTAAGGATAAGTAAGGCCGCCATTGTTATTGAAAGCTTCTTTTATGAAAAACAATACACCTTTACTGGTTATTTTCCTCGCAATGATATGCTCTTTCGCTTCATGCAAAAAGAGCAAAGGATTGAATACTGCCGCTATTAAAATAGCCACTATTGATTACAGGCACAATAATGAACTGGAACATTACAGCATCACCTATGACGCATACAATAACGTGGATACCATGCGCATTACAGGCGGAGGCAGTGCACTAGGGCATAATGCATTTAAAGCTTTTGCTTATATCGGGTCTTCTTATTCTATTACCGATGAGACAGGCTATACCTTTCCCGTTTATGCCAATACTGCAGGTATGATATTGAGCATAGTGCAGTCTGCTGATTCTATGAGTTTCGTATATAATGGCACTCAATTGGCCACTTTGTACGATGTATCACCTATACTTAACCCTCCATATTATGTCCTCTCTTCCACACAATATACCTGGAGCGGTGGCGATGTGGCTTCGATATACACAAACTCTATCAATGAAACCTATGACTACGATAAAAGTAAAAGCGGCCAGGCCGGCGATATCATCCGCATCAACCAGTTTCTTGGGCTGGGATTATCCTATACCAAGACCAGCCACTTGCCCATAGATATGTACATTAGCGGCACCTGGGCCGAAAAATATTACTATCAATTTGATAGCCAGGGTCGTATCAGCCAAATGCAAAAAGTGACAAACATTGCACCTGCTACAGATACAGCCATTTATCAATACACTTATTACTAAGACCTCGTAAATAAACATTTTGGCTGAAGAACAAATAAAGATAAATCCGGTACGCATACAGCGCAATATCGCATTTCTGGCTGTGATCCTGTTCCTGGGTAAGATGCTGGCGTGGTACCTCACGCATTCGGTCACAGTGCTTACAGATGCCCTGGAGGGGATCGTGAATATGATCGCCGGCTTTTTAGGCTTATTCAGCATCATACTTGCTGCCCGTCCCCGCGATACCAATCACCCTTATGGTCATGGCAAGGCTGAGTTCCTGTCATCTGCGGTGGAGGGCACACTCATTGTCATTGCGGGCGTTATCATTATATACGAAGGCATACTTCATCTTATTACACCCAATAAGATCGAAAAGCTCGATACCGGCTTGCTCATTGTGGTAGTATGCGGTACAATCAATTTTTTGGCTGGTTGGTATGCCGAAAAAAAAGGCAGAAAAAGCAACTCAATGATACTGGTGTCCGCAGGCAGCCACCTCAAGGCTGATGCCTACTCTACTATTGCGATAATAACCGGCTTGAGCCTTTTGATACTCACGCACAACAGATGGGCTTGGCTGGATAGTGTTGTCGCAATGTGCTTTGCTGTTATTATTATCATTACAGGGGCTAAGGTATTGCGCCGCTCTATCGCCGGTATTATGGATGAGATGGATATGAAGTTGCTCCATGAGGTCATCACCTTACTACAGGAAAAGCGGCAACCCCAGTGGGTCGATCTTCATAACCTCAGGGTGATACAATATGGCAATATGCTGCATGTCGATGCACACATGACCATACCTTGGTACTACCAGGTTATAGATGCCGAAAAAGAGATCGATGCACTCGAAGCGCTGATAAGAACCCATTTTAATAACCAGGTCGAGCTATTCATCCACATTGATGCCTGCAAACCATTTCAGTGCAAATTATGCGCACTGGCATCTTGCCCCGAGCGAAAGCATACGTTCGAAGGCCAGGTAGAATGGACGGTAAGTAACTTATGGGCCAATTCAGCCCATGGAAAAGGCGCTAACGTCCCGGCTTGATTCTGATCCTACCTGTTGCCGATATACTGCTCTGCCCGCGAATTGATGTTGCTTCCCCCTTCAGAAGTGGTGTATAGAAATGTTCGCCACGATGTGTTTTGTACCTCACCGCCTACTGTGGAATGCAATAGCCGGTAATCTGAGCTGATGTTATTGGGTTTGTAAAACAGGAATACAGCATCACTGATCTCTTTATTGTTTTTTTGGGTAAGCAAATTATACTGCCATATTTCATAAGGCAGCGTGCCGCTTTCATTTTCTACTGTAATGATGTCCGTAGGTTTGCCATAACGCAGGAAAATGATGCCCCTGTCTGTGGAATAGCCCGGGGTATTATGCTCACTGTACAGTTTATTTACCTCCATGATCTTTGGGTAAAACTCTTTCCATGCCCTGCTGGGGTCTTTTTTATTAATTGCGGCAAAATAATTGTAAATGAAATAACGCATGTACGTTTCATCAGGCTTTTTCAGGAACCCGTTAATAGCACGTACCCCTTGCTCATCGCTGAAAGGCAGCAGCATTTTTAATATGCCGCGAATCTCTACCAGGTTATACTTGGCTAGGAAGGTTTTATTGAGGTTAATGACAGTAACATTCTCCATGCTTGTATCCGATACGACTTTATTTTTGCGTTGTACTGAGTCTACAGGGATCGCGGCAGGATGTGGGTTCAGCCGCTGGAAAAAGAAACTTTGTGTGGCAATGGTTTCGTGGTCTTTACTTTCAAGTGTTGCCTCAACATAAAAGTTTCCTGATTCCAGCGTTGCTATAGAGAAAGTGCCGGTAATGGCAGACAATGCCTGCGGTGTTGTGATCGTATCTACGTTCAGGTAGTGCCTGTAATAAACATCATTTTCCTTCTTGGCGATATAAACTTGTTGTATCAGCGGAAAATTTTTGGAAGGTATCCTGTCCGCTCCATATAGCTCTGTATAATATCGTAAAGTTGTTTTCTTTTCGTCCACGAAATTGGTGCCGGAAGGCACTTGCAGCCTGTTGTTTTTTTCAAACGCTGTTTTGGCAGTAGATGAAATGATCGTATCCAATAGTTGTATGCCCCCGAAAAACGCGGTAGCCGGTGCAGGTAATACGGTAAAAGTGTCCGTATAGGCAAAGTGGTTTACCGAATCTTCTACATCCGTAAGCAATACCCGCAGTTTTACATGCCCGGGCTGCAACGCAAATTTTTTAAGGTCTATGATGTTGTAATACAGTATCTCCCCTATATCGTTAAACGCCTTTGTTTGTATGATGTAATGTTCCTGTGCAACGATCCCATGCTCGTCCGTAATAATAATATCAGTTTTTATTCGGCCAATGATCTTTTTATCTTCTGTTGTTTTGTAATGCAGGGTATTGGGATTTGCTTCCCAGTATACTTCCACATCTGGCGCCAGGTTATTCTTTTGCGCATTATCAGGCACGTAGAAAATATTATGCGATACCACGGCATCAATGGCGGAGGAAGTAAAAGAAAATAACAAAATTGACAAACACAGGCACAATAAGCGCTTCATTCAGGCTGTTTTACACAAATATATACCCGAAAAGCTAAACGGACTGATGTATGTTGTTAAAAATGGTCAACATCTTGGCTTACTGATTTTCCTCATTACCACATTAATTCAATTTATGCATCAGCTAATCAGCTAATTATCAGATCAGCTAATTACTTTTGCCACTATGGCTGTAGTTTCTTCGTTTCTTTCATTTCCCCCCGTGAGTTGGTGGATGCGTGTAGCAAAAGAAGATAGCTTACTTCTTGATTCTGCCGGGAATTATGTAAAAATGGGCCACCGGAACAGGTACCTTATCTCAGGGGCTAATAACCCCGTTCTGCTCACAGTGCCATTGGCCAGTGGCCGGGACCAGCGCGCGGCAATGAAGGATGTCCGTATTTACAACGAGGAAAAATGGCAACTTCGCCATTGGCGTACATTAGAATCTGTGTATAAGCGCTCCCCCTACTTTGAGCATTACGAAGACAGCTTGAAACTTTTATTTGATACCCCATACGAATACCTTACTGATTTCAACAAGGCAGGCATTATATGGGTCAAAGCTCAATTGAAGTTGCCCTTCATCATTCAGGAAACTGATGTGTATGAAAAAGAATATTCCGGTTATACAGATCTGCGTCATGAAAAAGACATTCAGGTAAATACACCCAGATACCACCAGGTATTCGAAGATCGAATAGGTTTTCAGCCCGATCTTAGCATATTGGATATGCTGTTCTCAGAAGGGCCGCAGGCGGCTGATCTCTTGAAAGGAAAAGGTAAGTAGAAGATTATTTGAAGCCCCTCATTTTCCACACACCGTACATGGCTTCTTTCACTATGCCACTGCTCATTTTTGATACGCCTTCTTTACGGTCGCGGAAGGTAATCGGCACTTCACCTATTTTGAATCCGAGTTTCCAGGCACGGTACTTCATTTCTATCTGGAAGGCATAACCTACAAAATGCACCTCATCGAGTGGAATGGTTTTTAATACTTTTGCGTTGTAACATACAAAGCCTGCTGTGGGGTCTGCTACAGGAAGCCACAATATCATTTTGGTATACATGGCGCCGCCTTTCGAGATGAAGATACGGTCCCATGGCCAGTTCACTACCTTGCCACCTTTAGTATACCGGGACCCTACCACTACATCCGATCCTTTTTTACACGCGTCATACAGCCTGATGAGGTCTTCCGGATCATGAGAGAAATCCGCATCCATTTCAAAGATGTATTCATAGCCTTGCTGTAGTGCCCATTTGAAGCCGGCTATGTAAGCAGTACCCAATCCCATTTTGCCCTTCCTTTCCAGTATATGCAGTTTGTGATTGAATTCACTTTGCATTCCCTTAATAATATCAGCCGTCCCATCCGGCGATCCATCATCTACAATAAGCAGATGAAAGCCACCGGGCAGTGAAAAAACTTTACGGACTATCTTTTCGATATTTTCCTTTTCGTTATAGGTTGGTATGATAACTAGCTTATCCAATCAGGCAAAACAGATTTAAGCGGCAAAATAATGATAATGTAATGACTTTCTCTAAAATTGTTTGTCAAATTTGTGCTATAAGAATGTAAAATCGACAGATTATGCGCCGGGATCAGCTTTTTAACCCCGCTTTTTTCAATTTCATCCTGTTTAGTATCTCAGATATCTTTTGTTTGGTATGCAATGCAAAATCGGCCTGCATCATCCAGTCATAGTATTGTGGCTCACTGTTGAACACCTCTTCCACTTTTCGGCCTTTGTACTTACCAAAGTTGAACACAGGATGGCCATCTTTCATAATGATCCTGCGGGCATAATCAACATAATCACCTATGTTGGTAAACTGGTGCAACGCGGTCACATCGTTATTCAACTCAGTATAGCGTTCCAGTTGTGCTTCCAGGATCTCTATGGTCGCGTTAATATCAGCTTCGGCACTATGTGCGTTCTCCAGTGGTTTATCACAATAAAATTTGTACGCAGCGCTTAACGTGCGTGCTTCCATCTTGAAAAAGATCTGCTGCACGTCCACCATATGCCGTTCTGTAAAATCAACATTGATGTCCGCTCGCAAAAACTCCTCTGCAAGCAGCGGAAGGTCGAATTTGCTGGAGTTATACCCGCCAAGGTCACAACCCTTTATCCACTCATTCAGTTCTTTAGCTATTTGCTTAAACGTGGGGCTGTCCTTCACATCAGCGTCTGATATACCATGTATCGACGAGGATTCAGCAGATATGGGTATCGTCGGGTTCAGGCGTTTTACATACTTTTCGCGCTTGCCATCAGGCGATAACTTAATAAATGCCAGTTCCACAATGCGGTCTTTTGCAGTGTCGGTTCCCGTAGTTTCCAAGTCGAAAAAAATAATGGGTTTCTTTAAATTCAGCTTTGGCATGAGTATACGATCAGATTCAAATGCGAACATACGGGAAATTGACAAACTAACTACACTATTTTGTTGTTCATCAGATACTATTCCAGTCAATGCCATCAAATGTTCCGGAACTCATCAGCAATAAAAAAACAGGCTTTTCCTGCTTGCCTATTTGTTTTTTTATTGTTTCCTCCAACTTGTTTTTTTCGTCAAGTACAAGAACGTCAGGACGTGCAAAATATTGCTTAACTGTATTTGTATCCAGGTTGGGCAACCCCTTCAGGTCCAGTGCATGGTGGCTGAAATAGACAATGGCATCATCTGCGGCATCCATACTATGTGCATATTCATTCAGGAATTTCTCGTTGAGGCTGCTGAACGTATGCAATTCAAAACATGCGATAAGATGGTGGCCTGCATAGGCTTCCCGTACTGCATTGAGCGTGGCCCGTAGCTTGCTTGGGGCATGCGCAAAGTCCCGGTACACCAGCAAGCCTGCTTCTTCTTTCACTTTCTCCAATCTGCGCGCCGCTCCGGTGAATGATGCGATAGACTTGTGGCAATCTGCCTCAGCTATACCCAACTCCATACATACATCTATTGCGGCCTGCATGTTCAGTATATTGTGTCGGCCGAAGACGCTTACTTTCACAGGCCCGTCTTTAGTGTCCAGCACCGGAAAACCGTCTTCATAATGGAAAGGTGGTGTCTGGTAAGGCACAGCCAATAAGTTACTGCCCGATGTGGCTATTGCCCGCTGTACTTCGCTATCCTCATTGTTATAAAAAACTTTTGCACCGCTATCCATCCCCTTTAGGTACTGTTCAAATTGGCTAAAGTAATTTTCGTAGGTCGGAAATACATTGATGTGGTCCCATGCTATGCCGCTGAGTACGCTGATATGAGGATGATAGAAAAATATTTTCGGCCTTTTTTCTTCTACTGAGGCCGGGTATTCATCGCCTTCCAGCACAATGATAGGCGCATCGGTGAGTTGCACCGATTGGTCAAACCCTGCTACTCTTGCGCCTACAAGGTAATCGAAATTGATGCCATTATCTTTGAGTATGTGCATGATCATTGAGGTGATGGTCGTCTTACCATGGCTACCTGCAACTACTACTCTTTTTTTGTTCTTGCTTACCTCATATACATATTGCGGGAAGGAATAAATAGGGATGCCGGCATTTTTTGCAGCTACCAGTTCCGGGTTATCAGCCTTGGCATGCATACCCAGCACTATAGCATCAATATCCTTTGTTATTTTTTCGGGATACCAGCCGAATTTGTCTGGCAACAAGCCCTTGGCTGCAAGGTTGCTTTTGGCCGGGTCGGTGATCTCGTCGTCGCTTCCGGTCACTTCGTATCCTTGTTTTTGCAATGCCAACGCCAATTGGTGCATAATTGCGCCTCCTATTGCGATAAAGTGAATTTTTGTCATATTTTTGCTATCTTCGTACAAAGTTAAACGACCTTTTTACTATTTATAATTCAAACGTATGCAGCTATTTTCAAAGATCAGGCGGATTGCACCCGTAGCAGCCATTATCATGCTTGTTTTTATTTGTTCGTGTGGTGGTTCAAAAAAATATGGTTGTCCCAATCATTTGTTTACGCCACCTACCGGAATATTCGTAAAGTAATTTTCAGGTATCATTTATACCGCCAATTCCAACATTTAAAAGCCGCTCCTGCTCAGGAACGGCTTTTTGCATGATAGTGAAGTATTACTGAAAACGGTAACCGGCATATACCTGTATCGTTTGTGTTTTCCACGATTCAGGGTACTCAGATACAGATACATTATTAATATCGCTGAAGCCATAGTTGTATCGTGCACCCACCAGTATATGATGGGGCAGTTTCTTTTCTACACCTATTACCCCAAGGAACTCAGATTGTTTAAACAGGGTTTTAGCTGCTCCCGGAAATGCATTCATGCTTTTTACCCCCAGTATGCTGTTCAGTTGAGGGCCTGCCTGTATCGATAAGCCGGGTAGTATATAGTATTCAAAAAGAACTGGGATGTTCAGGGTTACGACTTTAAAATCGGCAAGGTTGCCCACGCTATCAGCCAGGCCTATAGGGTTTCCTGATGCATCTTTTTTCGTGTTGGCTTTGTAGATAGAAGTACCGGCCAGTATTTCTGCCCGAACCCCGATCTTATTTTTATGCAACCCTACAAAGAAACCACCAAGGGCTCCCGTTTGAAAAGAGTTATTCCATGCATTGCCGCTGATGTTTTGCGCCTGTATTCCCAGTTTTATCCCGAATTCAGGCTTCGGCAATGTCGTGTCTTTTTGCGGCGGGTTGTTTGATGCATCTGCCGGGCTGTTTTGAGCAAAAGAGTGTGTTGCTATCAGCAATACCGTTGAAAGTAATAATGTGCGTCTCAAGTTGTGTGTGTTTAGTAGAAATAGAAGATCAAAAGTAAGCATTAGATAAATCGGAAACCAACAAACAACTGGATGCTCCGGTTATTCCATGTTTCATTAGCATTGGCGACGCTATGGTTATTGATGTCTGCAAAGCCAAGTATGTAACGTGCGCCCACACTAAAGTGCAGTGGCAACTTCGCCTCTAAACCTAACACGCCCGAAAAATCAGTGGTCTTAAAGCTGCTTTGGACATCATTGCCGTTCGATTTTGCGGAAAGCATATCACTGAACTGCGGCCCAACCTGTACCCAAAGGCGCGGAAGGATGTTGAACTCAAACAATACCGGTACGTCCAGGTATACCACATCTACGTTGCCCTGTCCTATACTCGTAGTACCATCGGTATAGGCAAAACTGGCGCTTTTTACAAGGCCCTCTGCTTTTATACCTACCTTGCTCCAATGAACACCGGCAAATAGGCCTCCCATTAAGCCCGCATTATAACCTTGCTTGAAATCTGCTTTACTGTTCAGTTCCTGGAAATTAGCACCCACCTTCACTCCCAATGTGAATTTTGGAATAGCCTTGGTCACTTTACCTGCTATCGGCGTTTTGGCAGTTGCATTTTCAGCGAATGTCAGCGACATGAATGCTATGAATAAAAGTGTACGTTTCATACGAGTGGCTTTTTGCAAATATAACATACAAAATTTAGGCCTCCCTTAATAATTCGTTGTGCGTAAATGTTTATAAGTATTTGATATACTTTTACGGGTATGTCCCGCGTGCAAAATATATCGGTAAACGGCAAGGCTTTGGTTCCCGAGAAAATGGTGCTTGTTTTGTTGTCGTTGATGCTCATTGGGTCTGTTTTTTTTTATAAGGAGCGGTGCTTATTTATCGATACACCGCACGGTCTGTTCCGGATGATCAACGACAATGCCTTCCAAGTAGGTGATTCCCGCTATGGGGGCTACCTGTCACAATTGCTCCCTTATGCCGCCTTTCACCTGCACTTGCCGCTGTGGACTGTATTAGTATTATTCTCTGCATCTGCTTACCTGCTGTTTATTTTAGTAGTAGTACTGTTGATCTACAAGTATGAGAATTACGCCCTTGCTGTTTTATTTGGTCTATATGCCACGCTATTTGTAAGTGACACCTTTTACTATCCACCCAGCGAGGGTATCGCACTATTGCTTTTTGCATTTGGGACGGTACTGTACATGGCTCGTAAAAAGAGACCCTTTCTCATTATTTTGCCGGTGTTTTTTCTTGCATTTTACTTTGCAATATGGACCCACCCCCTGGTCATGCTCGCCGCCATATATTTGTG
The DNA here is from genome assembly GCA_903877645.1 of uncultured Bacteroidota bacterium. Classification (GTDB taxonomy): domain Bacteria; phylum Bacteroidota; class Bacteroidia; order Chitinophagales; family Chitinophagaceae; genus Nemorincola. The sequence continues at coordinate 63,471 of CAIRES010000026.1, read as the reverse complement.
GTTCTTCTTTTGGCTGAGACATACAGACTGGCCCTTTGCGCCCTGGCAATCTGCAATCTGCACGGTTGTTCTTTTATTTCTTTGTTATCGTAAATACTACATTGGCGTACATCATGGTTATGATAGTACAAGGCTTGAAAATGTAGCCGGGATCTCATGGCAAAAGATCATAAGTGTATTCAGCAGTGGCCATTTTCATTTTTTTATGAGGAGTTGTCTTACCAATTATTGGCCGGCGGCGCTATTGTTTATTGTAGGTCTTTGGGAGTTGGTAAGAAAGCGGAAATATATAATGTTTCTTTTTTCTTTTGGCTTTGTTGCTCTTTATGTTTCTCTTCTCTGCATATCTTACCCCGATGCCGACGCGCAACACAGATTTTACTTCGAATTTGAGTATATGCCGCTCGCCATTATCTGCGCTGCGCCATTTGTGTACTACGTTCTCCCATTACTGCATCCCAGGATTGTAGTGCTTGTTCTTGCCCTTATTTTTTCTATCCGGCTTGGATATATTTGCCGGTCAGCAAATTATTTCATCAACAGGGTTGTGTTGCTCACTCATATTAATGAGAAAATGAAAGAGAAAAATTTGACCAAAATATTGATACCTGATGGGGAACAGGCAGTTTCCGCTGCCTTGAAAATGACCTGGGCTACGCCGGAAGAAAGTATTATGCTCTCTGCCCTGGGGAATGAAGAGCCACAAAGAACGTTTGTTTTTATGCAACCAGATCAGGGCATGAACTACACGAATGGCAACAAAAATGTTTTTATTGGTTGCTGGGACCTGAGGTCTGCGACTAAACTGAACAGCTACTACTTCTGTATAGACACAACTGTTCCTTACACTTCTATTAGCTATTCCGAATTAATGAAGTGAGCAGTTATTCGATCACAAGGAATTGATCAGCTAAAGGCTTTATGCCCTCTTTCAGAACGTCGAAAAATGCGCTGCCATATCGCAGATAGTATTCAGAGAAATTCTCGACGCGCTCTTGCAGGCTGTTTCGTGGGAAAAGAACGTTCTTTAAACGCGTGATCTTCAATAGTTGGGTCTGCATTTTCCTTTTCTCAGCCCGCAGCATTTTCTTTTCCAGTGTGGTCAGTTGCCGCCGCATTTTGGCCAGCGCCGCTTCGGCCGATGAGCCAAGTGTAGGATCCAGGCTCACCGCCTTTTGTCGCAGGCCCTGGAATATGGTTTCAATGGCTTTTGTTTCTTCATTCGTTTGCCAGGCATCTGTGCTATTGGCGGAAACGTAGTCGCGTACGATCTGCACCTCCGGCTTAAATATTTCCTCCGTACTCAGCAATAGCTGTTTCCTCAGCTGGCTCTGCGTGTGGTCTATCCACAGCACAGACTGGCGGAGTAATATAGTCGGATAGAAAACGTGGTAATGTTCAAACAGGGTCATCAGTTGCAGCCAGTAGGCAACTTCAGCGCCCCCGCCAATAAAGGCCACATTGGGCAGTATCGTTTCCTGGTATAGCCCCCGCAGCATCACATTCGGGCTGAAACGTTCCGGATGCTGGCTGAGTTCGTCCATTAATTCCTGTTCGGACCACTTGGTAGCCGTATTCACCACTACCCAGGTGTCTCCCTTTTTTTCTATCCGCTCCCGCACATTATTGGTCAGGTAAAACAGGTTGATCAGGCGCGGGTGGGCTTGTATCTTATAGTGTACGCCCAGTTTTTCTATCTGGCCGGCTATAATGGGGTAGGCTTCCTGTTTCAATAATTCGTCCTTCATTACCGGGATAAATGATGCCTTCAATTCTGCTTCATCCGGGTTGATAACAATAAGGCCATACCTGCCAAACAATTCATGAACCAGGTATTGTGTGGCATCGGCTATAGTATCGTGCTTCAGATAAGCTGTGGTAAGTAACGCCTGCAATTCATCGCAGTTGCTGCCGGGAGGCCCAAAGGTTTTGAATAGCTTGTCAAGCAATGGTTTCAATCCGGCAGTTTTCATGCGGCCTACAGCCCCCGTTTGCTCATCGCCATCCCACACATATTTCTCGCCTTCGTAGCGGAAAGTACCCAGTTCTTCCAGGTCATTATCCTCACTGCCCATATAGTATACCGGCACAAAGTTCTTTCCGGGGTGCAGTGTTGTTAATTCTTCTGCCAGCTTTATGGCATGGAGGATCTTATAGATAAAGTATAGATAACCGGTAAGCAGGTTGGGCTGGTGGGCAGTACATACCGTAAAGGTCGTTTCATCAGCCAGTAATGCAATATTGGCTTCAACCTTGTCGTACTTATTCAGCTTAGTATATTGCTTGTTTAATACAGAGACAAGTGCTTTCCGGTTTATCGGGTACTTGGCCCTGTCTGCTATTGCTTCAGATAAGCCTTCCGCAGATGGTTGATATAAAAAAAATGGCCGGGCGGTTTCACTATTGCTTAAATAATCAGTAACAAGGTGTGAGAAGTACCCGGTGTCTTTATATGGTATATACGTATAACTTCTATCCACAGATATGCAGTTTTCGGGGCAAAGTTACTCCCCATAGCTTACAATTGCATCAATACTGTTATAGTGTCTGCTGATAGCCCTAAAGTAATTTCTTATGAAGATGTCTGCTGAAAGCAGAAAATTAGCTATTTTCATCATCCCGAATGAGTACCTCGAGCAGCATAAAGAACTGGACTGAAGACGAGCGCCCGCGCGAGCGGATGCAGCAAAAAGGTGCTGCGGCCCTCTCTGATGCCGAATTGTTGGCCATTCTCATAGGCAGCGGCACCCCAAAACGTTCTGCACTCGACCTGGCCCGGGAAACCTTGCAACTGGCAGGCAACAACCTGCTACAGCTCGGCCGGCTGAGCCTCGAAGAACTGCAGCAGACCAATGGCATCGGCGAGGCAAGAGCCATCACCATTGCTGCCGCTATGGAGTTGGGCCGCAGGCGGCAGATCAGCGAAATGCCGGAACGCCCCATAATGAAGAAAAGCAGGGAAGTTGTCCCCTTCATCATGCCGCTGCTGCAAGACCTCAACCATGAGGTGTGTTTGGTGCTGTATCTCAACCATGCCAGCAGGCTCATCAGGCAGGAATTCATTAGCAGTGGTGGCCTTACCGGTACGGTTGTAGACATCAGGATGATACTGAAAAACTGCTTGCTGTATAATGCCAGCCAGCTTATTATTGCCCATAACCACCCATCGGGCAACAAAAGAGCAAGTGAGGCAGACAAACAGATCACCCAAAAACTTAACGAAGCCGCTAAACTGATGGATATTTTGCTGCTCGACCATATTATCATTGCGGGCAACGAATACCTGAGTATGAGCGACGAAGGATTAATATAGGATCATTAAATTTGCAAACCATGAGGATCATCACATACAACGTAAACGGCATTCGCGCCGCAGTAAAAAAAGGCTTCATCGACTGGCTGAAAACAGACCCTGCCGATGTCATCTGCCTGCAAGAGATAAAAGCGAACAAAGAAGATGTACCCGAAGCCGATATACGATCTGCCGGCTACGATATATACTCCTACTCTGCGCAGAAGAAGGGCTATAGTGGCGTAGCAGTGCTCACTAAGATAAAACCTGATAAAGTAGAATACGGCAATGGTATCATGCAAAGTGATGCGGAAGGACGTGTCATTCGCCTCGATTTTGGCGATATTACATTAGTCAATGCCTATTTTCCAAGCGGCACCAGCGGCGAGGAGCGGCAGGGCTATAAGTACCAGTGGCTCGATGAGTTTTTCGACTACATCGGCAAGCTGAAAGCCAAACGCAAGAAGCTCATCATCTGCGGCGACTACAACATCTGCCACCAGGCTATCGACATACACGACCCCGTACGCAACAAGAACTATACCGGTTTCCTACCTGAGGAAAGGGCATGGATGGACAAACTGTTTGAGAACGGATTTGTAGATAGCTTCCGCCAGTTTAATAAAGAGCCGCACCAATATACCTGGTGGAGCCAGTTTGCCGGTGCAAGGGCCAATAACAAGGGCTGGCGTATCGATTATATCAACGTCACTGCGCCGCTGCAAAAGTCATTGAAACATGCCGAGATATATCCGCACATCAAGCACTCCGATCACTGTCCTGTATTCCTGGAATTAGAAGCATAAAGGACTAAATATTTATAGGACATAGCCCACGGTTTTAACCGTGGGTTTTTAGCACAAGTAAGGTTTGTAACGGTTTCAACCGTTTACCCTACGCTATTCAGGACAAATGCTTCAATGAATCCACTTTATCCTTGTGCAACTGCTCCACCAATGCTTCCAGCGAATCGAACTTCTGTTCATCCCTCAACTTTTTGATGAAGGTGAGCTCCAGTTCTTCGCCATAGATGTCTTGGTCAAAACCGAACAGGTTCACCTCTATTCGTAGTTCCTTTTTATCTGTTACGGTAGGGTTGTGGCCTATGCTCAGCATCCCGTTGTAGGTCACTTGTCCGTGCCTTACTTTTACCGCATAAATGCCAAGGAGGGGGATCAATTGGTCCGCGTCTATAGGGTGCAGGTTGGCAGTAGGGTAGCCCAGCGTGCGGCCCAGTTTATTGCCATGCACCACTGTGCCGGTAAGGGTATAATAGCGGCCCAGCATATACCCTGCATCTTCTACTCGTCCTTCGGCCAATGCGAGGCGGATGCGGGTAGAGCTGATGGAAGCCTCATCTATCAACTGCACCGGTATCTCTGTAAGCTTGTAGCCATGCACGGGTGCATACAGTTTCAGCAGGTTGATGTCGCCCTTACGGTCATGTCCGAAGCGGTGGTCGTAACCGATCACTATGCTCACAGGGTGAAACAGGCTCACCAGGAACTGTTCTATATACTCCGTCGCCGAAAGGCCGGCAAACTCCTTTGTAAAAGGCACCACAACGATATGATCGATACCTGCTGCCGTGATCAGCTCCAGCTTCTGCTGCAGCGGGGTAATGATACCCAGCGGCTGATCGGGGAACAACAGCTTGCGTGGGTGCGGCTCAAAGGTAAGCAGCACACTTTCGCCGTTCACATGCTTTGCATGGCTCACTACTTCCTGCAATATGGTGCGGTGCCCTTTGTGTACACCGTCAAAGGTGCCCACGGTGATCACCGCGTTCTTAAAGGCAGGCAGGTTGTTGATATCAGTGAATATAGCCATGAAAAAAGTGCCGCAAAGGTAAGGTTTTTAGGGGCACTATAATGATGCCTGAATGAACGAATTATCGCCTATTTTTACACCTCCATGCCCAACCTCTATATCATAGCCGGGTGCAACGGCGCTGGCAAAACCACTGCCAGCCTCACCATACTGCCCGAAATACTGGATTGCCGCGAGTTTGTCAATGCCGACAATATAGCGGCGGGCATATCTCCCTTCAATGTGGAGGGGGTAGCCATTGAGGCTGGCCGCATCATGCTGCAACGAATAGATGAATTGCTCACCCACGGTGCCGACTTTGCAATTGAGACCACGCTTGCCACCCGCAGCTACGTTTCGTTGGTGCATAAAGCCAAGGGACTCGGGTATAGGGTGTCACTGATCTATATCTGGCTCAATAGCCCGCAGATGGCGCTGGAACGCGTCGCTGAGCGGGTGAAGAACGGCGGACATAGCATACCTGTGGATGTCATACAGCGCAGGTATTATGCGGGTATAAGCAATTTATTTAAATTGTTTATACCTATTTGCGACTTCTGGACGATAGCAGACAACTCTGCCGGTGTGCTGATCCCTATAGCCCGCAAACAAGAATTTGAAAATGTTATCGAAAACAACGACCTTTGGACCACAATTAACAAACAGGTATATGAGCGTTAAGCAGGAGCATATTGACCTTTATAAGAAAATTGAAGCCGGGTTAAAGCTTGCCTATCATAAGCTGTACCTGCAAAAAGCAGCCAACAACGAAACTGTTGTGGTGAGTATCAACGGCGAGGTAAAGCATGTGCCCGCCCGCGAATTACTGAAAGAACAAGAAAAGCACTAAGCTTTACACACCCCTCTCTTACTTTTTATTGGCTATTTTACGCATCATAATGTCCTGCTGATAAAGCTGGTAGCGATAGGCCGATGATGCTTCCATATCCTTCACCATATCTTCTATTTCTTTGTCGCGGCCATCGGGCTCATAATCACGGTTCAGGTTGTTGTTGAAGAGTACGCCCACACCCTGCCATACCACTGCCGAGAAGCCACCCTTCAGCTCTTTGATGATGCTGTAACAGTTCTGTCCCGTTTGCCGGTTGATGAGCTTGATGAGGATATGCCCCTGGTCTATAGTGAGGCTTTTCAGTGGCTCTTTAAAGGTCTGGTCCAGGCTGTGATCTATTGACTTCAGGTACTTTTTGCGGTCGTGGCGGCGATCGAGGTTATCGAGGTTGTCGTTAATGCCTTTGAACACGGCTGCCGCTGTTGCCGCGTACGGGTATACCGTGAAGATATCGTTGCGCAGCTTGTCTTTGCGTAGCTTTTCGGCTGGGTCCAGGTACTTGTCTATTACCGTATAGTCCTGCAGGAAGATAATGGGATATAGCTGGCCCTTCTCCATCACTGCACCCAGCCTGATGGTATCATTCACCGAATTTTGCCCATGCACGGCGGTGCCGGCGCCCAAAAGCAGTAATAAACAGTATATGAATAATGGCCGTCTCATTCCTGATGTAAATCTCCGAATTTATTATGATATAACGTGCTTATGCAATAATATTGTAGGTATAAGTTGTTAAGATTTTGCAATATTATAAAATGGCACATCTTTTGCTGGGTATGATGTGGTAATTTTGCACCCGGAATATGAAAAAAACAGTACTGGCATTAGCGATCATAGCAACAGGTCTGGCATCCTGCAGCAAAGAGCCCCAACAGCTCTCGAAGCAGCAGATCAAACAAAAGATAGATTCCATTACCACGGCGCGTATCAAAGAATCTGATATGCAGTCGCAGGTCGACCTGCAGCGCAGGATAAAGATAGAAGTAAAGGCAAAGGCAGATTCGATAGTAGCGGCACAATCGCGGCCTAAGGATTCTGTAGTTGCCCATCCTATAGTACCTGTAAGGCCGGGCATGTTCCCACACATACCGGGTAAAAAGTAAATCTCCTTTCTTATGCTGCTCACAAACATCACCCGCCCCGTTATCTTTTTCGACGGGGAGTGCAATTTGTGCAACAGCGCCGTACAATACGTGATCAGGCATGATAAAAAGGAGCAATTCCTTTTTGCGCCCCTGCAATCTGATGCTGGCAGGCAGGTATTGCAACTGATGCCCGGCAACATACCCGATAGCTTTATCCTCTATCACAACGGCAAGATATACATCAAGAGCTCCGCCGCATTACAAACTGCCTGGCTGTTGGGCGGATGGCGTACAGGGCTGTATGCCTTTATCATCGTTCCACGCCTGCTACGCGATGCGGTGTACAACCTGGTTGCCCGAAACCGCTACCGTTGGTTTGGGCGGCGCGATAGCTGCATGGTGCCAACTGAAGAGCTGAAAGCGAGATTCTTAACTCCAAACCCCTAAGGAGCTTGCCCTCTTTTTTTTCAGGTAGTTTATCTTCTTTATGGACTCCCCGTGAAATCTGTGCAATCGAATTGAATCCGTGATTCAGACAATATGTCTGTAACATTCTGTATCGCAAAATGCGCTATATCTATTTTATAAAAGGCACTATAGATTTTTAGGGCAACAATACCCAGTTACACGCAAGTTTGAATATTGTTTAAATGTTAAATATATAGCATTATTTTAATTCCGGGATAGATATGTATTCTAAATAAGTACATCTAAAAAATCATTATAGCTTTTGCAGATGCTTTTATTGTATAGATTTTTGAAATCTTGGTTATCTGCATATTTATACAACAACTCTATGTCTCCTAATCTTTTGTCGTATGTCCTCCCGATTAGGTTAAATATTTCTGCAATATTATCGGCAGGTTTAAAAAAATGGGTTTCCGGGTCAACTTCAGTTAAATCATAACCTAATTGCTCTTTAATAAATTGCGAGGTAAGTATAGGGTTTATTTTTTGAAATAATTCATACATTCCTAATATCCAAGACTAGATAAATTCGTAATGAAAGTTATGGTAACTATCGTGTAGTTGGGATTAAAAAATAAATTAGTTTGTTTGAAAAACTTGTTTTATCTTTGTGTAACAAAAGCAGATAGCCATGTTCGCAGAATTTAAAACACTCCCGCAATTATTCGATTTCTTTAAGGACGAAGAAACCTGTATTACATACTGGGAGGGCGTTAGGTGGGGTAACACCGGCATCACTTGCACTCATTGCGAAGCAGGTAATCCATACAAAACAAACAGGGGTTACAAGTGCCGTAATGTTGAATGCCAAAAGAAATTTACAGCTATCACTGGTTCAATATTTGAAAATACAAAATTGCCTTTGCGTACATGGTTTGGTGCTATGTACCTTTGTGCAAACCATAAGAAGGGCATTAGTTCTTTGCAGCTTGGCCGTGACCTTGGAATACATCAATCAAATGCATGGTTCCTTTTGCATCGCATCCGTGAGGTAATGATGGAACGTGCGCCCCATGTATTAGGTGGCGGAGGTAACATTGTTGAAGCTGATACTACCATTGTAGGCGGTAAGGTAAAGAACATGAGCAATCGTAAGCGCAAGGAAATATTTGACCGCAAACGTGGCGCAAATGACAACAAGACTAATGTAGCGGGCTTTATAGAGCGCAATGGTAATATCCGGTTTGATGTTGTAGATGCACACGAAACAGAAAGCGGATTAGTTGACAAGCACATTGATAAAGACAGCTTGTTAATGACTGATAGCGCACAGGCGTTTAAGAAGGTAGGCGAAGAATACCTGTATCATGGTGCGGTTGACCACAGCAAGAGCGAATATGTACGTGAGGCAATCATACACACCAATACGATAGAGGGCGCATTTAGCCAGTTTGACCGTATGTATGTTGGTACATACCACTACATCAGTCCTAAGCACTTACAGGCATACGCAAATGAGTGTGCTTACAGGTATAACACACGTAAGAATAATATTACCGTAAGGTTTGAAGATACCGTGCTGAAATGTAGCGGGGTGAGGTTGAATTATAATACTTTGATAGCGAAGTAATCATTCGCTATCGTTTTTTATTGTCTGTAATGAAAGTTGGGGAACCGGAATTACAGTTTGTCTAACGCCTACAAAGATATTCTTTGTAGGCGAACGGACAAACTATTTTTTTTATGCGAGAAAATAAATCAGATTACGATAAAAAAATGGAAGCCATAATTGACGACATAGTGAGCCATCTCAACCCTGACCGTCCGAGTTTTTTGATGTTAGCGGTTTTTCATTTTGTTGTTCTTGTTGTACTCTTGCTCCTATTGCTTGTCTAAGCCCATTTATATCTTCAAATAGAAGATTGTCGGTATCGGCAGCGGCTATTTCTTTTAAAAATGATTCAATGTCTAATGAATAAGCCATGGACGTTACGCGCAACTCGGTAGCAGAGAGATGTGGTATGCACTCAGTTTTTATACAAAGTAGCAATGCCTTTACATTTCTTAGGTCTTTCGCTGCAAGTGAATATCGTATAGCGGTGATGAAATTAATAAAAGCAAAATTATAATCCCTCTTTTCTAATTTAGCATCTCCGAGCAAAAAGAAATTGCTTGCTTTCATGCTATTCATTTCTTCAGCTACTGTCACGCTATATTTAGACAAAGTATCAGATAGTTTTTGCTCAAATTCAACCTCCAATACTTTTTTAATTTCGGCTGATTTTTGCTCAAAATATACCTTGTCGCTATCTTTATCAACCTTATCTTGTTTCTTTCTCAAAAATGATAGATATAGAGGCACTGCAATAGTCGCGAAAGCCGTTATTATTGCTCCAACCGTCACTAATCGTGTCCATGCGTTTTGGTACATATAGTCAATCTTATAGACTAAATCATAGGCATTTTCACCTTTAGTAAAGACGGTGTCGTGTATAATTATAACTGCGTTGTGAACTGGCTGTAAAGTATCTACTGGCATGAAATTTAATTTTGCAGCTTAAATGTAATAAAAAGCATTTCCCAAATCAGTTAATCGGGAATATTATTTACTTTAGTAAATAAACTTACTGACATGGTGCCACTATATGATGATAAGCTAAAATGCAATCGAGAAATATTTGGAATCAGGCGCATATCGATGGGCGATAAGTTGCAATTAAGGTCAATCATGGTAGATAATTTAGAGGCAGAAGCGTCTGTGTATTGGCTTAACTCTAAAGACGAAGATGTAAAAAAATATCTCCCCGGTGCTTATGCAGACTCAAGCACAAAGGCGCAAGAAATACTTAATAATATAGTAAAACGCCACTTTTTAAAAGTTTCACTATTTTACACCATTTGTCTAACAGCTTTTCAAGCACCGATGGGATATATCATGATAAACTCTCCCAGAGCGCATCCTGAATTAGATAGTTGGACTATTGATTTTTGGTTAGGGGAAACACATAGAGGATATGGCATAATGGGCTTTGCAATTTGCAATATCTTGAATCATTTGCAAGACTTTAAAATTCCAGAAATAAAGGCTTTAGTCCACTCTGATAATGCTAAAACCATAAAAATCCTTGAAACCATTGGGTTTAAGCTCATTCATAAAGAAACGAGCGGACATTTTAGGCATCTATATTCGTTGAGATTAAATTAGGGTGATTACTACCTAATTTTAATTAGGTAGTAATCACCCTTAAAAATATAAAATTATGAAAATCCCAAAAAGGTGCGATATTAATTTATTTGTACATTTGCAATATGAAGATAAAGTACAAATATGAAATAAAATTAGGGACAATAGTTTTTTTAAATGAATGGTTTTTTGAACTAATTTCAATCCAAAACGATATGTGTGAATTGCAACTTTGTAATGGTTTTCAGCGTGAATTTATAAAAATGGATGAATTAATTAAAATCATAAAAAAAACGACTGAACCAGTTGTTAATGCGTGATATGGCGATTATACTATGCAATTATAATTTTACTACCTTTATTTGATGGTGGGAATTGTTATACTTTTTTTCATTGCAGTTATGTTCATTGCTCTTTTTAGTGCAATATTCAAAGGAATATTATTTGGAATTTGCTCAATCATTGAATGGTTTCATGAAAATCCAAGAGCAATTATAGTCTTAATTGCGCTTATCATTTTAGTGATATACATGAATAGTCAATCAAACGAACAACACGCCAGCTACAATTATCAGCAACACTCATACTAAATCATATTGTAAAATTATTCCGCTAAACAGGTTAGTGATTACCGTTATTTTTATTTCCGTAACTTTACTATATGGCAAAAGCATCTAAAGGACAGGAACAGCCAATCCCTAAACAGTACGCCGAAAAGGTGTCTATCAATGTAGATTTCCATGAGGCTATGAAGATATTGGCAGACCATGCCAATGATAAAGGGGCGAAGAAGACGACCTACAAAAAGCGTAGTAGGTTAAGCGAGTAAAAGCCATTTACGGGCTGTTAGCCATATTAATAATTATATTACTCCCTTCTTAACGATAGTTACCAAAGTTATCCACATAAAAAGTTTTCAGCGCATAGGACATTTGCCTACGCGAGTATAGATACCTCGTACTTGGCAAGACGAAAGAGGGAACAAAGTAGTGACTCATACGAGCGTCGGAAATTTGTTCTGCGGTATTGGAATTTGGAATTTTCATGATTTGGAATTTAACCAATAAATGGGACATCCAATGGGACATCCGAAAAATTAAATACTGCTGAAACCCTTGCTGGGCAATACAAATACACAAACGCCTGATTTGAGTTAGCCACAATTTTTTTCTCAACCTGTAGGACATTTCAGGATTTACAAAACAATAATTATATAAAATGATATAAATAGAAATGACAAAATAAGAGCGCCGAATGACCAAAGCTGCTGCCAATTGAAAACGGAATATTTCGGGTTTCGGTTGCCCAACGGAACAAGTGGAACACGGAACTATTTGGCCGGTTGCAAATGCTGGGGGGATTTCTCTGTTGCACTGCGAAATGACTTTTGCTATTGGGCTTCTTGTGTTTGGTTGTGTGTGGTACCAGGGCAGGGGCAAGCCCGGCCCCTACGGCGATCATTCTAAACCCCAAAACTAATCCTTTCCGAAAATCTGTTCCCTATCTAAGTTTGTAATATAGAAACACTCTGGATTTTCCCATTTGCTATCTATGAAACTTCCATCAGATGCAACTCCTAAATTATCTAAATCCATAGTGTAGACTTTCTTTACCATAAACCCATTATCTACGTGTTTTTCTGTTTCAAACGTTTCTTTGTCAGAATAGGTAATGTAGTTACGAAAGTTGATTCCGAAATTACTTGTAGAAACCCATACAGGCGTACCGTCTACTTTCGCCTCTTTGGTTGTTCTATTATTTACATCAAAATATATGTTTGCAGTTAAATTGTAGAATGCGTTGTAAATAGATGATTGGGGAGAAACGAAGCTTATGCGCTCCATATGAACAACTGTTTCTGCGCCAGTAGTTTTACTATTGTTATTCGATGAGCGACTTCCAAAGCCATTCAGCCAACTTGTGCCATAGCTTGATCCATAAGCAGTGAAATTGCTAGTGGTTTTGTTGGTATAATAAAGGTACTGTGTGCCATTGTTTATCATGCTCGATTTTTTCCAGTCTATGTATAACGGATGGTCTGTTTTATTATATATTTTGAAGCCCATTATACCATGCTCTGCCCAAAATGAATATTTAATTTTCAAATCTGCATTCTCGAAAACATAACAATCGCTTTTTGCCGTAGTAATGCCTTCGGATGTCGGGGCAATATACACTACCTGACCATATTGAGAGCAACTTGAAAAGAATACCATTATTGTAAGGGCCATTAAAATTGTTTGTTTCATCATTGTATAATTTGGTCGCAATATACAAATTGAAGTCATATTTGTGTAGCGTTCAAAAAGAAAGAAGTGATAAATAGAAGCTATGAGTAACATTCTATATTTTATTGCTCTTTTCTACTAAACTCGGTTTAAATTTGGGGGATGAAATATTATAAGTTGATCCTGGTGTTGCTGGTGGGGCTGTGTATGTACACGGCTGCGGGTGCGCAGGAGGTACTGTATTCGCAATACGATAAGTTTGACTACCGCACGGATGAGTATTCGGTGGTGGGTATGAGCGGCGGACTGTTTTATGCCTACCGCAATACCACAGACGGCGCGCTGCTGGATGCCTATGACGACTCTATGAACAAGGTAGCCACGGTGCTGCTCGATTTCTTCCCCGCCAAGATATACCAGGCCAAATTCATTTCGTATCCCGATAAGATGATCGTACTGTACCAGGCGCTGGAAAGCAATAAGGTGATACAGTATGCCGCACTGCTGGACGAGAAGGGCAGGCTGAAGGGCAAGCCGGTGCAACTGGGCGAATTCAAGACGGGGATATTCGGGGCCACACGCACTTATTTTTCATCTGCCGTATCGGAGAATAAAAAGGCAATACTCATATACAGCGCGAACGATAAGGGCAGCGCCATAGAATTTGACGGCAAGTGGCTGGATGACAACCTGGTGATCAGTAAGCGCGGCAAGGCCTCCTTTAGCAGCGACAATAAAGTGGCGCATGGCGAGCTGAACCTGGGCAATGACGGCACTGTATATATGGCTGCCTTCAGCACGGTAGGCTCGCAGAACTATGCCGACCAATACTGGATGCTGACACTGGCGCCGGGCAGCACCAAATTTGAGGCAAAGGAGTTGCAGCTCAATGATAAGTTTGCAGCCAGCGGCTACATGAAGATAGATAATGTGAACAACCGCGTATACTTCGGCGGCTTCTACTCTGATAAGAAGAACGGTAACTACGATGGCGTAGTGTATGCGGATTACAACATCACCACCGGCGCTTTTGAGAACCAGAAGTTCATACCGTTCGACGGGCAGTTGCTGTCGGCAGCAGGGGGGCGGCGCAAGACGCATCCATTTGACAACTACGAGGTGAAGCAACTGATCGTGAAGAATGACGGCGGCTTTGTGCTGGTATCGGAGGTACACTACATCACTATGCGCAGCAACTATACGCCGGGCTTTGGCTATTACTCCTACTATTCGCCGTATATGACCACTATGGTGCACGAGTACCATTACGACGACATCATGGCGCTATCGTACAATAAAGACGGGGTGCGGCAATGGAGCTCTTTCATCCCCAAGCAGCAGTACTCGCAGGAGGATAACGGGGTGTTCTCGTCTTACGCGCTGCTGAATACAGGCGGCACGCTGGGCTTCCTGTTCAACGACTTTAATGTGGCCCACTCGAGGATACAACTGGCTACCCTGGAGTCGGACGGCAAAACAGATATACACTCCTTTACCGCAGATGGCAATGACTCGCCGGACTGGCTGCCCCGGTCGGGCAAGCAGGTATCGGCCAGGGAGCTGGTAGTGCCCTGTTTTCATAAAAAACAGATCTGCTTCGCTAAAGTTGTATTTTAGACCCCAAATTGGAAAGTGAGTGCTGCGTTTATTCAAAAATAATAGTCCGTTTACCGTTATCATCCTGTTCATCTTCGCTCTGCTGGTGAAGTTCAGGGTGCTGCTGCACCCTATAGAGCCGGTGCAGGTAAGGGGGCATATTATATACAATGCGCTGGTGGAAGGGATGTTCTTCGTGTTCCGGCACGGGGGCTTTGCGTATGGCATGCTGGCGATCGTGATCCTGTTCATACAGGCGCTGTACCTGAATAGCATAGCGGCACGGCACAAGCTGTTTCCGAGGCCCACTTACATACCTGCATTTGTGTTCCTGCTGCTCACATCGGTGCACCCATCGCTGAGCGCTTTTAACGAGACGATGCTCATCAACTGGCTGCTGCTGGGCGCTGTGGACATCATGTTCGGGTTCACACAAACTACGCAGCCGCGCAAGCTCATATATAATGTCGGCTTCCTGCTGAGTATGGCTGCTATGTTCCAGTTCACTATGCTGGCCTTTTTCTTCCTGCTGCTGGTGGGTATGGTCATGTTCCGCTCCTTCAATGTAGGCGAGTGGTCGGTAGCCACGATGGGGTACTTTACGCCGCCTTATTTCTTTGCCTGCGTGCTTTTTCTTACAGACAGGTTCGGGCTGTTTGCCACCTGGCCGCATATCGGGTTTTCGCTGGCAGCCACGGTCACGTCGCCGTTTTACCTCATCGTATCGTTGAGTGGGATCATCATACTACTGGCCAGTGGGGTATATGCCATGCAGCAGAATGTGCCCATGAGCAATATATATATACGAAGAGACTGGATAGCGGTATCTTTCTACCTTATCATATCAGTATTTGTAGCTATAATGACGGATGTAGAGGTGAAGAGCGCATGGCTCATCACTATGCCTGCGCTGAGTATCATCATAGCGCACGCATTGGTGCTTGAAAAGAATAAACGATTTAGTAACTTTATCTTTTATTTCTCTGTTTTTTTACTGTTTTTCTGCCTTTGGGTATATAAATGACACATTATAAAATGAAGTTTGGAATTATTGTTTTCCCGGGATCTAATTGCGACAGGGACATGATGCATGCCCTCAAGGATGATCTCCAGTTTGAAACCGTGATGCTGTGGCACAAAGACCGTGACCTAAGCATGTTCACCAAGGACGATTGTATAGTGCTGCCGGGAGGATTCTCTTACGGCGACTACCTGCGCTGCGGCGCACTGGCCCGTTTCAGCCCCATGATGGAACAGGTGATCAACTTTGCCAACAATGGCGGCAAGGTGCTGGGCGTGTGTAATGGCTTCCAGATACTGTGCGAGGCGGGGTTGCTGCCCGGGGTGCTGCTGCAGAACGACCACCAGAAGTTTGCGTGCAAGAATGTGTACATCAAAAGCGAGAGCAACAACAACATCATAGGCCAGCATGTGGGCGAGAAGGTACTGAAGATACCTGTGGCGCACGGCGAGGGCCGCTACCATGCCGACGCTGCTACGCTGAAGCACCTGCATGATAACAAGCAGGTGGTATTCCGCTATTGCAACGAGCAGGGCGAGGTGCACATCAGCTCGAACCCGAATGGCGCAGTGAACAACATAGCCGGTATTTGTAATGATGGCCGTAATGTGTTTGGTATGATGCCGCACCCGGAAAGGGCCTGCTCACCGGCACTGAACAATGTGGATGGCAAGGGCATACTGCAGGCGCTGAGCCATATGAACTAAGGCCGGAGTGCTTTAAGAAAAGTTAAAAATAGGTTTCCATAACGCATAGCTAAGTGATTTGCTGTGCGTTATTGCTAACTTAGCTATATACATCACCACACAAACTAGATCTATGGCCTCAATAAAGTACCTGTTACTTGTACTGTGCGTTTCACTCGGTACTATATCCCGTGGGCAAATTATAGAAGACCCTACTACGTGGAAGTACGAGGTAAAGAAAAAAAGTGCCACCGAATACGAACTGATCTTTCACCTTGATGTGAAGGCGGGCTGGCATATATGGTCGATGCACCCCGGCGGTGATGGATACGAGATATCACCGTCATTTACTTTTGATAAGAACGCCAATGTGACGCTGAAGGGCGAAGCTAAAGAAAAAGGCAAGGCCACTACCACCACTATGGAAGGCATAGACGGCAAGATCACCTACCTGAGCGGCAAGATTGACTATATACAAACCGTGACCGTAAAAGGCAAGGGCAGGATAACCGGCAAGCACACCTACCAGGTATGTAACGATAAGCTGTGCCTGCCACCGAAGGATAAGGATTTTGTGTTTGTAATAAAATAGGGATTTTGTGATTAGCTGATTTTGTGATTAGCTAATTTGATAATTAGCTGATTAGCTGATTTGTGCAATGAGTTGATGATGAACCAGTAGATGATTTAATATAAGAGCAATTAGCTAATCAGCACATCAGCTAATTAGCTAATCAATAAAAACGTTCTATGACAAAGCTATTTAGATCCATACTGTTTGTTGTGTTGTGCTTGTTTGCAGCTAATATGCTGCAGGCGCAGATAGTGCTTGATAACAGCAAATGGACGTTTGAAGCAAAAAAGATCAGTGGTGATAAGTACGAGCTGATCGTGCATTGCAAGCTGCCCGATAAATGGCATATCTATGCGCTGAACCCCGGTGGTGATGGAATGGAAATAGCCCCGGAGGTCAGGTTTGTGAAGAATAGTGATGTGAAGCTGATAGGGTCTGTAAAGGAGCGGGGAAAGAGGATCAGCGAAAAGATGATAGGTATAGATGGTAATGTGAACATCTATAAGAACAAGGTGGACTATGTGCAGGAAGCGATCGTAAAAAGCAATGCAACCATCAAAGGCACCTACAGTTACCAGATATGCGATGACAACCAATGCCTGCCACCCAAAAGGGATAAGCCTTTTACCATCAACATTGGCGATGCAGTTGGCGCTGCCGCTACTTCCCCGGCCGCAGATACTGCTGATAACAGCAAAGCTACAACAGATACTGCGAGCCCGGTGCAGACCGCTAACGTAAGCGGAGGCGCTGATACCTCGAAGAAAGCTGTAGCTGCAACAACTACTCCTTCTGCCAGTGCAACGGTAAAGGCAAAGGAAGAGAAATCATTGCTGTGGTTGTTCCTCGCAGCGCTGGCCGGTGGCCTTGCTGCAGTGATCACACCCTGCGTGTATTCCATGATACCCATTACTGTGAGCTTCTTTACCAAAAGAAGCAAGACACGGGCAGAGGGGTTGCGCAATGCGTTGTATTATTCGCTCTCTATCATCATCATCTTTACGGTGCTCGGGGTGCTGATATCGGCCATCTTTGGTGCCAACGCGCTGAATGCACTCTCCACCAACTGGATCGCCAACCTGTTCTTCTTCGTCATTTTTGTCATCTTCGGCATATCTTTCCTGGGGGCATTTGAGATCACATTACCTTCTTCGTGGACGAGTAAAACAGATTCGCGCGCAGGGGTAGGGAGTTTTGGTGGTATCTTCTTTATGGCACTTACACTGGCCATTGTTTCCTTCTCGTGTACCGGCCCTATAGTGGGCCCGCTGCTGGTACTGGCCGGCAAGGGCGGTATTGCCGGGCCTGCGGTGGGCATGTTTGGTTTCTCTGTAGGGCTGGCTTTGCCATTTGCCCTTTTTGCCATCTTCCCCGGTATGCTCAATAAGATGGCATCATCCGGCGGCTGGCTGAACCAGGTAAAGGTGGTGCTGGGCTTCATAGAACTAATGCTGGCGCTGAAATTCTTCTCAAATGCCGATCTGGCCAAGGGCTGGCGCCTGCTGGACAGGGAAATATTCATTGCTATATGGATCGTGATCTCTGTATTGCTGGGCTTCTACCTGTTGGGCAAGCTGAAGCTGTCGCATGATGATGCGTCTGTGAAGAATGTGTACGGGCAGGAGTATGTATCGATCTTCAAGCTGTTCCTTGCTATTACGTCGTTCTCTTTTGCCGTGTACCTGCTGCCGGGCATGTGGGGTGCACCTCTGAATGGTATCAGTGCATTCGTGCCACCGATAGGTACATTTGATTCGTTTGGCGGCGGTGCAGCACCTGAGGCCGGCAGTGCCACTGAAAGCAACCTTATACATCCGGTGAAGTTTGTAAATGATATGAAGCGTTTTGAGCCTCAGGCAGTGAAGAGCCTGGGGTTGGTCACCTACTTTGATTATGATGAGGCTGTAGCCGCATCAAAAAAGCTGAAGAAGCCTATTATGCTCGATTTTACAGGTATCAACTGTTCAAATTGCCGCAAGATGGAATCGCAGGTTTGGTCGCAGCCGGAAGTGACGAAAAGGCTGAAAGAGGACTTTATTGTTGTGTCGTTGTACTGTGATTTTAATTCGATAGACCTGCCGAAAGAACTGCAGCATTTTTCTAAAGACCTGAATTCACAGGTGGTAACTTTGGGCGATAAGAATGCAGAGTTGCAGGCGGCTAAGTTTGAATCGAGCACACAGCCATTCTATTTTTATGTGGATGAGAATGGTAATAAACTCGCAGATAAGGGCTATTCCTACAACCCTGATGTGCAGAAATTTATTGATCACCTGGACAGTGTGAAAGCCAATTATAAAAGAACCCACTCGTAATATTTACCTATGCGCCACTTCAGATCCATATTGGTATTGTGCCTGCTGGGTTTGATAGTGAGTGATACCGCCGCACAGGGCCAAAGCGGCAGGCGCAGGCGAACAAAGGACCTGTTAATACAACCGGTAAGATATGTGGAGCGCATGCGGCTATATAAGCCAATGGCCATTGATGAGATAGGCCTCAATGTTTACTACGACTATGATGAAGCGCTGGATGCCGCAAAGCAATTGAAGAAGCCTGTCATGCTGGATTTTACCGGGGTGAACTGTGTGAATTGCCGGAAGATGGAAAAGCTCGTTTGGACGAACCCGGAGGTGGCAAAGCGATTGAGGGAGGACTTCATCGTTGTTTCACTTTATGAAGACCTGAATAAAATTGAGTTACCGCCAAGCCAGCAGTATTTTTCCAAGGCATTGAACAGGCAGGTAAAGACACTGGCAGACAGAAACCAGGACCTACAGGAGTCGAAATTTTCATCCAATTCGCAGCCGTACTATTTTTATGTGGACGAGGATGGAAAGAAACTTGTGGATAAAGGCTATTCTTACGATCAGGATGCGTCGCATTTTATTGCCCACCTGGAATTGGTGAAAGCGAACTATAAAAAGAGGCACTCCAAATAAATCAGGGTTTTACGGCCAGCTTCTTGTCACATTTGCCGATCATTTTATTGATCTTGTTTTCCTCCTGCTTAGTGGCTATTACTTTGGTTAGCGCTGTTTGATAGTATTGCTTTGCCTGAGCGTAGTTACCTGCCTTGAATTCGTGGTCGCCGGCTATGACGTAGGTGTGGTAGAAGTTGGGGTTGTCGGCTATGAATTGTTGCAGGTCTACTGTGCCGCCGTCCTGCATTTTCTGCTTCATTTTGCGGAATTGGACAAAGTCTTTGAACTGTGTGGTTTGTAAGAAGGGGTCTGGCGCGATGTTGAGTGCGCTGTCGCAAACCTCTGTGTTGTGTTGCAGGCCGTGCATGGCGAATATCTTGTTGAGGTCGTAGCACACAAACTGTCCCAGTTGCCATGGCTGTGTGGATACCCATACCAACCGCTTCTTTGGCTCGAACACAATAGAGTGGTGCGCTATCATCTGGTTGATGGCCTTCTCATTGCCAATACCTATATCGGCATTGTTGATGCCCATTCGGTCGCGGAGGATATCTACGGTTTTCTGTGGTGTGTTAGGGCCTTTTTCTGCAAGCAGTTCATTCAGCCTTTGGTAGCGGTATGTTGATGCGCTTTGTGCTTTCTGCTCTTCGTTAGATTTCAGCTTGCCGAGGTTGTTGCCCTGAAAGTGATTGGTGCAAGTGATGAAGTCGGCACCGGCATCGTATACGTCAATGCTGTCGGGGGTCTTTTGAACGATGACCGCTTTGTTGTCTGCAGCCGAGCCGATGAGAAAGGACTCAGATACAAACATCTTCCTTTTTTTGGCGATAGTATAAGCCTCGTTTATATTCTTAGCGTATTGCAGTATCTCCCGTGCTACAAGCGATACGGGTGTGGCTGCGCCTGATGGGATGCTGGTCTTATCTGCATTGATGGTAACAGTGAGTCCGTTCTCGTTCATGCCCGATACTACGCCCGTGAAGCCCGCCCAGGTGACCATCATGAAACGGTAGCCATCCTTGGGATGGTAGAATGCCACTATCTTGTCTTCGGCAAATTTATCACCTACATAAAAATCGAAGTTGCGGCCTACGATCAGCGAGCTGTCTGCCGACTTGCCATCCCACGTAGCGAAGGAGGTACAGCCGACCAGCGCCATGCTTTGCAGGGCATGGCCTATATCGTGCGCCGCATGATAGTTCATAATGCGCTCGAACTTGGTGCCTATGTAGCCATAGTCGTCTGATGCCGAGAAGGATACGCCGTAGATCTCTTCTTTGTATTCTTCGGGTACGCTATCGCCCAGGTTGCGATTGAACCAGCCAATGAAGTATTTAAGAAAGTGGAGGTAAATATTGGAAGGTATCAGCTTCTGAAACTGCCCGGTGAAAATGTCCTCTTGCTTTTTAACCAGCTCGGTAGTGAGCTTACCGTAGATAACACCCCGCTCGAAAGGTGCGCCCTCTACATACAACTCATACAGGCCGGACTTGCTTTTGCGGAACCAGTTGTTGCCTATGGTGTAGCAGTTGGTATCTATCTGCGTGCGTTCCAGTTGCAGGGCATGGGTGTCGGCTATCTTCGGTGGGTTGATGTGTGATACACTGATCACGTATACCGACAGCACTCCGATCAGCAATACGAGTACGAATATGCTGACAAATATACCACGCAACAGCCTACGCCACCAAGGTCTTTTCTGCTCCACTGAAAATTGTTTATACCGCTTAAAACGGCTGCAAAGATAAGCTAATACCTGCGTTTTATTTTGCTATAAAGGCGTTAATACTCATCGGGGAAGTTGTAGCTCACCCCTGTTTCCTCAATGAATGTGCGGATATCTACCAGTGTATAGCTGCTTGCGTCATCCGGATTCGGTGCATAGAGTATTACGTCGTAGTCGCTGCCGGTATAAGCAGCTAATGCGGCCTTTGCATTCTTAATGGCGTGGTATTGGTCGGCAAATGCTTTTTTATCGGCTTCGTCAAAGGGGCATACTAATACATCATCTATAGGGAGGATACCATAGCTGCCAATTTTGACATCGGTATCTATGAGGTCTTCAAAGTCTTCACGCATCTCTTCTGCGTCTTCGTGTGTAAATGGTGTTCGTGTCATTGCGATGCTAAAATACTAAACATTGTGATAATTGATCAGCGCGAGCAGTTTCCACCACATAGGCACATAGAACACATAGGTGTGTTGTGATCTATGTTGTTTTATAGAGCGTGTTTAGGTTACATAGTCGGTTATTTTCTTCTTTTTTGTGCTTGCATTCATCTATGTGTTAACACCCTCGTTCTATTGTAATAATATCGGTTTTACATCGCGTCTATGTGCGCTATGTGCCTATGTGGTGGCCATTCTCGCGCAGAGCGAATGTTATTGGTCAGGGAGATTTCTGAATAGTTCATTTACAAACGTCTGTTGCCCTTCTTTAAAGAGATTAACGCAATTGAAATTAAACAGTATTCCCTTCGGGATATCAAGTAATTTCATGTACGTTAGTGTTTGTGCTTCGTGTATCGGCAGTATTTCAGCAACAGATTTGAGTTCTAAAACAATGCAGTTTTCTACAAGGAGATCGCAACGAAGTTCAGTATCTATATTGATGTCTTTATATCGTAAAGGCACGATTAATTCTGAACTGAATCTAAGCCCTCTCAATTCTAGTTCATGTTTTAAGCATTTATGATAGACACTTTCCAATAGACCTTGACCTAATGCTTTATGTACTTCGATTGCAGCGCCGATTATTGTGTAGGTTAGCTCATTAAGTTGTTTTTTTGTCATGTGTATTATTTATTTTTTCTAACAACATATTTATATCTATCAGCTCGCCGCAGGTGGTGAGGCTGCTGATGGTAACGCCAAGGATGCCATGCAGGTTCAAATTTTGCCCGGCAAGGTATAGATTAGGTATTCTGGTGCGCGTGGCTATGAACGACCTGAATGTATTGCGGTAGTCTTTGGCTATGCCATACATACTGCCATCTGTGGTGCCCTGGTAGTCGCGGTAGGTGAGGGGAGTAGCCACATAATAAGATTGTATGCACTCCCGGATGTTTGGGAATTTCTTTTCCACCACATCGAGCAGGCGTTCGGCTTTTTGTTGTTTGTAAGTTTGGTAATCCTCGCACCGCTCGTTGCTTTGGGTGTCTGTGTTGAAGGTGTCTTCCCATCTGGCCACATCCTCATAGCGCATATAGGTCATTATTGTCAGGCTGTCGGTATATTCATCGCTCTTAGAGTGTGCATTTGCAAAGAGCGCATAGGTAAGCGGCCAGTTATCATCTGTATAGTCCACACCTTCCCATGCGTTAGTGTGTTCGTGATAATAAACATTGTGATTGAGATAGGGGAAAGTATCTTTCTTCATCACTATGTTCATCAAAAAAGTGCTGACGGTATTCTCCGCGCCAGCCATGCGCTTGCGGTACACCTGCCGCAGCAGCGGGCTTTCCGTCAGCGCCACCGTTTGTGCCGGGTGCAGGTTAGATATGAAGTGTGTGGCTGCTATTGTTTCGCCGTTCTCCAATACCACGTGCGTGGCATGCATATCGTCAGTGCCGATGGCGGTAACCTTTGTGTTGCGGCGCAAAATGCCACCATGCTCGGTTATGCGCTTTACTAAAAGTCTTGCTATCTGTGAGCCGCCATCCACGCACTTCCACGCGCTTTCTATAAAGCTGTTGGTGATGAGGGCGTGTATGTATAGCGGTGTTTGGTCGGCCACACCGGCGTACAGCAGGTTATTGCCTGCCAGCACCTGCTGTAGTTTTTTGTCTTCAGTTACAGATGCGATGAAGGTTGCGGCATCCATACCCAATACACTTTCCTTCTCTTCATACGTGCCGTTGCGGAGGTTGTAGAGCGGAAAACGACTGCATATGTCTTTTATCGTAGTGCAGTACTTGTCTATACCCGTTTCTTCTCCGGGAAAATCTTTTAGCAGTTGCGCTTTGAAGTTACCATAACCCTGAGCCAGACTGTATTCTTTGTTATCCCCTGCAAAACAAATAGCATCAAAGCAGTCCCTATCCATTTGCTTTAGCTTGAGGTCGTCCATAATGCCCAGGTAACTGAATATCTTGTTGAGTACCTGTCCTTCGCCCAATGCACCTATGTAGTGTACACCCGTGTCTATAATGGTTTTGTCGCGGGCATATGTTTGCAGGCAACCACCCGGCTGGCGGTTCTTCTCCAGTATACATACTTTATAGCCATTCATGCCCAGTATAGCTCCGCAGACAAGGCCACCCAGTCCGCTACCTATGATCACTACGTCGTAGTCATTCATGGGCCGGCTTTTTGATGATGAAGATCACATTGGAGGTGTATTTGGTATTGTCTATCTGCTCCACCACGGCCCCGTACCTGGCGGCTATAGCGCGCATCTGTGTAGAGGAAATAAACGATAGCGGCAGCCCCGATGTTTTATTAAAGCCTATTGCTTTTGTAGAGAAGAACTCAGTAAGCGCTGTGCCCTTCTGGCGTTGGGTAAGGTCGGCATCGCCATCGCGCACAATTATGGAGCCACCAGGAGCGAGGTTACCGATACATTTTTTGAGCAATGCTTCCTGCTCACCGGGTTGCAGGTAGTGTAATACGTCGCTGATGATGAAAGTGTCATATACCCCAAAGTCATGGGTGGCAGCATCACCATAAATGAAATGAAGTTTGTCCGTTTTCAGATAGGCGTGATTAGCAGTTGCTATTTTTTCCTCATCATGGTCTATGCCGGTTACCTCACGTTCCCTGCTGAGGAAGTGCAGCATATAGCTCATAAATCCATAGCCGCAACCAATATCCAGAATGCGGCCATTGGCAGGCACCAGTTCGTTGAAGGGTGCATAATATTTTTCCATCCTTATTTTTACGCGCAGGTACCACTCCAGCACCGGGCCTTTGTACAGGTAGTTGTAATACAGCAGTTCGCCAAAGTATTTAGGAGTTTCTATCCCGGCTCTTATGGTTTCGTATTCCTGCCTGAAGTGCCTGGCTATGTTCTTTGCACGTTCCACATAGCCCTTACCCCAGCTCATATCTCCCTGCCTGATGCGGGGCAGGTACTTTACGGTTATCTCGCCATCTTTCAGCAGAAAGTCGCCCTTGGTCATTGTGTATGCCGTGCCGTGTATCACTACAGGCAGCACATCCAGTCCCAGTTTCTCGGCTATATAAAATGCGCCCTTATGAAAGCGCTTTATATCCGCCTGCGGCGAGCGGGTGCCTTCAGGGTACACAGCTATGGAGTATCCTTGCAGCACTTTCTCTTTTAGCCGGTCTATGCTGTCTTCCACGCCATCGGCCACAGGGTAATAATCGGCCAACCGCACTACACTGCCAAAGACCGGCGAGCGCCACACCCACTGATTGGTGAGCAATATGATCTTCGGATTGAGGGCGGTGGTTACTAATATATCCAGGAACGATTGATGGTTGCTGATGAGTAATGCAGGGCGGTCCAGTTGTTCATTATCGGGATTGAGGAATGTCTTTTTTACGTTACCCATTATGTATAATACCGACCATGTATAGGCCGACAGCATACGGTGGTACAGGTACTTGCCTTTTGTTTTATTAAATGGATTTACCTTAATGAGCAGGAAGCCTGCAAAAGTCATAATGTAGCATCCCACGGCAAAGTAAGTGAACGAGAATACCGACTTAGCCCAGCCCGTAAGCGTCCATGGCGCACGGCCTTTCTTCACCCTGTTAGTGATGAGCCAGTTGAACAGGAACGGTATCAGTACCTGGGAGGTAAGCACCACACAGCCGATGCCCACTATGGAGATAATTGCAATAGATCTTAACGACGGATGTTTGGCAAATATGAGTATACCCAATCCCAATACTGTGGTGATAGCAGACAGGAATATAGAAGACTTGAAGGATGACAGGTGCTTCTTATTGGTCTTGTATTGCTGCAACAGGCCGTCCATTATAAAGATGCTGTAATCATCTCCCAGGCCGAAGATGAAGGTAGACAGGATGATGTTCACGATATTGAACTTGATGCCTAGTATGCCCATGATGCCCAGTATCCATACCCAGCTTACCAGCATTGGGATGAAGGTGATGAGGGTAAGCTCTATGCGGCCATAAGACAATAACAAGGCAATGAATACCAGCAGCGAGGTCATCCATGCTATGTTGTTGAATTCATTATTGATCTCGGCTACCAGGCTGTTGGTCACATACTGCCTGTCCAGCAGCACTATGCCGGGCTGGTCTTTCAGGGCTTTGGCTATTGCCGGCTTTTGTGAAGGGTCTGCTTTCAGTATTGTGATCACCGAGACCCGGCCATGCTTGTCTGACACAAAGTTGCGCAGCATACTGGTGTGCATCACATCCAGGTTTTGCGGCGGGGTAGTGGAGAATTTCTTATTCAGCAGTTGCTCAAACCGGTCTGTGGCATTGGCTTTGAAATGATAAGCCTCGCCATCATGGCGTATTGCCGATAGCAATTGTTGTTTCTTCTCGGTTGTCCAGTAATTGTTCCAGTTATCTATACGCGCCTGCTGCTCTTTGGCAGATGGGAGCAGGTCGCCTATGCCGGTAAGCTCTTTAATGGCTCCGCTATGTTGCAGTCGTTTTAGTATGGGCACTATTCGTTCCCTGTTTTCTAATGCTTCCTCCAGCGTTTTTCCTTCAGCCGATAAATAGAGCATCTGTGCGGTATAAGAGATCGCTGTATTCATCTTGCGCTCCGATTCCTGTAGCTTGGGCGAGGTATAGTTCATGCGCATCATGTCGCTCTCAAAAGATACATTGCGTGCTGTGAACAAGAACAATATAGTGAGCAGGAAGATGCCGCCTACCAGGTATTTATTGCGCTCGGGATGAAATTCTGACAGCTTATCGAGCCAGCCATGATGGTGGCTCGGATCGGCATCTATCATTTCTTCCCGCTTGCGGTCGGCTATCCAGTGCGGCAAGAATATAAGAGAACATAGCGTAGCGCCTATGAGGCTGAGGGCGGCAAACAGGCCCATATCATTGAGCAGCGGCGATGGCAGCAGCATGAGGCACAGGAAGCCGCCTATGGTAGTGAAGCTGCCTATGGTCATAGGCGATGCCACATCTTTTATCACCTCGCGCATATCGGGTATGTGCTTGTAGTGGTTGAAGACGTGCATGGAATAATTGACCGCTATGCCCAATATTATAGAGCCCGCGCCCAGCGCTACCATAGATATCTGTCCCTTGATGATGTACACCAATGCCAGCGCGAACAGCCCGCCAAACACCACGGGCAGCATAATAACCACGGGTGCGCGTTTCTTGCGGAAGTACAGGCCGATGAACAGTATAAGCAGCAATATGGTAACACCCTGCGTGAGTACAGTGTCGGTAACCAGTTGCGATTGATTGCCTGCATACACAGCTGCCGCTCCAAAGTAAGAGGCATCTACAGTAGGGTGTTGCCCTTGCAGGCTATCCAGCAAATGATCCAGCGCTTTCAGCAGCACTTTGTTCTTACTTACTGCATTTGGAGGGTTGGCCGGTGAGATAAAGATCATCACGTGCTTGTGGTCCTGCGTGATGATATAATTGTCGTATAGCTCAAAATTCTTCTTTTGCTGTTGTAGCTTCTTTATGGCTATCCATGATATGCCGCTGGGGTCACCGGCTATGGTCTTTTTCAGTACCATGCCTGCCGGCGATATCAGTGTGTTATAGTCATACGCTACCTGTTTCTGCACCTGCGTCGGCGTGGTGAGCGCGTTTATGGAATCGTAGTCAGTAGGGGATAGGAACGCTGGCAGATCGTCCTGTATGCCCTGCATCAGGTTCATGGCGGCGCTGTCTTCTATCTTACCTTGTATGCTTTCTATGTAGGGGGATAGGTTAGCCGTCAGGGCATCTGTCAGGGCATCGGCATAGGCTGTGAGTGTATCGGGGTTAGTAACCGCATTGCTGTCTTTTAGCGAAATGGTAATAGTAAGCTGATCTGCAAAGCGGGAATCCTCAAATACCTGCTGCATCTTATCGAGGTTCTTCTCGTGCGGCAATATGCGGGTAATGTCTTCCTCTATTTTTATGCGCGAAGCCAGCAGGCCTAATACAAGGAACGAGCATATGGCCGCTACCCACATACGGGCACGGTGCTTCTCGAAGTAATTATATATAGTAATAAAAAAACGCTCCATGGGTACTATCTATGCCGCTATCGCAATATATAAAAGATATGGCTTGAATTAAAGACACCTCTTCAAATACTTATGAGGGATATGTGTGCGGCATTGCGAGGCAAAGATAACTTAGTTTTTGCTCTTCATTTGGGCCGAAAAATGCAGGATAGACCATGTGATGCCAAAGGCCAGCAGCCCGGCAACTATAGCGAGTGAAATACTGCCATATATGTATTGTTCGAGATTAAGTTTGATAGCCTGAACGGTGATGTTGCGGCTAAAGATCATATACACCGCATTGGTGCCCATCCATACGCGCCCCATCATAAAGCTGAGGAAGATGATCAAGGGTATCATGGGTGGGATGCTAATGTTGGATGCTATGAGCGTAAGTGCCTTATTGAGCCGGAAGATCGCAGCAAACAACAATGCAACAGCCATCTGGAAACCCCACAGCGGTATGATGCCCATAAACACGCCAAAACCTATAGACGCAGCCTTCTTCAAAGCCGGTTCGTCTTTATTGAAGAGGTTTTTGCGCAGCATCTCCTTCACATTTTTGATGTGCGACATTTTTAATATCAGATCGCGTGGCTTGATGTATAGAAAAGCTGCCAGCACCAATATTGTATTGAGTACACTGATCCTCGAAAAATCAGGCCCCGGCCTGAAATGCGAGATACGCTCGCCGGGGGGAGGGTAGTATACATTTACTGGTATCCACGTAATGCCTATGCCCTTCCATACACAGCGTACCAGTACCTCAACCTCAAACTCGTACTTGGTGCCGAAGAAGGTGATCTCCTTCATTAAATGCAATGGGTAAGCCCTGTAGCCCGACTGCGTATCGGCAGCCCTTATCCCAGTCTCCACATAAAACCAGAAGTTGGAGAACTTATTGGCAAAGGTGTTTTGCTCCGGCATGTTCTCTTTATGCAGGTTGCGGGCGCCTACTATTATTGAATTCCTTTCGGTTTGCAACTTTTCAAGAAATGCGGGCAGATCTGTTGCAAAATGTTGCCCGTCCGAATCAATGGTGATCGCGAAATCATACCCCCGCTCTATAGCTGCGGCAAAGCCCTTGCGCAGCGCCATGCCCTTACCGATGTTTCTCGCATAGCTTACCAGTTGCACTTGTGGATATCGGGAGAGTATTTCAGCAGTGCCATCGGTACTGCCATCGTTTACTACTATTACCCTGTCTGTATATTCCAGCACTGAACGAAGTACGTCCTCCAGCGTACCAGCATTATTGTACGTTGGCATGAGCACACATGCATTGAGTGTGGCAAAGGCTTGGCGATATGTGGTGTGGTCAGTCAATGTTCTTGTTGTTCTTTAGGTTGCATGCATATAATGCTACCTTTCTATCCTCTTCAACGCAATGCTAAACTTAAAATTCTTATGGAGTATATCTATACTGTCCGGTATGCCTTCTTTGTAGTCAAATAGCTGAATGTACTCAATAGGCTTGCGGGGCGATGCTTTTTCTATACGCAGCAGGTGGTTGCAATCGTTATCGGTTACATAGTAGTCGTGGCCTTTCTTGTCGGGGAAGGATGTGTAGCGTTCCTTGCTGTTTGTCAGCAGTTTGGCATTAGGGTAGTCCGGATGCATCAATACCAGCTCTATGTCTTTCCGGAGTGCATTTACCACTACCTTTTTATCCATCTTCTTCATTACATAGTACTTTACAAAATCGCCATCCTTTGTAAACGCAAAATCAAAGAACTTCACGCCCATTTCGTTGGTAAATACCACCCGCATGCTGCTATCGGGCATGCGTTTAAAGAAGAGTATACCACTGAAATGGTGCTTCGTCACATCCACATAAGCAATATACAGCGTATTAGAAAACTGTGGAACAAATTTTTCGATACAGCGCACATTACCATCTACATGCTTGAAATTTCGGTAAGCAGACTTGCAACTTC
Organism: uncultured Bacteroidota bacterium; assembly: GCA_903877645.1. GTDB lineage: Bacteria > Bacteroidota > Bacteroidia > Chitinophagales > Chitinophagaceae > Nemorincola. Next base: position 33,739 of record CAIRES010000026.1, on the reverse strand, counting down.
CCAACAACACAGCCGCACATACAAGTATAATCGCAGTACGAAATACAACTCGCGACTTTCTACTTTCTACTTTAGACTTTCTACTTAACAGAAAAAACTTCATCCGGTATATTTGTGTTCGTCTGCTTGTGCAAAAAAGAAATGTCTGTATTGTCGCCTGATTGCTCTATCATATCCATCTTCGTTACGGAATAATCTTTCTTATCCACGGTCAGGTTGATGTTCTTAAAAATGCCTTGAAGGGCTTTCGTTGTGGGTGCCATCTCTACCAGGTAGGTATGCTCGCTTTCAAACACACGTGTGGTAAAACTCTTGTTATCCAGCGCCGTACCTTGCACGCAGTCTATCATCATCTTGTTCACCTGTTCAAACATCTTGTTCGACTTGGCAGATAGATGGTTCTCTTTTTGGCCATCCTTTGTCTTTATATTGTTGCCATTGATGACCAGCAGGTAGTACGATGGCTTGAGATACTCCATCTTCACCTTATTGTCCCGCTTGAACCAGAACTTACCGGTAGATACGATCTTGTCGGCCAGCATACTCAGGTTCTTGTCCTGCACAAAGTCGCACTGTATGCTTTGGGTAGCCTGCGATGCTTTTGTGAATTGCTGCCGGAAGGCTTCAGTATTGCTTACCAACTTATAGCCGCTGTATTGCGCGGTTGCGTTCATGGCTATGAAGCAGCACAGTATTGTTATCAGTTTACGCATACGCTTGTATGTTTAGCATTTTATCGGCCCGCACTATTTTATATCCCTTATCGTGTATTCGCTTTATTAATTCCGGCAGTATCTCTGCTGTTATCTGCCTGCTATCGTGCAGCAATATAATGGCTCCGGGCTTTAGTTGGCCTGTAATGTGGGATAATAACTTTTCTTTGTCTTTTGCCTTTGTGTCAAACGACCGAATGCTCCAGCCGATAGTGGTGTACCCACCTTCCTTTATCGCTTTTGCCAGGTTGGGGTTCATTACGCCATACGGCGGGCGAAAGAGAAGGGGTTGCCTGCCGGTCGCATGTTTGGCAGCTATACCCATCTGTTGTAGCTCAGCGAGCATTTTGTGCCACCCCAGCATATCGAACCAGAAATCATGCGTATAGCTGTGGTTGCCGATAATATGCCCTTCTTTGTCCATGCGTTGCAATACAGCCTCATTACCGGCAATGTTCTTGCCTATACAAAAGAATGCTGCAGGGGTGTTATTTACTTTGAGTATATCCAGTATTTGCGTGCTGTACGTATTTGGCCCGTCATCGAAGGTGAGGGCTACTACTTTTTCGGTAGTGGTCGCTTTGCACAGCACAGGGATAAAGAAATTCATTGATAGCGTCACGCACCCAAGGAAAACCATGGTCACATACATCACTGCTATGGCCACAGGGTACCACCATAGGGCTGGTGCCACGAAATAATGCACCGGTATGAGTAATGCCAGCATCATTATGCAGAATATGGTCACTATCCTGAATTTCATGCGCTCCAGAAGTTGTAGTAGTTAAACCATTGCTCGGGGTATTGTTTCACTTTTGTTTCCAGTTCTTTGATATAATCGTTTAGCGCCGCTGGTATCGCTATCTTTTTATTTTCGGTGTACTCTATAGGCTTGCTGGCCGAAAGGTGGTAGTGCATAGCATTGTCTTTAAAGCAAAATACATAAGATACCGGTACTTTGAAGGTGGAGGCCAGCACAAAGGGCCCCATAGGGAATTCCGCATTCTTGCCCAAGAAGTTGCCTGTGATCGTTTTGCTGCCTGCCACAAAACGGTCGGCATGGAGGGCTATGAGTTCGTTATTCTGCAATGCATTGCTGATCTCGTATACATGCGACATATCCTCCTTGATGGTGATGATGTTCATCTTGGTGCGGTCGTGCATCACAGACTCCAGGTATTCTTTGATCTGCTGTTGCTCGTTATCGACCATTACTATATTCACCCGCACCGGCAACCGCTTGAAGTAGTATGCCGCCAGCTCATAGTTGCCCATGTGCGCACTGATGAGTATGCCACCCCTGCCACCTGCCATGATCTCCTCGATATAGTGTTCATGATCGAACTCGAAGGAGTAGGGGACTTTGAGACCGGACATCACTACTATTTTATCAATGAGGGTTTGTCCGAAGAGGAAATAGTTGTGGTATACGCTGCGTATAGTTTGCCATTTGCTATATCCCAGTCGCTCCCTGAAGTAAGCTGCAATGTGTTTATAAGATGAGTTGAATGCGAGGTAATAGGCAGCCACGAAACGGAGCAGAAAATAGGCCGGCCATACGCCACCAATACGTAAAATGCCTATGAAAATGCTGTAGCCAAGCTTATTGCCCTTAGATCGTCCCTCCCAGGATTGTGTCATATCAACTCCTTCTTCTGCATGTGTGCAGCTATGTAATTATAGAAGTCGCTGAAGGTAATAATGTGATTAAAATCTTCAGGCTTTACCTTGCAGCCGAAGTTAGATTCTGTAATAGCGATCAAATCTATATAATCCAGACTGTCCAGGTCCAGCGTGCTTTTTAATTCTGCATCAGGCGTTATCTGACCGGGATCCACTTCAAACTCCTCAACAAGCAAAGTATTAATGCCTTGTATAATACTATTATCCATACCCGCAAATATAAAGTAACTTTTTTGATTTATGAAATGGCTGATAATGAACATGTAACAGGGCTTACTCCCAAATATTCCTTAAAGAGACATGCTGCTGAAATGTATTTCTTTACTTTACACAGTGAAATATTTCATTGCTATAATTTTTATGCTTTTCGCCATCTCCTCCTTTGCCCAAAACGAGCAATGGGATACCTATATGGCCAAGTTCGGAGATAAACCCGGTTCTGTACTCGTTGACTTGAACTTGTATAATACGGCGCCCGATAAGAAATACCCCAACCTTGTGATCACCGGGCCACGCGCACACAAATGCAATGCTAAAGGCCTGCCCGAAACTTCTGAAATAGATGCACTGGAGGATATACTCACGTCTACTGATAATTTCCTCACCGGAGTTACCGCCAAAGTGCTGTGTGGTACCTTCACTTATAAATGTGAACGGCTCAATTACTATTATGTAAAGGATACAGTGGGCATCCGCAATGCGCTGGCCCGCATGTATGGCCGCAGCTACAAAGATTACGACTATGTAGTCAATATAAAGTCCGATCCCGATTGGGTTACCTATCGCACCTTCCTGTACCCGGACGAAGCAACGCAGAACTGGATGGAGAACGATAAGATCGTCACTAAACTACTTCAAACAGGCGACAGCCTGACCATGAAACGGGATGTCATATTCTCATTTTATTTCCGCACAGATACCGACCGGGTAGCTTTCGCTAACTATGCTGCCGGTAGGGGCTATAAAACACAACAGCCCGAATCTCCTAAAGGAGAAAGTAAGTCATATCCTCTTCTTGTATCTACTTACGCCTATGTGAAGATGGATGCTATTTGCGCCCTGAGCACTGATCTCAAGAAGGAGGCCCGCCTGCATCACGGTATTTATAACTACTGGACTGCGCCGTTCAAAAAATAACTAATCGGTTATTTTATTGCTAATGCCAAAGTTTGCTTTTTCTTCCGGTGTCAGGTCCTGTATTTGCTTATCCATATCTGCAATAATGTCCGGTATGGATATAAGCCATAGTCTTACGGTATGGTCTTTAGATGCGGTGAGTACATATTTGTCGTCGTGCGCAAAAACAGCGGATACGATGCGGCCGGTATGGCCGGCAAGATTGGCCAATTCCTTCCCGGAATTTGTATCCCATAACTTCGCTGTGCAATCGGAAGACCCTGTGATGACTCTTTTTCCATCATGGGAGAATGCGGCGGTAGTAACAGCGCGGATATGCCCTTTCAGGGTGGCTAATTCTTTGCCAGTATTTGCATCCCAGATGATGGCCGTCTTATCAGCGGATGAAGTAACTACTTTGTTGCTTTTTGCCGAAAAAGACGCGGCAAGAACATAGTTGATGTGTCCTTCGAGCTTGTGCAGCAATGCTCCTGTTTTTGCGTCCCAGATGATGGCGGTCTTGTCATAAGTAGATAAAATTGCGGAATATAGTGATGCTTTTTTCTTTTGCCCATAGAACACTAAATTTATAAAATATTCACTTTCTTTTTTAGATTTGATTGATTAAATCAAGCATTAATAATTCCATGGACTTTAACTCCCCTTTTTTAAAGATAGTGAGTATCGTAGCGGATTTTGTGACTATTACAACTCTAATAGCAGCGATTCCGTTTGCTCTGTTACGTAGAAAATCAAACGTATTTGCGTTTAAGGTCAATAAATTGCTTCATAATATGGGGAAAATTGCTGGAATAGTTGTCATTGCGCTTATAGTTTTTCAAATTTGGAAATTGTGTTATTTTATTTTTGTTTTACCACTTACTGGTAGTGTAACTGATCAGAATTTTTACTGGGAATCTGGCAAGGAAGCAGAGCATTTAATAGCATATTTTATTAGTGGTGTAATTGCTCTCATAATAATGTGGATTCTCAGTACATTTATTTGGACATCATCTTGGGATTTAACTAAAGAATTTTTTAATCTCTTTTTATCAAAAAATAAATTATTGAGAAAACAACAATTCCAGCTAGAGATTATGTCTGCTATTTATAAAACAGCAAAGGCCGAGATAGATGTTACTCCAATTGTAAGAGAAATGGTTTCTAATAATAAACTAAATATTAGAGCAAGTAATGAACTTGCCGGAGACCCAGACCCAGGTGTCGCAAAGCACCTAATCATAAATTATCGGTATGAAAATAAGCCCTTAAAGATTAGGATCTCTGAGGGAGAAACAATCGAAATACCGTAAGTTTGTCTCGCTTGCGACACCACATCTCCTTTCACTGCGCACTACAAAAAAAGAGCAGAACCCACAAAGGTTCTGCTCTTTTTAAAATTAGGGAAGAATTTGTCCTAATAGCCATCGGGATGGAATTTGGAACTTGTGATTTGGAACTTGGGAATTTGCCCCCCTACCTGCTGTAATTCGGCGCTTCCTTAGTGATCACCACATCATGCGGATGGCTTTCTGCCATGCTCGCCGGGGTGATACGTACAAACTGCGATTCGTTCTGCAGGGTAGCTATGTCTTTTGCGCCGCAGTAGCCCATACCTGCGCGCAGGCCGCCTACAAACTGCTGTACTATCTCGCTCAGGGCACCCTTATAAGGCACACGGCCCACAATGCCTTCCGGTACCAGCTTCTTGATGTCTGCCTCCATATCCTGGAAGTAGCGGTCCTTAGAGCCTTCCTGCATTGCCTCTACCGAGCCCATACCACGGTACGATTTGAACTTACGCCCTTCGTAGATGATCGTCTCGCCGGGGCTTTCTTCAGTGCCTGCAAATATTGATCCTGCCATGATGCACGATGCACCTGCGGCTATGGCCTTCACCATATCGCCTGTGTAGCGGATGCCGCCATCGGCTATAACCGGGATCCCTGTCTTCTTCAGTGCCTGTGCTGCCTCTACTATGGCAGTAAGTTGCGGGGCACCTGCGCCGGTCACCACACGGGTAGTGCATATCGAGCCGGGGCCTACGCCCACCTTCACGGCATCTGCGCCTGCATCGGCCAGCGCCTTGGCGCCTGCCGCTGTGGCTACGTTGCCTGCTATTATCGGTATGTTCTTAAATGCCTTCTTTACTTTCTTCACCGCATCAATCACACCTTTCGAGTGGCCATGTGCGCTGTCCAGCGTGATCACGTCCACACCTGCGTTCTTCAGTGCCTCCACGCGCTCCAGTATGTCTGCAGTGATGCCTATGGCAGCACCTGCCACCAGGCGGCCCATAGAGTCCTTGCTGGCATTGGGGTGGCTCTTCAGTTGTATTGTATCACGGAAGGTGATGAGGCCTATCAGCTTATTCTTTTTATCTACTATTGGTAGCTTTTCTATTTTGTGCTGCTCCAGTATGCGCTCTGCTTTCTGCATATCAGTGCCAAAGGCTGCGGTCACCAGGTTCTGGCTGGTCATTACCTCGCTCACCTTCTTCTTCATGTTTTTTTCAAAGCGCAGGTCGCGGTTGGTGAGCATACCCACCAGCAGGAAGTTGTTATCTACTATAGGTATGCCGCCTATTTTGTTGTCCTTCATTATTTTTAGGGCATCACCCACGCTGGCATCCGGTTTCAGGGTTATGGGGTCCAGTATCAGGCCATTTTCCGAGCGCTTTACCTTGCGCACCTGTTCTGCCTGGCGCTCTATGCTCATGTTCTTATGCAGGATGCCTATACCCCCTTCGCGCGATAGCGCAATGGCCAGCGGCGTCTCTGTCACCGTATCCATGGCAGCTGATACCATGGGGATGTTGATCTTAATGTCTTTGGTGAGATTGGTTACGATACTTACTTCGCGAGGCAGTACTTCGGAGTAAGCCGGCATAAGCAGTACATCATCAAATGTAAGCCCTTCGCCGTAAAACTTGGATTTTATTGCCATGTGCAAAGATAGGTAACAAATCGCCAATTGTGCAAATATAGGCCTATCAACAATTTCTATACCCCCTTAAAGACATCCGGCAATTTTAAGAAGTACAGGCAAACATAGCCCACGGTTTTAACCGTGGGAGTCTGAAAACCATATCCTGCAACGGTTTTAACCGTTTACCTGCACGCAACCCCAAAATTGCGCCGGGCTGCTGATCAATTGCTCCCAATCTCATTCTTTTAAAAATATCTCCCATAAACCCCTTGTATTATTTGCCGTTTTATATATTTGCAGTAGTGCGATGGATTTGTGGCGAATGATTATCTTTAAACGGTCTAAAATCAAAATATAATATGTTATCACGTTTCACAGTGCTCCTTTTTATAACGATGGCCCTTTTCTGCAATACATCAGCGCAGGCGCAAACTACCGATTATCTGAAACATGGTAAGCTATTCAACCTCTGCTCTTTTAAGAAGCAATGCACCAAATGCTATACCTGCGATAAAGACCGTTACGAGGTAAAGATCAAGAACAATACCGGCAAAACAATAACCGCAGTATCTGTAAAATTCTATTCAGAGGTATTCAACCGCATACTGGAGAAAGACACCAAGATAGAGGCTGATATGATTCGCGGCAAGCAGATAGGCCACTTCTATATGTGCGTACCCGATGGCCGTCACTGGATCATCAGCAAGATCACCTACGACGATGGCAGCACCCAGGACTTCACACTTGCCGACCGCATGGAAACATTCCTACAGGAGCCAGATGAGTGCGATTGCAATGACTAATCGCTACTGCCTCATTCCGTCTACGTAATAAACATTACCATCCGTTCTGCCGCCATAAAATTGTACCACGTCGCCACGGCGGCGCTGGTAGGTGCCCGGTACCATTGAGATAATGTCATTAAGGCTCATTGTTGGCATGCGTTCTATATCTTGTCTGTTAAATACATACCTGCCAGGCTCGCTTGGGTTGAACTCCTTTACAGTTTGCATCGGGCAAATCACAGCATCAACTATATATACTGTCCCACTCTGGTGGCCCACACCCATTTGCAATGGCTCTATCCTGTTTGTTTGAGATATATAGGTAGGGCTGGTAACAATATCCAAAAGCGCATATTGCAGCGTGATGCATTTTGTCTGCCATGATGACCTGGTGAGCTTTGCTCCCTGGTCGGTGGTGCGCTCCGGGATCACTACTACATCCTTCACGAGCACAGAGTCGCAGCCGGGGTATGTGAACAATACATCATACAGCCCCACGTCAAGTGTGTTGAAGGAATAAACCCCTTCCGGCCCCGAAGAGCGTATCCCTTTCAGAATGCCGCCCTGGAATATTTGAACGGTGGCATCGGGAAGGAACTTCTGCCCGGTATGTATCCTTCCTTCCATTTTCTGTGCAGACACCTGCCATGCAGTTGCCGCGAGTAGTAGTATCATGATCGCTTTCATAAAACCCTTTATTATATAGACGCAAAACAACTATGCCTCCTTGGGTATTTACGAAAAAATACCCGGTTTATCACCTGCGAATACGGTTTTCCCCAAAACCACCTACTTTTCCACAGATAGTTTGGTTTATTCGATTTTTTTGTAGATTGTGTCCTGTTAATGAATCGTAAACGCAAAAAACAATTAAACTAAACAATATGGATACTTCAAAAATGCTCAGGGCATATTGCCTCAAGACAAAGGAAAAAGACGTTCCATTGCACGACGCTGTAATTACCCGCACTGCAAAGGGCGGTTATATTGCTAACGGCAATGATGGTAAGGGTAACAAGATGGCTGCCATACTTGGCGAAGCCAAAGCCCTCCAGGCCATTAAAGACGGCGTAGCCAAACAGTCATTCTAAATAACTAATGGTAGCAATACCACAGGCCCTGCTCCGATTCATCGGATCAGGGCTTTTTTTTATTACCCGCCATAGCTTAAGCGAAGGCGGGTTTCTCTTTCAGCAGCCATAGCTTTTTCAGCGAAGGCTGTCGCTCTCTGTTATTCCCCCTGATAGCGGTATTTTCTCAGTGGCCTCTTTTGTTTAATGATATTTCTCTAATTTTATAATAACTAACACATACATCTATGGGATTTTTCACTCGTCTTTCTAATGGCTGGGAAATAGCAATGACCAGCATGAAGGTGCTCAACGCTAATAAGCAGCTCATCATCTTCCCTATACTATCAGGCATCTCATTGCTGCTGGTCATCGGGTCGTTTGTGGTACCCTTTTTGGCCATCCACGGATGGGATGTTAAGGCGGTCGACATTAACGGCAACCGAGCTGTAATGTACCTGTGGACATTTGTGTTCTATATCGTCAACTACTTCATCGTGGTGTTTTTCAACATGGCGCTGATGCACTGTGCACGCCTGTACTTTGAAGGCGAAGAAGTAACCGTGAATAAGGGCCTCCGGTTCAGCGTGAGCCGGGTAGGCGCCATATTTGCCTGGGCAGTGTTTGCTGCTACCATTGGCACACTGCTGAAGATGATACAAGACAACCTCGGCTGGCTCGGTAAAATACTCATCTCGCTGGTGGGCTTCGTATGGAGCATTGCTACCTTCTTTGTGATACCCATCATTGCTTATGAAAATGTGGGGCCATACGATGCCTTGCAGAAGTCAGCCGGCATGATGAAGGAGAAGTGGGGCGAGACCATAGGTGCCAACTTTAGCATAGGCCTGGTGAATATGGTGGCTGTTGTGCCGCTGGCTGTAGTAGCATTTGCTGTTGGCGCTATGAGCAATATCATTATCGGCGGCGGTGTGTTTGTATTGGGTATGGTGCTCATCTTTGCGATCTCCAGTGCCTTGCACAGCATATTCATCAGCGCGGTATACAACAACATCAATGGCAACCTGAACGATCATTTCAACCAGCAGATGCTGGATGGGTTGTTTGTACAGAAATAGAACGTTATCTCTTAAAATCAGAAAGGGCTGCCCGGTTGGGCAGCCCCTTTCTGATTTTCACCTTCACTACTACTTAGTCTTTACTATCTTCACTTTTTTGGTTAGCTCAGCACTGCGTGCTTCCAGTATGTACATACCGTTGGCAAGGCTGTGGCCTGCTGTAATATCAGTGCCGGGGTGCTGGTTGGCAATGTGTTCTACCACGCGGCCTGCAAGGTCGTAGATGTTGATCTCTACTGTGCTTGTTGGGTCGCCGGCTACCTGTACCGTGATCGCGTCACTGAACGGGTTGGGGAATCTGTTGACACCGAGGTCTTCCCATACCAGTACGGGAGCTGTAGTGGTTGTAGCAGTAGTCCTTGCGCCTGTACCGCAGCCGCCATAGCATGCACCCAGGTGGTCAGCAGGGTATTTGCGCAACTGGCAAGATACATTGCATGAGCTCAGTGACTCGGTATTTGATGTGCCGTGGCTGCAATGAGACACGTGACATACCTTGATCTTTCCGCAATGTGAATGGTCTACTGCATCTACTACGCAAAGGGTAACTGTGGCCGATACACTGTGTCCGCTGTTGGTAGCTGTGCAGGTGTAGGTATAGTGGCCTGCAACTGTAGGCGTAAACGTTGGGTTCTTGCTCGAGGTGCTGCTCAGGTAAGTAGAGGGCGTCCATGAGTAAGTGAATGATGATGCGCCGGTAGGGTTGGAGGTAAGCGTAGCGCTCTGCGGGCCATAACCGAGGTAGATGTTGTTCGGGTTGCCACCGGTATAGGTGTTGTTGGATGGTGTAACCGAGATCGAGTTGGTCAGTGTTACTGCCGAACCGGTAACATAGTAAGAGCCGCTGGCAGTACAGCCTTTGGCATCCGTTACCGTGAGGCCGTAGGTGCCTGTCCACAGGCCGCTAAGAATGCTAAGGTGGCTGCCATTGCTCCAAAGGTAGGAGTAAGGTGATGTGCCACCGGTAACAGTAGGGGTGATAATGCCCAGGCCCGCAACAGCAGTGACCACAGGGGTAGGGTACACCAATATAGTTTTGGTAGAAACGCCACCGCATGTGCGGTAAGACACGTTTACTGTACCTGCATAGTTGCCGGTAACGATACCTGCGGTGTCGATGCTGGCTGTATCAAGGTCGTCAACATTCCATACACCACCGGCTACACTGTTGTCCAGGTTAATGGTTGCGCCTGTACATACTGCTGATGATCCGGTGATAGAGGCAGGGGCTGTCATTACGATAGTAATAGGGTAGCAACTGGTAGAAAACGCACCTGCAATATAATTAGACGAGCTTCCTGTGAGCGGGAAGTTGGTCATCACACCGCAATGGGCATTGCCGCTGTAGTCATATACGCTCACGATGTTGGTATTATCTGCACCAACTACGCCCTGGTCGAAACGGTAGTATGCTGCAAGTGTACTCGATTGTGCCACATTGCAATTCATATTAGCCTGTATCTGCGACTGCGTGCGGGCTACGTTCCACAAACGAACTTCGTCTATGTCGCCGCCATCAAAGAAGTCGCCGAATTCTACTGCGCCTATCTGCAATGCGCTGGCATGGTAAGTAGGTGCAGCTGTGTTGGTCGCGATGAGGTTGCCGTTCTTGTACAACTTCATAGTGCTGCTGGCTGCATCATAAGTAACCGCAACATGTACCCATACATTAAGGGCTATGCCGCCGGTATCGGTAACTGTAGCTGCTGCTGTAGCGCCATAATTATTGGCTGCGCTCAGTACGCCGTTCTCCAACCAGAAAGGGAAGTCAAACGCGCTCAGGATGTTCGATCCGTGTGCAGAATGATAGTTGTACACCCTGATCCATGCTTCCTTGGTATAGGACTGGTTGTCGGGCAATATATCACCGATGGTGATATAGCTGTACGCACCGAAGTTGAGGGCTTGCGCCTGCGTTCGGGTGGTATGGAAGCATAGCAGGGCTAACACTACCATGAGTGCTTTGGTAATCTTCGTCATGTGTCTAAGTAGTTTTAAATTGGTGAACTACCATAAAAGCAATTGCTATGCCGTTTTATGAAATCCTTTGCTAGCAATGGTTTACATAGCACCGATTTACTATTCACTTCCATGGGGCGGAAATTTTTTCCGGGCAGCGGAATAGATGTTTATACATATAAGGCGCACACTGTAGCATTTACTGTTATTCATTCTATTGCCAATACTAAACGATTAGTTAATACATATTTTTTGCGAAAAAGTGTATTAACTTTGTATTCAATACGCAACCCCTTACTCAACCAATCCGGTACCAATGAAGCAGCTCATTCTTTCAATATTGCTTATTATTCTCATTTTAATGCTGCCGTTGCACAGGATGCTCGCGGAGCACAGTTGGCTGATCGTCATATTCGCTATACTGGCTATACTTGCTATTATTGCCATCTACCTGCTGGACATGAAGAAATTCAGGAGCATGAGGAAGAAATCCAAATAGAGCACAGTTTTTACCTTTCTTTCAGGCACTATTCCTGCACTTTTCGTAAATCTTAACGCAGACATAATACGTCTGCCCGCTGAGTTAATTGCACAACGCATTTCTTTGCAATTCAATCACTTAAGCGTAATTTATGAAAAGGAATTCCATTGTTTTTGCTTGCTTTTTAGCAGTTTTATATGTGACGCTGTCCAGCGATATTGATGGTGCTGCACATCATGGCCATGGCGACGTTACCGGAGCCAAAACAGCCACCATCGGCCATTGCCAGACCAGCAGCTGCCATGGCGGCAATAACGCCATGAACATCGTGCTATTGCAAGTGAAGGACACCACCACCTTATTGCCGGTGACCAGCTATCATGCCGGCCAAACCTATATGGTGACCATCACGGGTGACGCTACAGCTGTAACCTCCAATTTGCCGGGCTTTGGCTTCATGGTATCGGCCGTGCTGGGCAACCATACGCTGGCAGGTAGCTACACCATTCCAACTGCACTGAGCGGCAGCATCCATACCTTTGCCTGTGGCACTACAACGGTAGTAGAACACAGTGTGGTGCTACCACAAACCACCGCAGGAACGAACACCTATTCATCCTGGTTTTACTGGACCGCGCCCACTGCTTACAGCGACAGCGTGACCTTTTACGGATTGCTGAATGCTGTAAACGGAAACGGTGCCAGTTCCGGCGACTACCCCAATACCGCAACACCACTGACCATATATGAAAATGATCCTTCGGCTGTGAAGCCGTTAACAACTGCAGGCAACAGCATTTCCCTGTACCCCAACCCTGCTACAACATCACTTACCATACAGGCAGGTGAGCAGATCACTTCTTTGATCATCAGCAACACCATTGGCCAAAAAGTTTTTACCGGCTCTTACAATGTCCCGCAGGCGAGGGTAGATGTTGCCGGCCTGCCTGCCGGTATCTACCTTGTTTCCGTTAACGGAAGCGGGTTACAAAAGTTTGTGAAGCAATAAAATGATTGCCGGATACCAACCGCCGCCAGCTTATCTGGCATTTACATCCTGGATATGAAGAAATTCAGGCGGAGCAAGTAAGGCTTTTTTTGGCTGTTCCTCTTTCCTTTATTCATTTCCTTGTGTTGGCGACTGCGTTTGCGCGGAGGGCCGCAGAATGACATTTTTTCATTGCCGGGGTATGTGATTATGTCATTTTTGCAAGACATAAAGTATGGCATAAACCTTGCTCGGAAAATTTTGATGGAAAACGAATACAAGGGTAATATACTAGACGACCGCCGGATAAAACTGTTGAACCTGCTGTTGAAATACCACAGTATTCCCGAACAGGGCGATTTTGACCTTGCCGATATCATAGCTGCGCTCCCGGCCGGGGAATATAAAAAGCTTACAGAAGACCCGGAATTTGCGCAGCTATGGAAGGACGTGGATATGCAGGTGTCGCTAAGGAAATTCCTTATTGAGAACGGGCTGGCCAGAGAGCACGGCAACAACCTGCAGTTGACCAGGGAGCGTGGACGTGACCTGAAGAAGCAGGGGAGCTACGGCAAATTGCTGGAAGACGAACGCCACATAACCAATGAGGCCAGGCGCGTGAGCGAGCTGGAGCAGGACGCACACAGAATGGCGCGCAGGCAATACAAGATCAACGCGCTGATCGCATTTGGTACCTGTATTGCAGCATTGTACTACGTATTGGAAATACTAAATGGGTTTTATGGATTTTACAGGTTTCATCGCTGATTGAAATTATGCGGGGCATCTGCGATTCGCTTTGTGGCTGATGTGAGGCGTGGTCCTTGATATTCATACGCCAGTCATGAAACTGGGCTCAAATAGCAGTAAATAAGACAATTTTTACTATCTTCTTCATTTTGTATGTTAAAGTATAAATGTATAATAATCTCTATGATGCCTGTAGATTTGCGAATAAGTACTCACGAGTAGAGTTCATCTACGTCTTTACCGGTATCCGATCTACTGATTGGTGAAGGTGGTAATCGGGCAGGTGTTCAAGCGAGTCCAGCGCGAGGCCGTTGGTGAGGAACACACAACGGCGGGCGGGGGTAAGGGCTCAGGGAAATTCTATTGGGCCACTTCTAAATGCTCACGAGATTCCACACTGCGTTTCGCTACGCTGCACTTCGTTCTGAATGACTATTACTATTGAGCTATTCGGGCGCCTGTCATGTAGCTCACACAAAATCCCCCTAAAGGGGGACTTTAAAAATTTACCGAAACGCAATACTGGCAAGCAATTAAGAGAATTGTAAAGGCGGGAAAGTAACAAACGGGTAACAAGGTTGGCATAAATGAGTATAAATTGTTACCCCAAGCATTTAGGTTTTCCTTCGATGCAATTGGGTTTGTTACTCCCTTTTTAATCCGGCAATATTTCAAAGAAGCTCAATGCAAATATACCTTATTTACCGCAAATGCCATGCCATTTTTTTGAAAATTCAGTTGGTGATTTTATTCCACCTTAGACGTAACACCTCTAATGTAGTGACGTCAACTGACGTCAGGTGACGTCAGTTTTCTACAAATTGTTCAGGCATTTACATAGAAAACTATTTGAAAAAATTGTACATTGAGCGTTATTATGGGAAGCCGTAACAGATATGAATGATTTATAAGGATGAATATCATGAATAATAAACTTAGGAGAATTAGCATTTTAATTGTCTTTACATGCAGCGCCTTTCTGCTTTCATTAGTTGCAGACAAAAGAAGCTATCAGACAGAATGTGTTTCGCTTGAAACAGATGGTTATGTTACCATTAAAATATGGGATACAAAGAAAGGTGCAAAGTACAATCCTGACCAAGCAAGACAAGATGCAATTAGGGCATTGCTTTATTCGGGCATTGCTGGTACTAATGGTTGTACCACACAACCGCCATTGCTAAGTAATTTGGATGATCAGAACAAGTTTAAAAATATAGAGCGCAGCTTTTGGAGTAAAAAAGGCAAGTGGGTGAATTTTACCAGAAATTCTGCAACAGAAACAACTATACCAAAGATTATTGCCGATAAAAACTGGAAGGTATATCAGGTAACAGTATCAAGAAATGAATTGAGGAAGTACCTGGAAGAGCAACAAATTATCAAGTCACTCAACAACGGATTTTAATTATGAGGAAGGTAAAATTATTATTAGCGGCTGTAGCATTATTTGTCTTTTCATCAAGTGTATTTGGACAAGCGAAGAAGCCTACGCTTATGATTTTGCCAAGTGACAACTGGTGTGAGCAAAGGTATTTTATGACCGAGTTTGATAATCAAGGAACCAAACAAAAAGTACCCAATTACAAACAGGCTTTTCAGGAAGATAATGAAATTGGACAAGTAATTAGTAAGATTGGTGCCCTTATGATTGATCGTGGTTTCCCTTTGAAAGATGCGGAACAGGAGCTAAAATCAATTGAGGCAAGAAGTGCTGAAGATAACATGACTACAAGCAACATGTCAAGTTCATCCCTTGCGGAAAGCCCATTGGATAGGTTAAAGAACAAAGCAAAAGCGGACATTATCATTCAGATATGGTGGAAGGTAAATAAGACTGATCAAGGTAAGTCGGTGTCGTTTATTCTGGAAGCATTTGATACCTATACCAGCAAGCGCATTGCATCATCAACTGGTACTGGTAGCCAGAACAACACTGATATTGTTCCAGTTTTATTGCGGAATGCTGTCCTTTCCAATATTGAGCCGTTTGTTGCTCAATTGCAGAAGCACTTTGATGATATAATGACAAATGGAAGGGAAATACTATTAACGGTTAAACGTTGGAACACATGGGATAAGAACCTTGAAACTGAGGTAAATGGAGAAGAATTATCTGTTCATATTAACAAGTGGATGCAAAAGAACACAGTGAATGGTAGGTTTAACATGAGTGATGCCAGTGAAAATAAAATCAAATTTGAGCAAGTACGCATTCCCCTGTATGATTCAAACAATAATGCAATTGATGCAGGGCAATTTGCAAAAGGACTACAAAAATATTTGAAAGCGGCACCTTTTAATTATGAGGTAAAACTGATGACCAGAGGGCTTGGGGAAGCAATTATTGTACTGGGTGAAAAATAATTTATCATGAAATGGATTTTGACAACATTACTGTTTATTGCTGCATTTATTTTACAGGCAAATGCACAGGTTAAGCTGGATGACTTTGGTCGTATTGTGCTCAACACATATCTACCAGATAATTTGGGAGTACCCGCCGAGGCAAAACAAATGCTGGAAACAAAGCTCACACAGATGACCAGTATTAATGGCATGGGTGGTAGCCAAGTAAATCCAAGGTTTGTTATCACCGCTAAGGTTAATGTAGTTAGCAAGGATATTATTCCTGCTGCACCACAGATGGTGGCGCAAAATGTGGAAGTAATATTAATGATTGGGGATGCTATTAACAGCACTATATTCTCTAATGTAACTGTGAGCCTAAAAGGTGTTGGAACCAATGAAAACAAGGCATTTATCGAAGCATTTAAAACAATTAATACTCAGAATAAAGAAATAAAATATTTTTTAGAAGAGGGTAAAAATAAGATTATCAATTACTATTCAACCAACTGCAATTTCCTCATCAAAGATGCCAACACTTTGGTTAAACAGGGTAAATACGATGAAGCTATTTACAATCTTTCATTGGTGCCTGATGTTTGTCAGGATTGTTATTTTAAATGCCTTGATATACTTGTAAAGGTCTATCAGGATAAAATAGATGCAGATGCCAAAACAAAATTAAATGCGGCTAAGGCGAAGTGGGCAGCAAAGCAAAATTCAGAAGGGGCTGAACAGGTAAGTGAAATAATCACCACCATTGATCCAATGGCAGCTTACCAACCAGAGATTACAAAATTGATCAGCTCAATTGATGCAAAACTAAAGGCTGATGCCAAAGCAAGATGGGATTTAAAGGTGAAGAAATACAAAGATCGAATAGCCTTTCAAAAGGAAAGTATCCGTATTGCTGAGGATAAATCAAAGCGTGATGATCAGTATAGGAACAACCAATCACAAAGAAACTTGGAACTGGATAAGATGCAGGTAAATGCTTACCGTGAGGTAGCAACAGAGTTTGCTAAGAATAAACCAAAGTCAATTACATACAATAACATATTTACACGATGAAATTTAACACATGGGCTACAAAATTATTATTGCTGCTTTATTATTAATCTGCTTGCCATTCAATGAATCATTTGCACAAGACGACAAAACCGTAACACTTGTCGTTAGCGGTCAAGGAAAAACAAAAGAAGAAGCTACACAAAGTGCATTGCTATCAGCAATTGAACAAGCCTTTGGCGCTTTTATTTCATCAAAAACCGAAATATTAAATGAGAAATTAGTTAAAGATGAAATTGTGTCTATTTCCAATGGTAATATTCAGAAGTATGATGTAGTTTCTGAGGTGGAAATACCTGCTGGCGGTTTTGCCATGACACTAAAAACCGTTGTTTCTGTAACAAAGTTCACCAGCTTTTGTGAAAGCAAGGGTGTGAATGCCGAGTTTAAAGGCAGTTTATTTGTATTTAATATTGCACAACAAAAACTAAATGAAGAGTCAGAATCCAAGGCAATTTCTGCAATGTGCTCTGCATTGAAAAATATGAGTGATCAATCCTTTGATTTTGATATTTCCCCAAGCGATCCAAAGGCAAATAATGACAATAGTAATATTTGGACAATACCTTTAAGGGTAAACGTGAAGTTAAACAAGAATTTCGAAAATTATAAATCATATTTTCAGAAAACGCTCGGTGCAATTTCAATGACAGAAGTCGAGGCATCAGATTATATAAAATTGAAAAAGCCTATTTACACAGTTGTATTAATAAATGAAAATAAAATATATGGCAAGTATTATTTGAGAAATTATAATAGCTCAATTGCAATGCAAGAATTGTTGCTATATTTTGTTCATTCATTACAATATTTCACTATTGATGATGGCGTCACGAAACGAACATATGTTGATATCGTGCCAGCAGAAACTGATTATACAAATGAACGAAATTATGTAATTTCTGAAAGTTGCGATGACTATTTTCGACCAGTTATTCTACAAAGTGTAAATGACGAGATGGAGTACCACTTTTCACCATTAAATGGAGCTGGCGTTGGTAAATTTTGTAGTAGACCTTATTTCTACAGAAATCCAAGACCTTTCAATGTGGAATATTATAAAGAATTGCCTTTACGAAGATGTGGACAAACAAATATCTTTGTGGCAAATGTTTCCTTAAATGTCAAACAAGGAGGATATAATTATGGCGATTTTCGAAATGATCAGGCTATAAAATTAATTTCCAAGACTGATTATCCTAATTTGGAAACGGAATTAATCGGTTATATTATTCTAAATTCATCTTTTAATATTGTCTTAAATTTTAATAATTTGACTGATCCAAGTGGCATATCCGCTACGTATCTCATTAATGACAGCAAAACCCTTGATGAGATAAAGAGAATTAAGGAGTATAAAATTTATACAAAAAAATAATATAAAAATTGATAATTGCTGGATAATGCTGTTAATAGACACCCAATGCTATGAATGGTTCTTCTCAAAATAATAACGTATAATATATACTACAAACGAACTGAAAATGGATTATATTAAAATATTTGGAGCATACTCTTGGACAGTTAATACTGAAGGGCAGGGGGATAAAGACAAAAATAAAATTAGTATTAGGGCAATAAATGAAATAGTTAAGCGAGTTCAAAAACGGCTTGAAAGTTATTATAAAAATCATCCTAATACCCAATGTCCAAAATTATTTTACTCGAGACTTAGAGCTACTTCTGGATCGTTAGTCTTTACGTCCATACGTGAACGAATGACCAGTGCCTATGCAATAATTTTTGACATTACAGGTTTTAATCCGAATGTAATGCTTGAACTTGGTATTGCACTGGAGTTACAACAGCACTTAGATAATCCAGCCAAAGTTTTTTTGATTGCTTATTCGAAAGAATTTTCAGAAAATTTACTACCATCAGACATCCGAGGTTATTTTCTCACTACTTATTATTACGTAGATGAAAAGAAAAATGAAATCACGTTAGGAGATTCTGGCTCATTAGTAATGAGAATGACCTCTGATATATTGGAAAAACTAAAAGTATCTTATATTGAATATCAGAATCAAGAGTAAATTAATTTATTGTGGAGCAACGTTTTGCTTGCTATTAATTTGCGTTATAGCAAATGCCCAGTCCTTCAACTCCGACAAAACATCGCTTGCCAGTTTTGTGAAGCGCATGTATTCCGCCAAACCATTTGAGGGTGTAAAGGTGGTGGATGATTATGACCATAAGTATTTTATCTCAGTTATTTCGCTTGAGAAAGCCAAATACACCAGTGAATCAACCATGAACCGTGTTGCCCAGGTTAAAGCCCAATCTCAGGCAAATACTTTCTTTAATGGATCAATAGTGACATTAGACCTGGTAATAAAGACAACCGAAAAAAAGGATAAAGAAGGATCTGGTTCAATAACAGAATCCATTGAAACAATTAAGGAAAATGCATCAGGGTTTACCCAAGGTCTTGAGTTGCTTAATAATTTCGAAAACGCTGATGCTACAAGAATGGTTTTTATATATTACAGAGAAATTGTGAACAAATGAATATTTATTATTTCTACCAATAGAAGATGCCGTATTTTACCTAATAGTGTGGAATTAGTCTCAGTTATCGCATAGTCATTTAAGATAAAACATTTTACAGGTTCGCACAATTAGTTGTATGTAATCTAACTCATTCATTAAAGCATTTGGATAAATAATGCCACAAAATGTAATCAAACAATTCACATTTTTGGCAGCTCAACAATTCTAACTCATATTATGTTTCTTGGTTCATCTATTATCTTATTGGCAGATTTTCCAGTTCCCTATTGTATAATCCATTAAAAAGCTGTCCTTCATTATTTGCTGCTGTTCTTACGGCTATTTGACGTCTGTAACGTCTGTTTTTGCGTTAAAAAAAGCGGTGAACTTTTGCTCACCACTTTTTTGGTACTGTCCGAGAAGGTTATCTTTTATTCGACCTCCACATGCAATTTTTTACGCTGCTTTGGGGGATACTGCTTTTAGCATAGGCAATCCATTAATTGCCGCTTTTTTTCTACTGTCTCTTACATGGGCATATATCTGTGTGGCACTAATGCTCTTGTGTCCAAGCAGTTTCGATACCGTCCATAGGTCTGCGTCCGGACTATTTTCCAGCACGTTAGTTGCAAAGGTATGGCGGGCGCTATGGAAGTGCATACGTTTGGAATCAATGCCTGCCGCTTTTGCCCACTTTTTCAGTGCCTCATTTACCTTAGCATTCATTACGGTTCTCTTAGGGTCGGGTTCCTTAACGAGTGGAAATACATAAGGGCTTTTTTCTTCGTTGTCCGTCATTTCCTCTTTCCGCTCCTTTAGTATGACTATCGCTTGCCCGGATATGGGCAAATATTCGATGTCTTCTGTCTTTTCCTGCTTGAAGTAAAGAAACCATTCCTCTTTACCATCTATTGTTTTTGTGATTATCTCCGTCCACCGCAGGGGATTAACATCACTCCACCTTAAACCAGTAAAGCAGGAAAACAAGAACGCTTGCTTATACTGCGGCTTTATCTTGCAAGGGGTATCTGACAATAACTGTAACTCATCCAATGTAAAGGAGTTTCTATAAATAGCTGTTCGTCTTATCCGCTCATGGCGAGGAATTTTGCGTATCGGGTTTTGCATAATTATATCCTGCCTTACCGCTTCCTCAAGGGCAGTAGAGAGCTTTTTGATATAATCGGCTGCCGTATTCTCGCCAACCTTTGTAAGCAGGTACATCATGAACTCCTTAATTAATTCCGGTGTTATTGCGCTAAATGACAGAGGCTTTTCATCTGCAAAATTTCTCAAATGCTTTAACGTGGCTGTATTACATTTATTAAGACGCTTCCTGTATGTAATATATTGCTCAAACCACTGCACAAAGTCGGCTTTCCGCTTTACCTTATCCATAAGGCCGTTGTCCTGTACAATTAATTCATTTTCCCGCTTGGCTCTTATCTCCTGTGCCAACCGCTTTTTTTCTTTGTCCTGCTGTGAAGGGCGACTTTTACTGATATGAATGTCGAGGAATTCATACCAGCGTTTCTTATTGTGATAAATGTCAAGATAAAATGATATTTGACCTGTTTCCAGCTTTTTCTCTCTTAAATGCACGCCCATTGTTTTGTTTTTTAAAGGTTTGATAATACCTTTAACCGTGTAAAATTACAGCGGCTTAAAGGCTTTCGTTTGGTTCCTGAACGTTCATGAACCTTCTCGAAAAAGCCGGGTAACAAGGGAGTAACAAAAACAACAGAAAAGGACATAAGCAGGTATAACTGCACCTAACTTAATGGTTGTCTAAATGATTGATTACCAATATGTTTTTGGGATTGCTTATTTTTGGTTAGATTTCATAGTTCCCTAAAAGGGATACCCAAAGCATTATGATTATTCATTACCTTGCCGGCTGAACACACTAAAACAAACAAATGAAAATCATTTCTTCATTATCATTGATCACCTCAATAGCACTTATGTCTTCTTGCGGTAACAATACGGCCAAGGTGGCTGTGGCGGGTACAGATTCATCGGTATCGGCCAATAACCTGCTGTTGCAGCCGAGTACGCTGCCCTTCCAGGTGGCAGATTTTGCACACCTCAAGAGCGGCGATTTCAAGGCGGCATTTGAGGCCGGCATCAAGCAACAGCAGGATGAACTGCAGGCTATTGCAGGCAGCAAGGAGCCACCTACATTTGAGAACACCCTCGTAGCCCTCGAAAAAAGCGGGCAGATACTGCGACGTGTGAACGGAGTATTCAATCTACTAAGCAGCGCGAATACTGATCCTGTGCTGCAGAAGCTGGGTGAAGATGTGGCGCCGAAGCTGGCATCGCTGAACGATGAGCTATACCTGAACACGGCCCTCTATAACAGGGTGGAGTCGGTATACAACCGCAGGGCAGAGCTGAAGCTGGATGCGGAGTCGAACAGGCTGGTGGAATTTTATTACCAGCACTTCCAGATGGCGGGCGCCAACCTGCCGGATAGCGCTAAAGAGAAACTGAAGGCACTGAATAAAGAAGATGCAGGCCTGAGCGCAAAGTTTACGAACCAACTGCTGGCGGCTGCCAAGGCAGGCGCACTGGTAGTGGGCGATACAGCAGAACTGGCCGGCCTGAGCAGTGGCCAGATAGCTGCTGCCGCGCAGGATGCCAGGAACAACAAGATGGCCGGCAAGTGGATGATACCGCTGCAAAACACCACGCAGCAGCCCGACCTGCAATACCTGACCAACAGGGCCACACGCCAATTGCTCTTCAACGCATCGTGGATGCGCGCAGAGAAAAACGACAGTAATGATACCCGTGCGACCATCAGCCGCCTGGCGCAGATAAGGGCCGACAAGGCGAAGCTGCTGGGCAAGCCCAACTTTGCTGCTGTGACGCTGCAAGACCAGATGTCGAAGAACCCGGAGGCTGTGCTGGCCTTCCTGGGCAAGCTTGTGCCTGCGGCTACTGCCAATGCTGCCAACGAAGCGAAAGAATTACAAACACTTATTGATAAGCAAAAAGAACGCTTTCAGTTGCAGCCCTGCGATTGGGATTTTTACTCGGAGCAGTTGCGTAAAGAGAAATTCAACCTGGATGAAAGCGAGACCAAGCCCTATTTTGAGATATGGAATGTGCTGCAGAATGGTGTGATGTATGCTGCTACGCAGCTATACGGCATCACGTTTAAGGAGCGCAAAGACCTGCCGGTATATAACAGCGATGTGCGGGTGTTTGAGGTGATCGACAAAGACGGCACTTCTATGGCGCTGGCGTACTTCGACTACTTCAAGCGCGACAACAAGAACGGTGGCGCATGGATGGATAATATGGTAGGCCAGAGCAAGCTGCTGGGTACCAAGCCTGTGATCTACAACATTTGCAACTTCACGAAGCCTGCACCGGGCCAGCCGGCGCTCATCAGCTTTGGCGATGCCACTACTATGTTCCATGAGTTCGGGCACGGCCTGCATGGCCTGTTTGCGAGCCAGCAATACCCAAGCCTGAGCGGCACAGCTACTGCAAGGGACTTTGTGGAATTCCCATCACAGTTCAACGAGCATTGGGCGAGCGAGCCTAATGTGTTCAAGCATTATGCAACGCACTACAAGACAGGCGCACCAATGCCGCAAGATCTTGTAGACAAGATAAAGAAAGCAGCCACCTTCAACCAGGGCTATAGCCTTACGGAGATACTGGCGGCAGCATCGCTGGACATGAAATGGCACACACTGGCACCGGGCATGCCGCTGCAGGATGTGGACAAATTTGAAGCAGAAGCACTGAAGATCACCCACCTGGATATGCCGCAGGTGCCTACACGCTACCGCAGCAGCTACTTCCTGCATATCTGGAGCAATGGCTACTCGGCAGGTTACTACGCCTATCTATGGAGCGAAATGCTGGATGATGATGCGTATGCATGGTTTGAAGAACATGGCGGCCTGACCCGTGAGAACGGACAGCGCTTCAGGGATATGATCCTGAGCCGTGGCAACACGATGGACCTGGCACAGATGTTTGCCGACTTCCGTGGCCACGCACCGGACATCAAGCCGATGCTGAAGAACAGGGGGCTTAGTAAATAGTCTTTAGTAGATAGTAGATAGTAGATAGTCGTTTGGTTCTCCTTCGTTTTTTGTCTTTCATTGATAATGAGAACGCTTTGGCTGGTGAGGTATCAATAAGAAGAGCATTGACCTTTTGGGTTCAATGCTCTTCTTCGTTTGAAGTAATTGGTTTTGCCACAAAGGCGCGGAGACGCAAAGGTTTACGGAACGAGTATTATTTCGTGATCACTATCTTCCTGAATTGGTTTTGATGGGTGAGTTCATCTGTGATGCAGGCCATGTAGGTGCCTGATGCCAGATCGAGTGACAGGTTGATATTGCTGGTGTATGACTTGCGAAGAATCGTTTTGCCGGCCATATCTATGATGGTTACAGAGCTGTTGCGCATTTGTGCAGGCAATATAATAGTGAAACTGCCGGCAGAAGGATTAGGGTATATGGTGATCTCATCCTGTGGTGTTGTGATCTTCACGCCGGTGGCAGAATGGTTGAAGGTGAAAGGGGCTGTCCAGCGGAAGGGTGAGTATGGCCCGAATGTATTCGATTGCCTGAAGCCTGCATTGAATACATTGTATAGGGTGAAGTTGTATTCGGTGGCGGGGTTGCTGTAATCAAATGCAAAATTGGAATACGGCCTTGCGTTCACTGTGCCGGGGTTTACCGGCAAATTCTGCGACCACCAGGTGGTATCCTGCACCAAGCCGGCCACACCGCTATGTTCGTTCCAGATGTTGATATACGGAACGCCATCGAGGTTCTTGAACTGGCTCCTTACAAAAGTAGGCCTGAGGTTAGTAGGGTTATTCACCATTGGTTTGAATTCGATGGTCTCTCCGTTCTCGCAGATGCCGTTGCCATCGCCGCTGCTGTTGCCGGTACCGTTATCGGTAATAGTGCCGGGGGTAGATGGCGACATTACGAGTGGGGATACAGGAATGGCGATGCAGGCATTTTTGTAGGTGTTGCTGCCATCGGGTATCAACAGGTCGAGGTAGATGGTGGAGCCACGTGGAGTGGCACTACTGATGCTGAGTTCTATTTCGTCGTCGGCCCAGGTAGCAGTGCCAAAGTTTAGTGGAGAGAAAGAGGATACACTATCAGTAATAGTAGCAAAAGGGCTATTGGTACGGGCTATACATTGAGCTGTAGCGAAGTCAATTCCTCCTGTTGTGTTGTTATAGATCTTCATCTTCAGGCGCACCATTCTTCCGGGGTCTACAAAATTCTCAGGGTTAGTGATGTCAGTGCTGATGAATCTGGGTACATCATAATGATAGAGTTGCGCTACCACCGGATCGAGGTTGGGGGTATCGACAGATGTGATGCCGGCAATGTATACCTCTGTAGAAAGGGTAGGGTTGGTATTGAGTTTTGTAGTGAATGTTTTGGAACAGCCGAGCGAGTCGCTGACAGTTACATTGTAGGTGGCAGGACACAGATTGCTGGCCAGGGCAGTAGTTTGGTTGCCGGCAGTGGCATCCCACAGGTAGGTGTATGGTGTGAAGCCTCCTGTAGGCGTTACGGAAGAATGGCCGCTACATGTACCGCTGCATGCCCCTGTGACACCGGCGAATGTAGCCAGCATATCTGATAAGCTGCCAATGGGCACCGTTTCTGTATTCACACAGCCGTTGGCATCCGTTACCATAACTGTATTATTACCTGTAGAAAGGCCGGTTGCGGTTTGGGAGGTACTGCCGTTTGACCAGGAGTAGGTATATGGAGCAACACCCGGGGCAAGCGGGGTGACAGTAGCAGAGCCATTGCTGCCGCCATCGCAGGTGGCCTTTACTGCTGCCACAGAGATAGTGCCGATCTTGGCCAGCACCGTGGTGGAGTAAGAAATATAAGGGAAAGCCGGACCCGGTAAAAAGGATAATAAGCCGTTGAAGCTGGTGGCCGCATATATCTCGCTGCAGCCGTCGATAGCAATGTGGGGGGCAGCATCAGAGACGCTGCTGGTATAGTCGCACTTTGCCCAGTCTACCGCGCCTGCTGTTGCATCAAATTTGGCAATGAAGAATTTGTTGGTGCCGATATTGGTAAAAGGGTGTATGGTATCAAACACGGCATCGTAGCTGCTGGAGAAGCCGGATACATAGGCATTGCCAGACGGGTCTGCTACTATGGCTACGGGGTCATCGTTATCCCATCCGCCAACGCCCTTGGCCCATACGGGAGCGCCGGCATTGGTGTACTTGGCCACGAAGGTGTTGGTGTTGCCCCGCTCGCTGATGGAGAGCGTGCCGAAGTGCATAGGGTT
Organism: uncultured Bacteroidota bacterium; assembly: GCA_903877645.1. Taxonomy (GTDB): domain Bacteria; phylum Bacteroidota; class Bacteroidia; order Chitinophagales; family Chitinophagaceae; genus Nemorincola. The sequence goes on along the minus strand of CAIRES010000026.1, from coordinate 7,965 downwards.
GCTGTAGTACTGGCCGGTAACGAGCACATTGCCAGCAAGATCTGTAGTAATGGCAATACCGAAATCTGACTGTGTTCCGCCTGCCGCCTTCGCCCATGATACGCCTCCTGTGGAGGTGTACTTGGCAACGAACACATCATTGTCGCCACCGGGGCCGGTGATGCCTACAGAGCCAAACGCCATGCTGGTAGCGAAGTCGCCGGTGATGAAGAAGTTGCCGAAGGTATCTGCTGCTATGCCGGTGCCGTGATCGTCCTGCGCATAGCTGCCCGCGGTATGCGCCCATTGCAGGGTGCCGCTGGTGTTGTACTTGGCGATGAATACATTGTCTATAGAGCTGGGTGCAGGTGTGAGTGAGGATGTGCTGAAGTAAACGTTGGTGATGTAGCTGCCGCAGATGGCTACGTTGCCTGCATGGTCGGTACAAACAGAGTTGGCTGTGGCGCCGCCGGTGCTCTTGGCACTCTTCGCCCATAAGGCATTGCCCGAGCTGTCGAACTTGGCGAGGAACACATCCTGTGAGCCGGCAAGTGTAAGCGTGGTGCTGCCAAAAGTAACGTTAGGGGAGCTAAAGGAGCCTGCAATGTAGATCTCGCCGGTAGGTGAGAGCGCTAAAGATGTTGGGTTGACACCACTGCTAACACCGCCACCGGTTGCTTTTGCCCAGATCACATTGCCGTTGCGGTCGTATTCTACAATGTATATGGGGCCGTAAGGGAGGAGTGTATTGCCAAAGGTAACGCTTCCGCCAAAGGTGCCTGCCATAATGATGTTACCAGCGGGTGTAACCGCTACGCCGACAGGCGCGCTATTGAACGATGTGGCAGCAGGCATTACAGCCCATTGCCAATCAGGTTTTTGGGCATAAGCAGCTGCATTGCCTATAAATAGAAGCAGGGCTAATAATTTGTAAATGGATCTCATATTTTGCAAAGATTAATTTTGCAAAATTACTATTTTTATAGAATAGAAAATCAGCGGCAGTTAGCTTCGGATCAGCTAGCTTCAGATCACTTTTTCTATGTAACCGTAGTACCTGGGATTGTTCTGGCCGTTTGGCAGCTCATTATATACCCGGTACAGGATGGTTTTATTCACTTTGTCTATACCATAAAAGAGTTTGCCGGTGTATTTTTGCAGGTCATCGTTTTCCTTCTTCAGGGCCACTGTGTCGGCCACATTTACTGAAGACTGGTACACGATCAATGGTGCAAAATCACCATTGAATATCTGGTATTGTATGTCTAAGATCTTTGGTTTTGTTTTCATCTCGTTGAAGGTATAGGGCAGGGTATACTTGTTGTCGGTTTGTTTGATGAGTGTGTCGACGAAGGTGTTGATCTCTGTTTGCTTTTTATATTGGAAGGTGCGCCCGCCGGGTGTCATACAGTTTTTGGCCATGCCCATTGTAGCTACGGCATCAGTGAGGTAGCTGCTTTTTTGCAGGGCTTCTGCGGCATGATATTGCTCAATAGCATTTTTGCGGTGCAGGCTGTAGTTCTCGCCATACAATCCGCTTATTTTCCATTTGTCTTTTACGTTGATGTAAGTGAGCGTGAGCATCACTTCATTTAAGGAGTCGCCGGCGATAAGCATAGCTACGAAAGATTCCGGTGCGTAGGGTTTGATGATAAGTGTGTAGGCGTTATCGCCGGTGCCCGACGAGAGGGTAACAGTATCATGCGGCCTGGCGTGTGTGATGTGAAATTCATCATATATGCGGCACTTTTTGTCCTTCATTACCCGTTGCATATTGGGCATGAATTTGCCGGCGAAATCAGGGCCGAGCATACTTTGAAGTGTATCGGTAAACATCTGGCTGAGTTTCTCAAAGTTGTTCTCGCACATGATGTTGTATACCTCGCTGTTCAGGGCATCAACAGTAGCCTTTACCTGGCGGTCTATCTTGTCATTTTGTGTCACATTGTTTTTACCTGTGCCACTGATGCAGCTTTGAGAGAATAGCAATACACACACTAAGACCGACAGACATTTGCTCATAAAATAATTTGAGCAGGTAAGGTAAGGATGTATGCGGAGAAAATGGTTTTTATTTCCCGGCGTGTTCTTTGGCGCGGAAATCTGGTTAGGTTTTCACAGTCAAGGTACGAAAATTGAAAGTAACTACCGATCTTATTAATTGAAAGTTAGAAAGGGGTGTTATCTCGTAATTTCACGGCAATTCAATTGATTATCCTCGTTGAAAAATCGTTATATTCGTTGTGAAATACCCCATATGTCACACGCACACTTTAAAACATTGCTGATCATTGTCGTCCTTTATCTGCTTTGTGCACAAAGCGTATTGGCGCAAAGTGGCTGGCAATATCCAACTGATATTGATCTTCCCTTGCGTCTTCGGTATGAGGACGTTTACTTTACGGACACCAGCACGGGTTATGCGGTGTCATTGGGTGATGGAGGGATCAACATGATAGCTAAGCCCATTTACAAAACGAATGATGCGGGTGCCCATTGGCGGCAGATAGGGCCGGCCATCAATGGTTCCGGGTCGCTACGCAGTATTGAATTCCTAAACGATAAGGTGACCGGTATTGTAGGTAGCCTGAACGGCACTATTTACCGCACCACTGATTCCGGTTATACATGGACAGATATTTCTGCCGCTATCACGGATACGGTCACTACCGATAATGGCAGTGTTGGTACTAAAAACATTTGCGGACTGGCACATTTCGGCAACAATTTTTATGGTGTAGGTTGGTGGGGGGCAAGCAGGGGGAGGTTTTATAAAAGCACCGATAAAGGGGTGTCCTGGACAACGACGTACCTGGATACGAACCTGGTGTCCGGGCTTGTAGATGTTGTATTCCTTTCGGCAGATGCAGGGTTCATTACTGGGGGGCATAATAAGAATGGTGGTGGAATGTTCAGCTCTTCATCTGATGAAACGGTGGTGCTCAAAACTACAGATGGTGGCATCTCCTGGACAAAAGTATTCTCGGACGCTACTATTGGCGGGCGCATCTGGAAGGTGCAATTCATTGACCGCATGAATGCAGTGGCCTCTATAGAGCCCTACTATTATCCTGATAGTGTGAATATGATCCGCAGCTATGACGGTGGCGATACGTGGTCCATCATTCATGCAGGCACAGTAGGCGGGGCAGCCACTACGGGTTTAGGGAACATTACACAGGGGGTAGGATTTGCTAACCAGCAGATTGGCTGGTTAGGAGGTTATTACACGGGTGTTTTTCAAACCACTGATGGCGGGGCTACATGGCAGCATCTCAATTTTGGGACTACCTTCAACCGCATTTTTGTTATTGACTCACAGCATGTATTTGCAGGCGGGGCCATCGTTTATAAATGGACGCCTATAGTTGCCAGCAACGTGCCTGCAGCACCCCTACGACAGCCGCATATCCTTTACCCGATATCGCCTAACCCTACAAAGGGGAAAGTGAAAATTGAGTTTGATATACTCACCGAAACGAATGTGCTGTTGCAAGTGGCCAGTGTTACACAACGGAAGCACTCCGCAATAACATCAGGCCGATTTAAGCCAGGACATTATGTATATTACTGGGATAGTGCCAATATGCCGGCAGGCAACTACCTGGTATGGCTGGGGACGGATGAAGTGCCGCTGACGGAGCAATTTGTGATCGAGCGATAATAGGCACAGCTATTGTGGGAGTGCCTTTCTGTTAAGGATTCTTTTCTAGCGAAATAATATCACCCCTTCAGGGTTTGATCTATCTAGCCTATTAATGGCCCACCAGATAGCCGTTTGGTTTCCGGATTTGGAATTTAAAAATTAAATGTATTATCTTGCATCCGATATATGACTAACGGGCAAAATAAAAGACTAACAGATGAGCACATACTCGCAAGAAAAACTACACGGGGCGTTAAAGCATTTTTTTGGCTACGATGAGTTTCGCTTAACCCAGCTTCCCATTATTGAAAGTGTATTAGCCGGCAAGGACACCCTGGCCATCATGCCTACAGGCGCGGGCAAGTCTATTTGCTACCAGTTGCCGGCTATGCTGCTGCCCGGTATTACCATTGTGATCTCGCCGCTTATAGCGCTGATGAAGGATCAGGTGGATGCGCTGGTAGCCAATGGGATCTATGCGGCGTTTCTCAATTCATCGCAATCACAGGAGCAACAACAACAGGTGGTGCGCGATGCACAGAACGGGAACATAAAGCTGCTGTACATAGCCCCAGAGCGCATACCGGCCAACAGCGATTCCTTTTTTAGTTTTCTGAAGGGGCTTAACCCTTCTTTATTTGCTATAGATGAGGCGCATTGCATCTCGTCGTGGGGACATGATTTCAGGCCGGAATACCTGAAGCTGGCAGTACTCAAAAAACAGTTCCCTGAATTGCCGGTAATCGCCCTTACCGCGAGTGCTGATAAGGTAACGCAGCAAGACATCGTTGCCCGCCTTGCACTGCACCAGCCGCGTATATTCATATCCAGTTTTAACAGGCCCAATATTCATTACTTCATTCGCCAGAAGAAAGATGTATTCGGGTATATACTCGAATACATTAAGAAGCATAAAGACGATTGCGGCATTATTTATGCGCTATCGCGGGCCTCCACTGAAGGGCTGGCTGGCAAGCTGCATGAGGCTGGCATAAAAGCTGCCTATTATCACGCGGGTATGGACTCGGCAGAGCGCAGTAAGGTACAGGAAGCTTTTCAGCGGGATGAATACAAAGTGATCGTGGCTACAATTGCCTTTGGTATGGGCATTGATAAATCGAATGTGCGCTTTGTGATACACCACGATGTATCTAAGAATGTGGAAGGGTACTACCAGGAGACGGGAAGGGCAGGGCGGGATGGGCTGAGAAGCGATGCCATACTGTTCTACTCTTTCGGAGATATTATGAAGTTGCGCAGATTTGCAGAGGTAGAGGGCAATCCGCAGCAGTCGGCCATCTCCCGCCGTAAGCTGGAACTGATGCAGCAATACTGTGAGCATGAGGGCTGCCGCAGGCAGTACCTGATGGAGTACTTCGGTGAGCAGTTTCCGGCCTACTGTGGTAGTTGTGATTACTGTACCAGCTCGCTGGAAGAAAAGGATGCGACTGTTGATGCGCAAAAGCTGCTATCGGCCATAGTGCGAACAGGAGAGCGATATGGCGCAGGCTATATCATAGATGTGCTTCGTGGGTCGGCCAGCGAAAAGATAGACCCGGCTCATAAAGAGCTCAAGACCTATGGCATAGGCAAGAACCTGAAAAAAGAAGAATGGCAATGGATGGTGCAGCAACTTCTTTACCATCATTTTATAGATAAGACCGAAGATCAGTATGTGACGCTGAAACTCAATGAAAAGGGCTGGAAGATATTGAAAGGAGAATCGGAGCTGAAGCTGGTGATGAAGAAGGAGAAAGAACCCGACCTACAGGAAGAATCGCCTGAATATGATCAGCAACTGCTCAAAGACCTGAAGAGCCTGCGGCTGGATATGGCAGACAGGGAGCATGTACCTGCCTACAATATAGTGGCAGATAACTCTCTTATAGAACTTGCGACCTATCTGCCGGAAAGCTTTGATGAGCTGAAGCATATATCCGGCTTTGGCGACTATAAGATCAGCCGCTATGGCTCCGGATTTTTGCAGGTCATTAAGCGATATGCCGAGGCGAACAACCTGCCGTCGCGGATGCATTTTAAGAAGCCGAAGAAGGGTAGTACTGCGACAGTTAAGAAGGACAAGAAAGACAAGCCTGCTGCAAATAGCACTATGCAGTCCACTTTTGCCATGTTCAATGATGGTATGAGTGTAGCCGAGATAGCGGCTCAGCGCAGCCTTTCCCTCTCAACTATAGAAACCCACCTTGCCGCATTTGTAACCACCGGAATGCTTGATATATCGAAAGTGGTATCTAAAGACAAGCTTGCTAAAATAATGGCTACCATAAAAATGAGCGGACAGACAATGGCCCTCAAGCCGATCAAAGACCTGCTGAGTGATGACTATACATATGGGGAGATAAGAATGGCATTGGAGTACTACAAGAAGGTGAATGGGTAATAACATAATTTGCATAGACGAAAAAAGTTTTCGTCTATGCAAAAATTAATTGGCTTATTACACACTAAATTTTATACCCTGTGCCAGCGGTAGCTGGTCGCTCCAGTTGATGGTATTGGTTTGGCGGCGCATGTAAGCTTTCCAGCTATCCGAGCCGCTTTCGCGTCCTCCGCCGGTTTCTTTTTCGCCGCCAAATGCGCCACCTATTTCGGCGCCACTGGTGCCTATGTTTACATTGGCAATGCCGCAGTCGCTGCCAACGGCAGAGAGGTACTGTTCTGCCTCGCGCATATTCAGCGTCATGATAGCTGAGGACAGGCCCTGTGGTACATTGTTCTGCATGGCTATGGCATCTTCCAGTTTGCTGTACTTCATTACGTACAGTATAGGCGCAAAGGTTTCGTGTTGTACTATTGGCCATTCATTCTGCACTTCAAATATACATGGCTTTACATAGCAGCCACTTTCGTAGCCTTTACCTGTAAGGATGCCTGCTGCTACTATTTCTTTGCCGCCTGCTTTCTTTACTTCCTTAATGGCATTGGTGTATGCAGCTACTGCGTCCTGGTCTATCAATGGGCCTACATGGCTCTTTTCATCCAATGGATCGCCAATGGCGAGTTGTTTGTAGGCGGCAACGAGTTTCTTTTTAAATGCGTCGTATATGGTTTCATGTATGATGAGGCGACGGGTAGTGGTGCAACGCTGGCCGGCAGTGCCTACTGCGCCAAATATGGCAGCGCGAAGTGCAATATTGAGGTCTGCAAATTCAGATATGATAATTGCATTGTTGCCACCCAGTTCCAGTAAAGAACGGCCAAGCCTTCCGGCCACAGCAGTAGCCACCGCCTTGCCCATACGTGTGGAGCCGGTGGCGGATAGTAGTGGTATACGTTTGTCTTCACTCATCCATTCGCCGCATTCGCGGCCGCCGGTTACTATACCGCAAACACCTTCGGGTACATTGTTGGCCTTGAGTACATCTGCAATAATATTCTGGCAGGCAATTGCGGATAAGGGTGTTTTTTCAGATGGTTTCCAAACACAGGTATTGCCGCATATCAGTGCTATCATGCTGTTCCAGCTCCATACGGCTACCGGGAAGTTAAAAGCACTGATGATGCCCACTACGCCCAACGGGTGCCACTGCTCATACATGCGGTGGCGCGGGCGCTCGCTGTGCATGGTAAGGCCATATAGCTGGCGGCTCATGCCTACTGCCAGGTCGCAGATGTCTATCATCTCCTGCACCTCGCCATAGCCTTCCTGCAGGCTCTTGCCCATCTCGTAAGATACGAGCATACCCAATGGTTCTTTATATTTTCTCAGGGCATCGCCTACCTGGCGCACTACTTCGCCACGTTTTGGTGCAGGCCACATTCTCCATTCCTGAAACGCAGCCTGAGCCTGGTCTATTACCTTATCATAGCTTTTGCGGGTTACGGTTGTTACAGAGGCGATCAACTTGCCATCAACAGGAGAGTAGGAATTGATCTTTTCTCCGCCGGCCTTCAGCCATTTTGTACCTGTAGCGGCACCTTCATTGATTTTCTTTATATCGAGCTTGTCTAAAACTTTGTTCATTTTCATCGCAGATCATTTTACGGAAAGTGCAAATTTATACCTTTTCCGCGTAGGCGGAGTATTATAGATCAGTTAAACGTAAATATCAGGTGAATTCCCGTTAATGATCTTTATGTATCATCACGTTCTTGGGCAACGCATCCGATTGCGGTATGCGGGTTGTGTCGTCTTTCTGGAAGAACTGGAACGATTTGCGGAATATCTTTCTGAAAACGAACTGCTGTATCATGACGGTGTCTTTTCCTCCATTGATCACGGCGTAGAGCCTGTCGGCATCATAATCATCGGGTACATCAGGGTCGGAAACGGTGAGGTTCTTACTTCTTCTGTTGATATCCATCCAGTAAATTTCGGC
>CAIRES010000025.1 GCA_903877645.1 uncultured Bacteroidota bacterium | reverse complement strand
TTTTCAAAACACTCGACGATCTTTCCCTGCGCTTATCGCAAATTATTGTTGATCTGAAAAGTGAAACCATAAAATCTATAACATCCTATGACTATTACCTTGAAAATTACTTTGCCGTCTTTTAATGTCTAATTGGTATTACCAGGTCAGTCTCCGTATAAATGGGTTGAGTTTGCATATGATTTGCATACGGTTAAAAAACTATGCCATGCTTAGGCCCGTTTTTTAGAAAATCATTTGCCGTATAAAGTGAGCTTGGCTAAGTTCTAGTTAAAATTGCGTTTTTGGCTAATTCTATAAGGAACGGTAGAGCAGCAGTTGCCGACAGGCAAGTTGCCATCATCGATTTTACTTTTTCCTTGTTTTCTTTCTGACTTTGACGGTAGTTAAACCAGTTCAAATAGTTAGGTAGGTATTTGGTTGCCACCCCATTAAACGGGTCCATAAAATCCCTAATCTGTTTATGTTGGTTATTAACCGTCTGAAGATGCATTTTGTTTTTCGGCTTTTCTGTTTGGTTTTTCTTACTGTTGATTTTAATGTGGGTAATACCTTGATTCTTCCTTTTTACTGCATTATAGGCACGGTTTTCGTCAGTTATCAGTACCGTATTTGCTTCCAGCCGTCCTCCAAGAGCCATTTCTGCTTCTTTCCCATCAATTTTTTTTGAACCTACTACGGCTGTTATCAAACCCTTATTGCGACTTATGGCCGTAATAACACTTACTTTCCCGCTATTGTGTTTATGTCCATCGCTACCTCTTTTGCGAGGTTTACGATCTATGTTCCGCTTCCCTTTGGCGCTTTCAGTAAGTTGTAGCTCGTCACATTCTACTATCCCCCCTACTTGGTCCGGCAGGGTGGTTTGCAATGATGCCAATATTTTATGGCGCCAATTAAATGATGTCTGAATAGATATTCCCAGTTCTTTGGCTGCCTTTTTAATGGAATACCCTTGCTCCATCAAGCGCAGATACCCTTGCCATTTGTCTTTGCGCTGGATCCGAAACAATGCTGTACCATAACTTCCACGGAAATGTTTCTTACAATCTTTGCAGGTGAATTGCTCTACATCTTTGACAATACCTCTACGAATGGTTTTGACGGAATTACAATGCGGACATATCATCGATCCTGGTCGGCTTTGTTCAATTTGTAAACTCAGCTCAGCCATAAGCCCCCTTTGGCTCTCCCATTCTGCCCCCAGCTCTGCAATAGTTCTTTCCTTGTCCGCATAGGACAATTGCCGGAAGGCCTCTATAAACTCAAGGTGTTTCATTTGGCTAAGATAAGCAAATTAAATTAGAACTGCGCCGTGAGCTTTTAATACCTCCGCCCGACTTCTGCTGGATGTATACAATACCATTGATGACATTACCCAGCAAAACAAGGCCGAGCCCCCAAAAAAGTACAGGCTTGAAATTTCCCTTATGGGTAACGGCCAGCACCACCGCGATAACGTTGAATACCATACCCACTATGGTGATAATGACTGCCGACAGCCTTAATGTCTTAATTGAGATCATGCGGCTAAAATTACATTTATTTCAATAACCTTTTAAGCAGTTTTTCTTTAAGTTTGCGCTATGAAACTTAGATGGTGGAAGTATTTTCCGTTATTGGCAGGAATAATGCTTTTTATTGCCTGTAACAGCCACAACCATACTACTGCACCGGCGGACACAGACCCTGTTTTGAATACCGACCCCAATTTAAAGAAGCTTACCGAGAAGATACACAACTCGCCCAATGATGCGGTGCTTTATTATAACAGGGGCAATATGCTGCAAAGAATGCAAATGGACTCGCTGGCCTTCAAAGATTTTAGAACGGCAGCATCATTAGATACTAACAATGCTGAATACCTGTCGGCGATAGGCAACCTGCTTTTTGAAGACAGGGACCTGACGGGATCGATAGTATGGTTGCAAAAAGCGATCGATAAAAATCCGACCGACCAGAAGGCGCACCTGAAAATAGCCAAACTGTTCCTCTATATAAAGGACTACCCAAAGTCTTTTGCCGAGATCAATATAGTGTTGCGCAAAAACGTATTCAGCCCGGAGGCCTATTTTCTTAAAGGCATGTTGTATAAGGATATGAAAGATACGGCTAAGGCTATATCCAACTTTCTTACGGCGCGGCAGTATGCGCCCGACTATCATGACGCACTTATACAACTGGGCGTACTGTATATAGCCAAAAAAGACCCGATAGCATTAGAGTATCTGAATGACGCATTCATTGCTGACAGCTCTGATGTGTTCCCGATCTATGCGCGGGGGATGTATTACCAGCAAATCAAGGATTACGAAAAGGCGAAGGAAGAGTATAAAAAGTGCATCATTCGCAACAACCATTATGTAGATGCTTACTTCAATATGGGATATGTATATATGCAGCAGGACTCTGTAAAAAAGGCCTATCACCAATATGATATTGTAACCAAAATAGACCCCAGGAACCCTACTGGGTATTATAACAGGGGCTATTGCAGCGAGGCTATGGACAGCCTGAGGAACGCAGTAGCAGACTATAGAATGGCCGCATCAATGGATACAGCTTACAAAAGCCCAAAGCTGGCATTGCAAAGGCTTGGCGTGAAATGATAAATTCCAATAAACAAATTCCAAGTACCAAATTCCAAGTACCAAATAACAAATAACAAATTCCAAGTACCAAATACCAAATACCAAAAGGGAAATAATCCGAAACGACTATCTACTATATACTAACGACTAAAAACTAACGACTACAACATGCCACTCATAGCACCCTCCATGCTCTCTGCCGATTTTCTGAAGCTGGGCGAAGAAATAGATATGATCAACAACAGCGAGGCCGACTGGTTTCACCTGGATGTAATGGATGGCCTTTTTGTACCCAACATCAGCTATGGCATGCCCATTATAGCACAGATCAAAAAACGCGCAACCAAGACCTGTGATGTGCACCTGATGATCGAAAACCCGGAGCGCTACCTTGAAGATTTTAAAAAAGCAGGCGCCGACTACCTCACCGTACATTACGAAACAGGCTACCATATACACCGCACACTTACCTCTATCCGCGCGCTGGGTATGAAGGCCGGGCTGGCCATCAACCCACATACACCGGTAGAGATGGTACAGGACATCATTCATGAAATAGACCTGCTGCTGGTTATGAGCATCAACCCGGGCTTTGGCGGACAAAAATTTCTGCCGCTTACCTACAATAAGATCCGCAAGGCAAAGGCCCTGATCACAGCAGCGGGAGCGAGCACCCTGATAGAGATAGATGGGGGTGTAACTATGGATAACGCAGCATCTATAATAGAGGCGGGCGCCGATGTGCTGGTGGCAGGCAATACCGTATTTGCATCGCCCGACCCGACCGACACCATAAAAAGATTGAAGCAGGTGGGGAAATAAATCTATATTCATTGCGTTTATTAGGTTACCGATATGTATCTGAAGCACTTATTGTTGTCTATTACCCTGTTTTTGATGTGCGTATGCGCATATGCGCAGCGTGCCACCATTACGGGTATAGTGCGCGATGAGGCAGGGAAGCCTGTGGAAGGTGCAGTAGTAGCTGATAACCAGACAGGGCTGGGCACCTTCACCAATGCGAAGGGATATTATATGCTGGAGATAGCGGCAGATAAGAATATCACCGTACTATACGGGTTTGCCGGGTATAATTCCGTATTCAGGCATATATCATTGCAGGCAGGCGCGACGCGGACAATAGATGTAGTGATGAAGATCGCCGAGCTCAAAGAATTTACTGTAAAAAGTGAACATAAACGTACCGAAGCCGGCAGCGTGTACCTCGATATCAGCAAAGTAACTATGAACCCTAGTGTCAATAGCAATATTGAAGACCTTATAAAACTGGCCGTAGGCTCGCACGATGAGCTGACATCGCAATACAGTGTGCGTGGCGGCAGCTATGATGAGAACCTGGTGTATGTAAATGATTTTGAAATATACAGGCCCTTCCTGGTGCGCACCGGCCAGCAGGAAGGCCTCAGTTTTGTGAATCCCGACCTGGTATCTAATGTAAACTTCTCGGTAGGTGGCTTCCAGGCCAAGTATGGCGATAAGATGAGCAGTGTGCTGGATGTGAGCTATAAACGGCCCACAGAATTTGCAGGGTCTGTGACGCTGAGCCTGCTGGGTGCCAGCATGCACCTGGAGGGCGCATCTAAAAACCAGAAACTCACTTACCTGATAGGTGCCCGGGAAAAAACCAACCAATACCTGCTGCAATCGCAGCCTACAAAGGGCGTATACAATCCATCCTTCTCTGACCTGCAGGCGCTGATCAATTACCGGTTCAACAGTAAATGGGAGCTTGAAGTAATAGCCAACTATGCACGCAACAGGTTCACATTCTTTCCGGAGACAATGACCAGCAGCTTTGGCGTGCTGAACCAAGCCTACCAGCTTGATGTATTTTATGCCGGCAGTGAACTGGACCAGTTCGACTCCCGTTTTGGCGGCATATCTGCCACCTACCGCTCTGAAGATGAAAAGCTGAAACTGAAATTCCTTGCCTCTGGCTTCCAGACCAACGAGTATGAGACCTATGATATAGACGGGCAGTACTTGTTTGGCGAATTGCAGACGGATCTGAGCAAGGCCAATTTCGGGCAGATCAAGACCTACCTGGGTACAGGCGAGATACATGACTTTGCCCGCAACTACCTGAATGTGAGTGTGGGCGATGTGGGCATGAGGGGTTCTTATAACCTCAGGAATAATTTCCTACAGTTTGGCGGTAATGCTACCGTGACGTACATCAGCGACGACCTGCACCAATGGGAACAAAGGGACAGCGCGGCCTTCAACCAGCCATATGACCCGAGCAACCTGACGATGGCCTACTTCTACAATTCGACTGCCACCTTTAATTATACCCGCATCTCCGGCTTTGTACAGGACAATATCCGCTTCGACTCGGCCGACAGATTTACTGCTTCAATAGGGCTGAGGTATGGCTATAGTTTCCTGAACAGCGAATCGATCATCAGCCCGAGGGCGCAGATCGCTTATAAACCTGAAGGCAAGAAAGATATCGTCTTTAAACTGGCTACAGGCATCTATGACCAGCCGCCGTTTTACAGGGAGATGCGCGACATGACAGGCAACATCAACACGCAACTGAAATCGCAAAAATCGTTTCAGACTGTACTGGGCATGGACTATAATTTCAAGATGTATGGCCGGCCTTTTAAGATCACAGCGGAAGCCTATTACAAAAACCTTTGGAACATTGACCCCTACATCTATAACAATGTACAGATAGAATATACCGGCAAGAATGATGCAATAGGACGCATCTATGGCGGCGAGGTGCGCCTGTATGGCGACCTGGTAAAGGATGCCACATCTTGGGTGAGTATAGGGCTGATGCGGGCTATGCAGAAGATAACAGACAGCGGCAGCATACCCGGCTACAACAATTACTTTGCTATGCCCAGCGACCAGCATTTCATGCTGGGGATGTACTTTGAAGACTACCTGCCACGCAATAAGAATTTTAAAGTACACATCAATGCCATATATGCCAGTGGCCTGCCGGTGGGCCCGCCTACAGGCCACCTGTACCAGGACGTGATCCGTATACCGGATTACAAGCGCGTGGATATCGGCTTCTCTGCATTACTGCTGGACGTGAACCGCAGGCAGCATCCGTCGCACAGCTTCTTTAATAACCTGAAGAGTGTGTGGGCCAGCCTGGAGGTCTTCAACCTGCTGGGCATACAGAATACCCTCTCCTACTCATGGATACAGGACGACACCAGCCAGAAAACGTATGCTGTGCCTAACCGCCTTACGAGCCGCCTGCTGAACGTAAAGTTGCTGTTTAAGTTTTAAATAACCATTGTTTATATCCTTTACATTGCTTTACAGTAAAGGATTCCGGCATGTTCATTAATTTAATCTTAAAAAACATTTTGTCGGAGAAAGTATATGCTTATCTTTGCACACCAATTCAGAAATGAAGAGGTGAAAATAGTTCTTAAAAAGTAATGGTTTCGTAGCTCAGTTGGTAGAGCATCCCGTTTTTATCGGGAGGGTCTTTGGGTTCGAGTCAAATAAAATAGTTTAGTACACAGTTCTTTAAAATATTGGTTTCGTAGCTCAGTTGGTAGAGCAATACACTTTTAATGTATGGGTCTTGGGTTCGAGTCCCAACGAAGCCACTTTTTCAAAAGCCTCCTATTTATGGGAGGCTTTTTTTATGGCATGTGTGTATATCATTTATTCTGCCAAAGTAAACAAGTACTACATTGGCACTTGCACCAATCTTGAAAGAAGATTGTATGAGCATAATATCGGCCATTCGAAATTCACTTCAACAGGCATGCCGTGGGAACTAAAGTACACAGAACAATTTGCCTCGTTGCCTGAAGCAAAAAAGAGAGAACTGGAGATCAAGAAGAAGAAATCAAGAATTTATATTGATCAACTTATTCAGAAAGGATAGAGCATCCCGCTTTTCGCGGGAGGGTCTTGGGTTCGAGTCCCAGAAGCACTTTTCAAAAGCCACCTGGTAATAGGAGGTTTTTTTTATGCAGTTTATTCAAACGCATACCGAGCACTGCTCCAGAATTCATCTAGTGCCATGATCCGGGTTTTGAAGAAAGAAATGAGCGCAGGCCAGTCTTCGGTACGGTTGATGTTTACACCATCGATCGTTTTGCCTACCCTGCTTTGTGCCTTACCATATTCATCCTCATGTTCCTTTTCCCACTGCCATTGCTCGCCCAGTACACCATGTAACATTGCTTTTAGCTGCTCCAATGTTTGATAATGCCGGGCTTGTATTTCTTTATCGTTGGGCGCAATGACAATATTGATCTCTGCGTGCTTGTTATCTGCATCCATCTTAAAATAGATGCCCGGCACACCTGTTTTATAATTGACCCAGTTCACTTTACTTCCTTCGGCAGAAAGGACGGGTTGCATGTATTGTCCAAAGGCTGTCCAGAAAGCCTGTTTTTGTTTTGATGCTTCTTGTTTGGTGTACATGGTTTCGCTTATCCCAAAAATAAGAAAGATATTTGCACAGCAAACAAAACAAATGGAACAGAAACAAAACAAAGCCCTGTTGGTCATGGATATGCAGGATGGTATCCTCGGCAACTTTGCCGGCGCGCAGCCGCTGATAGCAAACATGGCCAAAGCAATAGCCCATGCCCGCAGTAAGCACATCCCGGTTATTTATGTGGTAGTGGGGTTTAGAAAAGGTGCACCCGAGGTAAGCCTGAATAACAAGAGTTTTGGTGCAGGCAAGCGCAGATTCGAAGAGATGGATATGGACGCTTTTATGAAAGTACACAATGACCTGGCACCACAGGCCGGAGAAGTGATCGTTACCAAGCGCAGGATAAGTGCTTTTACCGGCAGCGATCTTGAGGTAATATTAAGGGCATATGGCACACAGCACCTGGTACTTACCGGCATAGCCACCAGTGGCGTGGTTTTATCAACCGTTATTGAAGCGGCGGACAAGGATTACCAGATGACCGTAATAGAAAACTGCTGTGGGGATGGCGATGAAGAAGTGCATCGCGTACTCACCACAAAGATCTTCACAAAGCGGGCGGATGTGACCACTTTGGAAGAATGGAGCAAAATCTAAAATGAGATCAGCCGAAATTCGTTACTTTCACCACCAGTTAAAAAAAGATAAACAATGAAAGCGACACTAAAAACAAACAAAGGCGATATTTCTATTGACTTTTATGATAAGGAAACACCGGAGACGGTTGCCAATTTTATAAAGCTGGCAAAGGCCGGGTTTTATGATGGGGTAAAATTCCACAGGGTGATCAAAGGGTTTATGATACAGGGCGGCGATCCGCTGACGAAGGACGATGCGCGGATGTCGGCATGGGGCACAGGTGGCCCTGGCTATAAGTTTGATGACGAGATCACTGCTACCAACAGCAATCATTCGGGAACAATCTCGATGGCTAATGCCGGCAGGAATACCAATGGCAGCCAGTTCTTCATCAACCTGGGCAATAACGATTTTCTTAACTCTAAGCATACTGTATTCGGGCACGTTACCGCAGGCATGGAAGTGGTCAAGAGCATTGAGGCCGCCCCAACTGCTGCGGGTGACCGCCCGCTGGAGCATGTGGTGATCAATAGTGTGGAGGTGGAAGAATAATATTGAATGGTCTAATCAGATTTTCTGAGGCACCCCGCAAAAGCGGGGTGTTTTCGTCCTTAAATAACGGTGTCTCAGATTTAGTCGCTCACTTCCCCGCAATGATGATAAGATCGGTTACGTTTTCTCCGTTGGTTGAATAAGTGATGCGCTGCGTATCAATTATCTTCAACTCATTGGCCTGAAGCGCAGCAATCAAATGACTGCCGGTGTGATAATGTATGTATATCTGATCACCGGCGCTTGATGTTTTGTACCTTGAACTGTTCTGCTCATCTTCCTCCATAGTGCTGATGTAAAACACACCATCCGGGTTTAACATTTTCGCGACATCATTGACCAGTTTTACTACTTCTTCTTCGGATAGGTAGGGCAAACAAAAAGCACACACTACCCCATCGTATTTATTACCAAGGGTGCTGATCTCGCGGCAATCCATTATCTGAAATGCAGCCTGCGGGTTATTTAAGCAAGCCAATGCCACCATATTGGGAGCGAGGTCTATTCCCAATATGTTCAGGTCAGGACGCTTATTTAACAAATACTTAGTGATATTGCCCGGGCCGCAGGCAATATCCAGCACAGATGCACCGTTCCTATGCAATTCATTGCAAAACCGCTCTAAGGAATCTTGATAGATACCCACATCCATGAATTTATCCTGGTATTGCTTTGCAAGTTTATCAAAAATTGCTACTGCTTCTTTATTAGTGTCCATGTACTGTTACATTCCAAACCACAATATACGATAGTTGCTTTATGTATCTTTTGCTTCGCCATCAAGTGATAGTTATTGTACCTAAATTGCACCCACTAAAATTCGTCAGGCCATACTCATGAGTAATTATATAAGAAGCATCATAACTTTAATTGTCCTTACATTTTCGATACATGCGGCTGCGCAGACCAGATTTACAGTCAGTGGCACCATACGTAATAAGAAAAACGGCGAAACGCTGATAGGCGCAACTATAAAGGTGGCGGATAATGCAACCGTAGGCACAATAACAAATGAATATGGGTTTTACTCCCTGACACTGCCTACCGGCAATTATAAACTGCTGGTAGATTATGCCGGATTTAAAGAACAGGAAATCGACGTAACCCCTGAAAAACATACGGGTATGGATGTGGCCATGCCTGCCCAGGAAACAGACCTAAAGGAAGTAACCGTAAGCAGTAAAGCCAACACTATTAGGTCTGCGCAGATGGGTATGGACAAACTGAACATTAAAGAGATCAATATGGTGCCGGTGATCTTTGGTGAGAAAGATGTACTTAAGACGATTCAACTGCTTCCCGGCGTGCAATCGGCCGGAGATGGCAGCAGCGGTTTTTTTGTGCGTGGCGGCGCGGCAGACCAGAACCTGATATTGCTGGATGATGCACTGGTCTATAATCCATCTCATCTGCTTGGTTTCTTTTCTACGTTCAATTCGGATGCCATTAAGGATGTGACGATCTACAAAGGCACAGCACCGGCACAATACGGTGGCCGGCTATCGAGCGTGCTGGATGTAAAGATGAACGATGGCAATGACCAGGACTACCACGTAAGCGGCGGCATAGGGCTTATCTCCTCGAAGCTCGATATTGAAGGGCCCATTGTAAAAGACCAGGGGTCCTTTTTGATAACAGCACGCCGCACCTATGCCGACCTGTTCCTTAAACTATCCAGTGATACTACTTTAAAGAAAAGCAGGCTATACTTCTACGACCTGAATACGAAACTGAACTACAAGCTATCAAAAAAAGACAGGCTATACCTTTCCGGGTACTTCGGACAGGATGACCTGGGTATTGGCAGCATCTTCGGCATCAACTGGGGCAATGCCACCGGCACACTTAGGTGGAACCACCTGATCTCTGATAAACTGTTCTCCAACCTCTCGTTGATCTACAGCGACTACAGCTACAACATCAATGTAAATGCCTCGGGCATCAGCGCCAATATCCGCTCAGCGATCCGCGACTGGAACCTGAAAGAAGAATTAGAACTGTTTGCCAATCCCACCAACTCCATACGTTTTGGGTTCAGTTCTGTATACCATACCATCACACCGGGCGAAGTATCCGGCAGTGGTATTACAGCAATTGACCAGCCTGACAACCATAGCTGGGAAAATGCTATTTACATCACAAACAGTTGGAAAGCATCAAAAAGATGGAATGTGGATTACGGCATCCGACTGAGTGCGTTTTCTGTTTTGGGCGGATCGAACCTTTATAACTTAGATGCTAATAGTAATATACAGGATACCCTTCGTTACAGCCAGGGACAGATAGTGAAGATCTACTTCATACCCGAGCCACGCATATCGGCAAGCTACCTTTTAAACGAGGTGTCTTCGCTCAAGGGTTCTTATACACACAACTCGCAGTACATGCACCTCATCAGCAACTCATTATCCAGCAACCCAACAGACAAATGGGTAGCGAGCAATAATATCATTAAACCTGAAATAGCAGACCAGGTTTCGGCAGGGTACTTCAGAAGCCTGCAAAATGACCACTACGAATTTAGTGTGGAAAGCTACTTTAAGTACATGCAAAACGAAATAGATTACCGTGATGACGCAAATATAGTAAACAACAATGCTATAGAGCCTGAACTGCTGTTTGGTACCGGCAGGGCCTATGGCCTTGAGCTGTCCCTGAAGAAAAAGGCGGGCAAATTTACCGGCTGGGTATCGTATACTTTATCGCGCACCGAACTGAAGATCAATGGCATCAACAACGACAAATGGTATGCTGCCACACAGGACAGAACACACGACCTGTCTGTAGTTGGCATTTACCAGCTATCACCAAAATGGACTGTCTCCTCCGACTTCGTTTTCTATTCAGGGAATGCAGTTACCTTCCCCAGCGGCAAATACTCATTGAATAACGGGATGCCCGGTGTAGCTGCTATCAACAATAATTACCTCGTATATACGGGAAGAGACGGCGGGAGAATGCCATCCTACAACAGGCTCGATATCAGCTTTACTAAACAACTGAAGGTACATAAGAAATTCTCATCTGAAGTTACTTTTGGCATTTACAATGTATATGGCCATGAGAACCCATACATCATCCAATTCCAGACAGACCCTAATGACCCCAACAGAACGCAGGCGCTGCAAACTTCTTTATTCCGCTGGGTACCATCCATTGCCTACAACTTCAAATTCTAATGATCATGAGCACTTCAAAATATTTGTACCCTTCGGCTATCCTGCTTACTTTACTTACCCTTGCCTCGTGCCAGAAGGTGGTTAAGGTGAACCTGAACAATGCTACGCCACAATACGTTATTGAGGCCAATGTAACAGATCAGCCCGGGCCATATACCGTCACCATTACCAAGTCTGTAAACTTTGATCAGGATAATACCTACCCTACTGTAAGTGGCGCAACGGTAGTGATCACCGACAATACTGCAGGCATCATAGATACCCTTAAAGGAACATCACCCGGCAACTATACTACCCATTTATTAGCTGGCGTTTCAGGGCATACCTATTCATTGTATGTAAATGCCGCATCCAGCATATTTACGGGGTCAAGCACTATGCCTGCTGCAATATCGCTGGACAGTTTATATACCCAATCGTCTTCTTTCAGGGCCGATGATTACCAGGTGGTGCCTGTATATACAGATCCTATAGCTAAAGGCAATAATTACCATTTTGTGGAAATAAAGAATGATTCAGTTGTCTCAGCAATATACATCAGGAATGACAACCTTGTGAATGGAAGGGCTGTTGCGCAGCCACTCAATGGCGGTGGCGGCAGTAAGGTGATACCCGGCGATGTAGTCGTGGTTTACTTAGAGTGTATAGACTCAGCAGTGTATCAATATTATTACGGGCTGCAACAATCAGAAAACGCCAACTCCGCTTCGCCTGCAAACCCTGTGAGCAATATTACAGGCGGCTGCCTCGGGTATTTCAGCGCGCATACATCAAGTGCCCAGAGTGTGGTTGTGCCTTAGTTTACTTGTACAACAAGAACATTTCCCGCTTATACATTGTACGCTTCGCGCCCGGCTCCAACCCTTGCCGGCTATACCGTACTTCGCTTATATTGCCTTCGGTGGCATAGCTGTATTCTTCAAGTTTTAAGAGGCTGCGTTTGCCACCACTGAATGTATAATTCTTTTGCTCAATAATTTTATGCCGGGCATCATATGTGTTAGCATACACCGATTCTGTATCATTTCTGCCATTCAGATCAATGGTTACAACAGCCATTATCAGCGTATCGCTGAGGGTGTATATATTTTTCTTTGAGAACGATGATCTTCGATCATGCGTGGTAAATACTTCCTGCACCATTTGGTTCCCGGCATTATAAACTCTGCGGGTTACGTATACCATATTCTGCGGGCCCGGAGGCGTTGTGGTATCACCGTCACTTTTATAAACCTGATGGTGTCGGCATTGCCATACTTATCATACCCGAAATGGTATTCAGCAAATGTGTACCTGGAATTCGCAGTCCTGCGTTCAGCGATCACACGCTTTTTTTTATCATAACGGTAGGTATATCTTGTTTCCTTCCTGCTTATGGAATCTACTGAGTAAATGGGGTTGCCATCTTTGTTATAAGTATACTGCTCACTGGCCGTAATATTTTCAATCTCCGGTATACCTGCTGTTATCAAAGAATCTATATTACTGATCCCCTTTTCCATATCAGGATGGCCACCATCTTCGGGCCGCCACTCGTCCATAGCAGGCCGCATAGCAGTTTCCTGTAGAGCGATATAAGAATTCGCGGGAGCCAGTTGGTACGTCCTTTTGGTGAGCATGTTGCCGTTTGGGTCGTACGTGTAGCTCGTCCGCTCTCCTTGTTTCAGCATACTTAGCCTGCGGCCGAAAGGCTGCTCCCTGGCAGCATCCCAGGTGCCATAATCATAGTGGCTGGCCACTTTGATGAGACCTGAAGGAAAATACTCGTAGTGATCAATGTCAACGGTATCCATTGTACCGCTTGCAGATAGTTCGAATGTCACCACGTCAAAACCTTTATAACCTCCACTCAATATCTGCCCGTTCACCTGGTTGCGTTCCTTATAGATATCCGGAGCCAATTTATTTTGGCCTGATACGTTATGCGCAATAAATGCAAGGACTATGGCCAGACAAAATCTCATAGATAAAATAAAGGGTAATAGGTGCTTTCATTAGTACCAATTGCTGCCGCGGTTTGTGAGCGGGACGCTCTAAAGTACACAATAATGCGCATTCATTACATACTGAACGTGACCGTGTATATGCACCTTAATAAAATTCAGCAGATTTCATTTAATTCGCCGGAACTACCACGACACTACCCTTTTTCCAGCAAAGTAATGATCTTTTGTATGCGCTCTTTCTGATCATTCGGGGCTTTTGTGAGCGCCTTTTTGTAAAAACTGAGTGATTGGGCATGGTCGCCGGCTATGCCATAGGCCTCGCCCATGCTGTCATATGCATTCCAGCTATCAGGGTGTTTTTTTACATTAAGTTTGAATACTTCTAATGTCATATCCCTTGCAAGGCAAGTAGGACATCATGATTCGCGCTCTTTCTCTTATATCCATTTTACAGCATTTTAGTTTCAGAAAATATAAGATTCCTCTTGAAATCATCTTTACTGATACAAATATCAGTATCCTCCTGCGGCCTCCATGAATTACCATCGAGTATTTCATTTATGGTACCATAGGTTATCATTGTACCTTTTATGTAGCAGGTTCTTTTCCTACGCTTCATCCCGCACCTACTACACTTATCAATACACGCATCTTCCACATCATCCCACGCTGGAGACCACTTATGCCGGGTACTATTTATATTCACTGCCATTGTAAATGTTCATTCCGTTAATTAAAGCAAAAAGTGTGCCAGATTTATTAAGGCATTGGAGTTATAAAAAACCCTCTTCATTCGTCTTCAAATTCAGACACGTCAAGTACAATCAATTGCCCTAGTATGAATTCCTTCCTCAGACTAGAGGAAGGCTTTAAAAATGTTCGGAACTATCCCTTGCAGGACAAATAAGGGTTAAAATAAAAAAGTAAAAATGTATAACTTAAAATTGGTTATTTGCCCGATTTTCTTCTATTGTCGTCTTGGCATAGCATTTGGCAATTATCAGCAGAAGTTTTACCGCTATCGTGCCACGGTTTAATATGGTCGGCTTCCATTTCTGATAATTCAAAATGAGCACCACACTTTGCGCAAATACCTTTTTGCCTTTCGTATGCTTCTCTTTTTTGGTTATCGCTAAAGGCACGAATATTCAAATGCTTTTCATTTCCGCTTAGGATATACTCATAAATACCCTTCTTGTTTGTCACATCTTCATCTTGCATTAATTCCGCTATCTGTTTTTCTATTTTTTTAGTATCAAATTTCCCATTCTTAAAATCGTTGTAAAAAAATCCCCATTGCAAACCCTTCATTTCTTTTCGGTAAGTAGGGAATACAGCCCTTACCCAACTTATTACACTTTGAAAATATAACCACAATTCATAATGATACGGGAGCGGGCGGAGGTATTGGCCGTAATTGATGCCAACCAGGATATTACAGGGGTATTGTCTTACAAAAACATATTATCCGCTTACAAAACAGACATAGAGCAAAACAGCGCTGCCGGCAAGCACCTGTCTATAAAAAGGCAAACACTAAAAATGATGGTAAAACGCCAGAATAGGGTAACGTCTGTAAAAAATAAAAGCTGATCATTTCAGGGGCTATTGCTTCTTCCACCCTGCTACAAGTTGCAGGAAGGTACTGCTGTCTTTATCAAACAACGTTGGGTCAAACAACTCGCGCGGCAATATGAACCAGGAAGGAATACCCTTTGCTGAGGGCGACCCATCGCATGGCACAGTGCCGGTCTGTTTGGAGCTATCTGCTTGCTCTTTAAGGGCTACATTCCACCGCATACCTATGTGCGGCACCCCCTCCCAGTCTATCATAGCCAGCGAGAACCCGGTGACACCACCATCATACAACACATCTACCTGTCTAATGAATTTTTTTGGACTGAGTACTGTAGCCGGGGCATGATAGATGAATGGCATGGTACTGTAAATATAATCTCATTTCCATTCCAAATCTATTTTTATCCCTTTCCAGAAACCAAACACAATATACATTTGCTATAGAAATAGCCAGCCAACAGGCAAAAGACAATCTCTTTTTTATGGCACAACGGCCGGGTGCAGAAAGCCGCCACGTTCTGTATCTGCAACTTATCCGTTGTCATCGGTCTCGGGATAGCTTTCCGGATGTACAACGCCACGCTGCGCATCCTCAGCGTCCTCCTTATAAGCCGCATCCAGGTATCCGTCTTTCAGATGGTCATACAGCGAGTGCTTATCTATAAGGTTAGAGAATAAACTCGCTACCATACCGGCCAGCATCAGGTGAAAGACAATGTTGTGCCTGTCAGTCATTTCCAATACCAGTATTGCACAGGTAAAAGGTGACCGGGTAACACCCGTAAGAAAACCTACCATCCCTGAGAGTATGAGTATATTAGCATTTGCAGCAGTAAAATGGAACAATTCGGCTATAAATGCGCCAATAGTTGCTCCGGCGCCAAGCGCAGGTGCGAATATACCACCCGCGCCCCCTGTGGTAAAAGCCACTATCGGCCCCAGCACCCTTACTAAGGGCAGCCCTATGCCTACGCTCTTATCTTTTGTAAATAATATACGCGACATCTCCTCCTTCCCCGATCCTAAAATACCATAATTGAAAAAGTAGGCCACCGTGGCCACCAGCAATGCGCACAATACTACATAAAGAAGCTGCGCACCATATTGCTTCAGCGTTTTCTTCCAGGTAAGTACCCGCAAAATCGCCACAGACATCAGGCTGCCTATAAAACCCGAAATGCAGGCCACCACGATTACCGTGAGAATAATGTAGGACGATGCATTACTCACATCAGGATACCCCAGGTACAGATAAGGTCCCAGCATAGCCTGCGCCGCAAGCCCGGCTATGATCACAGCGGTGAACAAGGCCGTTTTGAAAAAATTAATGTGCGTCTTCGCCAGCTCTTCTACCGCAAACACAATACCTCCCAACGGAGTATTGAATGCCGCCGCAAGCCCTGCTGCAGCGCCCGTCATGATCATATTCTTTTTTGATATTTTAGGCCAGGAGGCAGGCAGCAACTGGTTTACTTTTCTGAATATGCTACCGGCTATCTGTATAGTAGGGCCTTCTCTGCCTATAGCGCCACCCCCAAATATCATCAGTATAGTAGAGAGCACCTTTATTGTTATTCCCTTCAGGCTCAAAAATCTATCAACCAGGTAATTATACTTAGGATTGGCCAATTCTATAGCAGCCATTACCTGTGGGATACCACTCCCGGCTGCATATTGATCAAACCGCTTCACGATCCACCAGGCCGCCACAAAACATACCGGTGTAATGATGAACAACAACCATCGATGACCTTCAAGCGTCATATTAGAAAGGTTCTCGGCGTATGCAAATAACCTTGCATAAAGCACCGCCACCACACCGGTGATCAAAGAGGCTATCCAATACGGAAATGCCTGTAGTACATTAGCACGCACTCGTTCATTATATATCTTGCCTGTCAATAGTTTATACCATTGCGTATCGCTACTATTCATTATCTTCTTTTAATGAGAACTTGTTATGTATAAAAAAACAGAAGAACGCCTTGCGTAAAAGTAATCAAGGCACTCTTCTTATACTCATACTTTTATTTTAGCGCCACTTCGCCTTCACCTATTTTATAGCCTCCGTTGTAGATGGCTATATCGTATAGGCCCCTCTTGTAGTCCGTATCTTTTTTCCAATCTTCTATTACATCCTTTACCCGCTCATTCTGTTTCAGCGCTACCTGTGTTTCTATACTATAACCAAGCCCCGAACCATTGCTTTGGGTAAGTGTACCTGAGGCAACGTCAGTCAGCACAGTACCCGCAGGGTCTTTGATCACTATATACAGGTTTTTGGTGCCGTCATCTGCTATACGGTTCTCATCTATATCAAAGTCCAGTTTCAGCTCGTTTACCCTGCGGGCGCAGGCCGTTCTCTTTTCTTTGGTGCCATGGTGTTTCAGGTGTATAGCGGTGAGCCTGATATTAGAAGCATGCAATACTGAGCCCAGTTCCTTCAGGTGATTGTATTTTACCAGTAAGTCGTCTTTGGCCGATGCCAGTGCATCACGTTCGTTCTGCAGCAGCCCCAGCTTTTCAGCAAATGCTTTTGCCTTGTCACTCAGCTCATCCTTCAGTGAATTGATGAACTTTTTATCTTTATTCACCTCTGCCAGCAAAGACCTGTTCTTCTTTGAAATGTGAGCGACCTGCGTTTTCAATTTCGCTATCTCTGCGTCCTTCTGTCGTAGCTGGCTGTCTAATAGTGTCGTTTGTGAGCTCATCTGGTCTATCTGGTTATGTGCAGCATTGTATTTAATGACTGTCGGGTTAAGTGAACCTAAAAATAAATCAGACGATTTGGCAGACGGCAATACGCCTATAAATAATAATGGCGAAATGAGTTGGAGTGAGTATGTAAAAATGTGTTACATATCCCCCGAAATGGGGGTGTGGATTAATAGTAATTTAGATAAAATACGTTCTGGAACGGTTGTTGGTATGCCGTCTTTTATCGAGTAAATGGCGGGTATTCCGTAATGGTTTTTGAATCCCCGTTAATTTCGATAATGCAAACCTGACCCCACAGAATGCTTTTACCAAGTATCAAAATACGTTCGCGGATACTATTTGCATCGACCCAATCAAAAATATTTTTAAATTCGTCTAAATTAGTTTGGGTAACGTAATACACTGCACCATTAACAATATGCACAGGTATTACCAAAGGAGGGAGTGCTAAATGTTCTAAAGCTTTATTTTGCATAACATGCTATTTTGTCACAAAGATAATAAATAGGTTCAGTTAAACCGATAGTCATTTTGTATTTTGCCTGCAGGCTGTCCCTGACCACGAGTGATGAATCAGTATGTAGCAAAGCATTCGCCTGCTGTGCAGGTGCGTCATTGTTTTTGCAGGATGCTGCAAAAATAATGAGGAGCATCGCACACATGCCCGATACGAATTTTATTTTATTGCTCATTATGATAAATAATTTAAAAGATGACTTTATAGTACTTTATACATTTGGGTAGCCGCATGTGCATACTGTGTTGGCTCAAAGGTGTCGTCAAATGTTGACTTCAATTGTCCCAGCTTTTCATCAAGTTTTGCTACATGCTCCCCTATTTCCTTATTGTTCTTATAATGCGCTATCAGCGTACTGTACATGTTAATGTGGTGCGTAATGCGGTAGGCAATATCGCCATACCTTATTTTTAGGGTCTGTACATCCATCAGTTGGTAGTAGATATCTTCCTTCCACTCTTTAGGGTTATCTTTATGTACTTCCAATACATGGGCGGCAGCCTTCTCGCGCAGCATGGTCAGGTATTGATAGCGTTTGCTGGCATCGCTTTGTTTGGTATAGCAGTTGCCCATATCACATATATCCAGGCCTACCATGCGCATATTACGGTTCATTACAGAATCGTAAGACACCTGCATCTCCTCCAGCGATTGTGTAATGCCATCCCACTCCGTTTCTATCTGGTTTTTATCTGTAGCAAACTGGCTCAATGCGGTAGTGATCGCAAACATCTTTTCTGCCCCTTCTTTCAAATCCCTTCTCTTATGCCCTATAGAATTGATATACTCTGCCATGCCTGAGAACAACAATTGCGAATAGGCCCCCACAATAGGTATACCTGCCGTAAACCCACCCGATGCCCCCACTACTTCACTCACCGCTTTCAGCGTTGCGTTCTTGTCCTTGGTCTTATCTATATACACCCGGAACTTATCATACCCATCCCGGAAACCCGCATAATTGATGGGGTTGCCGGTTTCCGTGAGTGCATCAAAAAAGTCCTTTGTGCAGCGGAACAGCACCAGCGGCTTTATCTCCCGGTCCATAGATACAAGATTAATGAGCGCCGACTGGTAGTTGGCCTCATACACATTAAGCTCATTCTGCTCTATGGCTTTCTGCTTCTCTTCGAGTACCTGCACACGCTCCACCAGCTTATCTATGCGCTCCTTCGGGTTGCCGGTTGTTTTCAGCACACTGTCCAGTTTGCCTACCCTATTGTCTAGTGTAGTGATCGTGGAATCGATGGTCCTGTTCTTATGGTTCAGGTTTTCCTGTATATCGTTCAGTATTTTCTCCCTTACCCCCTTTTCAGACAGTACCGAATCACCAACGGAAGCATGGGCCTGTGTAAACAGGCACAATGAAAAACAGAAGACCAGCAGTTTTTTCATAAAAAGAAGATGTGTGCGCCCGTGGCAGGTGCCACCGCAGCAGGTGAATAATAATATCCCAAAAATAATAAAAGGGTTACAGAGAAAACACCTTTGGCTAATAACGCTTTAACCAATTAACTAACAAGCAGTGCAATAAAAAGACGGCGGCCCTCTTAGCTTAAATAAGACAGGACAGGTAGCTACAATAAATGAAGATGAAAAAAGATCGTGCTTTTGCACAGCATGTAGCGTAACGGAAACAAAATGTACTGTGCATGGCGATACATAGCTGCACTCGCCGCCCATGTACCTTACCCGCTGATGTTCTTTCTTCTGAACGGGCCTACTGATGACCGAAATATCGTTTGCCCGGCTACCGGCTACGCATCCTTGGATCCTTTCTGCATGATCGGCTATTTTCCCACCCGAAGCATATACTTCGTAAGCAAAATTAGTGCTGCTGAATACCTGCAACAATAATACCAATAAGGTAGCTATGCTCTTTTTAAAATTCATCAGTGGAGAAGTGGTAAAATTATACGCTTTTTATTTCCCTAAATGTTTTGCAGACAATAAAAATTGTTAATGTTTATGCCTTGTTTGGCGCAAGGACTATGCCAGATACAGATCCGGTTTGTTAAATATCCCTTATTATTCTGGCGCTTACCACAACAAAACATAATTTATTTGACTGTTTAAAGCCAAATATCTACTTTCGCCACTGATAATCTTTCAATTAAATATCTTAAAGTACACAACATGAAATGTAAATTTTTACTTAGCGTCGGTTTTGTCCTCTCTTTCCTGCTCGGAGCGATGCCGTCTTCTGGCCAAACGGCCACCATTACTGTATTGCCCGGCGATACAGTATGCGCCAATACTCCGGTACGCTTCAGGGCTACCACCACTGATACTGCTGCTCATCGTTACAGCTGGCGCGTGAACGGAGGTTTGGTTGGCACTCCGGCACCAACGTACACAACAACAACATTAGCTAATGGCGATACGGTGTGGTGCTATGTCACTGACACCTCCGGTACTACCATACTGGATACCTCTAATTATATTGTAATGACCGTGAACCCAAATGTTCGCCCGAGCATCATTACAGGCACCGCCAATATATGCCTCGGCAACAGCGAAACCCTTCTGGATAGTGTAGCTGGCGGAACATGGTCATCCAACAATACCGCCGTACTTACCGTAAGTTCTACAGGTGCAGTAACTCCGGTAACTCCCGGAAATGCGTCGGTCTACTACAAGATCACTACCGGTAGCTGCAAGGATAGTGTCCGTATCCGCATGAGGGTAGAAGTACCTGCATCGCCTATCGCCACACCCGGCACCATCTGCATAGATTCTTTTTTCCTGATTGCAGATTCTGCAAGAGGTGGTATGTGGTCGGCGGCTGATACTACTATAGCCGCTCTGGCATTTCCGTTCGGCGTATTCCAGGGACTTACAGCTGGTACTACCACGATCTCCTACAACCTGGTCAATTCCTGTGGTACATTCAATGAAACATCTGCTATAACGGTTGTTAACTGCGACACGCCTATAGGCGTAAGCGTTAAGAATGTATCTGCACACCTCTCTGCGTTGAATATATACCCTAATCCTTCTACCGGCTCTTTCGCTATTACCTACAATACAAACGATCAGCAACCTGCTGAAGCCGTAATCACTAACCTGCTGGGCCAGCAAGTGGCTAATCTGAAGCTCACAGCAAATAAAGAATCTATTTGGCAGTCGGGCCTGGCATCAGGTGTTTACTTCATCACCCTGCACAGTAACAATATGACGACCACTGAAAAGATCATCATCAACAGGTAGATGAGTTCGATATTATCTTTGAGAAGAGGCTATCCGGTGGGTAGCCTCTTTTTATTATTTTATAGCTATAGCTCTTCTTTCTTTTACGATCCGTGGAGTGAATTTATTTTTTGTATCCTGATTGCTGAACCCAAGTCGCTGATAGACATCTCCACCTATTCCGGGCAATACCATTCCTTCTTTGGTTTTCTCATTGTCTTCTGCAAAATACAGGTAACTAAACCGGTCGCTTATCTGCTTATCAAATTCACTTTCCAGGTTTTTAATAGCCCCGACTAATAATACCGGCGCCACTATAAAAATTTCGTTCGGATTTGATTCTTCTATAAGTTTTGTAAGATTTGTCCTCACAACGCACGAGTTAGCTATAATCGACTTTATAACTATAAGCACACCTGGTTTATTATATCCTTCCTGGTGAAACTCACGTAAAATAGGTGCAACAGAAAGATTGTTTTCCGAATTTGGTTTAAATCGTTTATTCCAGAAAACGGTTAGTAGTACTTTCTTGCCATTATTTTCCAACACATCTATTATGCCTTTTCCTAAAAAATCAGCATCTTCTACAGTACTTGCGAGCGCTACTGTTTCGGCATTGCTTACAGATGAAAGAAGAATACTGCCAAATACTTTGCCAAGCTCATACATAGCATGGGCATATTCAGTACTATTCGTTTGTTCATTGATCAATTTATCAAGCAAACTAATGGTCTCTCCGGTAATTCCCCCCTGGTATTTTCTTCCCATATTATTTAGCTTAAAAAAGGTTCCAGTATTTCAAATGTGATCTCTGCTCCTGAATTAGTAATGTCATTCTCCCATTGTACATATTGCCTTGTGCCTATTGCATACTGCAAGATACCCTTATCTGAATTCAAATAGTTCCACACAATGTAACCATGCTCCACCACAAAAGTAAACCCATTTATTGACCCAAGTACTCTATTTAAGTTTTCAGAGACCCTGTTCTCAAATCCTTTTATATAGTTAGGATTTTCATCGTAACATTTGTTAAGAATGTGGGCTATAGATACGTTGGTTTTATTCGTTCCATCCCATGCACCTAATACTATTGTGCCTAAAGCATCCAGAGTGTCTGATGAGGGGTTAGATATAGCACACATTTTAACCAATTCATCCTTAAAATCATTGTTTGTTCTGATCAAGCTATTAATAGAATCTGCTGTACCAAAATGAATGACTTTGGTATAAGTGCTGATCTTTTCAGGCAATCCCGCAACAAGTATATCACATAATTCTGTGCGGGAAACTGTAAGATACAATTCAGCATCCTTGCCGTTTTGAGTGCATACATTATATTGCATTTCAAAATCATCTTGAATAGGATGGTCGCCCGTTGTCCAACTCAGATTTTGAACATCTTTGATCTGGAAAAATTTGCTCAATTGCTTATCAGGGGATTCAATGACCAGGTCATCTATAAATGCACGAACCTGGGATGAAAGAAATGTACGTTCATGGTCATCATCATCGTTAAATGACTTAGCCACCTGGTATACTGTAAAGAAGTTTTCAAAAGTATTTCCTTTCGAATTATTAACACCACCTCTATGCTTATTACCTAAGTAAGCAAAATGAGCATCTGCTTCCGCATCATTATATATTGCTTTTAACTGATCAAGCGTTATCATTGGTAGCAAGTTACTTAATGTATGAAAAAAATAGCGGCAATCAATTTCCACAGATGTGGATAACAAGAGTTGTACCTGCTCCTTTTTTGAAGATTATACTGATGTTCACACCATCGTACACAACAAATACACATTCAGCAACAATATAATGCCTGCCGTAGTCCACACCGCCACCTTCATGGGCAGCCTGTTGGCAAATACCCCCATCTTGCTCTTATCGTTGGTAAAAATGATGAGTGGTATCACTGCAAAGCTCAGCTGCATGGACAGGATCACCTGGCTCAATACGAGCAGGTTGGCAATACCCTTCTCCCCATAAATGAGTGTTACAAAAAATGCAGGTATAATGGCAATGACCCTCGTTATAAGCCGGCGCAGCCAGGGCTGCAATTTTATTTTCAGGAAACCCTCCATCACTATCTGCCCGGCAAGCGTGCCTGTGAGTGTGGAGTTTTGCCCCGATGCCAGCAGCGCAACTGCAAACAAAGTGCTGGCCAGCGTCACACCAAGTACCGGATCAAGCAGCTTATAAGCAACCGTAATATCTGCCACTTCTTTATGCCCGTTATGAAAAGCTGCCCCTGCAAGGATCAATATAGCCGCATTGATAAAGAAGGCAAAGAACAGCGATACCGTACTATCTATAGTGGCAAATTTTATGGCCATGCGCTTCCCGGTTTCATTGCGCTCGTAGTCGCGGGTTTGTACAATGCTGGAGTGCAGGTACAGGTTGTGCGGCATCACCGTAGCACCCAGTATACCTATGGCTATATAGAGCATAGAAGGGTTCACTACTATCTCCCTTGTAGGCATTAATCCTTGGAGCACCGGTGCAAATGCAGGGTGGGAAGCGATCAATTCGTATGCAAAGCAGGCCAGTATCAAAAAAATGAGCGAGGCTACTATTATCTCTATAAACCGGAAACCCTTGTGCTGAAACAGCAATATCAGCAGCACATCCATCGAGGTGATCACGACACCCCAGGTGAGGGGTATATGAAATAGCAGGTTCAATGCCAGCGCAGCGCCTATCACCTCGGCCAGGTCGCAGGCGGCTATCGCAACTTCGCATAGCAGCCACAGTATAAAGTTGGTCGTGCGCCCGTAATGATCGCGGCAAGCCTGTGCCAGGTCACGTTCTGTCGCAATGCCCAGCTTCAGGGCAAGGTATTGCAGCAGCATTGCAAACAGGTTGGAAATGAAAATTACAGAAAGTAACGTATAGCCAAACTGCGCCCCACCGGCTATATCAGTTGCCCAGTTGCCCGGATCCATATACCCTACAGCTACCATCAGACCCGGCCCTGAGAAAGCAAGCAGCTTTTTCATAAAACTGCCATTAACGGGCACTTTCACAGAAGAGAATACCTCTGATAAGCTATGATCGTTGCCCTTTTTATGCCAGTTCACTCTATTTATTTTAAAGCAAACTTAGCCATAAAATACCATCAACCAAAGTATATTTATTAGTCAAGACTAATTTTTCACATTTTACTGACAATTTTATAACTTTATGCCTGCTATACCATTATGCAAACACTTTCAGAGGAGAATTATTTAAAGATCATCTACAACCTCGATAAGCAGGGGCTGAAGAAGATAACGCCTACTGCCATATCAGAGGCGCTGAATAATAACCCCGCATCGGTAGTGGATATGCTGCGCAAGCTGGTGGACAAAAAGCTGCTGCAATACGAAAAAAGCAAGGGTGTAAAACTCACAGAGAAGGGCCGCAATGTAGCCATCATCGTGGTCCGTAAACACAGACTGTGGGAGGTGTTCCTACTGGAGAAACTAGGCTACGGATGGGAAGAAGTGCATGAAATGGCCGAACAACTGGAGCATGTACAACATGCCGAGCTGGCCGACCGCCTCGATAAATTCCTGGGCTTCCCTGAATACGACCCTCATGGCGACCCCATACCCAAAGCCAATGGCGAAACCGCAGTTACCTACAAAACTGTGCTGGCAGAGATACCCGAAGGCGGTAGTTGCCGTGTGGTGGCCGTAAAAGATACCAGCCCATCCTTCCTGCAATACCTTAAAAAATTAGATATCGGTATAGGTACTAAGATCACTATGATCGAAAAAATACCCTTCGATAGCTCGGTGGTCATTAAACTGGGCAAGAGCAGTACAACAACCGTATCGCGGGTGTTTGCTGAGAACCTCGTTGTTCACGAATAGTTAAGATAACAATTGCATCACTATGTATATAGTGCTGATGGTATGATTTTATTGCTGAATAAGCAAACACATACACATGCGCACCTTCCTCAACTCGTTACTCGTTATCGTACTTTTCGGGCTTACTTCTTTTTCCTATAAGAAGAGCCTTACCGTTACCAGCTATGCTATTAAGCCCAATGGCTATATCCCTGTAAAATACACCTGCCTGGGCCAGGGAGCCAGCCCTCCGCTCAATATTGCCAACCTGCCCGCCGGGACCCGCTCACTGGCCGTGATCGTAGAGGATGCCGACTACACCCGCTTTCTGGATAAGAAATATGTAGCGCCACCCAAGCCCGTAAAGAAAGGCCACCACGTAAGAAAAGTAAAGGCACCCATGGCCGTAGTAAAAGCCGACACCTGCTATGTGAACTGGCTGACCTGGAACATAGATACCGGCAGCTTCATACCCGAGAATTATAAGAACGACTTTGAGGGCCTCAACACTGCAAGCGCCAGGGGCTACATAGGTATGTGCGCATCAAAAGGCGCGCACCATATACACTTCAAAGTATATGCCCTTGATACCAAACTGAACCTGAGCCGCAATGCCAGCAAAGCCGATCTGCTGAAAATAATGGAAGGCCATATACTGGGCTGGGGAGAACTGGTGGCTTTGTATGATAAGGATTACAGGTAGAGCGCTAAACCCAAAGTAAACCTTTGGGGTTTACTTTGCTTTCCCCCCTATAAGAAGTATTTTTGCATAAATACTATATAAATGACCCTTGCCAGCCGGATAAAACAGGAAGCTCAAAGCGCGCTCAAACAGCTTTATCCTGATGTAACTATAGAACTAAGCATGATCGGCGTGAACCAGACAAAACCTGAGTTTTCCGGCGACTATAACATCGTGCTCTTCCCATTTCTGAAGCTGCTGAGGCAGAAACCGGATGTGATCGGCAAGCTGCTGGGCGACAAACTATGCGAGGGGTCTGACCTGTTCGGCGGTTACGAGATCGTCAGCGGTTTTTTGAACCTGAGC
The DNA here is from genome assembly GCA_903877645.1 of uncultured Bacteroidota bacterium. Classification (GTDB taxonomy): domain Bacteria; phylum Bacteroidota; class Bacteroidia; order Chitinophagales; family Chitinophagaceae; genus Nemorincola. The sequence continues at coordinate 26,601 of CAIRES010000025.1, read as the reverse complement.
ATCAAAGATAGCTTCTGGGTACAATACCTCACGGCCAATTATACCAATAGCGGATATGGCCTCAAGGAGAATTCCCGCCGCGTGATGGTGGAATACTCATCTCCCAATACTAATAAGCCGCTGCACTTCGGGCACCTCCGCAATATCTTTTTGGGTGCTGCAGTATCACAGATATTAAAGAATGATGGCAATGAAGTGATCAAGGCCAACCTGATCAATGACCGCGGCATTCATATATGTAAGTCTATGATAGCCTGGCAACAGTATGGTAAGGGCGCGACACCTGAGTCGACCGGCACTAAGGGTGACCACCTGGTGGGCGACTACTATGTAAAGTTCAATGATGCTTACAAAGCTGAGGTGGCTGCGCTTATTGATAGCGGTGTATCAGAAAAGATAGCGGAGAAAGAAGCCCCGCTGATGCGTGGCGCACAGGATATGCTGCGCAAATGGGAGGCCGGAGATAAAGAGGTGCGCGACCTGTGGCATACCATGAACGGCTGGGTGTACAAAGGCTTCGACAAAACGTATGATAAGCTGGGCATCTCATTTGACAAACTATATTATGAAAGTGACACCTACCTGCTTGGCAAGCAACTGGTGGAAGAAGGATTAAATAAAGGTGTACTCTTCAAAAAGGAGGACGGGTCGGTATGGGTGGATCTGAAGGACGATGGACTGGATGAAAAGCTCCTCCTCCGTGGCGATGGTACTTCTGTTTACATGACCCAGGACCTCGGTACTGCCAAGCTGAAGTACGACGATTACCACCTCGATCAATCCGTATATGTAATAGCAGATGAGCAGAACTACCACATGCAGGTATTAAAGGCCATCCTCAAAAAAATGGGCGAACCATGTGCCGATGGCATTCATCACCTGTCTTATGGCATGGTGGAACTGCCGACAGGCCGTATGAAGAGCCGGGAGGGTACTGTAGTAGATGCTGATGATATGGTGGCCGAGATGGTGCGCCTTGCCGGTGAGCAAACAGAGCAATCCGGCAAGACCGAAGGCTTTACCCCTGAAGAACTGAGTACGCTTTATGAAACTATAGGCCTGGGCGCACTCAAATTTTACCTGCTGCGCGTAGACCCTAAGAAGAAAATGATCTTTGACCCGAAGGAGTCTATAGACCTGCACGGGTTTACAGCTACCTTTATACAGTATGCGCACGCCCGCATCTGCTCCATATTGCGTAAAGAGCATGTACCGCAGCAGCCAGATACGAATATATTCAGCGGCTTCAGGCAAACAGCAGAGCTGTCACTGATGGAGCGTAAGATCATATTGGCCCTGGAGGAATATACAATGATATTGCAGGATGCCGCAAATGAACTCAACCCATCGGCGGTATGCAACTACTGTTTCCAACTGGCACAGTTGTTCAATACCTTTTATGCCGACCATAGCATATCGAAGGCTGAGAGCGAAGAAAAGAAACAACTGCGCCTCATGATCATTATTATGACGGCATCAGTATTACGTCACGGAATGAACCTGCTGGGCATACGCCTGCCGGAGAAAATGTAATATGAAATATCTCGGCCTACATATCAAAACCATTATAGCTACCTATAATGGCACCACACCTCTTGCCCATTTCCTGAAAGGCTACTTCAAGCAGTACCCTATTCTGGGCAGCAGGGACAGGAAGATATTGAGCACACTTGCTTATACCTATTACAGGATAGGCAAAGGGACAGACAATAAAGAATGGCCCGATACGCTAATGGCAACTATGACTGCCGATAAACAATACCAACCCGATATACCGGATTGGCTAAGGCAACACGAGGCATTGCGTTTTAATATAAGTAAACTGTTCCCTTACGATACTCCCCTGTCTAATGGTATCACCCGGGAGGAATGGCTACGGTCCATGCTTACCCAGCCTGCCTTGTTTATCCGCATCAGGAAAAATAAAGATAAGATCGTAAACCTACTGTCGAAGCACAACATTGTTCATCACTTCATTTCCGACCATTGCCTGTCTTTACCGAATGGAGCCAAGATAGATGATATATTACCAAAGGATAGCTATGTAGTGCAGGATGCTTCTTCCCAAAAAACAGGCGAGTATTTTCATCCTGTGGCAAAAGAGCAGTGGTACGACTGCTGCTCGGGAGCGGGGGGCAAGTCTCTGTTACTTAAGGATATTCTGCCATCCGTGCAACTCACAGTTACAGACATCAGGGAAAATATCATTCATAATCTGAAGGAACGGTTCCGCCAATATGGCTTGCCGGTGCCTGAAACGCATGTAACTAATGTATCAGACAAAGAAGCGCTGAAGCAGGCATTTGGCGTTAAAAAATTTGATCATATCATTTGCGATGTGCCGTGCAGCGGATCGGGTACCTGGGCAAGGACACCCGAGCAGATGTACTTCTTTGACGCGGAAAATATTAACAAATTCTCTATTTTACAAGAGCAGATAGCTACTAATGCGGCCGGCCTTTTGAAGGAGGATGGTACACTTATCTACATTACCTGTTCTGTGTTCAAACAAGAGAATGAAGAAGTGGTGGCGGCCCTCCTTAAGAATACCGGCAAAAAATTAATAGAACAAAAAACAATTAAAGGAATTGATATTCAAGCAGATAGCATGTTTATCGCCATTATTGCTTAACACTCTTTGCCTTAAATTTATTGATAGCATTGCGGGTGAAATCGCTGAGTACCAGGTGGCCGCTGATGGCTGCACGCTCCGACAAAAGGGTATCCCAGTTCTCAGTACCATGCCAGAACATCTTCTTTAATTGCGCCATTGCTTCGGGGCTGCTATGTGCCAGGCGCTGTGCTAACTTACTCACTGCATCATCGACCTCATGAATGGTATTATGTATCTCAGAATAGAGGCTATGTCGTTTTGCCCATTCGGCCGAGCGCCACTCGGTGGCATCAATGGCTAACTGTGAAAAGCCCGATAAACCTACCTTGCGCTCCACCGCCGGACCTACCACGAACGGACCAATACCAACAGCTAACTCGCTGAGTTTCACAGCAGCATCGGTAGTAGCTATAGCATAATCAGTAGCTGCTATGAGGCCAACCCCGCCACCTACAGCCTTGCCCTGCACCCTGCCGATCACCAGTTTGTGGCATTTACGCATAGCATTGATCACATGAGCGAAACCACTAAAGAACTTCTTGCCTTCTGCCTCATTGTTGATGGCCATGAGCTCATCGAATGATGCACCTGCACAAAACGCCCTATCGCCGGCGCTACGCAGCACTATTACTTTCACCCTGTTGTCGATGCCAACATCATTGATTGTCTTGGCCAGATCGGTAAGGATAGCAGCAGGTAATGCATTGCTGGATGGGTGGAAGAATTCGATGGTGGCAATACCATGTTCTATTTCATGGGATACATAACCTTCGGCGTGGCGCATAGCTGTGTGTTTGATTAGGAGAATACAAAATTAATAACTTATTGGTAATTGATACCTAAAAAGCACATAATTTACAATGCTGTGAGGTAAAGAAAATCAGCAAAGCGATCCTGTGCTTTACTTTTTGCCCGCAACTAATTGGCTATCAATTCAGAACTAATCTTCATTACCAATGGCCCGGCAAAAAATATTTTCGGAAAACCTACGGCATGAAGTTAAAAAGGTCGGGAAAAAGTAAATAAAACTTCCATTTTCACGACTATAGAAGTGGTACTAAGGAAAAGAACATAGCCCACGGCTTTAGCCGTGGGTACATGGAAATAGTGATCCTGCAACCGTTTTAACGGTTTGAATATGCGCCACCCAAACGGTGAAAACCTTTACAATATCAGGGGCATTTTTAAACGCACGGCTAAAGCCATGGGCTATGTTATTTTGAGTATAAAATAAATCATTTCATTGATTATCAATAATTAATGAAGATTATTGAAATAATCTTTTAACTACCAAATACATCTTTTATCTTATCAAAGAACCCTCGTTCCTCACGTTCCGCTTTGGCATCGGGGCCAGGCTGGAAGTTGGGAGAGTTCTTGAGGCGCTCCATCATTTCTTTCTCCTCATGGGTCAGGTGCTGAGGCGACCAAACATTCACTTCGATCAACTGATCCCCTTTCTCGTAAGATTGGAAGGACGGAAAGCCTTTCCCCTTGAGCCTGAATATCTTACCACTCTGTGTACCTGCCGGAACTTTAATTTTGGCCTTACCATCTATGGTTGGCACTTCGGCTTGCATACCCAGCACCGCCTCGGGGAAAGATATATGCAATGGATATACTACGTCCAGATCGTGGCGGGTAAGGAATTCATGTTTTTCTTCTTCCACTATCAGCAGCAGGTCACCCGGAGGGCCACCGCGCTCGCCGGCATTGCCCCGGCCGCTCATGCTTAGTTGCATGCCGTCCTGTACACCTGCCGGTATATCAAGGCTTAGTGTTTCTTCGCCATATACTCTACCCTCGCCTTTGCAGGCGGTGCATTTCTGGGTGATCTGACTGCCCTCGCCGTTACAGGTAGGGCAGGTGGTTACAGTCTGCATCTGCCCCAAAAAGGTATTCGTGACCCGGCGCACCTGGCCTGAACCACCACATGTACCACACGACTGTATAGAAGCTTTATCTTTAGCACCACTTCCGGTACACTGCTGGCAAGTGATGTGTTTCTTTACTTTTATCTTTTTGGTTGCACCGTTGGCTATCTCGGCAAAATCCATTTTCAGTTTGATGCGCAGGTTGGCACCACGGCTGCCCTGCCTGCGACCACCGCCGCCGCCCTGGCCACCGAACATACCACCAAACATATCATTTCCGAAAATATCTCCAAAATTCTGGAAGATATCTTCCATGCGCATACCACCGGCGCCACCGCCGCCGAAGCCGCCGTTACCACCCGTACCCGCATGGCCAAACCGATCATATGAAGCACGCTTCTCGCTGTTACTCAATACTTCATACGCCTCAGCTGCTTCTTTAAATTTCTCCTCAGCCTCCTTATTGCCCGGGTTTCTGTCGGGGTGAAACTGGAGCGCGATCTTGCGATAGGACTTTTTGATCTCATCAGCCGACGATGACTTGGTCACCATCAATATTTCATAATAATCTCTCTTTGCCATAAACCACCATACGCCGAAGCGAACATTTCCCTCAAATCAAACAACTCAAGGATGTTAATAATATGTGTGATATTCTTTATTCTTCACCAAACGCCATTTTGGAATTTGGAATTTTATATTTGGGATCTCCCTCTTACTCGCAAACTATCTACTAACGACTAAAGACTAACGACTAAAGACTACTTTCCTACCACCACTTTGGCATGCCTGATGAGCTTGTCGTTCAGGTAATACCCTTGCTCCACCACGTCCATTACCTTGCCTACCATCTTTGCATTAGGGGCAGGAATCTCGGTGATCGCCTCGTGCAGGTCTGCGTTGAATTCCGCATTCTGCGCTTCCATTTCCTTCAGTCCTTTGCTTTGCATAATGGCCTTAAACTTATTGAATACCAATGAGATACCTTCTTTAAGTACAGCAACATCATCGGTAGTTTCCATTTGCTTTGCAGCACGGTTCACATCATCCAGCACTACCAGCAACGACTGCAAAATGTCTTTACCTGCTGTCTGGGTGAGCTCTACCCTTTCCTTGGCTGTGCGCCTGCGGAAGTTATCAAACTCAGCTATGAGCCTCAGGTGCTTGTCTTTCAGTTCTGCGATCTCGGCCTGCAGTTTTTCAACTTCGTCATTATTACTTTCAGGCAATTCGGTGCCTGCACGGCTATCATCGCTGTTCAGCATATTCGAAAGTTCATCCATTTCTTCGTTTTGTGACAAGTTGTCGGCATTCTCATTCATAGCGTTCTTATTATCCGTCATATCCTTTCTTTTTTTAAAAAACATAGAGCAAATATAGGGTGCAATTTTTTTGCCAAATGGTGATTTTGGACAAAATGGCGGAGGCTACGTACAGTTGTGCCACACTTTAGAAGTACGGACTTGCGTAAGATCTCCCACCACATAGGCACATAGAAAACATAGCCTATGTGGTCTCCACTCATAATTTCAAAGTATACATAACTGCAATTACTCGCTCCTATGTGCTCTATGTGCCTATGTGGTGGCCCTGGATAGCACGATCATAAGCTAAGCACTTATCCTATCTATTGTATAAAATATGGCACACTTTATGATATACACATAAAAACACTTTTATGAAACACACCCACCTACCCACTCTTGTGCTGATCATCTTGTGCCCGGTGATGCTGCACGCCCAATACAACAGAAGCAATAACGAAGCCGGGAATAACTATCTATACCTGAGCGAAGGCATTATATCCGGTGCCGAGATCAATGGCTGGGCCGGGCCTCCTGTGCTGAGCGGCTATGTGTCGATGCCATCGGCAGTGACGGGGGCCATCTTTGTGACCTACCGGCATTTCCTTACCGAACGGTTCGCCCTCGGTTTTACCGCAGGTATGGATATGGAAAGCGGAGACCTATCTTATGGCAACCCCGAAATGACCTCTACCGGCCTGGACGGCGTGAGCGGACATTACAAAATGCACGCCTATACCTTTGCGCCTGAAGCATTGCTCGCTTACTTCAAACGGGATAAGGTAATGATGTATGGCTGCGTGGGTGCAGGCGTAACGTTCTATGACGATAAATGCACTATAGACCCTAATGCTCCGTATGGCCCACCGGTAGCGCTGCCCTCCAACCCATACGACTACCACCGCACCAATTTCAACTTCCAGGTCACAGGTTTTGGCATACGGTTTGGCGGCAACATAGCCGGCTTTGTGGAAATAGGCGCGGGGTACAAGGGTGTGTTTTCGGGAGGGTTGTCGACGAGGTTTTAGTATTTGTTCGTGCGTTGCAAACGCACTGCCGGGGCATCCTCGAAAAATTCGAGGACGAGGGGGGGGGCTCGATTGGAAAACATAACGTTTAAATCACGACTATTTTACCGTTTTTTTCCAAATCATCAAAATCATTAATGGTAAATCCATTATTGGACTGTGTAAAGTCCCGAATATGGAAACAACATTTGTTCCTTAGTGTATTGCGCAACTTTTTTTGGTCTTCCCTATTTGATTCACGCAAAATAGCAAGCAATTTTCTAATTTCCTTAGCATCTTTCTTAGTGAATTTATTTTTTCCTTTCATAGTATAAAATTTCACAGCAACGATATACATACTATTAACCAAATAAATAAAGCAAAGCAGCAATGATTACAACTATCCAGAAAAATCTAACAAATATTTTAGCTGTTTTCTCATTCTGTAATGTACCATCACCACAATATGGACATCTGTATGCAGCATCGCTTACTTGCTTTCCGCACGATTTACAGTTTATTAAACCCATATCACTATTGGTATCTTATTTGGTATGATGTAAATTTAATGAAAAACACCTGTAAAGTTTGTGTTACCGAAGATTTTGCGTCCCCGCAGAGTCTCCCATTCCTTCAATGGGGACTCTGCGGCTCGCGATGGAGAATAACACAATCACCACACTCATTCCCTGCCCTTGGCGAAGGAAGTTCACGCGAGAGTAGATTTCTCCTAACGTCGAAATGACAAGTGGGCCGTAAACCTTTTGTGTTACCTCAGAGTCTCCCATTCCTTCAATGGGGACTCTGTAGCTAGCGATCGAGGGGGTAACACAATCCACCGCACTCATTTCCTGCCCTGCGCGAGTATAGATTTCTCCTACGTCGAAATGACAAAATGGTCTGTAGCTTTATTTTCAGGTAATTCATTCCCTGCCCAGTGCGAACCGTGGAGTCTCCCGCAGAAGATGCGGTAAGACGCCACAGGAACACTCAAAACGAAAGCATCTGCTCGTCTCACGACTATCTACTATCTACTATCTACTATCTACTATCTGCTATCTACTAACGACTACCTAACCAAATGAATATTCTTCAGATCCATATCTACCAAATAGTCCTTGCCTGATGCACCAAAGCTGATGTCGGTGATCGTTTTTAGGTCGAGGGCTATCTGCTTGCCGAAGTAGGGGCTTTGTTTCATATCTGTAAAGGGGATGCGTACTGTCTTCCATTCGGTGGGGGCGGTGAATGATGCGGTGTGAAAATTGTAGTCCTTCACTAATGAAGATACCGTAAGGACAGAGTAGGTTTCGCCATTGCCCTTTACATCAAACTCGATGGCGGTGTAGCCGTCAATATCAGTAGGGTGCATCTCCTCTGTTTTGGCCATACTGAAGCCTACACTTCCAAAACCCATGTAGCCCTTCTTTACTATTTTCCCGGTGATGTGCAGGCAATCAGCACCCGAGGCATCTTTGCGCGCAGTGGCATAAAGCTCAGAGCTGCCACCCATTTTTTTGTCTGTGAATACGTTGATATAATCGGGCAATGCACCTGGGGCAGGTATATTAAAAACAGTGGGGTCGTAGGCTACAGACTTTACCGCAGCAATAGGAGGCAACTTAGCGATGAGGTTCTCTACTACCCTGCCCTTGTGCAGCACCATATTTATCTTTTTGGTGTTGTTGATGTCTTTGAGGGGGTCGGTATCCAGCACCACCAGGTCGGCATCATAGCCCACTGCTATTTTGCCTGTTTTTATACCGGGGAATACCAGCTTTATGTTTTCGGTGCCGGTGCAGAGGGCCTGCGCGGGTGTCATGCCGGCAAGCACATATTGCGCAATTTCGTTGTGCAGCGAATAACCGAAGAAAACCCCATAGTTGCCCGCATCTGTGCCTGCCAGTATGGGAATGCCTGCCTTGATGCAGTGGGCGATGTTAGCTTTGTACTTCTGGTTTTTAAGAATGTCTGCAAAGTTGCCGCGCATGGCTATTTTAGGCAATCCGCTACGGCTGAAGTCGGCCATATAGATCGGGTTCGCTGTTTTCCACAGCAGCGAGTCCGACATATAAGCGGCATCATGCCCGTCAAATAAAGACTGCAGCACAGTAGCCGTAGGTATGATGATAGCACCAGAAGCTTTGATCTTGTGCAGTTGGGCGTCGGTCAATTCATCGGCGGGCATGTGGGCGATCACGTCCACGCCCACCTCGGCACACGCTGTGGCCTGTGCAGCAAGGTCTATATGGGCAAACACTTTTTTGTGGTGTGCATGGGCTGCCACCACGATAGCTTTTACCTCATCAATGTTCATAGAGGGTATGTACTTGCGGTCGTCAGCCTCATACACCAGCTTGATGACATCTACCCCGCCGGCTATTACTTCATTGGTGATCCTCGTTGCTTCTGCTACTGATGTGATAGTGCGCGTAGGCAAACCATACTCGGTACCGTGCCCACCGGGCGCAGTAAGTATAGGGCCAGACATGATGAGCGTTGGATAGTCTTCAGGGGATCTGCCGGTCTCTTCCTTTATTGCTTTGCAGCCGTCTTCGGGGTAGAAGAGATCGATAAGTGTCGTAACACCGCAGTTGAGTACACTGTTCGCATTCAGCTTGGGATCTGAATATACATATGGCTGAGCGGGGCTGCCGGAAAGGTGCATATGAGCATCGGTGAGGCCGGGTATTACGTATTTGCCGTTGAGGGGGGCGCGGTTGCCGCTTGCCTCACTTACATGCGCGGATATGGCCGCTATTTTTCCGTCTTTAATGACTATCTCTCCGAAATGCTCAAATGTTTTCCCATTGAAATAATAGCCATTTTCCAGTATGGTTTCCTTTGGTTGCTTACTGTCCTGACTCCAGCAAGTTGTGGCAGAGATACCTAATAGAAGACTAAACAGAATTACCTTTTTCATGATGTGGATGGTTTGACCTGTGTAAAATAATAAAATTTCTTTTGGCATCATATTATTATACGTACGCTTATGGAGTTCAACTCATCAACCATATTAGAAAAGCTGGCAGCCATAGCTACTCAAAGGCACAACCGGCAGGTAGGCATCAACGAGCTGGCAGCGACACTGGATATAACACCCGGCAAACTGGTATCGCTGCTTACAGAACTGGAACACAGGGATGAGATCATGTTGCAGATCAGCACCAAAGAAGATGCCGCATCCGGCAACATCACCTATGAAGGTACTGTGCGGCTGATGCGGCATGAGGTGGATTAAGTTGCCGACATTTCATAATGTAGTCATCAAACCATCAATGCCTGCCACCGGAATTTAAAAAACAGGTCGATCAATTCTAGTGTAAAGGCATTAGAAATAATGGCAGGACTTTCATGTACGCTACTTAATGCGGCCAGGTAGCGGCGATGATTCTCCAGTATTTTGTCCATCTTATCTTCCATAGGAGCAATAGCTCCATCGAATGAAAGGTTTGGTTCTGTATAATGAGTTATATCTGTCTCCTCATTAAAGTTGAGGATAATATTAAACGCAGTAAAAAATGCAAAATTAGCATTGATGCCTCTATTCTCTTCCTCACTGAAACCTGCGACAGAAAAAGGCTGCACATAGCAAATGGCAAACTGTGTGGTAGATGCTATCTTATAACGGTCGGCAAGTTCCCGCACAGATGGCTTCACTAAGTTGTAACACCAGTTGAAATACAAGTAAGTTAAATTTCGTGCGGCATGATCGGCCACAAATAGCTCTAAAGTAGGATTATCTTTGCCGAATTTTTTTGCAAAAAGAGCTATGGCTTTTGTGTATTCTTCTATTCGTTGAGCAATTTTAGCACCATATTCTTTTTCAAGAAACGCAGAATCTACTACCATCTTTATAACGTTACTGTGTTATAAATGGATTTGCCCCAAAAACCCTTGTCATAAAACTGCTCACTATTGCCGCACTATCTTCTGTGATCAAAGTAAGGCCGGAAGTGTTTTTATCATTATTGATCAATTTGGCGTTGGAGGCAGACATATGCTCATTCCGCAACTCGCCGGAATGCGAAGCTGTCATTTTTAAAAGGAACTCATCAAGCTCCTTACGTTCCCGTGCCGACATCTGATCTTTCATAATACTACCACAAAAGTACAAACTGATCTTGAATTTACACAATATATATTGAAAATTAACAAACCAACACTACTGCTGATCTCGCTTTTTTACCATAGTGAGGATGGTAGCTATCGCCACAGTTTCGTTGGTTTCGTCATATACTTCTACCAGCCACTTTACTATGCCCTTGGCTATTTCATCGGGTGTGCGTTTTTCCTGGGCGGTCTTTTCTTTTACGGTCAGTTTCACACCTATGGTCATGCCGGGGTATACGGGTTTGGTGAAGCGGGCTTCGTCTATGCCGTAGTTCAATAGTACCGGGCCCTTCTTGGCATCCACAAAGAGGCCTGCCGCCTTGGAGAGTATGAAGTAGCCATGTGCCACACGCCCCGTGAAAATGGTTCCTTCCAGCGAGGTAGCATCCATGTGGGCATAAAAATTATCGCCGCTTACATTGGCAAAGTTGGTGATGTCTGCCTCGGTAACGGTATGTTTTGCAGTAACCAGTGTTTCGCCGATCTCCAGGTCTTCGAAGTGCTTTTTGAAGGGGTGTATATCTGTTTCATGCTGCTTGCCGCCCTGCTGGTATATATTGGTGATGCGGGTAATGGTAGTTGGCGAGCCTTGTATGGCTGTCCGCTGCATGTAGTGCAATACACCGCGCTTGCCGCCCATCTCCTCGCCGCCGCCGGCGCGGCCGGGGCCGCCATGCACCAGCATAGGCATGGGCGAGCCATGGCCTGTGCTTTCTTTGGCACAATCAGCATTGAGGATGAGTATGCGGCCGTGCATACTGGCAGTGCCGAGCACAATCTCTTTGGCAATGTCGTCATCGGCGGTGATCACCGAGCTTACCAGGGAGCCCATGCCCATGCGGGATAGCTGTATTGCTTCGTCAATACCATTGTATGGCATAATAGTAGACACAGGGCCGAAGGCTTCTATGTTGTGACAATCAGTATTTTTAAAAGGATCTGTATTCAGGAAGATCAGCGGTGGCAGGAAAGCACCCTTTTCTTTATCTGCGCCCATTACCTCAAAGTGTTCCATATCACCGATCACAATATCCTGTGTGCGGGCGAGCAGTTGCACTTTTTCGCGTACTTCATTGCGTTGCGAGATGCCCGCCAGTGGCCCCATGCGCACTTCTTTTATAGAAGGATCGCCGAGGGTGGTTGTCTGCAAGCGCTTGCCCAGCGCTATTTGCACGTCTTCTACCCGGCCTGCGGGTACTATGATGCGGCGGATGGCGGTACACTTTTGCCCGGCCTTTGTGGTTACCTCGCGCACTACCTCCTTAATGAAAATATCGAACTCCGGCATACCGGGGTGTACATCAGGGCCGAGAATGCAGCAGTTGAGGGAGTCAGCCTCCATATTGAACGGCACTGCTTCTGAGAGTATGCGTGGGTGCGACTTCAGCATCCTGCCGGTAGTGGCAGAGCCGGTGAATGTAACGACATCCTGCATTTCTATGCTGTCCAGTATACCACGTGCAGAGCCGCAGATGAGCTGCAACGAGCCCTCAGGCAGTATACCCGATTTGATGATCTCTTCAAACACCACCTCAGTAAGGAAGGAAGTAAGTGTAGCAGGTTTCACTATTGCCGGCACACCTGCCAGCAGGTTCACAGCTATCTTCTCCAGCATACCCCATACCGGGAAGTTGAAGGCATTTATATGTATGGCCACCCCTTCGCGCGGCACCATGATGTGCTGGCCGATGAAGGTATTGTTCTTCGATAGTTTGGCATTGTCGCCATCCACATAAAACCGCTCATCGGGGAACTGGCGGCGCAGACTGGCATTGGCAAACAGGTTGCCGATACCGCCCTCTATATCCACCCACGAGTCGATACGGGTAGCCCCGGTATAGGCACTGATGGTATAAAAGTATTCTTTGCGCTCCATGAGGTGCATGGCCAGTGCCTTCAGCATACGGCCACGCTCATGAAAGGTAAGTTTGCGCAGGGAAGGGCCACCCACTTTACGGGCATACTGCATCATACCCCCGAAGTCAAGGCCATCGCTGCTGGCTGTGTAAAGTGCCTCACCTGTTACCGCATTATGTAGTGTTTCGCCCGTCTTCGTTCCGTTTACCCACTTGCCCTCGGCGTAGTTTTTTAGTTGCTGCATATTGTATTAAGTCAAAAGTCGTTAGTCAAAAATTGAAAGCTACTTGGAGCTTTCTGAATGAGTATGCAATTTAGAAATTTTAGGTGGGTATTGGTATAAAAACAGGTTATAGCTGTATCAGGAGGTGTTATTTTATCATATTTTTACAACAGAACCCAATAAATAAAGGTATACGAAGACGATGGCTACCTTGAATTATTGTTAATCGTCGTAAGAAATTTTCCCAACGGATCGATGAAAAACAACGTCTATATAAAAAAGACTGTATGAAAAAGATAATCTTCACCCTTATCGTTGCCCTTTGCTATGGCAGCGTATCTGCACAAAAGGTGCATTTTACAGATAGCACAAATGTGTGGCATGGCTATAATTGGGACGATGCCGATGTACCTTATTATTCCCTCCCATATACCTACAGTTTTTCAGGTGACACCATTTTTCATGGTACAACCTATAAAAAACTCCTCTCGGATTATGCATCAATCGTGTTGGTGAGGGAGGATACTACGCTGAAAAAAGTGTTTATAGTGCCACTGGCAGCGGTAAGTTATCCGCTTACTTCTGATACAGATGAACATGTACTTTACGATTATAATCTCAATGTGGGAGACACCTTCTACTATCCGAATGTAATACCCCGCTATGTATATTCTATGGATACAGTATTGATCAACGGAACACAGCACAGAGTATGGTTCCTGGTACCTGTACATGATACCGTAGTCGAGGTCAATAATCCTTACTATGTAGTGGAAGGTATCGGGTGTCTCGATGAAGCCACCTTCCCAACTCATCCTTCCAGGCTTGAAGGCGCCGTGACCCTCACTTGTTTCAACACCCATGACTCCACTCCCCCGCTTGACCATATGGTCGATTCTTACTTTGACAACTCCTCCAGTTGCAGTCTTACATTTGGTTTGGGTGTTGCAACAGTCCAACAGAAATCAAACGATGCAGCTGTTATTCCTAATCCGGTCAACACAGCAAGTAAGGTAGCGCTGCCTTATGCTGTATCATCGGGTACTTTGATAGTGCTTAATGACATCGGGCAAACGGTCATCAACACTTCATTTCAAAACAAAGATGAATTGTTGATCGGAGATAAGAAATATACTCCTGGTATTTACTTTTATAGGGTGACTGATATAACTAACGGCATGGTATTTGCGGGTAAGTTCATTTACAAGTAATCATTGCACTTTATGAGAAAGGCCACCTTACTGTATCTCCCGGCTATTATTATGTTATGCCTATTTTTTTCTTGCTGCAAAAAGAATTCTACCGTCAATTGTTCGGCTTATACTTATCTCATTGCCGGTACTGATTCATTTCATCTTACGAGCACGCCACATAGCGCTACAGTTATTAATGATTCGCCAAGATATTATAATGTTGCTTTGACAATAACCGAAATTGATCCCTGTAATATTTCGATAGGATCGACGACATTGAACTATTCTGCACGCTCAAAAGACAGCATCTTAATATTTGGATATAATGATGGCCAAGGCAGCGATGAATACTTGTCCTTTAACCACTATACCCATACAATATCAATAGGTGAAGATATACATGCAGGAGCCAGCGGCTATATTGAGAATGATTATCTTTCGTTTTAAAGAATCGAATTTTCTTCTATCCCCAAACTGCGTCAAATGGTGCAAAAACTATCTCTACTCACTCCAGTAAAAGCAAAAAGTTGCTAAATATTTCGTTGCCTTTCTTACGTTGTCCAATACACCCGGTACACGTATGAATGGTAAGATCAAGGCCTATCACCTTTTTTATCAGCATTTTGTCATTAGAAGTTAATATAACATCGCCGTCATTTGCTTTAGTCAGCAATAGCTCTATAGCATATATTCTGCCTTCCGGGTTACATCCACTGATCAGAGACCTAATTTCTGTTACATCCTTTTTTCTACTAAAATAATGAGCGGCCACCCTGCCCAATGGCTCGGCTCCATCATAACACGAGGTACCATAATCGTATTCATTTATCGGGTCGTATAGTACCTGGTATGCCAGCCTCGCAGTATCTATTCGGATTGGATTAAAAGGAGCACCTAAGTCATCTGCAACTTTTTTCCTGTATTTTTTTTCTTCGAGCTTATTTACATGCAGAAACGACTTCTTACTTTTAAAATTATCTGCTGTTAAAATAGAATTGCTGTACAGGGAGTCATCCGTAATGACGTAATCAAACTTGCCATTTATTTTTGGATTAATGGCATATTCCATCAATTGCCCATCAAATGAAACGACCGATACATAAATTTCCAAGGGTTGAGATATTCGGCAATGAAACCGCTTCCCACCAAATCCCAGGTCAGTTGAGTCCTTAACATAACAACCTGCCGCCTTAATAAATTCGTTCATTGTGACTATTTTTCTATCATTAATTACCCGCACTAAATTTCGAAGAACAGGGTCGAGCTTCTGGGCAGGCACCTGATAGGATGTAACACAAGAAACAAAGGCAATCGCAAATAGCTTTCGCATCGGTGAAAATATTTTCCTCGCTAGTAGTCTAAACCAAACTGCCTCAGATGATGCGTACCATGCTTGTACAACAACTGCACCTGCTGATCGAATGAAAGATGGCCAAAGAAAGGGTTGGCGGTTTTCTTATCGGGGTTTTGCTCGTGGGTGGTAAAGAAGTCGTTGAGTTCTGTTTGCAATTCATCGATAGCCTCTTGCTTTGTCGCATGCCTTGTTGGCACCGGAGTATCCGGCATCAGTACATTGGGGGTGTTCTCCGGGAATGTTTTTTCGCTTTCCAGGAAGCCCTGCATGCGCGGCAGTTTGTCTTCTGCGGTTACTACTTCCACCGGTGTTTTACCATTGGATATGCGCACATAGTCGCTCATGTGCTCTATCATCTGCAGCACATTCATCTTGCCCCATTTGCGTGGTGCATCCGCATCAAGCCCTTCCAATACTTTTGTGTATTTGTTGCGGAGAAAGTCAGCCTTTTGTTCGATGTTTTCCATGACCGGTTAAATTTCAAATCGTAATATCCAAACCCCCAATATTCAAATTCCAAATCCAAATCCCCAAACTCCAACTCTGTAGTAAGTAGCCTGTACGACTTAACGCCGTCAGACGCGTTAAGTATTTACTTGTAATTACATCAGTTGTTTGATCAGCGATTCCTGAGTTATGCCCTCCGCTTCTGCTTTGTAGTTGCGCAGCACACGATGGCGCAGCACAGGCATGGCCATTGCCCGTACGTCTTCTATATCGGGCGAGTACTTACCATTGAGCAGCGCATTGCACTTGGCACCAAGTACGAGGTATTGCGATGCACGGGGGCCAGCGCCATAAGCAATATATTGCGTGGCTACAGGTGATGCGGTATTAGAACCGGGGCGAGTCTTTTGAACCAGGCCCACTGCGTATTCCAGCACATTATCCGGTACAGGCACACGCCTTACCAAGTCCTGGAACAAAAGTATATCGTCGCCGGTGATCACTTTTGTAAGTTCTGCAACCAGTGCGCCTGTGGTATTACGCACGATCATTACTTCCTCTGCAAAGCTCGGATAGTCGAGCGTCACCTGGAACATAAAACGATCGAGTTGCGCCTCGGGCAGTGGATAAGTACCTTCCTGCTCTATCGGGTTCTGTGTAGCCAGTACAAAGAATGGTGATGGCAATTTGTATTCAACACCACCTGTAGTGACACGGCGCTCCTGCATGGCTTCCAGCAGGGCAGCCTGTGTTTTTGGGGGTGTACGGTTGATCTCATCCGCAAGAATGATGTTGGCAAAGATGGGGCCTTTAATAAATTGGAACTGGCGTTGCTCATTGAGTATCTCCGCGCCGGTGATGTCGCTGGGCATCAGGTCGGGGGTAAACTGTATGCGTTTGAAGGAGAGGTCCAGCACATCGGCTATGGTCTTTACCAATAAGGTTTTTGCCAGGCCTGGCACACCTACCAGCAAGGTATGTCCATTACACAAAATGGCGATGATGAGCTTTTCCACCACATCATCCTGCCCTACTATTACCTTTGCTATGGCCTTGCGGATGGCTGCTGCTTTTTCCTTGAGTGCGTCTGCCGCTTCTATATCTGAACTATATGATTGCATGTATCTGTAACTATTACTAATAAACGTGTAATTTCTATTATTTTGTGTAAAGAAACAAATACAAATCCCCAACAAATACTTAATTCTTATGGATATGACGATACGCACCGCGCAGCAGCAGGTAGATGAGTGGATACGCACAGTAGGCGTACGCTACTTTAATGAACTCACTAACCTGGGTATACTGATGGAAGAAGTAGGCGAACTTTCGCGCATCATGGTGAGGAAGTATGGCGAGCAGTCCTTCAAAGAAAGCGATAAACACAAAGACCTGGGCGATGAGATGGCTGATGTGCTGTGGGTGCTGATGTGCCTGGCTAACCAAACAGGCATAGACTTGACTGATGCCCTGCAAAAGAATTTTGAGAAGAAGAACATCCGCGACGCCAACCGGCACAAAGAAAATGAAAAGCTGCAATAGCATTGCCAACCGATTAAAAAATGAAGAAGCCCGGATATACCGGGCTTCTTCATTTTTTTATAAGTCTTGTTGATTATTGCATTTTTACAAACTTGTCTGTTTTGACGAGTATGTTGTTGGTATCGTATACCATGATCAGGTAAACGCCATCTGCGAGGCCGCTTACATTCAGGCTTATCGCCTCATCGCGGTCTATCAATACTTTACCATCAGCGCTGATCACAGATACGAATGTCTTACCGGGTGCGTCTATGTATAATATAGAAGATACCGGGTTAGGATATATCCTGATGCTGGCTGCAGAAATAACATTGTTTACAGAAGCAGGTGTGCCGGGCACCACAAATATGCCTGAAGAATCGCTACAGCCATTAACATCGCCAACAACTACTGTGTATATGCTGCCTGCCGGTGCGGTCATCATTACATTGTTATCTGTAGCGCCCGCTATTGGTGCGCCATTCAGGTACCACTGGAAGGTAACATAAGGGCCTGCAAACAACAGGTTGGCCGGAGAATCAAGCGTGATGACCGGTGATGGTGTAGCCAGCACTGTAGTGCCACTTAATGTTTCTGTACATGATCCATTGTTCAATACTACTGTATAAGAACCCGGTGTGGTAGCAGTATAAGTATCACTGAATGCACCTGAGATCAAAGTACCATCAACAAACCACTCGTAAGTAACGCCGGTAGGAGCAGGAGATACGCTCAGGTTAACAGGATTGCCATGACAAAGCGTAGCAGATGCGCCAGGCAACACAGATGTTGCCGCGATACCCGCACCAACGGTAACAGGATAGATGGCAGAAGCAGTGCAAGAGCTAAGATCGGTAACTGTATAAGACATATTAGCAGTACCTATAGCCACACCGGTTACAGTGCCTGTGCTGCCAATAGTAGCGGTAGTTATATCACTGCTACTCCATACGCCACCTGCAATGCCATCACCGAGGTCTATAGTTGCGCCCACACAAACAGTGTTAGGGCCTGTAACGACACCTACTGCCGGAGCAGGAAGAACAGTTATCGGTGCAGTAACAAAAGACGTGCAGCCATTTGAATTAGTAATTGTATAAGTGATGGTAACGGCACCTGCCACAACACCGGTTACTACACCTGAAGATGTACCAATGGTAGCAGTAGTATTATCGCTGCTTGCCCATACGCCACCGGTGCTGTCATCAGTCAACGTAGTAGTAGCTCCGAAGCAAACGTTTGCTGAACCGGCGATCACATCAACCAATGGCAATGGATTGATCACCACTACCGCCGTGCCTGTCATATTATTGGTACAACCTGTTGTTCCGTCTGAAGCAACAACAGTATAAGTACCTGCTACTGTTTCCAGCCCAAAATCAATTGCAGCGCCTGTGCCTGCCGTTGCAGATCCTACAACTGTAGACCCACGGAATAATTGATAATTGATACCACTTACAGAAGAAGGTAAGCCAACATGTACGCCGGTACCACCTGCACAATAGCTACCACCACCAGAGATGGCGATCGCACCCGGAAGCGGATTGGTAGTAACCGTAACACTGCCGCTCATATTATTTACACAACCGGTGGTAGCATTTGTAGCTACTACAGTATAAGTACCGGTAGTTGTTTCCAGCCCAAAGTCAAGGGATGAAGTACCTGTACCTGCAACTACTGCACCTGAGGCAGTACCATCTATTAATGTCCTGTAATTAACACCGATATCAGAACCACCTAAAGTAACGTGAACACCAGTGCCACCCGCACAGTATGCACCACCACCACCTACAGCAAAGACAGTAGGCAATACATTAACGGTAACGCCTACGCTACCGGTCATTGTATTTGTACAACCTGTAGCAGGGTTAGTAGCGATAACTGTATATACACCTGCAGCCAGTTCTAAGCCAAAGTCTACAGAAGAACCGGCAGTACCGGTAAGCGGGGCGCCTGAAGCAGTCACGCCATTATATAATTGATAGCTGAATCCGGTCTCAGAATTAGCAAGGCTAACATCCACACCTGCGCCACCGGTACAATATGCACCACCACCTGTAACCGCATAAGCAATTGGCAGTGGATTAGTAGATACAGTAACGCTGCCGGTCATTAAGTTCACACAACCTGTAACTGAGTTGGTAGCTACCACTGTATAAGTACCTGTCGCTGTTTCCAGGCCAAAATCAAGAATGCCGCTGCCGGTACCTGCTACGGGACTGCCTATTACCGAACCATCCAACAGTGCCTGGTAATTTATTGTAAGGTCTGATCCGCTCAGGTTAACATCTACGCCGGTGCCTCCTGCACAATATAAACCACCACCACCAACTGTATAGAACAATGGTAAAGGATTGATAACGACCGTGGCGCTGCCACCCATATTGTTAGTGCATAATGTAGAAGCATCTGTAGCTACTACTGTATAAGTGCCCGCAGTTGTTTCTAATCCGAAATCAATAGCGCCGCCGGTACCTGCCATAGCAGTACCCACCATAGTAACACCGTTATATAACTGATAGTTGATACCTGCATCAGTGCCATCCATACCAATATGAACGCCCGCACCACCAATACAATAGCTGCCACCACCGGTAACACTATGTACTGTAGGAAGTGGAAGCGGAAGCACGGTAACACCACTAATCATATCATTTGTACAACCGGTAACAAGGTCGGTACCAATTACAGTATAGAAGCCGTCGGCAGTCTGCAATCCAAAATCGAGCGCACCACCAACGCCTGTAACAGGCGCACCGGATGCTGAGAATGAAATATATAATTGATACCCAACAGTAGCGCTTGAATTACTAAGGCCAACGTGTACTCCGGTACCACCTTCGCAGAATGTACCACCACCGGTAACGGTGTATGCTACAGGCAATGGATTGACGGATACTACCGAAGTGCCGGTCATATTTACTGTACATGCTGTGATGGCATTAGTTGCGAGCACCGTGTAAGTACCTGCAACTGTTTCAAGGCCAAAGTCAAGACTCGCACCTGTACCTGCCATTGCACCGCCGCTAAGAGTAGCGCCGTTATACAATTGATAGTTGATACCGGAAGCAGAACCTGATAAGCCTACATCTACACCGGTACCACCTGAGCAATAGCTGCCTCCGCCCGTCATCGTGAATACGGTTGGCAATGGATTGATAACCACTGTTGCAGAGCCACTCATATTTGCAAAGCAACCTGAGATCGCATTTGTAGCTACCACAGTATATACACCTGCTGTTGTTTGTGCAGGGAAATTGATCGGGCCACCTGTGCCTGCCAAGGTAGCTTCAACAGTCACACCCTGGATCAATCGATAATTGACCCCTATATTAGATCCGCTCACTCCTATTACAACACCTGTACCACCGGCGCAATAATTGCCACCTCCTGTAACTGCAAAGGTTGTAGGAGTTATATTCACACTCACTATAACATTGCCAATCATGTTGTTGGTACAACCAGTAACAGGATCTGTAGCAACCGCCGTATAAGTACCTGCCACAGTTTCAAGACCGAAAGTAATTCCAGAACCAGAGCCGGTAACGGGAGTGCCTAAAGCAAAGCCGTCGAGCGCCAACTGGTAGCTGACACCGGAAACAGAACCTGAAAGATCAACACTTACACCGGTACCGCCTGAACATATTGTGCCGCCACCTGACATTGCATAAGCAGCAGGCAATGGATTTGTTGTTACAACAGGAGCGCCGCTCATGTTGATGGTACAAGTTGTTGTCGTATTGATCGCTACAGCAGTATAAGTGCCTGTAGTAGAAATAGAACCGTAGTCAAGGCCGAAACCGGAACCAGGCAAAGTATTTACGAGGAAAGCGCCATTCCTGATCAAACGATAGTTAATACCTGCGTCAGACCCACTCAACGTCACATCCACACCTGCACCGCCTGCGCAAAAACTACCACCGCCACTTGCACTCAATGTATATACATTAGGAAGCGGGTTGATAGAAATGCTTGCGCTGCCAGTCATGCTATTGGTACAACCTGTAGTGGCATCAGTAGCATCTATAGTATAGGTGCCTGCACCTGTTTCAGGGCCGAATGTCAACAAAGCCCCTGTGCCTGCATCCGGAGCTCCTGTTGGTACTCCAAGATAATTTAACTGATAGTTGATGCCAACCACAGAGTTACTTAATGTTATATTCATACCTGTACCGCCAAAGCAGTAGGCTCCACCACCACCAACGGTGAAAGGTGCAGGTATTGGATTGATCACTACCGAAACACTACCGGTCATAGTATTGGTACAGCCTGTAGTGGTATTAGTTGCAACAACTGTGTAAGAAAGACCCGGTGAAGTTTGTAAGCCAAAATCAATGCTGCTTCCTGTGCCTGCTACCGGGCTGCCCATTGCTGTAGCGCCATTAAACAATTGATAGCTGATACCCGCATCAGAATTAGAGAGACCAACGTGAACACCGCTACCGCCTACGCAATAGCCACCGCCACCAGTCACGGTGTAAGCAGTTGGCAACGGGTTGATCACTACGACCGCATTGCCGGTCATATTGTTAGTGCAAAATGTAGTTGCGTCTGTAGCAACAACGGTATAAGTACCAGCAACTGTTTCGAGGCCAAAGTCAATAGAACCGCCGGTACCAGCCATTATACCTAAAGCGGTAGCCCCGTTAAATAATTGATAGTTGATGCCTGTTGTAGAACTAAATAAACCTACATGTACGCCTGTACCGCCTGTGCAATAACCACCGCCGCCTGTTACTACAAACGCTGAAGGTAATGGTGTGGTGAACACAGCAACACTACCTGTCATTGGGTTAGTACATCCTGTAGCAGGATTAGTTGCATTAACAGTATAAGTGCCTATTGCAGTTTCTGACCCGAAATTAAATGCACCACCTGCAGAAACAATAGCGCTGCCTGTAGCAACACCTGTATTGAATAACTGGTAACTGATGCCTGCATCAGAATTAGCCATACCTACGAGAACACCTGTACCGCCCGCGCAGTAACCACCACCACCATTCACTGAATATTGAGTAGGCAACGGATTGATAGCAACAGTAGCACTGCCGGTCATACCGTTGGTACATCCGCTTGTTGTGTTAGTAGCAGTTACAGTATAAGTAGAGGCGGCAGTGATCAAACCAAATGTAATGGCTGATCCAGTACCTGCAACGATACCGAGGCCGGTAGCGCCATTAAACAATTGGTAGTTGACACCAGATTGTGAGTTGGCAAGGCCGATAGCTACTCCGGTGCCACCAGCGCAATAACTACCACCACCTGTTACCGCAAACGCTGTAGGAGGAGTGTTGATAGAAACTACGGCAGAACCTTGCGGGCCCCAACAGCCTGCAGCAGACTGTGCTCGGAAATAATAAGTGCCTGATGTAACAATGCTCTGCGATGTAGATGGAGTAGCTGTAGAAGTGCCACCTGATGTTGTACTCTGGAAATACATTGTACCATCACCACCGTTAGCAGCAGTAATAGTTGCAGAACCAACGCAGAATGTACCACCACCTGAAACAGTAACTGCGGCAGGTAAGGCATTAATGATAACGGTAACACTACCCTGTGTGCCCCAACAGCCACCGGCTGATTGCGCGCGGAAATAATAAGTCCCTGATGATGAAATAGTTTGTGACCCGCCCGGCGAAGCCGTTGAAGTACCATTTGATGTAGTACCCTGGAAGTATATAGTGCCACTGCCACCATTTGATGCGGTAACTGTAGTGCTGCCGCAGAATGTACCACCACCGGTAACAGTAACTGTAGTAGGGAGTGGGAGGATAGTAGCAGTAATAGTATTGGAAGTTGCTGTAGATGGTGTAACGCAAGCAGCAGTTGAGGTCATCACTGCATTTACCAGGTCTCCGTTACTGAGTGAACTTGTGGCAAATGGTGAGCCTGATGCAATCAGTGAGCCGTTGATGAACCACTGGTAAGAAGGCGAGCCGCCGCCGTTGGTAGGAGTAGGCGTAAACGTGATACCCGAACCGGAACAAACTGAACCTGTAGGCGATGCAGCAATAGTCACAGAAGGAACAGTAGGCGATGCCAATGAAAGATCACCGAAATCAGTGCCGCTTGTACCGGTAGTAATGCCAGTGATACCCGCTGTAGTAGAGGCATAAATGTATGCAGGGGTAGAAGAGGTAGACGTAGCCTGTACTGCAATACCGCTCACATCCAGCCCGTCAAAGTTAGTAGTACCGCTACAATTAAAACTTATGGTTATAGATGTTGACGAAATGGATGTAGTGGTCGCTGAAGTAATATCTCCGCTGAAACCATAGGTAAGCGTTGCAGATGCGTCGAACTGCCACCCTGTTGGAGCAGCAATAATGAGCGTATTCGTTCCAGCGGAAAAATCGTTCGTATTATTTTCAGCTATGAAAAAATCCGTCAATGGAGTAAAAGCAGGTGCACTACCCCCAACCGCTGTGTTAGGACAAATCGAGGTTCCGTTAAAAGCCGGGAACACCGATACCTGTGCAAATCCTGAATAGCTGAAGCCGGTCAGGAGCAAAGCAGCAAATAAGAATTTCATGGACTTATTACCATTGAGGCGCAATGCAACAAGAGCAACAAAAGATAGTAAAGAAAGTTTTTTCATGCAGTTGATATTAAAATAAAAGTTACTACTCCTAATTTATAGGGTAAACATACTATAAAAAAGATTAGGGTCAAAAGAAATACGTTACTTTTTTTAACAAGACGTACACAATTGAATAAAATACAAATTGAAGCATATTTTATTCAATGTCATTTAATGAGATCCGATAAATATATCGCTATCACATATCAATAAAATATCAACAGAAATATGCTAATAATCAATAACTAAACCGGTATAAGATGATTAGCCTGGTATCCTGGCTATGTATTTGGACATTTCTTTGATCTGTTCTACTACCTGGGCATTAGTAGCTTTGCAGGATTTTGCCTTATTGAAATATATTTTGGCATTGCGGAAATCCCTGCGCTGCACACAGATGCTGGATAGCTGAAGGTAGGCAGTAGCTTCATTGTCTTTATCAGGAAGGCCTATTTTTACTGCTTTGCGCAAATGCTCATAGGCTTCTTTAGAACTGCCCTTCTTCATTGCAATGGCGCCTAGTTGCAGGTAGGCTGTTCCTTCGTATTCCTTTTCGGGCATGCCCATGTCTATGCTCTTCCTCAGCTGCTCTTCAGCTTTATCAAGGTCATCGCCAAGAGTTGAAAAGTTTGATTGAAGCATATAATAAGACGAGCGTATAGGCTTGTACAGCAAGTTTGGGAATTTCACCTGCTCCAACAATTTTTGTGCGCCTTCCATATCGCCGCTCTCCATATACCCCTGTATCAGCGTCATAGGCCCTACCAGGAAGTAGGCCACTACCATGAGAATAGCAAACAGGAATGGTATCCAGGCGATCCACCACGTGACCTTAAAACCTATAAGAAAACCGAGCGCTATCAACAGCACTGCGATAGGAATACGATAAAAAACAACGATCTTTCTTAAATTCATATTGTTAATTGGGCGGCAAATATACCTTATTTTTGTAACAGTAAAGAACATCACACCCGCGAGGCAGATGATCACAATCAGCTACTTTTGCCTTTAGATATTTGAATTAAACAATGGATTGGTATAAAAACTGGTTTGGATCGCCTTTTTACAAAATACTCTATCAAAACCGCGATGAGCTGGAAGCCCGCGAATTTGTAGAGAACCTGCTGGCATATCTGCAGCCATCGCCGGGCAGTGCTATGCTGGATATCGCATGTGGCGAAGGGCGCTTTGCCCGCCAGCTTGCCGAACATGGCTTTGATGTGACCGGGATAGACATATCGCATGAAAGCATAGCCATAGCGAAAGGATATGAAACCGATAACCTGCAATTCTTCACACAGGATATGCGGTTCCCTTTTTACATTAATTACTTCGACTACGCTTTTAATTTCTTTACCAGCTTCGGCTATTTTGTACACGACCGCGACCACTCCCTTGCCGCCAAATCATTTGCAGCAGGACTGAAAAAGAACGGATTGCTGGTTATAGACTATCTCAACTACGAAAACGTACTGAGCAACCTGGTAGCAGAGGAGACCGCACAAAGAGGCAGCTATACTTTTCATATCAACAGGCGGCTGGAACGGAACCACATTATTAAAGAGATCAACTTTACAGATCCCGATAAACAGCCGCATCAATATATAGAAAGTGTGGCCGCATTCTCACTTGCCGATTTCATCAAAATATTCAAGCCCGCAGATATGTCTTTAGTGGGCACCTTCGGTGATTACCAGTTGGGTGCCTACCACCCTATTGATTCGCCAAGGCTGATCATGATCTTTAAAAAGAAACATGGTTAGCAGCTTCGCCCATATCATTAACGGATGGGATCATACCGCATGGTATTATCTCAATGTGCAGTGGCACAATGAATTTTTTGATTTTGTGATCCCGTTCTTTCGCAACCCTTTGTTCTGGGCGCCGCTGTATCTTTTCCTGGCCATATTTATCCCGCTCAATTTCGGGCGCAAAGGATTTCTATGGTGCGCAGGTTTCCTCCTTACGTTCATGTGTGCGGACCAGGCGAGTTCAGACTTTTTCAAACCCTACTTTCACCGCATCAGGCCATGCAACAATCCTGCGCTTGATGGCATTGTGCGTGTACTTGTGCCCCATAGCAATGGTTTCAGCTTCCCTTCATCACATGCCGCCAATCATTTTGCCCTCGCCCTTTTCAGCGCTATCACATTAGGGCATCTGCATAAATGGGTTTGGCCTGTGGCCTTGTTATGGGCCACAGTTGTGGCCTACGCACAGGTATATGTAGGCGTGCATTACCCTGTCGATGTTATCTGTGGTGGATTGCTGGGTGTACTCATCGGTATTGGCACCGGAAAAATATTCAATCGTTACTTCGCGTTAAAACAACAATACCCGGGTATACCGGGTACAGTGTAAAATATTCTCTGCTAACTTTTTAGCCATTAAAAAACTGACAATGTGGTCAAAAATAGTTGGTAAAAATTAAGTGAAAGCTATACTGGAAAAGGGTTTCAATTGTGTAAATTGAAACCCTTTTCAATTTTTATATATGGCATTCAAAAAAGGTGT
>CAIRES010000024.1 GCA_903877645.1 uncultured Bacteroidota bacterium | reverse complement strand
CATCTGAAGGAAAAACTAACACTACATAGTGGACTAAGGATTGACAGCAAACGCAATTTTATAAAATGGTATCTACACCTAAAGAATACAAAATGAGTTTTTTTAGCCATAAAACTTACCAGTAATATAAAAGGAGCCGAAGCTCCCTTTACTGTTTAAGATCAATTCTATTGCTGGCAGGTTGCTCTCCAGCAGAGCCTACTTCCTCTTCAAATTGACAATCCAATATTATGAATAATTGCTGAGAAAACCACCAACTATTTTTGACCACATTACCAATGATCAGCACCTCGCGCAGAATAGGAAATGAGTAACTCCCCGCCTGCCAAGGAGGGGACGATGTTACAAAACGGCGAAGCAGTCTTTGTAACATCAGGGGTGGTTAGGCTCGCGCAGAGCAGGCCACCCAACCAAACGGCACTCCCGGCACAAGGTCCCGCTTTTTCAGCGGGAGGGTCGGGGTAGTTAACTCTGCGATGCCAGCAGCAAATCCAAATCAGTATACTTCATATTGAAACGCTTGGCAATAGGCGCATTCGTCACGCAGCCCTTATACATATACACCCCGCGCCTGATGCCCGCCTTAGCAAGCACTATCTCGTCTATGCCACCCAGGTCGGCACATTGCTGCATGATCGGCATCAGCACATTACTGATAGCACGGGATGCTGTTCGTGATACTGCTGACGCAATATTAGGCACACAATAATGGATCACATCATATTTCTTAAAGGTCGGCTTTTCGTGCGATGTCAGCCTCGAGGTCTCAAAGCAGCCGCCCCTGTCCATGCTCACATCTATGATCACCGATCCGGCTTTCATATAGCTCACCATGGCATCGCTCACCACTACGGGCGTTATGCCGTTCACCGGCTTCAGTGCGCCCACGGCCACATCTGCACGCTTCAGTTCTTCGCCCAGCGTCAGTGGGTCCAGTACAGAGGTAAAGCAGCGTCTGCCAATATTATTCTGTAGCCGCATCAGGCGGTACAGTGAATTGTCAAATATTTTCACCGAAGCCCCCAGCCCGAAAGCAGTGCGTGCCGCAAACTCGCCCACCACGCCCGCACCAATGATCAATACATTGGCAGGTGGCACACCCGATATGCCGCCCAGCAGCACACCCTTGCCGTTATCAGTATTGGCCAGGTAGCGGGCCGCAGTAAGTATGGCAAAGTTGCCCGCTATCTCGCTCATAGAGCGCACTATCGGGTATGTACCCGCATCATCCTTTATAGATTCAAAAGCAATAGCAATGATCTTTTTAGCAACCAGTATATCCAGTATCTCCCGCTTCAGCAGCGGCATATGTATCGGCGATATAATGGCCTGGTTAGGTTGCAGCAGGTCTGCTTCCTCATCAGAAATAGGCGCTGATTTAATGATGGTAGTAGCTTTGAATAACTCAGCCTTTTCATACACTATGCGAGCTCCTGCATCACTGTAATCATTGTCAAAATAAAACGACCCGTCACCGGCACTATGCTCCACAGCCACATCATGCCCTTCATTCACCAGCACAGATACTGCATCAGGGGTAAGCGCCACACGGTTTTCCTGGAAGGAGTTTTCCTTTGGTATACCAATGAACAATTGCTTTTTCTTGGGAGCGATCTGTAGTGTTTCTTCTAACGGTACGTAGGAAAACGATGGAGATATGTATGGTTTCTTACTCATGGGCCGCTTATGCACTGATATTAACGACAATATACACTTTATCTTCTTATCAAAAAAACATTTTAACAATTGAGGCCCAAATTAAATATTGCCCGGCTATAAAGCCTTTCTAAATAAGGTTTTGTAGTTTTGAGGCATATCACAGTGGTCCTATATTCATTATGCTAAGACAGTCCACACAGCAGCGGCTTTTACAGAAGCTATCCCCACAGCAGATTCAGCTCATGAAACTGCTGCAGATACCTACGGCCAATCTTGAAGAGCGCATCAAAGAAGAGCTCGAAGAAAATCCTGCATTGGAATCTGAGCTAGACAACAGCACCAGTGATAGTAATGACGACACCTACGACCTCGACGATAAACCAACAGACCTTGACGATAATGAACCCGGCGATGATGTAGAACTTACTGATGATACATCTGAGAAGGTAGACCTCGACGACTTCCTCAGGCGCGAAGATGATGAAGGCGGCGGTGACTACGGTGATGACTACTACGGTGGCGGCGAAAATGAACGCATGGTAACGCCCGCCCGCGTGGAAACCAATTTCCATGATCATGTACTTGATCAACTGGGAATGCTGGAACTCGATGAGCGCAGGCACAAGATCGCAGAGCAGATCATCGGCAGCATGGACGAAGACGGCTATCTGCGCAGGGAGGTCACCTCTATTGTTGATGACCTCGCCTTCGGACAAAATGTATCTACAACTACTGAAGAAATATCAGAACTCATACTGCAGATACAGCAATTCGATCCGCCCGGCATTTGCGCATGGACACTACAGGAGTGCCTGCTGCTGCAACTGAGAAGAATGGCCAACTCTAAGCCTGCCCGCGATGCAGCCGAGGTGATCGACAAATACTACAACGAATTCATCAAGAAGCATTACGACAAGATACAGCGCCACCTCAACCTTAATGACGAGGACTTCAAGAACGTAATCGGCATCATCATTAAGCTGAACCCGAAACCCGGCGCTGCATTTGCAGTGGTGAATAAAGCAGAAAGCTATGTGATCCCCGACTTCTTTGTATTCAACAACAACGGCATCCTGGAGCTATCCCTCAACTCCAAAAACGCCCCCGAACTGCGTGTATCAGAAGGCTATAAAGAAATTATAAAGGCTTACGACCGCAGCGAAAAGAAAAACAAGCAGCAGAAAGAAGCCGTCCTCTTCATCAAGCAAAAACTCGACTCTGCGAAGTGGTTCATAGACGCAATCAAGCAGCGGCAACATACCCTGTTGCATACTATGGAGGCCATACTTGCATTTCAGAATGAGTTTTTCACAACCGGCGATGAATCCATGCTGAAACCTATGATACTCAAAGACATTGCGGCTCTTACTACGCTCGATGTATCTACCGTATCGCGCGTAGCCAACAGTAAGTATGTGCAAACTGAGTACGGCACTTACAAACTCAAGTATTTCTTCTCCGAAGCACTGCAAACCGATAGCGGCGAAGAAGTATCTACCCGCGAGGTAAAAAACATACTCAACGAGTACATCACCGCCGAGAACAAGCGCAAGCCCCTCTCCGACGATCAGCTCACCGATATGCTCATAGAAAAAGGTTACAACATTGCCCGCCGCACCGTCGCCAAATACCGCGAACAACTGAATATACCTGTTGCGCGGTTAAGAAAGGAACTGTAAGTTTTGCTGATTTAGAAATTATACGCAACTCCCATCTCATTTCTTCTCGGAGCGATAATACTCACTTTGCTCCCCCCATGGTGCCTGTTAACTGCATCGATAATGATCATCGTCAATCCGGCAGTGAAAATTCCGCCTCCTAAAATTTCAGCAGCATGCCCTGCGTTCAGCTGCGATTCATTCACGAATGTGAAAGGCCCGTCTGTTTTTGTCGCACCCTTCGCTTCAATAATTCCGGCAACGGTAATAACGGCCCCGCCAAGCATGGTCCAGGTGCCAACGGTACCTAAAGTGGTTTGTGTATGTCCTCTTCCCGATGCAGCGCTACTCGCTGAATAATAAAAGGAGTGTTCATTTGTCCGAACGGCTACAGCCGCAAAATCTTGCGCTAGACAACCAAAAGAATAAGTTATGAGCAGAAAAGAAAACAATAGTTTCATAAAGATTGTGAGATAAGTGAGGCAATAAAAATACGATTTTTTACTTTTTGATCACCAGCGCGTTCAAAAAATTCAGCACGGTCTTCATGCTTTTCATTTTGTCCACCACCAGCAGGAAGTTCTTGCCTACCTGTTTCAGGCGGGCATTCTTGGTTTGCTGTTGTATGTAGGCCAGTATATGGTTAAAGGTGTCCGACTCAAAGTATGGCGACTCAGGGTTGCTCACAAAGTACAGGCGCATTTGTTCATTCTTCAATATCAGCTTTTCAAAGCCCAGCTCACACGCCACCCTGCGGCTGCGCAGTGTGGTAAAGAGGTCCTCCACCTGAGGCGGTATGGGCCCAAAACGGTCGTGCAGGTCGGCGGCAAACTTAGTGATCTCCTCCTCTGTTTCCAGGTCGTCGAGCTGCGTGTATAACGACAGGCGCTCTGTGATATTCTCTACATAAGTATCCGGTATCAGTATCTCCAGGTCGGTATCTATGGTGCAGTCGCTTACAAAATCTTTCTTTCGGTCCAGTTCTTCTTTAAATACATCTTTGAAGTCAGTGGTCTTCAGCTCGCGCATAGCCTCTGCAAGTATCTTCTGGTACATCTCAAAGCCTATCTCGGCTATAAACCCGCTCTGCTCGCCACCCAGCAGGTTGCCTGCCCCGCGTATGTCCAGGTCGCGCATTGCTATCTGGAAACCGCTGCCCAGCTCATTGAACTGTTCCAACGTCTGCAAACGCTTACGGCTATCGCCGGGCAGCAGGCTCATAGGTGGCGCTACCAGGTAGCAGAAGGCTTTCTTATTACTACGCCCTACCCTGCCCCTCAACTGGTGCAGGTCACTCAACCCGAATTGATGGGCATTATTAATAATGATGGTATTCGCATTGGCTATATCCACGCCGCTCTCCACAATATTGGTACAGCAAAGCACATCGTACTCTTTCTCTATGAATTTGAATAGTGCCTGTTCCAACTGATGCCCTTCCATCTGTCCGTGCGCCATACCTATACTCAGGTCGGGGCACAGATTGCGCAGCAATGTAGCCATCTCCGGCAGGCTCTGTACCCTGTTGTGGACAAAGAAAACCTGCCCGCCACGCTCCGCCTCAAAATACAAAGCATCGCGTATAGCGTACTCATCAAACACCAGCACCTCTGTATGCACCGGCTGCCTGTTAGGAGGCGGTGTGTTGATGATGCTCAGGTCGCGGGCATTCATCAGCGAGAACTGCAGTGTACGCGGTATTGGTGTAGCCGTCAATGTCAGTGTATCCACACTCGCTTTCAGTTCCCTCAGTTTTTCCTTCGAGCCCACACCAAATTTCTGCTCCTCATCTATGATCAGTATGCCCAGGTCTTTAAACTTCACATCCTTTCCCAGCAGCCCGTGTGTACCGATCACTATATCTATCTTGCCTTCTTCCAGCTTCTTAAATATCTCCTTCTTTTCCTTTGCCGACCGAAACCTATTCACATAATCTATGTTGCAAGGGAAATCCTTCAGCCGCTCCATGAAGGTATTGTAGTGCTGAAAAGCCAGGATAGTAGTAGGCACCAGCACCGCTGCCTGTTTGCTGTCTGCCACTGCTTTGAAAGCAGCACGAACTGCGACTTCCGTCTTTCCAAAGCCCACATCGCCACATACCAGTCGGTCCATCGGCGAGGGTGATTCCATATCGCGCTTCACATCAGCCACAGCCTTGCCCTGGTCAGGCGTATCCTCATAAAAGAAGGAAGCCTCCAGCTCTGTCTGCAGATAAGTGTCCGGCGAAAAGGAAAATCCCTCCGACGCCTTCCGCTTAGCATACAGCTTAATGAGGTCTGCCGCTATATCCTTTACCTGCTTCTTGGTCTTGCTCTTCAGCTTCTGCCACGCATCGCTGCCCAGCTTGTTCACCCGCGGCTGTGTGCCTTCCTTGCCCGTGTACTTGCTTATTTTGTGCAACGAGTTAATGTTCACATACAGTACATCGTTGTCTTTGTACAGTATGCGTATGGCCTCCTGCATATTGCCGTTCACCTCTATCTTCTGCAAGCCGCTATATACACCCACACCGTGGTCTATGTGCGTCACATAATCGCCTGGAGTTAGTTCCCGCAGCATGCGTAGCGTCAGCGCCTTGCCCTTGCTGTAGGCCTGTTTTACGTTGTACTTATGGTAGCGCTGAAATATCTGGTGATCGGTATAGCAGATCGCTTTCTTTTCATGGTCAATAAAACCCTTGCTGATAGCCGTCGGCACGGGCACAAAGGTGATGCCTGCATTCAGGTCATCAAATATGCTCCTGAGTCGTTCCAGTTGCTTGGGGTTCTCTGCGAATATGTACGGCACATACTTTTCTGCGATCCGTTTTTGCAGATCACCTATCAGCATACCAAACTGCCTGTTGAATACAGGCTGCTCCTCGGTGGCATACAAAAAGGTTTCATCCACCGCATCTCCCGTCATCTTCTCTATCGAATGGTTGTACCACTCTATGATGTGCCGCTTCTTTACTTTCCCCTGCCAACTGCCATCTGTCTCAAAGTCTGCCTTCGATATCTCCTTCAGCATCTCCTCCTCGTGGTCTATGGCCACCTGGCCTATCTCCATTTTCTCCGGCAGGTCGTTCACCATCTTGTTGATACGCCCTATCGTGAAAGAGAGGTCTTTGGCCCATATCACTGTATTCTCGGGTAGAAAGTCGAGCAGCGATATCTTTTCCTGCGCTTCAAATTTCGTTTCTATGTTCGGCAGTATGGATACCTGCAGCAGCTTGCGCTCTGATAGCTGTGTCTCCGGGTTGAATATCCTGATGCTGTCCACCTCGTTACCAAACAACTCTATGCGGTATGGGTGCTCATTCCCGAAGGAATAAATATCCAGTATACCGCCGCGCATCGCAAACTGCCCCGGCTCATACACAAAGTCTTCCCGTCTGAAACCCAATGTCACAAACCGCTCCAGCAGTGCATCCAGCGCCAGGTTCTCACTCACCTTTATGCTGATCATATTATCCGTCAGTGAGGAAGGGTTCACAACTTTTTCAAAGAGTGCCTCCGGATAGGTAACCAATATCTTCTTTCTTACGGTAGTGCTGGCTGCTTTGCGCGCCGGGGCAAACTTTGTGAGTGCCTCAGTGCGCAGCATCACATGGCTGCTGTTCAGTTCATTGAAGTTGCCGATGCGCTTAAAAGAATCGGGAAAGAAGCATACATCGAGCGCCTTAGTGAGGTGTTCCATATCATTATGGAAGTAGGCGGCCTCTTCTTTGTCATTCAGTATGAATACGTGATTGGCATCTGTATTTTGCCATACGGCGCAGGCGATGAAGTTGATCGCTGAGCCACGGAGGTTGTCAAGATACAGGCGCAGGTAATGGCCGGGCATACTCATCCCTGCCGTTATGTGTTTTATACGGATGTCATTCTGATAAAGACCCTGCAGCACCTCCAGATTCATCGGGCCGCAAAGTTAATGGTAATAGCCATGCACAACAACAAATTAAAACACCTGCTTTATGAGAAATCCCACCACATAGGCACATATACCACATAGCAAATGAACAACTCATGCTACGGAACTTAACCCTCACTCAGTTGAGACAACATAGACTATGTGGTCTATGTGCCTATGTGCCTATGTGGTGGCCTTAACAACACTATCCTACATTATAATTGATCCTTTTTATATCTGCACCCAGCGCATTCAGCCGCTCGTCTATGCGCTCATAGCCACGGTCTATCTGGTGAATGTTCTGTATCGTGCTCTTACCCGTTGCCGAGAGTGCTGCTATCAGCAGCGCCACACCCGCACGTATATCCGGCGACACCATATTGATGCCCCTGAGTGGCACCTGCCGGTCCAGCCCTATCACTACCGCGCGGTGCGGGTCGCAAAGCACTATCTGCGCGCCCATTTCTATCAGCTTATCCACGAAGAAGAGGCGGCTCTCAAACATCTTCTGGTGCACCAGCACCGTACCCCTGGCCTGTGTGGCCAGCACCAGCACTATGCTCAGCAGATCAGGCGTAAGGCCCGGCCACGGATGATCATATACGGTAAGTATCGACCCATCTATGAATTTCTGTATCCGGTAATGCTCCTGCGCCGGTATGTATATATCATCGCCCTGTATAGTAAGCTCTATGCCCAGGTGCTGGAAGGTATCAGGTATCAGGCCCAGGTGCTCTATGCCCACATTCTTTATCGTGATCTCGCTTTGCGTCATTGCGGCAAGCCCTATGAAGGAGCCCACCTCTATCATATCAGCCAGAAGGCGGTGCTCACAGCCACCCAACTTTGTCACACCTTCTATGGTAAGCAGGTTGGTGCTGAGGCCGCTGATGTTGGCCCCCATACTGATGAGCATACGGCATAGCTGTTGTATGTACGGCTCACAGGCTGCATTGTAAATGGTGGTCGTACCCTCGGCCATTACAGCCGCCATGATCAGGTTGGCAGTGCCTGTGATAGAGGGTTCTTCCATCAGTATCTTCACCCCTTTCAGCTTCACGGCATCGAGGCTGAACATCTGGTTGTCTATATCATACACAAAGTCCACACCCATCTTTTCAAAGCCACGTATGTGCGTGTCCAGTCTGCGGCGGCCTATTTTGTCACCACCGGGCTGTGGTATGTATGCCTTGCGAAAGCGCGCCAGCAGCGGCCCTGCCAGCATCACCGTGCCCCGCAGCTTGCCCGACTTCTTACGGAACGCATGCGTGGTGAAATAATCAGGGTCTATGTCTTTGGCCTGCAGTACCACGGTGTTGGGCGATGGCCGCTCCACCTGCACCCCCATATCAAAGAGCAGCTCTATGAGCGTATTCACATCTATGATGTCGGGCACATTGGTCAGCGTTACGCGCTCATCAGTGAGTAGCGCGGCACACAGTACCTGTAATGCTTCATTCTTAGCTCCCTGCGGAGTAATGGCTCCTTTCAGCGGTTGGCCTCCGCGGATCTCGAAAGCGTTCATAAACCACCCGGTTTGTTTTTGTTCTTATTGAATTTCCTGTTCTTGTTGAAATTGTTGCCGTATCCGCCATTGTTGCCACCGGCATTATTGTTATCGCGGAAGTTGCGCTGGTTGTTACCGCCCTGCACATTGCCGCCCTGCTGCACATTACCGCTCTGCTGGTTGCCCTTAAAGTTGCGGTTGTTCTGGTTGTTGCGTTTGAAGCGCTGATTGGGGTTCACTATCGGCAGCGGGTCCACATGCACGCGATAGCCGCCTGTAGTGTACTTCAGTTGCCCGCCGGTGATCTCCGCCAGTTCGTTCTTGATCATGTCGTCGTGTACCGGCTCACGGTGCCAGTTGGCATAAGCCAGCTTCATGTAGTAGCCTACTGCCTGTGTGAGGCCATGCTTCTTTTCTTCATTCTCCTCTACCATCGCCTTGCCCAGCAGCGACTCCAGGTTGCGGCCCAGGTGGCGGTGCTTGATGTTGCTCTTCGGGTAAGGCAGCACCTCAGGTTTCTTATAGATCATCTCGGCTGTGGGGCACGGATAAGGCGCATCCACATCTAGGTTGAAATCGGTCATCTGGAACAGGTGGTCCCAGAGTTTGTGTTTGTAATCTTCTATCGTTTTAAGGTGTGGGTTCAGTGTACCCATCAGCTCTATGATCACCTCGGCCTGGCTCAGGCGTTTCTGCCTGTCCTCAATGGTCACCAGGTATTCGATCATTTTTTGGACATTACGTCCATATTCAGGCATGAGCAGTTTGCTCCGTGTAGTATTGTATTCCATGAAAATTTTAATAATTATGCTAAAGAAATTAAAGTGTTTGCCATTTTGCTTAAAGGCCAGAAAATATTGTGCCTAAGCCATAACAAACCGAGTTGATAGAACAAATATAGGGTATTATTTGGTTTTGGTGGTTTTTGCGCAATTTTTAATGAAATTTTTTGTTTTTCGTCCCGATAGCTATCGGGACTTTGATTATCAATTAGTTAGGTTATTTCGAGGAGATATTTTTGCTACATTCTTGCGCACTTGTGCAATATCTTTGCGCAGGGCATCACTTTCTTGCCGAGGTACGAGGCATCTATACTCATTCGCTCACTCCAGGTAGAATCCATTTTCTATGAACCAAAATAATCCACTGATGCACGCTATTTTTTCAATGAGTACTGCACGTGTATATCCCTCCTACTCGGGATGACAAAAAGCGTTTAGTTGTGTTGTATTTAAGCATGAGGGCTATTGCCTTTTACGGCATAAAGGTCGGGAGGGTTATTTAAACGAGCAAATCGAATGTCTATGACAGCGCGCTTTCCGCGCTGTCATAGACACGTGGGTGTCTGTCATAGAAAATAGTTTGTAGGCCGGGTGCGGGTTTAGGTGCTTTTTGAGGGTATTTTGAGGGAGAGTACCTGAACCAGGAAAATAATCACCTTTTTGATGATTTATGATGTAATATTGGCACACATACGAGCGCCCTACAGGAGGTCATTGTTGAGACAGCAAAGACAGTGGCAATCTCTGAATCACGGATTTGTTTGGCAACTCATTGCAAGTGTCCTGCGCGAGGCAACCCCGACCCTAAAGGGGGAAATTATCCCATATCCATATTTTATGATCGTACATGATTACCAAAGCTTCCTCCTTAGGGTCGGGGTTGTACGAAGCATGTAACCTTTTGTGTTTAAAAGTAAGAACACGAACACCTTACTATTAAGCTTTTTGCAAAGGTTCGGGAGACCTCTCCGTTGCACTGCGAGGAGTTGCTGCTATTGGGCTTTATTAAGGATATTTCTGTTTTTTTCAGTAAATTTGCATTAGCAAAATATCCAGGTTATGACCAGCGCATTGGTAAAGGAAAAGTTACACGAGTACATAGATCATGCTGATGATAAGAAATTGCAGGCTATATACGTTTTGGTGGAAAATGACGTAGAAGAAGATCGTGTTTATGACGAAGCCACATTGGATACTTTCCGAAAAACAAGCGCTGATTATCTATCAGGAAAAGTAAAGGGTTTCCCATTGGAGGAATCTATGGAACGCGTAAAAGCAAAACTGGGTAAGAAATGAGTTACAACCTTATTGTAACTACCGTAGCAGAGCAACATACCGATAATGCCTGCAACTATTATGAAGAACAACAAGCCGGATTAGCGGAGCATTTTTTTATCTGAATTGTATGATACCTACCTGAAGATCGCCAGCCATCCCGAATATTACGGCTTCATTTCACCGAAGGATAAACTTCGAGATATAAAGCTACATTCATTTCCCTACGTGATCATCTACGAGATACATGGTAATGATGTTATCGTGATCGCTGTTTTTAATACTTATAGAAAGCCGTTGCCTTAGTATTCGGTTAAGCTTCGTACTATTAAGCAAATAGCACATGCTCAGGAGATTTCTCCGTTGCACTGCGAGATGACTGCTACTATTGGGCTGTGTTGTGGGCTTTATACACAGTCACAGTAGCTGCAGGTGCATCCTTAGGCGTTTCTTTTTTGATGATGCCCTGGTACATGAGCAGGAAGATAACGCCCGCTGCTATGATGCGGTATACACCAAAGGCGCGAAGGGTGTGCTTCTGCAGATAGTGGATAAGCGTTTTGATGGCTATCATAGCGATAACGAAGGCGATGATGTTTCCTACGAGCAGGTAGGTCATGTTCTGCGAATTGAAGATGGAATCGGCAGCCGTCCTTGTTACCTGGTCGTGGTGGTAGCTTTGCAGCAGTTTGTAGCCTGTGGCGGCCATCATGGTAGGCACTGCAAGGAAGAAAGAGAATTCGGCGGCAAACCTACGTGTAAGCTTTTGCTGCATACCACCTATGATGGTGGCCGCGCTGCGGCTGGTGCCTGGGATCATGGCCAGTACCTGCCACAGACCTATCATAAATGCCTTCTGGTAAGTAAGGTGGTGATCATTGTCTACTTCCGGTTTCTTAAATAAGGTATCTACAAACAGCAGCACTATGCCGCCTATCAGCAGCGCGCAGGCTACGGTAACAGGGCTTTCGAGTAGCTTATCTATTTTTTTGGAGAAGGCAAAGCCAAGGATGAGCACGGGGAATACAGCAAAGATGAGCTTGAAGTAGAACTTCATCCGGTTGCGGTCGAAGAACTTCTTCCAGAACAGCACCACCACGGCAAGGATGGCCCCGAGCTGCACACACACTTCAAACAGCTTGGTGAATTCGTTTTCCTCGATGCCCATGATAGAGCTGGCGATGATCATGTGGCCGGTAGAGGAAATGGGAAGGAATTCAGTGATACCTTCTATTATGCTGAGAATGATGATCTGTATCCACGTCATGCTATGGTATGTTTATGTATTTATGTGTTTGTAAAGATAATTGCCATTCGGGATGTTTCTTAATGTAGTCGATAATTAATGGTGTCATCATATCGTGCTTGCTCCATTCGGGCTGCAGGTACAGGAGGCAACTGCTGCCTACTTTGGCTGCATGTTGTTCTGCCCATTCAAAGTCTGACTTGTTAAACACCACCACTTTCAGTTCGCTGGCCTTTGCCAGGCAATCTTCAAGGGGAGCCTTGAATTTCTTAGGCGAGAGGGTTATCCAGTCCAATGCGCCACTAAGTGGGTGCGCTCCAGAGGTTTCGATATGTGTGGCAAAGCCGGCATCATGCAGGGCATCGCAAAGCGCACCCAGGTCGTGCATACAAGGCTCGCCACCTGTGATCACGGCTATACGGCCATCGTATTGTGCAGCGGAGGCTACTATCTCTTCAGTGGTCATCAAGGGATGTTTTGAGGCATCCCAACTGTCTTTTACATCGCACCACACACAGCCTACATCGCACCCGCCCAGGCGAACGAAGTAGGCAGCCTTACCGGTATGCAACCCCTCACCCTGCAGGGTGTAGAAGTGCTCCATTACCGGGTACGATATGCTCGTCTTTATTTCCAAAGTTTCCATTTCACTTATCTCACTACTATCTATACTAACTACAATGGCAATACTATTTTTTTCCCGTTCTCAATTTTGCCGCAAGCAGCGTGTTCTTCATCAGGCCGCAAATGGTCATCAGACCTACGCCCTTAGGCACAGGGGTAATATAGCTGCACAGCGGCGCTACATTATCGAAGTCCACATCGCCCACCAGGCGGCTGCCGCTCTTCTTCGTGGCATCATCTATACGGTTGATGCCTACGTCTATTATGATGGCACCGGGCTTTACCATATCTGCGGTCACATACTTCGGCCTGCCTATGGCGGCGATGATGATGTCGGCGTTGAGGGTAAAGTCCTTCAGGTTCTTTGTTTTGGAGTGGCACATGGTCACGGTGGCATTACCGGGATCACTATTGCGGCTCATCAGTATGGTCATCGGTGTGCCTACAATATTGCTGCGGCCTATCACCACGCAATGCATACCTGCTGTGCTGATCTTGTAGTATTCCAGCATCAGCATGATACCATAAGGCGTAGCAGGGAGAAACGAAGGCTGCCCAAGCAGCATCCTGCCCTGTGATATGGGATGAAAGCCATCCACATCCTTATCAGGATTGATAGCGTTGATCACCGAATCACCGGATATGTGGCCCGGCAAGGGCAATTGCACCAATATTCCGTCTACATTGTCGTCGTTATTCAGGCGTTCTACTTCTTTAATGAGTTGCGCCTCAGTAATAGTGGCATCAAACCTCACCAATGTAGATCCGAAGCCCAGCTCTTCGCAGTGCTTCACCTTGGAGCCTACATAGGCCTCACTGGCAGGGTTATTGCCTACAAGAACGGCAGCCAGGTGCGGTTGTTTACCACCTCCTGCCTGCCATTCCTTTACTTCCTGCTTTATTTGCTCCTTTATATGAGCCGATACGAGTACTCCGTCTAATAGTTGCATAAAAGCAAAGATAATTTTTTTGCTTTAATTGCCGTCATGAAGTGCAATACTACACATTGTCGCTACCGGGCATATTGGTATCCGGTATATCACCTGCTCCGGATGGCTTGCTGATGATGCCTATTTTACGCAATAGCTTCCTGTTTTCTCGTTTGTGGGTAAGATTGTAGGAGATACTGTATATAACAGGCAAGATGAGCAGCGTGAGTATGGTAGAGGTGATGAGCCCACCTATTACCACTATCGCCAGCGGCTTTTGTGTTTCAGAACCTATGCCGGTACTTATGGCCGCAGGTAGCAGGCCTATAGCTGCCATAAGAGCGGTCATCACTACAGGTCGTATACGGGATTGTACGCCTGTGGCAATAGCAGCATCAATATGCATCTTTTGCTCCAGGTTCTTCCGGAATACACTTATGAGGATAACCCCGTTCTGGATACAGACCCCAAAGAGGGCAATGAAGCCAATACCGGCACTGATGCTGAAGTTCATACGGGTGATGAGCAATGCCAGTATGCCCCCAATAAGGGCAAAAGGCACGTTCATGATGGTGAGCAGGGCATCTTTACCATTGCCATAAGTAATGAACAGCAACAGGAAGATGGCTACAAGGCAAAGTGGCACCACACGTCCAAGCGTTTTGGATGCGCGTTGTGCATTCTCAAATTCGCCGTTCCATGTCATGGTATAACCATGAGGAAGTTTCACATTTGCCGCTACCTTCTTTTGCGCCTCAGCTATAGTGCTGCCGAGGTCGCGGCCACGGATCGAGAACTTTACAGGTATGTAACGTGCGTTATTATCGCGATATACAAATGACGGGCCGGTAAGCACCTTAATGTCTGATATTTCCTTTAGTGGTATGCGGGTATTGTCTTGTGTAGGCACCATCAGGTTCTCGATCTTCTCCTGTGTGTTTCTGAACTCCTTATCGTAGCGCACCCTTATGTCAAATTTGCGCTCGCCTTCATAAAGCTGGGTAGCAGCCTTGCCTCCAATGGCCATTTCGATCACAGAGTTGGCATCGGCGATACTCACACCGTACAAAGCCATTTTTTGCTGGTTGAGCTCTATACGGAATTCCGGCTGGCCGAGGTTGCGGAGTACACCGAGGTCTTCCACACCCTGCACCGTCTTCAATTGCGCCATTACCTGATCAGCCAGGGTATCAAGCTTACCAAAGTCTTTGCCGAATATCTTTACGGCAAGAGATGCAGGCACACCAGCCACAGCCTCTTCCACATTGTCCCTGATGGGTTGCGAGTAGTTGTAGAGTATGCCGGGTATCTTGCTCAGTTGCTTATCCATAGCATCTATCAGGCTCTCTGTGGTCACGCCTTTGGGCCAGTCTTCTTTCTGCTTCAGGTCTACAGCTATTTCTATATTGAAGAACCCTTTGGGGTCAGTGCCGTCCACGGTACGCCCTACCTGGGCCATCGTATGCTTCACCTCGGGGAATTGCTCCAGTATGGTCATCATTTTACGGCTGATCTGGTTCGATTCGTCCAGCGAGGCGCTCATGGGCAACTGGCCTTTTACCCACAGTGCACCTTCATCAAGTTCGGGCAAAAATTCGGAGCCGAGAAATCGGGCTGAGAAAAAACTGAGCGTCATTACAGATAAAGCCACAATGATACTGGTGCGCGGACGGGCATATACCTTGCGGAAGGCCATCATAATGTACTTCTCAAAGAAGTTGACCACAGGATTATGCTTTTCCTTCACATTCTTTCGCAGTAGTATGCTGGATATCGCAGGCACAAGCGTAAGCGTATAGATAAGCGCTCCCAGCAATGCAAAGCCGAGTGTGTATGCCAGTGGAGAGAACATCTTGCCTTCCACCTTCTGGAATGCAAAGATGGGTATGAGGCAGGTAAGGATAATGATCTTGGAGAAGAAGATGGCCTTGCCCATTTCTGTACCTACATTTTTGAAGAGGCCCAGCTTGGCCAGCTTATTGAACCGCTCCATGCCTACCTCACGCGCCCGGTGATCGAGCGCCACAAACAGGCCTTCCACCATGACGACCGCACCATCTATGATGATACCAAAGTCGACCGCACCCATGGAGAGCAGGTTGGCGGTCATGCCTCTCATGCGCATGAGCATAAAGGCAAACAGCAATGCCAGCGGCACGATGATGCCCACAATGAGCGTGGTGCGCCAGTCGGCCATAAAGATGAGCACGATGAGAGTAACGAGTATGATGCCCTCAAACAGGTTGTGCAATACCGTATGCGTGGCATAGTTCATGAGGTCGCTGCGGTCATAAAACGGTACTATCTTCACATCCTTGGGCAGTACATTCTCATTGAGCTCTTTTACCTTCTCATGTATTCCCGCCAGGACTTCAGCCGCATTCTCACCCTTGCGCATCACTATGATGCCTTCCACCACATCCTCGTCCTTATCGTGCTTCACATCACCCAGGCGGGGCTTTTCTGTCTCTACCACTGTGGCGAGGTTCTTTACCAGTATGGGCACCCCATTTACCTTGGTCACGATCACGTTGTTGATCTCATTGATGTCGTTGAGCAACCCTATGCCACGTATGATGAATGCCTGGCCGTTCTGCTCCAGCACATCGCCACCCACATTGATGTTGCTCTTTGATACAGCATTGAATACATCCAGCGAGGTAAGCCCGTAGTTGAGTATCTCATTAGGGTTCACCCTAATTTCGTATATTTTTTCGCCACCGCTGAAGGTATTGACATCTGCCACCCCGGGAACTGATTTGAACTGCCTGTCCAGCACCCATTCCTGTATCGTATTCAGGTCGCGGATGTTCTTGGTCTTGCTTTGCAACGTGTAGCGATATATCTCGCCGGTAGGGCCATATGGCGGCTCTACCTCAGGCGATATGCCATCGGGCAGATCGGCATTACCTATACGGGTAAACACCTGCTGACGGGCAAACGCATCGTCGATGTTATCATCAAAAATGAGCCGGATATATGACAAACCGAAACAGGAAGTAGATCGCAGATTGATCTTACTTTGTACGGAGTTCAGTGCTGTTTCAAGCGGAATGGTTACAAATTTCTCCACTTCCTCGGCACTGCGGCCCGGCCATTGTGTGATGATGATGATCTGCGTATTGGTTACATCCGGGAATGTTTCTATGGGGGTATCCTTATAGCATATATAACCGATAACCGCCAGCACTGCGGTCATAAAGAACACAATGTACCTGTGCCGCAGTGAGAAATATATGATCTGCTTTATGAGCTTAT
Organism: uncultured Bacteroidota bacterium; assembly: GCA_903877645.1. Lineage (GTDB taxonomy): Bacteria > Bacteroidota > Bacteroidia > Chitinophagales > Chitinophagaceae > Nemorincola. Next base: position 15,804 of record CAIRES010000024.1, on the reverse strand, counting down.
TCATTAGTCGTGTTTTGGCTTATTGCCGTGCCTTACTGGCCCGACAACTGATTAAATATAAGTATCTGGTTCTTGCTGATCAGCCTGTCGCCAACGGTCACACCGCTTTGAATGAACGTGCGCGGGCCAACCGTCTTGATCACTTCTACCTGTGCCACTTTCAGGTCACTGTCGTTCTTATACACTACTACATAGTTCTTTCCTTCTTCGGGAATGAGCGATGAAGTGGGAATGCATATCGCTTTTGCGCCTTCTTCATTTTCGACAAGTACCTTGGCAAACATGTCCGGCTTCAGGAGCATGTCCTTATTATCGAGGTTGATGCGCACCTTCATGGCCTTGCTTTGTGGGTCCAGCACTTCACTTACTTTATCCACTTTGCCAGTAAATACCTTACCGGGATAAGACAGCGGCAGTACCTGTACGGGGTAGCCTTCTTTGATCTTGGAAATGTCGGCTTCATACACATTGGCGTATACCCATATGCTCTTGAGATCAGAGATAGTGAACAGGTTATCTCCCATATCCGGGCGGATAAAGGAGCCTGCAGTTACCTTCTTCTCTACCACATAACCATCTATAGGCGCAGTGACTACATATTCGCCGCCTGCATTGGTCTTACCGCCACCATTGATGCTGATGACAGATTGTATCTTACCTTTTGCTGCCAGTGCCTTTTCATAATTCTGCTTAGCCTCGTTGTATTCCTTCTCACTGCTGATACCGCTTTTGTACAACGACTCCGCATTGTCCATCTGGCGTTTGGCAATAGAGAGGTCGGCATTAGCGCTGCTGAGGTCGCTATAGTTGCCTGCCACATCGGCGCTGTGTATGATGGCCAGTACCTGTCCTTTGGTTACTTTGTCTCCGAGCGATACTTTTGCCTCCGTCACCTGGCCACTGCTGCGCGGAAATACCTTCACCACATTATTGTCGTTGAATGCAACAACGCCGCTCAATGACAGCTCATCAGATATATTGCAATCGCGCACCGTATCCAGTTCTATCATGTGGCGCATGGTATCGCTGAGTATAAACTTCTTGTTGGTATCAGCCGGCTGTTCCTTATGCTCACTACATGAAGTGAGCACCGTAAAACCTGCTAACACTGCTGCTATAAAATATTTGCTTTTCATGATCTTTTTTTTTGTTATTGTACAATGTCTATACCTACCACATCATTCAGGTCTTCTTTGGCCAGCCTCAGGTCCAGCATTTGCTGCAACTGCTTCTGCCTCACGTCCTGGTAGTCGTTAAAATATTCAAGAAATTCTATGAGGCTGATCTGGCGATTGTTATAGCTCTCCAGTATGTTCTTTTGCAGCTCGTAATAATCTTTGTAAAACTGCGTATTGTTGTCAGAACTGAGCCTGTTCATGTACAACAGGTTCTGGTAAGCGTTCATCACATCGTTTTGCAGTTTCTGGTCGGCCGAGGTGACTAAGGCTTCCTCTTGCTTTACCTGCGCCTTTACCGATTTTATATTGCCCTGGTTCCTGTCCCAAACCGGTAGCGGCAAGGAGATACTGAGGCCATAATAATTGGGTGTATAGTTGGCATTCTGGTCGAACTCAGGCCCAACGGTAAGGTCAGGAACAGACAGTGCTTTTTGCAGGCGCAGGTTCTGCCGGTTATATTGCAGTTGGTACACCTCCTGCTGGTAGTCGGTATTGTAGCGCTTTGCAGAGTCCACCAGTTGCAGGATATTGGCAGCAGGTATCTCCGGCTGTTCTGTCTCGGGCAGCACAGGCAGAATGAATTTATTACCGGTAATGCCAAGTACGGTTTTCAGTTCGGCCTGGGCATCATTCATATTCTTTGCATTGCCGGTCATATCCTGCTGCAGGCTGATGATAAGCGCCTGTATGCGCAGGTACTCCTTTTTGGCAATGTTCCCTGCATTGAATTCTGCTTTCTGGGCATTCAGTAGTTTATTCAGCTGCTCCATATTCTCGCTATACAGGCGGGTATTACCCTGCAATTGGGCTACGGTGTAGTAATCCTTGATGAGCGTGGCCCTGAGGCTGCGCATCACGCTTTTGAATTGCCAGTCGGCCAGGTTCACATTGGTACGGGCAAGGTCTACCTGCTTGCCACGCTTGCCTGCTGTCTTGATAAGTTGTTGCACCTGCACATATACTTCTCCCTGCGGATTGCCACCGGCATCGGTACCGTGCTGAAAGAAATGACCGTTGGTATACACATTCTGATCGGTGTTCAATGTAGGGTTATCCCATTTCTTAGCCTGTAGTACCAGCTCCTGCGCCGATTGTACATTGTAATGCGCTGCAAGAAGTTGCAGGTTATTATCGAGAAACATTTTTTCGGCCTGTTTTAATTCCAGGCGCACAGTATCGGCAGGTGACAAATAATTATTCTGTGCATATATAGAGTGTGTTTGCAAGAAATACATGCAGCATAGAGAGCATATACCTTTTGCAAGCTTATGATGAAGCATGCCTTTTGATTTTAAGATTAGACTGGAAGTTCCAAAATTATCAAGCCAACAGGCTGATAATATAGCTTTTAGCAGGCCTTGGGAGGTGGCGGGTTGATCTCTTCGTAAAAAAGATAATTGTAGCGTTCCGGCAGGGCGCATGTATAGATAACAGGCGGCATCGGATGAAAAATATAACCACCGGTATGCGGCAGAATTATTTCAAAGGAAACGTATTTGGGTACGTTTGTTTTGCGGGTAGTGTTGTTGGGGGTAGAGTCTGAAGCAACTGCTGCAAAAATATCATTATCGCTTACGCCCTTAGTGATTACAGTAGGACAGGCAGGATTAGGATCAAAATGCATTACAGAAAGACTATCCGGCTGATCGCTCAGAAAATAGCCGCATAGGAGCAAAAGTATGCCCAAACACTGTAATATATATTGCTTCGTATTCGTCATGACGGTCTTACGGCTGCAATATTAGCTATTCAAAAAATAAAATAGTGTTAATTAATGATAAAACTTGGCCACCAGCCACTCTGCCACAGGCTATATAAATAGCTATCTTTGGGACAAAGCTTAAATCGTGCAAGTAAAAGACATTACCGCAGCAATAGAAGCAGTAGCGCCACTTATCTACCAGGAAAGCTATGATAATAGCGGACTACAGGTAGGGAATAACTCTGATGAACTAACAGGGGTGCTCATTACCCTGGATGTGACCGAGCAGGTGCTGGATGAGGCCATAGCCCGCGGTTGTAATATGGTGGTGTGCCACCACCCGGTCATCTTCAGCGGACTGAAGCGTATTACCGGTCGTAACTATGTGGAGCGAATAGTGTACAAGGCCATCAAGAACGACATCATTATCTATGCTGCGCACACCAACCTGGATAATATGTATACCGGTGTGAATGCCAAGATCGCTGAAAAGCTGGGATTGACCAATATTAAGATCCTGGCGCCTAAAACGGATACCCTGAGCAAATTATATACCTACGCCCCAATGGAAGCCGCTCCAAAAGTATTGGAAGCCCTGTTTGCGGCGGGAGCCGGGCATGTGGGCAAATACAGCGAATGCAGCTTTAACGCTCCAGGAACAGGCACCTTCAGGGCGGCGGAAGATGCTACCCCGGCCATTGGTGAAGCGGGGGGCAAGCGGGAATGGGTGGATGAGGTAAAAATAGAAGTGCTGGTAGAAAGACACCAACAGGCTGCGGTATTGCGTGCCTTGTTCAGCACCCATCCATACGAGGAAGTGGCTTACGAACTGATCCCCCTGCCCAATGCCAACCAGCAGATAGGCGCCGGAATGGTGGGCACGCTACCCCAGCCGATGGACGAAACTGCCTTTCTCGGCTTGCTGAAACAACAAATGAAAGCAGGCATAATACGTCATACTGAATTGAGTGGTAAAAAAATACAAAAAGTAGCTATATGTGGCGGATCGGGCAGCTTTTTACTGAATGACGCTATATGTGCCGGGGCAGATGTTTTTGTGACCGCCGACTATAAATATCACCAATTTTTCGACGCAGAAGGAAAAATCATCATAGCTGATATAGGGCACTATGAAAGTGAGCAGTATACCGGTGAAATATTTGAGGCAATACTTAAGGAAAAATTCCCTACATTTGCAGTCCTTTTATCAAATTCATCCACCAATCCTGTAAAATATTTTTAGCAAATGGCTTCAGTAAAAGACTTTTCGGTTGAAGAAAAACTGACCGCGGTACTTGCCTTACAAAAGATAGACTCTAAGATAGACGATATCAAGACGTTGAAAGGTGAATTGCCAATGGAAGTTAAAGACCTGGAAGATGAGATCGCAGGTCTGCAAACACGTATCAATAATATAGACGCAGAAATAGGCAACATCAATACCTTCGTCGAGACCAAGAGCAATGCGAAGAAGGATGCTCTGGCCCTCATCAAGAAATATGAGAAGCAACAGGACAATGTAAAGAACAACCGTGAGTTCGAAGCCATCTCTAAGGAAATGGAAATGCAGGAGCTGGAAGTGAAGCTGAATGATAAGCACATCAAAGATGCCACTTACGAACTGAAGGACCGTACCAACGCACGCCTGAAAACCGAAGAGAAGATACAGGTAGTAGAGGAGTCGCTGAAAGTAAAGCGTACTGAACTGGAAAAGATCACTGCCGATACTGATAAAGAAGAAAAGGCACTGGCTAAGAAATCGGCCGAGGCTAAAGAAAAAGTAGACCCACGCCTGTTGAGCGCCTACGACCGCATCCGCAGCAGCTATCGCAATGGCCTGGCTGTAGTGCCGATCATGCGCGACTCATGTGGTGGTTGCTTCAATGTGATCCCCCCGCAGCGCCAGAGCGAAATACGCCAGCACAAAAAGATCATCGTGTGCGAACATTGCGGCCGCATCCTTGTAGATATAGACCTGAATGACAAGGTGAACAACGCTAAATAATAACTCAAAACAATTTATATTAAAAAAGGAGCCGGTTGGCTCCTTTTTTGCGGGGTGGCACTACCAAAGAAGAATATACGGCGAATCAGGTTAATCGATTTTTGCCTACTTTTGCACTCCCATTCAGGTTACAGGATCTTTTAGTCCAGATAGCTTGTCGGGAATGACTATTAACTACTGACTTAAGATGAAAATATTAGTTTGTATCTGCCCGGTGCCAGACACCACCACTAAGGTCGCTTTTAGCGACAACAACACACATTTCAGCACACAGGGTGTTACCTTCATCATCAATCCGTATGATGAGTGGTATGCACTGGTACGCGCGCTGGAACTGAAGGAAAGCGGTGCCGCTACCGATGTGCACCTCATTACTGTAGGCAAGGCCGATGCCGAGCCTGTGATACGCAAAGCCCTCGCCCTAGGTGGCGATGAGGCCATTCGTATAGACGCTGATAGCAACGACACCTACGCCGTGGCAGCACAGATCGCCGAATATGCCAAAACAGGCGGCTATGACCTGGTATTGCTGGGTAAAGAATCAATAGACTATAACAATGGCTCAGTAGGCGCTATGGTAGCCGAACTGCTGGATATGAACTACCTGGGCTTTGCGGCCAAGATAGACATTGCCGGCACCACAGCCACTGTGACCCGCGAAATAGAAGGCGGCGAAGAAACCGACACCTGCAGCCTGCCACTGGCCATCAGTTGCCAGAAGGGTGTTGCCGAAGCCCGCATACCTAATATGCGCGGTATCATGGCCGCACGTACCAAGCCGCTAAAAGTGGTTCCGGCTGCTGCGATAGATGCACTCACTACCATAGTAGGCTATGAGTTGCCACCTGCAAAAACAGGTGTGAAAATGATAGCTGCAGACAACATGGATGAACTGGTGAACCTGCTGCACACGGAGGCTAAGGTTATTTGATTAGCTGATCAGCTAATGGCACACGTTACTCACGTTTAGGTTTTGACTTTTAACTTTTGACTTAATTTACAAATACAATGAGCGTACTCGTTTTAGTTGAACATACACAGGGCATATTCAAGAAGAAATCTCTGGAGGCTATTCAATATGCTGCTAACATCGCTAAAAGCACAGGCACTACAGTTACTGCGGTAGCTACCGGCAATGTGGGCGATGATGCGATGCAGGCGCTCGGCGCCTATGGCGCTCAGAAGGTATTGCATACCACTGATGGCCGCCTCGATAATTTTAACTCCCGTGCCTATACCAAGGTGATGATCACTGCCGCGCAGAAAGAAAGCGCGAAGGTGATCGTGGGCCTGCACGATACAGTAGGCAAGGCAGTAACGCCACGTGTGGCTGCCCGCCTGAAAGCCGGCCTGGTGGCCGGCGCGGTTTCTTACCCCGACCTGGGCAAGGGCTTCGTGGTCAAGAAAAATGTATTCTCCGGCAAGGCATTCGCCTTTGTGAATGTGACCAGCGATATAAAAGTGATCACCCTGATGCCGAATACCTACCCAGTTGTAAAAGGCGAAGGCACAGCAACAGTTGAAAAACTGGATGTGGCCTTTGAAGATAAAGACTTCTCTGTACAGGTGAAGGATGTAGCCAAGGCATCGGGCAGTGTACCACTCTCTGAAGCTGAGCTGGTAGTGAGCGGTGGCCGCGGTATGAAGGGCCCTGAGAACTGGTATGTACTGGAAGACCTGGCCAAAGAGCTGGGCGCAGCAACAGCCTGTAGCCGCCCTGTAGGCGACAGCCACTGGCGCCCGCATGGCGAGCACGTAGGCCAGACAGGTGGTACTATACGCCCCAACCTATATATTGCAGTAGGCATATCAGGCGCTATACAGCACCTTGCAGGTGTGAATGGCAGCAAGACCATCGTTGTCATCAACAAAGACCCTGAAGCGCCTTTCTTTAAGGCAGCCGACTACGGTGTACTGGGCGATGCGATGGAAGTAGTGCCAAGGCTCACTGAAGCTGTGAAGAAGTTTAAAGCGAATCATTGATCCCGATACTTTCCCGCATTTATTCAAGAGGCTATCCACGGATAGCCTCTTTTTTTATTCTCAATACTATTTTGTAATATTATAGTAACTACCTGCTTATGGTTGATCGGAATAAACTTAGGGTTACGTTCCTGGCAATACTCTGCCTGCTGTCGTGTACTGCATTTGCGCAGTTCGATACTACACAAACAAAGGAAGTAGTGCATGGCGACACTATTACCTTTTCGGGGTTCACACACACGCTGTACCGTCTTGAAGACAAACGCATTAAAGACACCATCAAGGCTATTATTGCGGTGGATGAGCGGCAACCCCTGGCCTTTAATGATCAGCCGCTGATACAGGTAACCGAAAAAGAAGTGATCACGCAGCCGGGCCAGCTTTCCTTTCGCGATTATGTGCTGAGTGGCATACAGGATATACTCTCCGCGTTGCCGAATGGCGAATATTCCCTGCTGCTGAAAAACATCATCATTGATAAAAAAGGTAAGGTAGTATATTTTGACGACCAGGAGTGGCGATGCATTAGTAGCAGAAGTAATGGCCCAATAGTGATGCCACTACGCGAAGCCGTGAGACACAGGGTAGAAGAACTAATGCCCAAGATGCAGGCACACCCCATTAAAAAACGAGGCAAGGCTGTATATGCCATGCTGACGGAACCTTTCATAACATTAACTATAGTCATCCGAGATCATTCTATTTCTTATCCTTAAAAAAGAATCACATGCATACTCAGAATGTTGCTGCTAAAAAATTGTTGCTCTTTTCGCTTGCGACATTTTGCATGCTGTCCGTTTCCTATAAAGGCTTTGCAATAAAGCCGGGGGTATGGAAGAAACAAACTACACGCGTGATAGACATGAGTGAACAGGAAGACACTGTAAAGCACCACATGACCGATGTGAGCACCGATACCACTTTGGTAGAACTATGGGTGAATGCCTTTAAAACAAGTAAACTTACTCTCTATTCTAATATAGACCATTCTTTTACTACCAAACTGAAGAAGGAGCGACTTCTTGAAATGCTGACCTCGAAGCCGGACACAGTAATTATGTTAGACCCGGTGGATGGTAAGGAAGTGATGAAAATAATACATCACGACATCAACTATAGCGCGTTTCGCAAGTACCGTATACTCGAAGACTGGACGTTTGACCCTGCTACCGGCAAGACACAAGTGGAGATCACCGGCATAGCGCCCTTACGCGAGATCTATGGCGAGGCAGGCGAGTTTCGTGGTGTGCAGGCTATCTTCTGGGTGCGGTACAAAGATGCAAGGCCCATCATAGAAAAATACGAGCAGTACCACCCTACCAATACCATCAGCAATAAAATATGGAACGACTATTTCTATTCTGATGAAGTGAAAGACAAGAACTAATAAAGCCACTGAGTGATCTAACATAGCCCACGGTTTTAACCGTGGGTATAATATACACAACATGGCAACAACGGTTTTAACCGTTTACGAGTACGCTAAACCGTTGAAACGGTTCCGGGGTTGTTTTGATTCTTTCCCCACGGTTAAAACCGTGGGCTATGTTTAGAGTATTGCGTCCCCGGAGCGGAACCAGTTTCTTTAGCATAATTGCCGGTTTGCAATAGCAAGTAATGATACTCCCTGACAGCGGTTTCCAAGCAGAAAATTCACTCTTTTTAAAAAATAAATTTGGTTATTCCGTTTTGTAACGTAATTTTACGTTATGAAACGGAATAAGACATTACCTACACTCACCAAGGCCGAAGAAGAAGTGATGCACATCATCTGGCAGCTGGACCGCTGTGTGGTGCGCGACATCATAGACAAGCTGGGCGACCCTGATATGCCACACAGCACAGTGTCTTCGGTGGTGCGCATACTCGAGAAAAAAGGCTTTGTAGACCATAAGGCTTACGGCAAAACACACGAATACTTCCCCATCATAGCCAAAGAAGACTATGCACAGCATGGCGTAAAGAGCCTCGTGGAGAAATACTTCAGCGGCTCGCCGAAGATGCTGGTGAGCTTCCTCGTGGAAAGTGAGGATATGAACCTGAAGGAACTGAATGATATTCTTAAGACACTGGATAAAAAGTAAGACAAATCATTTGTATCACTAAAACGAAATGATATGCTGCAATATCTCTTAAATGCTACCGCTATCTGGCTCATTAGCCTGCTATCTTACGATATCTTCCTGCGCAGGGAAAGCTACCATAGCTACAACAGGTTTTACCTGCTGGCTACTTTCGTGCTGGGGGCTTTGCTCCCCATGCTGCAGTGGCACGATTACGGCGCCATACCGGCCACAAGTGGGCTGGACCCTGTAGCACGGGTGATCGCGGCCAAGCAAACGATTATGGATGCCGGCACACCGGCCGCAGAAATAGATTGGAGCGTATGGCTAACTGTAACCTATTGCCTGGGTGCGGTTGTTGCGCTAACTATCTGCTGTATAGATATAATTAAGCTTGGCAGGTATAGCCGCGCAGGCAATAAGGTAATACAGGGCAACTGGGCCATCATTGAAACAGGCAAGGAGCATACTCCGTTCTCCTTCCGAAATACACTGTTCGTTTGCAGCAGGGCGCAGTACAGCGGGGAGGAGTGGCAGATGATCCTGTCGCATGAAAGCAGGCACAGCACCCTGTTCCATATTGCCGATGTGGTACTACTCCAATTAGCAAAGATCATTTTCTGGTTCCATCCGCTGGTGTATATGTATAATAAACGCTTGCTGCTCGTACACGAATACCAGGCCGATAGTGTGGCCGCACCGCAGCCGCAGGTCTATGCCCGCTTCCTGGTAGAGCAGGCCATGCTGCGGTCTGCCCCATCTCTTTCTCATTCATTTAATCGTTCACCCATAAAAAACAGGATCGTTATGCTCACACGAAATTCGTCCGCTTTGGCCAAAAGTAAAATGCTTGTATTTGTACCTGTAGCGCTGGTATGCCTCCTCTGCTTTTCCAAAGACAGCTTCTCGCAGAAGTTTGAGAAGAAAGGGAATGTGGTTACTTATAGGGGTAATAAGTTTGAGTATGCAATACCATACGGCCCCGATACTGTAACTATGACCGATCCTGTAACGGGAAAAGAAGTACAGAAAATAGTCTCTTTCGATGCCGTGCCAATGAAAATGAATGGCGAAAAGATATACAGGTCTGATTCTGTAACTGTTCTGCCTGCCTGGAAAGACGGAGCCTTCGAAGAATACATCCTTAATCAACTTACGAATGAACTGAACCAATTGCCTGATGGCGAATACAGCATAAACATGAACAACGTTGTAATCGACAAAAAAGGAAAAGCCGTTTTCTACGAGTACCGCGGCTTCTACGATGTACGGGGTTTTACAGATGAAAACAAAATAGTGCCTGAAAAACTAAGAAATACAGTTAGCAAAAAAATTGATGAGCTTGTTCGTAAAGCTCCCGTGAAAAAGCCGGCGAGCCTTCATGGAAAAAGTGTTACTGTTCTTGCTGATGCCTATTTGGCTCGCTATAAAATAACAGTACAAAACCATAAGGCAACGATACATAAGTAGGATGCAGAAACAACTATAATAATAAGATAGGGTGGCGCATGGCCACCTTATCTTATTGTAGTCATCTTTGTACTTAATTCTTCACCGGCAGGAAGCTATAGTTCTTACCATACTCCAGCATTTGCTGGTAGAAGTTGTCCGGGTATTCCACTATTACATCCGTGATCTCGGTACCGGTCTTTACAGGCACCAGTTTCGGTTGTATAAATCCACGGTATGGCTTTATGTTCAGTTTCGCAAAGCGTTCCAGTATTTCCTTGTGCAGCACGGGATCTACTTTAACACCGTAGTTCTCTACTAGGGCTTTTCCTGCATTATAATCCCCTTCTGATTTTATCCGCTGTATCTCCTTCAGCAACTGGCCAAAGAGTTCACGCAGTTTGGCGTAGTCATTTACCTGCACATAGGTCTTGCCGTTCTTCTTCACCATTGCCACTACATTGTCTTTTGCGCCATGCTCAAAAGCCCAGTGTGCTACCACAGCGCGGTTGCGCATGTGGGCTTCTTCCAGTTGCTCTCCCGGTTTCAGGCGGGTAAGCTGTGTCATCAGGCCATTCATCATGTAGCTGTCATACTCAGCTTTAGCTACGTCCATGTCCGGCATTACACCTATCTCTACCAGCTTCTGGTCCATGATGTAGTACAGCCCTACGAGGTCGGCACGTGCTTCTTCCAGGCAACTGGCGTAGTTCTTCAGCGTCTTGTCGGTTGTTTCCACACCCGGGTTTATCTGTCCCGATGCATGGCCTATACATTCGTGCATATCAGTATGCAGGTCGCCCGCAAGGGCGCCATACTTTTTCAGGCGCTGCATTACCGTATCGTTGGTGGCAAATTCATCCAGCATACCGCTGCCTGCACTCACCAGGTTGTAAGAGTGTATGATATTGCTCAGTGATACCGATTTAGAACCGTAATCCTTACGTATCCATTCGGCATTAGGCAGGTTGATGCCTATAGGGGTACTTGGCGCCGCATCGCCGCTCTCCACGATCACCGTTATCGCTTTTGCAGTGATGCCCTTTACCGTTTTTTTCTTATGCTCGGCAGCTATCGTCGAATTGTCTTCAAACCACTGTGCCTGTGCCGCTATAGCCTCTATGCGCTTGGTCTCTTCCATGTCCTTCAGCGATACGGTGCTTTCAAAGCTACCCTTCTTGCCTATAGCATCCAGGTACACTTCGATGAAACCATTCACGGCATCTATGCGTGAGCCCTTATCGTCCGTCCATGCAATGTTATAGTCGTCCCATACTTTCAGGTCACCCGTTACATAAAAGGCTATGAGCAGGTCCAGCACTTTCTTCTGTTGGGGGTCTTCTGCCACTCCCGATGCTTTCTGCAACCAGCCCACTATACGGTCTATAGCGCCGCCATACATACCACCGCTCTTCCAGGTATGCTCCACGATCCGGCCATTTTCCTTCATCAATTTGCTGTTCAGCCCCCATGATGGCGCATTTCCTTTTGTATCAAATTTAGAGTAGTAGTCTTCAACTTCTTGCTGTGTTACCCCTTCATAGAAGTTGTTGGAGGAGTTCACTATGTTGTCCACATCAGGGCGCAGGTCCACTACCTTTGGCTCAAAGTTCCTGTCATACACAATAGGTTTTATCCTTGCCAGGAATGCATCTACGGTCTCACCGCTCTTTAAAGGCAGGTGAGAGAGGTCGCTGTTTTTCACCAGCGCCGCAAAGTATTCGTAGCTGCATCCGGGTATGAATTTTTCATTGCTGTAATGATGATGGTTACCATTACTGAACCAGAACCTTCCACAATACACTTCAAATTGTTTCCACTCTGCCGAGTTCCTATTGCCGTAATAGGAACCATACACTGCCTCCAGCGTTTTACGTATCAATATGCCGTACTTGCTTTTCTGGTCATAGATCATATCCCTGCCACACAGTGCAGCTTCGTACAGGTAGTATGAAAGCTGTTTTTGCTTTACCGTCAGATCTTTAAAACCCGGCACCTGGTAGCGCAGCATCTGCAGGTCGCCAAATGATTGTGCCAATACATTGAAGTTTGGATCATAGCCATCTGCCACTATCGCAGCACTGTCTGTTTTAGATATAGGTGTGGGAGCTGCACTACTGTAGCTGCCGCTCAATAACTGTGTACTAATGGCCATAACCGGTATTGCCCATTTCAGGCTTATTTTGTTTCTCATTAATGATGAATTAGAATACGCATAAAAATAATATTTTTCGGCAAATCCCTGCATTAAAAAATGCTCACCCTGCAAGGGAGTGATCGTTTCCTGCCTTATTTTTGCGCCTGATGAAAAAAACAGCCCTCTTATGCTCCGTCATTGCTCTTGCTGCATTTGCTAGCTGCAATAATGCCGGTAACGACAAAAAGGAAAAACCAAAGGTATTCCCTAAGCCGGGCACACTGGTCGCATCTGTAAGTACCCCGATCACAGGCGATCCTTTAAACCATTTTACGTACACCATAAAGGTCATCGCAGACAGTGAGGTCACCTCGGGGGCCTATGATGTGGATGCTGAGTATGGGCCTAACTTTGCCGAAGGCGTGATGTCTATGCCCAAGGGAGGAGAAGACCTGAAACCTGCTATACGCAAAGGAGACGGGCCATATACCTATATCATCGGCTTCAAGATGCCGGGCGATACTACGTTCTACGATTATTACGAGGTAACCAGCGATAAGGAACACACGAAAATGCAATACATCAAGGCTTATACCTTTTAGCGATCTCTTCCAGACTCAAATACAACAGGAAAGCCACTCTACTGAGTGGCTTTCCTGTTTATGTTAATGAGCGATGTATTACCTGATCAGTGTTACATCACCTTTCTCTTCTATTGTGTTGCCACCGCAGTCATACTTCACGTAGTAGTAGTATACACCCATATCCTGTGGTACGCCGTTGTAGTTACCATCCCATGATGCATCTGCGCTGTTCGCTGATTCATAGATCGTCTGGCCCCAGCGGTTCGCGATACGGAACATGTGGAACCTATGGTAGCCTGCACATACCGGGTGGAATTTGCTGTTCTCTCCGTTCGATGTTGTAGACCCCGGTGCAAATGCATTCGGGAAAACTACTGTACAACAGGTCTCCGGATCCAGCTCCAGGCTGCTCGATGCCGAACATCCGAACGGATCAGTAACAGTCAGTGTCACTATACTCTGCGACTGCTGTACTGTACCCCAGATCGTTGACGTGTTCGTGTTGTTGAAGAAGTGGTCAGGAGCCCAGTTGTAGGAGTAATTATAATTCTTCATACTTGCTGAGAACTGTACACTATCCTCCAGGCACAAGGTCGATTTGCCGTTTGGTATCGAGTATGTGAACTGCGCGCTGGGCAATGAGTGTACATATACCGAATCAAAGGCAGGCGCTGATGCACATCCTTCATGAGTAGCCGAGGTGATCTCTATCACGTGGCGGCCGCTGTCTATCCATTTGATCAGGTATGGGCCTCCGCTGTTCGAGCTTGCTGATATAACGCTAATGTCAGGCGAGATACCCAGCAACACACCATCCACGTACCAGGTGAACGCATACGTTCCAGGTGTTCTTTGAGACAATGCCAGCAAGGTGGTATCTCCAAGACATACATCTGCTTTCGTGTACAGGTTCAGGTTTGGCTGTGCTATCACATTGATGTACAGGCTGGTATCTGTATGGCAGAAACCACTGTCGTCACTCGCTGTCAGTATCACAAAGTTGTTGAGGTTCGATGAATCAAATTCAACGACTATCGATGGCTGGTACAGGTTGGTCCCTGCTACTGTTTTAGCGCCATCCGGTAATGTCCAGTGGTAGCCTGCCAGTGGTGGCAGCACAGGGCCGTTGTACGATACCGTTACTGAATCGAACTGGCATACATAAGCGCTCCTTGACGTAATAGTGAACTCAGGTTTGTATACGATCATCGCTGATATTTTAACGCTGTCGCTCTCACATCCGTTGAAGGTCTGGCTCACAAACCACGACTGGCTGCCCGGATTGTCAAATGTGTTTGCCTGTGGTGTTGGAGCTATCGCGCCACCATGGTCATCATACCAGTTCAGTGTAGATCCTGCAAAGCTGTCTACTGAATAGTTCATAGCCACTACACCATCTCTCTGGCAGTACTTCTGATCTGCAGGCACCGGTGGCGCCGGTTTCAGTATGATCGGAACTACATCCATCGCGCTGTCGCTGATACAAGCTACGGTTGGCGATCCAATAAACGTAGAGGTCTCGTGTACATAGAAGGTATCAAACGCAGGCGCTATTGATGTATTTGGCGTTGGCGCTACTGATGAACCCGGAGTTACTCCCGGGCCATACCACGTCAGTGCATCACCAGCGGTGCTTGCTGTAGCGATCACTGCTGCCGGTGTCTTGAACTGGCAATACTGCTGGTGCGTAATGATCGGCGGATTTGGTTTCGGATGGATGTTTATAGTTACAGGGGTGCGTGGGCTTTCGCATGAGCTGTCTGTCTGGCTCACCCAGTAGTGATACACACCTGCTACATTGATGTTAGGTAGTGTTTCTGTCGTTGTAGCTGTGCCACCTGTGGCTGCGTTATACCAGTCCGCTGTGCCGGTCGGATCAATGAATGCATGCAGCGGAACTACAGGGCCCATGTACTGGCAATAATCCAATGGGCCGGTAACTACAGGTGCAAGAGGCGTAGTAATGATGCGTACCGTGTAAGACGACCTGATGCTCTCGCAACTGCCTATCTTATCGCTCGCATATACTGTATAATAGCCCGGAACCGTAGTAGACACTGTAGATGCTGTAGTGCTACCTGTGCCGCCTACAGGGCCTGCATACCAATACACCGTACTGCCTGTAGGATGCCCTACTGTGAACGGTACAAATGGTTTGCCCTGGCAATATGGTGATGGGTCGGTGATCACAGGGGCTATTGGACGCGGTATCGTATCTGCCGTCGTATACGCAGTATCCTTACACCCGAATGACGTGGTCACGATCACACGGTATGAACCTACATTGGCTCCGTTGAAGCCGGGGATAGTTGGGTTCTGGGCAGAAGAGGTATAAGATGGTGGGCCAGACCATGCAAATGTGCTGCCTGCTATTGATGATGTGGAATTCAGTAATAAAGTATCTATCATGCCCGAGCACAATGGCCCGTTGTTCGTAGCGGTAACTATAGGCCGTGGATGAATGATCACATACGTACTGTCTGTATCAATGATGCCACCAATCGTTTTGTAGCAATGGTACAGCCCCGTATCTGTCCATACAGCAGGATACCTGAATGGATTATGCAGCACACTCGTAAAGCCAAGAGGACCGGTCCAGTAATAAGTAGCACCGGTCGAATCACCGCCCATGCGCAGTTGCAATGTATCGCCATAGCACGGCCCGTTGTTCCACGCTACATGGCAAGAGTGTACTGTGAAGAT
>CAIRES010000023.1 GCA_903877645.1 uncultured Bacteroidota bacterium | reverse complement strand
TCGGGGCGTTGTCTTTTTTATATCATTTCTCGTATCACTCATACACCAACTTCTTCACAAAGGTCTTACCCCCTACTTCCATCTTTACAAAATAGATACCTCTTGGATAAGAAAGCGTTTGTATCGACGTTGTATTGTTCCACTGCGTAGCCTTTGCCGTAGACTGGTAGATTCGTTTCCCCACAGCATCAGTTATACTGATGTTCATTACTGTGCCTGCATCTGCTTCCCACTGTATTGCAAACCTGCCATCATGGGTAGGATCAGGATAAATATTGGCTATTGCGCTGCCATCCACCCAAGCTACCGTTTGCACAGGCGGTTGCACTAACGAAGTGTCGTGCAGCACGGCTGTAAGCCTGTAGTGTACAGGCATGCCCTCTGGCAGTTGCCTGCCCGGCTTGTCGGTATAATTGTAATTCAGCCCATAGCCGTGCAGTGATGCTACTATAGCTATTGTATCATACGGATAGGACGCAATACCCCGCTCCAGTATGTAATGATCGGTAAGCCCGTCTATTGCAGAAGACCAGGTGGTGTATACGCTTTGATGATCGATCATATAGGCATTGAAGGTGATCTGCCCCACAGCAGAATCAGTGGTACGCACTTCTCGTATGGGCGATGAATACACAGTTGTTTTGCCGGGCATCGTCCACTGTAGCCTGTAATACAAAGTATCGGCATTAGCAACAGCGGCCGTATCTGTAATTACATACTGTGCGGCATGCAATATTTTTGGCGTTATATTAGCTACAGTATCAAACACTACGTTGTCTAAAGACCGCTCCACGGTGTATAAGTGCACTGCCGTATCTATAAGCGAATACCAGGCTGCCTGCGCATTCTTACCATTGCGGTATGCAGTAAAATACAGGTAATCCACACCCGCAGGGAACGAGGCGGTAGGGCCACCATCATTGAACCAGAATTCCGAAAATGGTCTTGCCTGTATCTCGGCATAGTAGCCCTGGTCATAGGGCACCCACTTCACGTCTTTGTAAGGATAATAAGTAAACACCCCTCCGGTATCATCATTCAGTGTGCCATTTTCCAGTGTAGCATTGCCCGGATGGTCATACTGCGTGATGCCCAATGAATAGGCATCGGGCGCACGGGTACAGGATGCACAACCGGTATCGTTCAGCTCGCGCACCACCTCGCTATCCAACAGGTAAAACCTCATGTCTGTAGTACTCGAAGGTGGCTCCCCTGCTTTAACAGTATAACTGCGGGGCATCACATACTGTGTAGCCCCGGGGTTGATTATGGCATCCTGCCGGTAGAGGGTCGCCTCCGTATTCGCTATATCCTGCCCGTTTGGCTGTACAGAAGCCAATAGCTGGTTGCCGGTGGTGTAGTCGATCCATGAGTTGCCGCTAAGATTTTGAGAGAGCACGGTAACACCAGCAGCAGGGTATATGCCGTACTTCCGGTCATACACATGAATATCATCAATGCTCATCCCGTCAAAAGTAACACCGGGATCTGCAGACATCACAAATCTAAAATGAACGACTTGCCCCGGCGCTGAAACAGGCAATGGAATAGAGGCCACATGCCAGCGGGTAAATCCTTCCTCATTCCATACATCAAAAGAAGAATCGTACCAGTTGGTGCCCTGACCGGTTATGCCAAGTTTTGTCCAGAGCTCACCGTCATATGAATATTCCACCCATCCTGCATCACATAGTGTAGCGGGCCCGCAGTTCTCTATAGCCATAGCTGCGCTGAAGCTGAGCATAGGATTGGTGAGTGAAGAAATATCAAAGCAAGGGGAATACAGATAAGACAATTCCAGGTTGTTATAATTGCCGGTGAGATTGGTCTTCCATGCCTTTGAGCCGCTTGCAGCTTTGTATACTTTGCCGGTAGCAGGTGTGCCATACTGCCACGAATTCTTAAAGCCATCGCTGAAATAGCCACCGTCGCCCTGTTCAAAGTCTTCGAGGTACGGGAAGGCGTTAATGATAAGGCTGTTTCTGAAGTGATAACTAAGGATACTATCATTGGCGGCATAGCTGTCACCGGTAGCAATGAGCCATGTGTTAACTGTATGTGTTGATCCCGGAGGCACAGCCAGCTCTTGCGCGAAGGTATGATCGATCGTCGCTTTGGCAGCTATAGAGTCTATGTTATCCGTATACACAGTACCCCCATCAAGTGTATAAGACACCTGCACATTGTATAAAGTGTGGTTAACGCCATTGTGCAGTTGTACTACTAGTGGCTGTGGAGAAGGAAGGCCGCAATTACTGGGCAGCGGCGATACCACACTCATCATCGCTGCATCATTGACAACTGTGTACATTTTGAAATTATCCAGCGTAATGCCATTGCCATAACTTACAGCAGAGATCAGCGAGGTATCGCTCTGCCCGAAAGACACCTGCGTACTCGATGAAAAATCTTTGCCTGAAGCCCTTAATACATCGGTAAGCGAGAGCGACTGTACATGGGTTATAAAACCCGGATAGGCGTTTAAATTGTAGGCATATAATGGTTGCCAGCCTGCAGTATCAGTCCCCCTGGCGGTTACTATATTTCCCGCTGCTGCCTTGGGTGTACCATGGAGCAGATAATCAAAGTCCAGCCTCACCTCCGCCGATGACGTGTCGTAACGGGCCAGATTGAATGTGCCAACAAAAGTATTAAGGCTGCCTGCGTGCGCACACTGGTTATCATCAAGGCTCATAGACCTGCTGCCACTTATAGTGATATCGTCACTCACAAACGACCGCACCCTACCCGAATCATTGGCATTGAAATAGTCCCAGTGCCCGTTTGGCGACATGCCTACGGTATCATGATTTACAGATACTACCGGCATCGTCTCGAAATCATCCGAGAATGGCGTAGTGAGATCAAGTGAGTCATTAAGGATGTTAAGTACGGTAAATGCAAGGGTATCGTTATGCGGCTGCGGGTCTGTGAGGTCAAGATTATGTACAGCCATCAACACATGGTAAGTACCGGGAAATTCAAAAGGCAGGCCGGGTATACTCACCACTATAGTACCATTGCCGGGTATAGGCCCGGAACCGGTCAAAGAAGTCCATGCCCCGCTATTCACCTGGTAAGAGATCGAATAATTGCTGCACGGCGCCCTGTATAAATTGCGCAGTTGCACTTTTGTGAACGTAGTAGCTACAAACTGTGAGCTGGTATACATCCTGCCATTCTGCGGGGCCACTATTTTATCGATCATGATATCGCCCGCCGATACAGGTAGTGTGCAATTACCCGCATTGGGTGTCATGCTCAGCGCCACGCTGCGGTAAGCCGGCATACTGTTGATCACGGGCTGCACTGCTACATAAGAAGTCGTATTTAAAGGTATGCCCGTGAACGAATAAGCAGTATCTGCAACTGAGTCTACCACTTGCATATAAAATCCCACCTTCTTCAGCAGGTAGTATTTAGTCGCATTAGGTATAGCTGCCCAATGTATATTGATGTAGCCGGGGCATTGAGCTGTATCGGGCACCACCACCGGTTGTGTGTTGATCGCAAATTTGCCTGATGTAGCCACTTCACCGGTGTTATTCCTTGATAAACGGATCAGGCAATTGCCCGAATTGACAGCAGGCGGCGGAAAATCAAAATGCCTTTCGGCAGCAGCAATAGTATCGGACAAGGTGGCCCATAGCACTCCACCGGTAGCAGAGAATTCAACTTTAAATGTGTTACCATCTGTTGTCGCATCCCAAAACACACGAAGGCTATCACCGGGGTTATTTACATTATTCAACTGCTCGCCGCCCAGCGGGAAGGTAAGTTGCATTGCCTTGGGTACAAAGTCATATGCCACCACATATTGCTGCGGCCCCGAAGGGATGCTATAACCTTTTACCTTTACTGCATAGGTTCCTGCAGCAGGGCTATTGATCGTCACCTGCTCCACATTATTAAGATGATCAGCTTGCTGGGTGGCAACATTATTTACGTTGCCTGGTGTATGGTCAGGCACCAGGGGCAGATAGATGGATGAGGCCGGGTCGCTCACACTCAGGTCCAGGTCATTTACTAATGCTTTGGTGGCTACTGGGCTGGCGGGCACATCGTTCCAGCACAGCATCACCTTTAGTTGCCCGGTATTTGCAGGCACAGTAATGTTGATGGTTTGGGAATCACCGTTTGCGATCGTATTGCTGGTGTAATGGAGATTGTCCATCATTTGCAGAGAACGGTTTAGATCCATCACCCCAAATCCATAAGTGAAATCCGGGCCTGGATTACCCAAGTCCATAGCCCCGTTCAGCAACAGGGTCTTCAGCACATCAGCTCTTGGCTGCACTCCAAAGCTCAATTCCTTGTAATGTTGTGTCAATAAGGCCAATCCACCCGCCACCTGTGGCGATGCCATACTGGTGCCCGCCGCCCATTCATAATTGTCTATACCAACTGTAGAATATGCCCCCAACCCTATCGCAACAATATCCGGCTTTATACGGCCATCTTTCACAGGCCCTCTCGATTCGTCACTTGCCTGGTACAGGAAATCAGTGATGCTACCTACTACTATTATGTCCTTTGCCGGCTGGTAACCACCACCTACCGTAGCAAAGCCCGGTGGGTATGGCATACAGTTGTGAGACCCATCATTCCCCGATGCAAACACATGCTGCACAAAAGGGTATTGCACAGAAAGTGTATCCAGGAATTGAGAATACACGTCATACGTACCCGCATAACCACAATTCCCCTCCACGATCTCGTAAGAGTTATTGGTGATCGTCATGTTGTAATCATGGTACAGCGCGCCTGTAGCCGGCAATATAAGGTCGTAAAGATGATCTATCAGTTGCACATGCGATGCCATGCCTGCTGCAAGGGGGTCTATATTCGCCGCGCCGCCTACTATACCATTCACATGCTCACCATGATTGCTCAGCGGGCCTGGGTTGAAATTGACGATGCGGTCATTGATATCGGCATGATAAATGCCTGATGAATTATCCCCTACCCCCACAGTAACGCCTGCACCCGTAAGCCCATAGCCCCCCATAAGTGGTGATGCCACTGCTACATTACCCTTCACCGCAGGGCGCGATTGCAGATCAAGCGGAACAATATCTGTTACCGGGCTCATATACCGTACCCCATACCATTGCGCTACCGAGTGTAGTTTTGCTCCAGAAATAGACACTTTATAAGAGCCATATTGCTCAAAGGGAGAAGAAACAACAGAACCTCCTGTCCGGGCTATGAATTGCCTGATCTCCGCAGCATCAATACCGGGGTAAAAAGAGATCAATGCCTGCACTGTCCCTTTCTGGCTAGCTACGTTATCCCATACATACGGGTCCGCTTTCCAGTCCGGCTTTATATCTATGATGCTGTATACCGGCGCTGCCATTACGGCCTCTTTTGCGGCCAGTGGTTTCACCAAAGCCACATAAGTATTATCCGGCACATAATCCATCAGCGTTATACCCTGCTGCTTCAAAGATGCCTTTTGCGCGGCCGTAGGCAAGGTACTGAAGTGGATCAATGCTTCAAGCGGCTCTGTATGCACCGGTAAATGATGCACACTATCCAGCCACCTGCCCGCATTGGCAACAGGTGATACCATCCCTGATTTTAAATAAACAGAGGCATGCGTACCGCTCTGCTGTGCGACAGCAATAAAGGGCATGCATAAACAAAAAATAAACGCAAAGATTGGACTATATGCAGTTCTTTTGGTCAAAAACATCAGGAGGTATCTTATATTAGAATACAAGTTACTAAATATTATGCATATAAGCCTCTATGTATACGCTGGAACCAGCTATTTGCCGCCCCTCTATGCGCGACCTTGCAAAAACTGTTTACGATTCTTCTAATGAGAGTTTATAACTTCCGTTTTGCGACCAAAAAAATAAATGAAGAGATGAGGAATATTAAACTCGCACATACAAAAACTCCGACTATAGTGCCTAATTCTGAAAATTTTACAAGAGTGTGCTCATCATCAATGTAAATAATAAAAACAGACGCCACTAAAGATAATAGCCCAACTAATACGCGGGCTTTTATTTGAAACACTTCCCGTTCTTTTATTAACTTTAAAATGAGCAAATGCGCCGGAAATACAACCAAAAAAATGAACAGAGTGAACGTTAGTATAGAAAAGAATTCACCAGCCGAATAAAAATCGAGACGCCACATCTTTAGATAACATCGGGTTTCAATAAGAATTGCTGCTAAAAATGAGATAATAACCGAGCGAAAAAATACTTGTTTCATAACTATTGGTTTATCAGGTAAACTGAAAGTACAGCAATGCCACAGCAGCTACTGTCATCAGTACAAAAGTGCTGAAACCCAGTATATTGGCCCGCTTGCCATTCACATGCCCGCCCATGATGCTCTTGTTGTTGCAGATGTGCAATATGATAGCGATAATGACCGGGGCTGTAAGGCCATATAGTATAGCAGAATACAACAGGGCCTTCATCGGGCTCAGCCCTACATAGTTCATACACAGGCCGGCGATGAGTGATATAGCAATGATGATATAAAAACCTTTGGCCTCATGAAATTTTTTATCCAGCCCCATCTTCAATCCGAACGTCTCTGAAAATATATACGACAACGCCCCACTTAATACCGGTATCGCCAACAGACCGGTACCGATCACGCCGAAGGCGAAAAGATAATACGCCATATCCCCAGCCAGCGGCTTTAATGCTTGTGCAGCCTGCTCTACTGTATCTATTTTATGCACACCACCTGCGGCCAATACAGACCCCGTGGTGAGAATAATAAAGAACATCACCAGGTTAGAGAACAGCATACCAATATTCACATCTGCCCTCATATCTCTGAACATTCGTCGGCTCGATATGATCACCTGCTTTTGCTGTAGTTGTTTCTGTTCCAGTTCCTCCACTTCCATATTCGTTTGCCAGAAGAAAAGGTACGGAGATATCGTCGTGCCCAATATACCTACTAGGATGGCCAAATAATCTTTATTCCAGGTGATGTGCGGTATGAATGTCTCCTTCAAAACTGCATGCCAGTCGGTCTTTGCAAAGAAGGGTACAATAAGATATACCAGCAATATCATGGCGAGGTATTTCAGTATGGATGCAATTTTCTTGTAAGGAAACAGTATGATGCATACCAGCAACAACATAGTGAACAACACACTAAAAAAAGCGGCATCTATTTTAGGAAAAATAAGATTGGCCACAGCGCCCATGCCGGCTATATCTGCACCGATGTTCATAATGATAGCCGGGAAACTGAACAGCACCATAACATATAGCACCCATTTGGGGTAGTGCAGCTTCAGAATAGTAGTGAGGCCCTGCGAGGTAGCAAGCCCTATGCGGGCACACATTTCCTGTATCGAGGCCATTAAAGGAAAAGTGATCAGTGCTGTCCACAGGGTAGTAAGGCCGTACTGCGCCCCGGCCTGCGAATAAGTGGCAATGCCCGAAGGATCATCGTCACTGGCCCCGGTAATAAGCCCCGGCCCCAGCACCTTCAAAAACTTCGTGAATTTATTGCTCCCGCGCTTGCCCTTCCCCATAAGTTAAAGATAAGGCTTTATGCTATTACAAAACCCACGGCGCGGCCGTGGGTATGTTAATAATATCTGATCATTTTCCCTTTCTATTCCACCATATCAGGTGCCGATGCATGGTCCACGTTGGCTAGTTGCCCACAGGCTGCATCTATATCCTTGCCACGGCTGCGGCGCAGGCGCACATTCACCCTGTTCTCGGTAAGGAAGTTCATAAATTCTTCGGTCCTCACTTCATCAGGCTTTTCAAAACGCGCCTGGTCTATCGGGTTGTATTCTATCATGTTGATGAGGTCTGCAGGCACCTTCCTGTATATCTTCATCAGGTCTTCGGCATCCTTCAGGCTGTCATTAAAGTTCTTGAAGAGGATGTATTCAAAAGTGATCTCATTGCCTGTAGCCTGGTAAAAATAATTCAGGGCTTCTACCAGTGCGGCCAGGTTATTGGT
>CAIRES010000022.1 GCA_903877645.1 uncultured Bacteroidota bacterium | reverse complement strand
TCTTGGTTTGGTTGCAGCGGTTGATTTGCGAAGTAACGCTGTCAGTTCTTCTTCGGTCTCTTTGACCGTAACTGTTAGTAAGATTGCCATACTTAACCACAGCAAAAATCATGCCGAATTATTTAGTCTAATTGGTATTATATACCTAAGAAAGCCACAGTAGAACTCTGTGGCTTTCAAAAAAACCTATACAATTTTCAGTTAAATGGATTCGTATTTTTTCTTCATTTCAGCAGCCTTGTCCATTTTGCTCTGCCTTGAGTATATCTGCTGCAAAGCCATGAGCGTGCGCTTGTATGTGCTGCGGTCATCGTCCTTCAGTTCAGTTTCTTTTGCAGAATAGATGCTGTACGCTTTCTCGAAGTAAGGCAATGATTTGTCAAACAGTCCATCGCGTTGCGTTTTCAGGTTATCGTATTTTTTCTGGTCGGCATCAGATGTGCCGGTAATTGCGTTCATCTGTTCGTTAAGGTCGGTCGCCTGGTTATAATACATGGCCCCGAAATTATAGTTGTACACAGCGTTTTCGGGCGCTAACTTTAACGTGCGCTGAAAAGCGTTTTCAGATTTGGCATAAAGTTCAGAGACATTGGCCGGCTTTGGTTTGTCTTTTTCTTTAGGGCTGGCCATTGTGAGGTAGGTAGTAGCTATATTGAACAGGATATCTGCATTATTAGGCTCTTTTACGGCAGCATCTTCGAGCTTCTTTATGATCTCATCTTCATTACCCGACTTGATGTAGTAATTCAACTCATAATTACGGATATTGGCATCATCCGGAAAATATTTGCGGCCTTCCTGTATCGTTTGCAATTGCTCTGTAGTATTTCCTTTTTTCTGATATACATCAATGAGGCATTCATATACGTTTGCGATGCGGGTGATGGGGTTATTTTTAACCGCCACCAACTGAGTAAGCGCCTCGTCGTACTTGCCAAGGTAGTAATTAGATTTGGCCATTATCTGGTAAGCCTGGGCGTATACGGTATCGAAAGCTTTGATCTTGGAGAATTTTTCAAACCTTTTACCCCCGTCCAGATCATGTATCTTGACGGTGTTGCTTACGAGATCCAGTGCATCGGCAAATTTCGAATCATTATACGCTTTAACGCCATCGTTGTAATAATAGAATCCATCTACCAAAAGAATATTGTCAACTGTATTTTTCTCGTAGTCGGCTTTGACCTGCGTTATCTTAATAGCAGCCTGGGCCCCTTCCCTGTATGGGTTTTGAGCCTTATACTTGTCCATGCTCTGCAGGGAGTTATATATCTGGGCTTTTGCAAGCAGCGCTTTGGGCTTATCCTTCGTTTCGGAATTTGCCATTGCCTTATCTATATCGTCTTTTGCTTCTTCATATTGTCCCTTGTTTGCATCCACAAGCGCAGATACCACATATTTTTCCTGTGCCATGCCATGGACAGTAACTCCGACAGCAGCAATGATTAAAATGGCTTTTTTCATTTTTATGTTTACTATTAAGTTTACAATTTATTTCGATTCTTATTCTATTGTTGTTGCAGGGGCATCAGCAGCGCCTTCTGTGGCCTGATCATCAGGGCCGGGTTCTGTTCCTTCTGCTCCTTCCACACCTTCCGTAGTTTCGGCATCATCATCTTCCTGCTCGGCTATGCGTGCTATGGCTGCTATCCTGTCGCCTTCATCGATATTGATGAGTTTCACGCCCTGTGTGGCCCTGCCTGCCTCGCGGATGGCAGATACCTTCATGCGGATCGTAACGCCGGATTCACAAGTGATCATCAGGTCGTCATTTTTCTCTACCCCTACGAGGCCAACAAGCGCACCTGTCTTTTCGGTGATGTTGATCGTTTTCACACCCTTGCCACCGCGATTAGTGACACGGTAAGAAAGGAGGTATTTCTGCATTTTACCATCTGCATCTTCTATTGATACAAGGTTGTACGGATCGGTTTCTGCTGCCTTATCTGCATCACCTTCTTTTTCCTCTACTTTCTCCAGGAATGGTGTGCGCTTGCCCAGGCCATTTTCCGATACTACCAGTACCTGCTTATTGATATCGTGCTTATCTACACAAAGCATACCGATCACTTCGTCATTATTCTCATCCAGCTCTATGCCAAATACACCGATAGCGCCGCGGCCTGTAGACCGTACTTTATCCTGCGGGAAGCATATCGCTCTGCCGGATTTAACAGCCATCATTATGTAGTAGCCTTCTTTAGTGAGTGATACATCAAGCAGTTCATCGCCCTCTTCAACGGTTATAGCAATAATGCCATTAGCACGGGGGCGGCTGAAATCTGCGAGTTTTGTTTTCTTAATGATACCCTTCTTGGTACACAATACTACAAAGTGGGAATTGATAAAATCTTCGTCTTCCAGCTTCGGTACATCTATTACCGTACGGATCTTATCGTCGGCCGGTATCTGTATCATATTCTGTATCGCCCTACCCTTTCCATTCTTATCAGCTTCAGGTATCTCATATACCTTGAGCCAGAAACAACGGCCTTTTTCGGTAAAGAACATGAGTGTGTGGTGGGTAGATGCTACGAACAGGTGCTCGATATAGTCGGCATCTCTTGTTTTACCACCCATAGCACCGCGACCGCCACGGCGTTGAGAACGATATTCGTCGTTAGATGTACGCTTGATATACCCCAGGTGAGAAACCGTGATCACCACGTCTTCTTTTTCAATGAGGTCTTCGATACGCATTTCATCGGCGAGGTATTGTATCTCTGTGCGGCGGGTATCTCCAAATTTCTTCTGCACTTCAGTGAGCTCATCCTTGATGATCTGGTAGCGCATACCTTCGTTGCCTAAGATCTCTTCCAGGCTTGCTATTAATTTCATCAACTCGGCATGCTCTTCACGGATCTTATGTATCTCCATACCGGTGAGGCGCTGCAGGCGCAGCTCCAGCACGGCCTTGGATTGTATCTCGCTCATCCCGAATTTGGTCATCAGCCCGTCCTTTGCAATTTCAGGGTTGGCTGAATTACGGATAAGGGCAATCACCTCATCAAGATGATCAAGCGCAATGATATAACCTTCAAGGATATGGGCGCGCTTCTTAGCTTCGCGCAGCTCATACTCAGTACGGCGCACGACTATCTCGTGGCGGAAAGCGATGAACTCAGAGATAAGGTCTTTAAGATTCAGTGTACGCGGACGGCCATTGACGAGCGCCACATTATTGATACCGTAAGATGTTTGCAGTTCGCTGTATTTATACAACTGGTTGATGATCACCTGTGCCACGGCATCCCGACGGATCTCTACTACTACACGCGTACCTTCCTTATTGGATTCATTGGCCACGTGAGTGATGCCTTCAATTACTTTATTGTTGACAAGCGCGCCTATCTTTTCAGCGAGGGCATCCCGGCTTACCTGGTAAGGCACTTCGGTGATAATGATCTGTTCTTTACCGTTCTTGGTCGTCTCAACAGTGACACGGCCGCGCAGTACTACCCTGCCCCTGCCGGTATGCATACCTGCCTTAATGCCCTCAATACCATGTATAATACCCCCTGTAGGAAAATCGGGTGCTTTTACATACTTCATGAGCTCATCAATATCGATCTCCCTATTGTCTATATAGGCAAGGCAGCCATCAATAACCTCAGTAAGGTTGTGCGGCATCATATTGGTAGCCATGCCCACAGCGATACCTGAAGAGCCGTTTACAAGCAACTGCGGTATGCGTGTAGGAAGTACAGATGGTTCTTCAAGCGAATCATCGAAGTTATTGGTGAAGTTGACCGTTTCTTTTTCAATATCCTCCATCATAGCCTCACCCAGCTTCTGCATACGGGCTTCGGTATAACGCATTGCGGCCGGGCCGTCGCCGTCCTGGCTGCCATAGTTTCCCTGGCCATCCACCATCATGTAGCGCATGCTCCAGGGCTGTGCCATACGTACCATGGCATCGTATACGGCAGTATCGCCGTGCGGGTGATACTTACCAAGCACCTCACCTACTATACGGGCACATTTCTTATAAGGCTTGTTGAACGTATTACCAAGTTCATGCATTGCAAATAGTACACGGCGGTGAACGGGCTTCAAACCATCACGCACATCGGGCAATGCACGGCCTACGATCACCGACATAGAATAATCTATGTAGGCGGTCTTCATCTGCTCCTCAATGTTTATTTGTATTATTTTATTGCCTTCTTCGGGGGTCTCTTGTGGTAATAATTCTTCGTTATTTTGGTCCATATTCCGGTATTAAAAAAAGATGCGCAAATATAAGGTTTAATACCCGTAATAAATTGAAAAAACAACAACTATCACAGGGCTTTTTGCCCACTATGTTGATAACATTGTGCATAAGTTTATTTACTGTTTTTCAAGACAAAATATTAACTTGTGATTATTATTTTACATGTAATAGACTTGCACCAAAAAAAGGAGCGGGTAAATATGAAAAAAACAGGACTTTGTACAGAAAAATCATTATCTTGCATTCACTTAAAACTCAAAAAATGAAAAAACTGCTTCTTATTCTACTTTGCTGTGGCACAACCCTCGCCTATGCTCAGGATTCACCAAATGATGTGCACTCCGTAAAAGACAGCCATCGTAATATTCTCGGGTTTATAATGGGGGGCAGAATAACAGATGCCAAAAACAATTTTGCCGGGGAATTCAAAATGGTCGACGGTGCCAATGTGATCTTCAATAAGGATCACCAAAAAATAGGCTACCTGGTTGACGGTAAAGAAGTACAAGATGCCGATCATAAGGTATTGGGACATATAAATTATGATGGCAACACAACATACTCATATACCATAACCAATGCTGAGAATAAAGTTGTTGGGCATGTGAAGGGAGATGGCACTGTTCTTGATGCCAGCCACAATGTGATTGGCTATGAAATACAAACTGAAGTAATGTGGGCAGCCCCTTATTTCTTCTTCTTTAAATTTAATTGATTTATTAAAGATAATTTTAAAAGAGAAAGCTGCTTCCAACCGAAGCAGCTTTCTCTTTTTAGTTACGGTACTGATCAATATCACCGTTATCCGGTCTGTTACTATTTACTTTTGCTATACCCCTATAAGACCAATTAAACTTACAGGTGCGATCTTTGTAAAAGTAAAACACATAATGCCTTCCATAAAAAACACATTTCCCATAACAGGAATGCACTGCGCATCTTGTGTAGCAACGGTTGAAAAAACGCTGACTGCCCAAAAAGGTGTGTTTAAAGCTGCGGTGAACCTGGCCAATAATACTGTACTGCTTGAATATGACCCGGAGACGGCGAATATCGAATCAGTGAAAAAAGCAGTGCAGGCTTCCGGGTACGACCTGATCATTCTGCAAGATGCAGCAGCGCCTGGAAAGCTGGCTGAGATCAACTATAAAATTTACAAAAAATTGCGGTTGCGGACAATCTTATCCGTGATATGCACAACGCCGCTGGTTGGCATAGCCATGAGCGGCATACATATACCTTATGCCACTTACCTAATGTGGACGCTGGCAACTCCCGTTGTGCTAGTCCTGGGGCGCCAGTTTTTCATAGGCGCATGGAAACAGGCAGGGCATGGTACAGCCAATATGGACACACTTGTAGCACTGAGTACAGGGATTGCCTATTTGTTCAGTGTATTCAATACAGTGTATCCTCAATTCTGGACCAATAAAGGCCTTGCGGCTGATGTATATTTCGAGGCTTCTGCAGTTGTGATCACTTTCATTTTACTCGGGAAGCTCCTTGAAGAAGGCGCAAAAGCCAATACTTCATCTGCCATAAAAAAACTGATGGGCTTACAGCCCGATAAGGTAGTCCGGCTGAAAGAGGATGGAAATGAAGAGGTCATCTCTTTGGCAAACGTACAGGTAAATGATACACTTGTGGTGAAGCCGGGAGAAAAAATACCGGTAGATGGCAATGTGCTGCATGGCAGTTCATTTGTGGATGAAAGTATGATATCCGGTGAGCCTGTGCCTGTAGAGAAAACGGCCGGCACGAAAGTACTGGCCGGAACAATAAACCAGAAGGGAAGCTTTTCACTGAGGGCTGAAAAAATAGGCGCAGAAACACTGCTGGCAAGTATCATAAAAACTGTGCTGGAAGCGCAAGGAAGCAAAGCCCCGGTGCAAAAACAGGTAGATAAGATAGCGGCGATATTTGTGCCGGTAGTTATCGGGATAGCATTACTGAGCCTGGTTGTGTGGGTAATTGCCGGAGGGAACAATGGCTTTACGCACGGATTGCTGGCAATGGTAACTGTATTTGCGATAGCCTGCCCCTGCGCTCTTGGGCTGGCCACCCCCACCGCGCTAATTGCAGGTATGGGAAAGGGTGCAGAAAATGGCATACTCATTAAAGACGCAGAAAGCCTGGAAACAGCACATAAGATCAACGCAATTGTGCTGGATAAAACAGGTACGATAACGGAAGGCCACCCGGAGGTAATCAGTTTGCAATGGGCATCAGGTATGGACGAACAGAAACTATCAGCCATCCTGTACGGGCTGGAGCAGCCATCCGAACATCCGCTTGCGGCCGCTGTGACACGATATTTAAAACAACAGGGCGTTACACCTGCACCGGTTACTATGTTCAGCAGTATCAACGGCGGCGGAGTAACTGCGTTGTATGACAAAGCCATATTATTTGCGGGGAGTAGCAAGTTCATAGACTCTATGAACATTGCCATACCTGCTGATCTTAAAGAAGCAGCACAAGCTGCGGCTGAAAAGGCGAACACTATCATCTGGTTTACCGATCATTCAAAAGCATTGGGGTTAGTAGCGATCACAGACAAAATAAAACCATCATCATCTGCTGCTATAGCCAGGTTGCGGCAAATTGGTATCGAAGCCTACATGCTTACGGGCGATAACGAACAAGCTGCAAAAGTGATAGCGCAGGAAGCCGGCATTAAAAACTACAAGGCGGATACCTCACCGGCGGATAAAGCTAAATTTGTAAAGGAACTGCAACAACAGGGAAAAGTAGTAGCCATGGTCGGTGACGGTATTAATGACAGCGAAGCGCTGGCTGTGGCAGACATTAGTATTGCCATGGGAAAGGGCACAGACATAGCCATGGATGTGGCTAAAATGACGCTGATCTCCTCCGACCTCAATCATATACCTAACGCAATATACCTGTCCAGAAAAACAGTGAAGATCATTCGTCAAAATCTGTTTTGGGCATTTGTATACAACGTCATTGGTATACCACTGGCTGCAGGGATTTTATATCCTGTCAACGGTTTTCTGCTAAATCCTATGATAGCCGGGGCAGCTATGGCCATGAGTTCGGTGTCCGTGGTTAGTAATAGTCTGCGCCTGAAATGGGGGAAGTTATAAATTTTCAAGACCAGCCAAACCCTTTGCTGGTAAGCGTTTTATGCCGTATGTAAGACCCGTTTCAAAATTATTTTAGAAAATAAATTTGGAAAATAAGTTTCGCTGCTATTACCTTTGCACCAGTTCTTTACAATCACTTATCAAGAAAGGCAGAGGGTCATGGCCCTGTGAAGCCTTAGCAACCTCTCCGGGTGCAAATTCGGAAACTGGTGCTAATTCCATCCCAACACAATCGTTGGGAGAGATAAGTCAGACGCAATAGTTGCTGATCTTCGCCAAGGCGATTTCAAATAACTCAAGCTCCTCTGATTTATCGGTGGAGCTTTTTTATTGTACCTACTCGAGGAGGCACAGTAAAGAAGTACTACCGATGATCTTTTTTGGTAAGTGGTGATATGGAATATTTATTCCTTAACCATCAAAACCAAAGCAAGATGAGCAACGCAACAAAACTAATACACAGCATTCCGGTAGACCCTCTGACAGGTTCCATTTCCGTACCGATATACCAGACATCCACTTTCGTACAAGACGCACCCGGCGAAAATAAAGGCTACGACTATGCCCGCAGCAACAACCCTACAAGGGCGGTACTGGAGAAAATAATAGCAGAGCTGGAAGGCGGCGCAGCGGGCTATGCATTTGCAAGCGGACTGGCCGCCATAGATGCAGTGGTAAAGCTACTGGAAAGCGGTGATGAGATACTCGCAGTGGATGATATTTATGGCGGCGCTTTCCGCCTGTTCACACACATTTATGCGAAGTTTGGTATCACAGTGAACTATGTTGATACCACCGATGCAGTGAATGTTGTAGACGCCATAACGCCAAAGACAAAGCTGGTATGGCTGGAGACACCGACCAACCCTACGCTCAAGATCAGTGACATTGAAGCCATTGCCAAAATAGCCAAACAGAACGGCGCATGGCTGTGTGTGGATAATACCTTTGCCTCCCCTGCCCTGCAGCAGCCCATCAACCTGGGCGCAGATATTGTGGTGCATAGCGCCACCAAGTACCTGGGCGGCCACAGTGACCTGATCGCAGGCCTTGTTGTTACAAAGACGCAGGAGCTTGGTGACAAGATCAAGTTCATACAAAATGCAAGTGGAGCGATACTAAGCCCTCACGATAGCTGGCTGGTGATACGCGGAGTAGAAACCCTGCACCTGCGTGTAAAGGAACATAGCAGGAATGCACAGATAGTAGCCGAGTATTTGCAAAAGCATCCTGCTGTAAGTGAAGTATTTTATCCAGGCCTCAAAACTCACTTCAATCATGACATAGCAGCAAAACAGCAAAGTGGCTTTGGAGGTATTGTATCCTTCACGCTAAAACAGGATACAGAAGATGCAGCAAAGAAAGTGGTGACTGGCACTAAGTACTTTAAGCTCGCTGAAAGCCTGGGCGGAGTAAAAAGCCTGCTTTGTCACCCTGCAACTATGACACACAAAAGCGTCCCGTCGGAAAAAAGGAAAACAGCCGGCGTTACAGATCGCCTCATTCGTTTGAGCGTGGGCCTTGAAGATGCCGAGGACCTCATCAAAGACATAGAGCAGGCGCTGAACAAGGTTGCTGTTACGAACAGAAAAGAAGTAACCCTGCTGTAACAACAGGCATCACATTCCACCACATTTTTCACATTCTCACATTATCTACCATGTCTATACAAAATCAACAAACGAAACTGAACATAGGCCTCTTTGGCTTTGGTGTAGTGGGCGAAGGCCTGTACAAAGTATTAGCACACACGCCGACTCTAAATGCGCAGATAAGGAAAGTCTGTATCAAGCATGCAGACAAAAAAAGAAATGCCCCGGCAACCCTGTTCACCACAGATGCCAATGAACTGCTCAGCGACGAAAGCATCAATGTGATCATAGAACTGATAGACGATGCAGATGCTGCATACCGTATAGTAACTGCTGCGCTCGCCGGCAAGAAAGCAGTGGTAAGTGCCAACAAAAAATTGATTGCCAACCACATAGAGGAACTCATAGCCCTGCAACAGTTGCATGATGTACCTTTCCTGTACGAGGCTGCCTGCTGTGCCAGTATACCTGTGATACGCAACCTGGAGGAGTATTATGACAACGACCTGCTGCAAAGCATCAGCGGCATTGTAAATGGCTCGACCAACTACATACTCACCAAAGTATTTGAAGAGCAGAAGACATTTGACCAGGCACTGCTGCAGGCACAACAGGAGGGCTTTGCAGAAAGCGACCCATCGCTTGATGTGAATGGTATAGATGCAGTGAATAAGCTAGGCATATTGCTCACACATGCCTATGGCATTATAGCCAACCCTTCAGAAATAGTACATACCGGCATACAAAACCTCCATGCAGATGATGCGTCTTTTGCCAAAGAGAAAGGCTATGAGATAAAACTTGTAGCGCAGGCGCACAAGCTACAGGACGGCAAGGTGGCAGCTTTTGTATTGCCGCAGTTTGTAAAAAACAGCCAGCTATGTACCGTAAAGAATGAATACAATGGCGTAGTGATAGAAAGCAGCCTGGCCGATAAACAATTCTTTTATGGCAAAGGCGCCGGAGGCTACCCTACGGCCTCTGCAGTACTCAGCGATCTATCGGCGCTGCGCTACAACTACCGTTATGAATACAAGAAGCTATTATACCAAACACCGTCTGAACTGAGTAATGACTTTTACCTAAAAGTAACCATCAGTTTCAAAGGCCTTTTTCACGTACAGCATGAGCGTTTTGATAAAATATACGAATGGAGCAGCAATGAGAACAGGTGTCATATCACAGGTGTCCTCCATTTTTCTGAATTACTGAATGACGATTGGTGGAAACAGCATGGGGTCTCAATAATTTTATCTCCGGAGGGGATAATTGATGGTTATGTGCCGGAGAAAGTGAGTGAGGAGGTGGAGTTTGTAGAGGCGGTAGCTTAATGCTTGTATAATTATATGTTCAGATTTGTCAACTTTTAAAAAGTTGACAAATCTTTATTTATAGCGCACTACCCTCTTTCAAAAACATTTTCATAAAAAGGTGTTACTCTGTGATTTGCCCATGTTTTTTTTGAATACACAAGCGGACTGATTATTGTACCCGTCTGAAATTCGATATCGTACAAGGGATAGGTTATTTTTATTTCATCTGTACGGGCTATTTTCTCATTTTCATTATCTACAAGTAATATAACGTCAATATCAGAATCGGCACGATAATCCCCCCTTGCGAATGATCCAAAAGTATCAACGTAGCATTAGGATCAGTTCAGGTTACTGATGTTTTAATCTACGTTAGTATATTGCTCCTGTCTTCTACAATACAAGTATACGAATATAGCAAAATATTACTCTCAATTACCTGCTACATTTTCAGGCGGCACAAGATTTCCAAGCCATACTGTCTGAGTTTCAATGATTTATATGCCAAAAATTCAGTATGGCTACTTTGGAACGTTTTTTATGGTAGTTGTGTGTAGCAAAATTTAATGACCAACATCAGCAGCACATTAAGGGAAACATTGACCTTCATCAGTTGTTTCTGATATTCGATCATGGAAATTTGAAGCACGAAATAATTTCGCAACTATGAACATGAACAACTTTACCATTAAGGCCCAGGAAATAGTGCAGCAGGCACAGCAACTGGCATTTAATGACCAGAACCCGACCATCGAAACAGCACATCTCCTTAAGGCATTGCTGAATGACAATGAAGGGCCGGTATCTTACCTGCTCAAAAAGAACAACGTCAATACCAATTTTGTAGAAACAAAGCTGGAGGAACAGATCAGGCGCCTGCCCAAAATACAGGGCGGTGAGCCGGCACAGAATATTGGCCGCGAGGCAAATAATGCCCTACTGCGCACCGCCAATATCATGAAGACCTTTGGCGATGAATTTGTAACGCCGGAACATATCCTCATTGCTATACTACAGGTAAACGATGATACCGGAAAGCTATTAAAGGACGCCGGCTTGTCGGAAAAAGGATTGACCGCAGCTATCAAAGAGCTCCGCAAAGGTGGTACGGTTAATTCCCAAACGTCAGACCAGCAATACAATGCCCTGCAACGTTATAGCAAGAACCTGAACGAGATGGCCCGCAACGGCAAGCTCGACCCGGTTATTGGCCGTGATGATGAGATCAGGCGCACTTTGCATATCCTATCTCGCCGTTCAAAAAACAACCCGATACTCGTGGGTGAGCCCGGTGTGGGTAAGACCGCCATCGTAGAAGGACTGGCACACCGTATCATTAATGGTGATGTACCGGACAACCTGAAGTCGAAGATCATCTTTGCACTGGACATGGGTTCGCTCATGGCCGGGGCCAAGTACCGTGGCGAATTTGAAGAAAGGTTGAAATCGGTTATCAAAGAAGTGACCGAAAGCGATGGCGCTGTTATTCTCTTTATAGATGAGATACACACCCTTATAGGTGCGGGTGCTATGGAAGGCGCTATGGATGCGGCCAACATACTGAAACCGGCCCTTGCCCGTGGCGAGTTGCGTGCAATAGGCGCTACAACACTTAATGAATACCAGAAGTATTTTGAAAAGGATAAAGCACTTGAAAGACGTTTCCAGAAAGTGTTGGTGGACGAACCAAGTCCCGAAGACGCCATTTCTATATTGCGTGGATTGAAGGACAGGTACGAAAGTCACCACCGGGTGCGGATCAAAGACGAAGCAATTATTGCCGCGGTTGAGCTGTCGCATAGGTATATTACTGACCGATTCCTGCCGGACAAGGCCATTGACCTTATAGATGAAAGTGCAGCCAAGCTAAAACTGGAACTGAACTCCATGCCCGAACCACTCGATGAGTTGGAACGCAGGATACGCCAATTGGAGATAGAACGGGAGGCCATAAAAAGGGAAAAAGATGATGTGAAGCTGAAAG
The DNA here is from genome assembly GCA_903877645.1 of uncultured Bacteroidota bacterium. Taxonomy (GTDB): domain Bacteria; phylum Bacteroidota; class Bacteroidia; order Chitinophagales; family Chitinophagaceae; genus Nemorincola. The sequence goes on along the minus strand of CAIRES010000022.1, from coordinate 47,803 downwards.
AGCTAAGCCAGGATATTTCCTTGCTCACTGTGCAGCGGGATACCTTGAAAGCAAAATGGCTGGAAGAAAAAGATATTGTAGACAAAATAAACAAAGCCAAGACCAACCTCGAACACCTGAAACTGGAAGCAGAACTGGCAGAACGTGAGGGCAACTATGGCCGTGTAGCGGAGATACGATACGGCAAGGTGCAGCAGGAACAGGCCGTGATCGATGATATGTCGAACCAGCTAAATGAAATGGACGGCCAGAACAAACTGCTGCTGAAAGAAGAAGTGGACGCGGAAGACATAGCGGAGAACGTAGCCAAAGCTACCGGTATACCCGTGCAGAGAATGATGACCAGTGAGCGCGAAAAATTACTGCACCTGGAGGATGAGTTGCACAAACGGGTGATAGGCCAGGAAGAAGCGATAACAGCAGTATCAGATGCTATACGTCGTGGCCGGGCCGGTTTACAAGATCCGCGCAAACCGATAGGTTCATTCATATTTTTGGGAACAACAGGTGTGGGTAAAACGGAATTGGCCAAAGCACTTGCGGAGGTCCTTTTCGATGACGACAGCATGATGACCCGCATAGACATGAGCGAATACCAGGAGAAACATAGTGTGAGCCGCCTTGTAGGCGCACCTCCCGGCTATGTGGGCTATGATGAAGGTGGTCAGCTCACAGAGGCTGTGCGCAGAAAACCATATTCAGTAGTGCTACTTGATGAGATAGAAAAAGCAAACCCGGATGTATTCAATATTTTGCTACAAGTGCTTGATGATGGCCGCCTTACCGATAACAAAAGCCGCACTGTGAATTTCAAGAATACTATCATCATTATGACCAGCAACCTCGGTAGCCACATCATACAAGAGAATTTCGCCGATCTAAAAGATAAAGACATAGACACCGTAATGGACGCTACGAAGGACCAGGTGACTGAGTTACTTCGCCAAACATTACGGCCTGAGTTCCTGAATCGGATCGATGACATTATCCTCTTCCATCCGCTGATGCAGAAAGAAATAAAAGGGATTATCCGTATACAACTGGAACAATTGCAGAAACAGTTACTCACGCAAGGCATCAACCTGCAGTTTACTGATTATGCACTGGATTATCTTGTTCAACGAGGTTTTGACCCACAATACGGTGCAAGGCCACTGAAAAGAGTGATACAGAAAGACATCATCAACATGCTCAGTAAAAAGATCATTGGTGGCGAGATAGACAAAACCAAACCCGTGCTGATCGATGTATTTGATGGCGTAGTAGTAATGAGAAACGAAGCGTAATTATAAAATAGACTAAAACAAAAATGCGCATGAACACCATGCGCATTTTTTTTGTTTCGATTTTAAACATGATTACTTGGCCGGTGCATCATGATGATGGTGGTGTTCCTCATCATCATCTGCCGGTGGTGGTGCCGGGGGCGGATCTGTGAGCGAAATGCAACTAGTGAAGTTGAAAACCTTTCGAAGATGATATACATCTTTAAAGTACCGTGGATCATGCACATTTCGCTCTATTTCAGCACGAACTTCAAGCGGTGTATGTGTTTTTGAAAGATTAGTATCTGCATACATCGCCACGGTCAGAACATTGACATTGAAATCAAGCACTTTAAGAAAGAAAAATCCCTGGCTATTGTAATCTTTGTAAGAAACATTCAGAAATGAAACACTGTCTACCATCGAAAAAAATGCCGGAAAATGGGCAAACTGTGGGTTCTCCCCGTTTTTGTTCATATAGGTGATCTTGCAGTTGTAGTCGTCCTTTCTTTCTATAATAAAATAATTGGCCAGCGAAGTATCTTCCACCAATTTCCAGATACCGAGCATCCGCGTATCCATCTTTATTAGTGCGGGTTTATCAATAGAATACATGGACACATAGTCGCATGCGCCAAAACAAAGCACAAACAGCAATAGCACTAGGCCCGCGAAACATCTTTTCATGTAGCTAAGTTATAGAATAAAGTGGATTATTTAATCCTGTACAAAACAGATGTATCTCCGTAGAATGAAGGGCTATTAATATGCCCTGCTATGTATGTTCTTATTTCAGCAGGGCTGTTCATGGATTTCAGTGTAGTGTCTTTTATACCCGCTACCAATATTTTTTTAGCATCAAGAGTTATGATCTTAAGAAACATGTAGGTGGGTACATGCTCCTCATTTTCACTCCGTATATTCAAAAAACGAGTGCTATCTATCACAGATAAAAAAGCAATTTGACCATCTATCGTCTCTTTTTTCTTTGACAGCATAGCAATGAAATAATGATAATCATCTGTTTTTGAGATACAGTAATACTCATGTCCATGCTTTTTTTCGCCCCACTTGCCCAATAAGCGATCATCTATCTTTATCACAGCAGGGTCATCAATAGGATATTTAGCGCCATCGCAGCCGGCAAGTATCACAGCCATAATAAATGACAACACCTGCGCCAGTTTGCTCATATAACTTGTTTAGTGGAAACGTGAAAACCTGCTATTCATTGCAATACTATGCCTATCCTTTTGTTAATATCACTGCAACTTAAAATCAGAATACACCTTCTTTGCTGCGGCCTCGTATTGCTTTGCCAGGGGCATATTGCCCAGCTTCTGGTAAGCCAGTGCTATATAGGGTATATCTCTCCCGTTCTGTGGCGCTATCGAAAGTTCTTTTGTCAATACATCAATAGCTGCCTGGTATTGCCCTGACAAAAAACAAGCCCTGCCGAGATTAGAGTAGGCATTTATGTAGCCGGGGGCCACAGCTATGGCCTTTTTAAATTGTGCTATCGCTTGCGGGTACTTTTTAGTATTGAGGTACGCTGCACCCAACGTATTCAACGCATCCGGGTCATTTGGCTTCATTGCAAGGATATTGGCGAACTGCACTTCGGCTAAATCATATTTTTGTTGCAGGAAATAAACAGTAGCCAATTCTTTACCCGCATCATAATCCGGCCCAAACATTGCAAGCATCTGCTGATAATACAGCGCTGATGAATCATATACCTGCAACTGTTTGTAAGAGCGTGCAAGATTAAGATACACAAACTTGAAATTCGGATTGACCATAACCGAATTCCTGAGGTACGGAATGGCTTCTCTATACCTGCCCAAGGTGATCAGCACGCTGCCGAGGTTATTATTCGCTGTGGCATTCATAGGCTTTAAAGTCAGGGCCCTCTGATCATGAAAAACAGCAGAGTCGAACATTTTCTCGCGGTCAAATATCCTGCCCAGCTCCACATGTGCTTCGGCAAAATCCGGGTATATTGCCAGCGCCTTCCGCAGGTTCACAATGCTTTCCTGGTCCATTTCGTGGCGTTTCAGGGTATCCGTTTCTTCGGGATACAGGTTCTCGGCTATTGCAGTGGCTACATACTGATATAGCCGGCTGTCGTTGGGCGATTTGGCCACATCTGTTTTATAAAGTGTGTAGTCGTCTTTCCAGTCGAAATTTCTTGCCACCGTCATACCCCCAAACACCACTACAAGCGGACCAAGCACCATCAGCACCTTCGAGCTTTTCAGTATCGTCATCTCCCCTGCTTTTTCTTTAATGATCCATTGCTCTGCCGCAAGCGCAGCGGCGATACAGATACCAGTGGAAGCAAAGAACGCAAAGCGCTCAGCCATCTCAGCGCCCATCAGGATAGGAAAATTGGAAAACAATGAAAGTGTGGCAACAAAAAATATGATGCTAAAAGCCAGCATATCCTTACGGTCCTTCATCAGCCGCGTTACCACCAGGTAGGCCATAAAGCTATATGCCGCCAGTGACAGCCAAAACCAGATGTCGCTCAGGCTCGAAAATGGTATGGCATTGTAGGAGTGATTGCAAAGCAACGGGTACGGTATGAACATCAATGACAGGTACTTGCCTATGATCACAAACTCAGTAGCAATCTTTGCCATAGCATTAGGCGCATTAACCAGTGCATTGTCCATAAAATCAATACTCGCATCGGCGTGGTTGGCATTATACTTATTCAACACTATAGTTCTGATGAGCAAGAACACAGCGGTAGCCGCCAATGTGCCACCCATGATAAAGATCGCACGTTTTTTATCGGTCTTGTGATACACGAAAAAAACTAAAGGAATAATAGCCAGGAAGGTGATCACGGTTTCTTTGGAGATGTAAGAGAGAAACAGTAGTATCGTTCCTCCTATCAGCGAGCCCATTTTATTCTTGTCCATGTAATCCATGAACGAATTCATCGCCCAAAAGGCGAAGAAATAACACATCAGCTCATCGCGGCTTTTGATATTGGCCACCACTTCAGTATGTATGGGGTGTACTGCAAATACAAGGGCAGCAATAAATGCAATCGCTGTCTTCTTCCGGTCAAAGAACTTATCCAAAAACAGGAACAACATCATTACGCATCCTGCAAACGTGAGTATGCTGAAAAGGTGGTTCCAAAAAGGGTTTGGGCCAAAAAGAGAATACTCGATAGCAAACATTACCAGCGATAGCGGGCGATAAAGATCGTTGGGTATAATAAGGTAACCCATCATGTGCGGTGTAGATAACAGCTCCGGGATCGCGCTAATGCCTTTTTTAACGAACAGATTGTCCTTCAGAAACATCACATCATCCAGCACGTAGCCATTGCCCAACGTATTGATGTATAACAAAACGGAAATAACACCCAGGGCAACACATAGATTCTTTACCGTGAACCAATCCTTTGGTGCTTGTATCTCTTTAGTAACTACCTGGGGCCTTGCCTGAGCCACTTTGGGCACTGGTTGATTATTGGGTTTCTTTGCCATCGCATCCAAAAGTAAAAAGTAAACGGTAAAAAGTAAAGAGAGTTTCTACAGCAGGGAGTTGCAAATAGCACTACACTCTAATTAATCCCAATAATTCTCTTTAATTTTCTGCAATTGGCGCTAAAAATTAGCGGTTTTTTAACCGTCTTTTGGCCCATTTTTCTTACCTTTGCGCCTCACAATAGGTTCTTTAGTTATATAATATGATCAGCCGAAGGAATATCCGGGTAAAAGTGATGCAGACGCTTTACGAACTTTCGTTGCGTGAAGATGGTGCGCAGGGTAACAAAGAGGCCGCCATACGGATCCTGAATGATAAGCTGGAGCATGTGCTGGATATATTTACTGTTAGTGTATTATATTCATTACGCATTGCCCAATATGCCGAAACTGATGCCAGCAGAAGCTCCTCAAAATACCTCCCTACTGTCGCGGATATGAATGTGAGCACGCAGATAGCTGTGAATAGCTTTGTGCAAAAGATGTTTGCGAATGCTTCCTTTAATGAAAAGATCAAAAAAGACAAGCTGGAGCGTTTCATTGACGAAGACTGGATAAAGAAAATATACCTTTTGCTGAAAGCCAGTGATACCTATGCGACTTATACAGCAATAAAAGACCACACCCCCACACAAGAAAAAGAGATCATTCAGTATATATGGGAAAAGCTGGTACTCGAAAATGCAGGACTCATGTCTCATTTTACCGATGAATTGCCCGGCTGGGAGGATGACAGCGACCTGATCATCATGCTGATGCAGAATTTCTTTAAAAGCAATTCAAAGGTCAATTTCCTTAACCTGCTTTCGGGCGAGAAAAAGGAATATGCGCAGGAGTTGCTGCAGGCAGTTACGGAAAAAGATGCTTATACAATGGAGCTTATAGAGCCTCGGCTCAACAACTGGGATAAAGAGCGTGTGGCATTGATCGACCTATTGTTATTGCGCATGGGTGTTTGTGAATTCCTTTACTTTCCTACCATCCCTACCAAAGTAACCATTAACGAATACATCGATATTGCCAAGCAATACAGTACACCGCAAAGCGGGCAGTTTGTGAACGGTGTACTGGATAATATTTTGAAGAACCTGGTCAAAGAAAACAAAGTAAATAAAACAGATAGGGGCACTATCGGTTCATAGTCAATAAAAAAGATCATTAACAACAAAGCAATAAATAAAAATGAAGCGCTACCTGATCATATCATTACTGGCACTCGCAGCATGCAATAACGGCCCTGTCACCAGCAAGGTTGATGATAAAAATCATTTATCAGCCAGCATAGTGAGCAATCCGCTTACAGCAAATGGTATGGATACCGTAGCAGCTGCAAGAAAGCCGGTTATGGATTTTAAAAATGACACCTTGCATAACTTTGGCGCTATACATGAGGGTGAAAAAGTGAGCTACGATTTCGCATTTACCAATACGGGCAAAACACCACTGATCATTTCCGGGGCCAATGGCTCATGTGGCTGCACAGTGCCGGAATACCCGCACGATGCGGTAGCGCCAGGTGCATCAGGAATAATGAAAGTAACCTTTAACTCTGCCGGCAAATCAGGGCACCAGTCCAAGTCGGTGACCATACATACTAATACTAACAAAAATATAGAAATGCTGTACATCAATGCTGAGGTACAGAAGCAATAAATAGTGAACAGTAGTAATTCTTTTTCATCATAACAAACAAACAAAATGCAATTAACAACAGTAATGTTACAGGCGGGTGCAGCACCCGGTGGTATGGGCGGTTCTATTTTTCTGATGGTGGGCATGTTCGTGGTCATGTATTTCTTTATGATACGCCCGCAGGCAAAGCGCGCTAAAGATCAAAAGAAATTTGCTGATAGCATGAATGTAGGCGAGCAGGTGGTAACCACTGCCGGTATACATGCCCGCATCAACAAAACTAATGACGACGGCACCCTGCAGGTGGAGATCAGCCGTGGCACATTTATGACCATCGAGCGCTCAGCCGTTTCTATGGAAATGACCGCAGCTTTCCGCAAAAAAGCAGACGTAGCAGCTGGCATTACGCCCGCAACCACAAAATAAAATCATTGCCCTATGCTCAAAGCAGGGATCACAGGAGGTATAGGCTCCGGAAAATCAGTTGTATGCCAGGTGTTCACAGCACTTGGCATACCTGTATTTAATGCCGACGATGCTGCGAAGTACCTCATGGAAAACGATCCTGTACTGGTGCAAAAGATCAAGGCATTGTTTGGCGACACCGTCTACATTGAGGGCAGGCTCGACAGGACGCAGGTCTCCGCTGTCGTATATCAGCATCCACAGTTATTACAACAGTTAAATGCACTCGTCCATCCGGCTACCATTGCTTATTCCCGCCAATGGTTGGATGCTCAGACTTCAGTGCCATATATCATCAAAGAGGCAGCTATATTTTTCGAAAGCGGCAGTTCTGCGGATATGGATGTAATGATAGGCGTATACGCCCCAAAAGAACTCAGGCTAAAACGTACAGTGGCACGCAACGGTTTTTCCGAAGAAAAAGTGCTGGATATCATGGCACAGCAAATGGATGAAGATGAAAAAATGAAACGATGCAATTACGTGATCGTTAATGATGATAAGATAGCGGTGTTGCCGCAAGTGTTGCAACTTCATGAAATACTTCAGAAGAGTCGGTAAAGTAACAACTTATCAACTTATCAACGTATCACCCTTCTTACTCTTTCTGGTCAGCTGGTCACCAAGGCTAATAAAGAATCCAAGCACCATGATCATCACCCCTATCCACAGTACATTAATGTAGGGGAATACCAATGCTTTCAGCACTATATATTTCTCCTTAGGATCGGTCTGCTTGGTCATTATATCCGCCGACACCGAATCCTGCGAATGAACGGTAAGATTGGCAAACCTGACATATACCCCCACAGAAGGCAATGTGTCTTCCAGGCGCACTACATACTCTTTATTCCGCAGAATATACAATGGGTTCAATTCCGTCACATCACCTTTCAGGTCATGAACTTCCAGTGTGGCCCTTATCGGCAGGTCGCCGGGTTCTGGTGTATATCTCTTATCACTGACTTCTTTGCTCAGCCCTTTAAAGATCATGTAGGCATTATTCAGGAATACGGTATCGCCCGGTTTGTTCACGATTGTACTCCTGTACGATGATGTGTCTTCCTTCGTATTGTCCATCGCCACATTGATGTAGGTAAACACATCCTTGTTCCAGTAGTGCTTGGTTGATGGGTTGGAGCTCAGTCCCTGCTGTCCTTTAGGATTAATAAAGGCATCAGGGTAAAGCATAAATCGTTCAGAGGCTTTCTGTGAAAGTAAATCTTTGCGCTCAAACAAAACCTTATAGTACACCCTTTTATCCTTGCCTGCCACATCGCTATCGCCTATATAAGTAGCAAAGTAGTCGCCCATAGCCACCGGCACACCAAAGAACAGTGTTTCATTCTCCCGGTTCTCCTTGGTATTTTCTGCCACAGTCTTCTTCAGGTCAAATTCAACTCCGGTATTATTGAAGGAGATCGTATGCTTGTTGTAAGACGATAATAATATACCCAGCAGCACGGTCGCAAAACCGAAGTGCGCAACTGATGGCCCCAGCTTCTTGAATTTCAGTTTTTGTATCACTATACCATAGTAGATATTAGCTACAATGCCATAGCAGGCAGCAAACAGCATCGTGTCATATTGCCAGATCACTATGTGCTGGCCCCAGGCAATAAACCCGGCCATTGCAATAGCTATCAGGGCGGTAATTCCCAATCGTTTACCCAGGGTCCCCGATTCAGTCTGCTTAAATTTCATGTACAATATCGTAGCTGAAAGAATGCCCGTCACTATGGCGATCCAAACCTGGATGTTATTGTAATGGTGCATGGGGTCAACGGGAGGGGCAAATTCCTTGCCGGTGATCCATTTTGCCAGCGGTGCCCAGATAGGTATTGAGGTACTGATAGCAATTTGTACCGCAGAAAGGAACAAAACGACCGACCCTATAAACATCCAGAATTCCCGCGAAAGTGTAGCCTCCTCCGTTTTGATACCGGGGATACCTTTCCTTCGCCATTGAAATAGCCCAACAGAAATGATCGCCAGTAGCGCAATTACCCCCAGCAAGTGATAGGTAAGTGCAGTCCCATCGCCCGTGAACGCATGTACCGATGTTTTGCCTAATATACCTGTACGTGTAAGGAACGTAGAATACCACACCAGCAAATGAGTGAGGATCAGCAAAAAGAAAGTAAGCTTCAAGGCACGCCTGGTGCTCCTGTATACCAATAACGTATGCAACCCGGCTATAAGTGTGAGCCACGGCACCAGTGACGCATTCTCCACAGGGTCCCATGCCCAGTAACCGCCAAAGTTGAGTGATTCATAAGCCCATGCACCACCCATCATAATACCGGTACCCAGTACGGCCCCATTCAGTAAAGCCCACGCAATAGTTGGCTTTACAAAATCTTTATAATCACCCTTCCATAACGCTGCCAGGCAATAAGCAAATGGTATCAGTGAAGAGGCAAAACCAAGGAACAGTATAGGCGGATGGATAACCATCCAGTAATTTTGGAGGGATACGTTCAGGCCATTACCATCGCGGATGAAGTCCATATAATTGGCCATCTGGAAGATAGGCGCGGCCTGCATCGAGTGGCGCAGCAGTATGAAGGGGTTACTGCCCACCTGTATATCCTGCCCGAAGTAAATACCCATGATCATGGTACCCAGGCACACCTGCACCAGCGAGACAAAGGTCATTACCCTTGTCTCCAGCCCCTTAGCAGTGCCCATCACTACCAGGCCCAGTATGCAATGCCAGAATATCCACAGCATGAAACTACCCTCTTGTCCTTCCCAGAAGCAGGCTAACAGGTATTTTCCGGGTAATAGTATAGAAGAGTGCTCCCACGCATAATGGTACTCAAAAAGGTGGTGGGTGATCACATAAAAAAGCGTGACGAAAATACTGATGATGGCCGCAGTATGGATCATGAAACTGCCTCGAGCCATACGCAACCACGAACGGCTGCCTTCAGGGTCTTTCAGCTCGGTACGGGCAGCCATGAAATAGGTGAACGTACTGAATAAAGAAGCAACAAAAGATGCGATGATTAAAAAATGGCCCAGTTGCCCGGGCCGCAGGTGCTCTCCTATGAATTGTGTGGCCATGCTTATTCAAAAAACTAAAAAATGAAAATTCAAAGCAGTATTAGCTGCTGCTGCCTTGCGCTACCATGTCCTTTTTATACTTAGAAGGGCATTTCATTTGTATCCTTGAGCAATGAAAGGTTCCTCCATCTTCATAGCCCATCATTACTATCTGCTCTGATTTCTCTATATCACGGGGTTTCTCGCCGTTAAAGATCACCTTGTTTACATTACCTGCTTTGTCCTTGGCGTAAAATATAAAATGATTTGGGTCCTTTACCGGGTCATACACCATATCCTTATCCTTTTGCAGGTTGCCGATCACATAATACTTCTTGCCGGGCTCCCTTCCTGCGGAGGTAAACGTCTCATAGGTACTAAAACTACCAAATACACTTACAATAGCAGCGATAGATGCCACTACGAGTATCAGCAATACAATATGCATCTTTTTCATTGACAATAGTTTACTCCTTTCGGAGGTAATACAAAGTTACGGCAAAAAACACCTTGCAACACTTAAATACACGATGAACCGGGAAAACAGACCTGCTATTAAAAACAATGCCCCGTAAATACGGGGCATTGAAGTATAGTAAAAAAGCATTTTACCGCTTTATTTTTGCTGCTGAAATACCTCGTACCCTTTATCCTCAAAGCTGGTGAATACAACACAAAAATGGCCCAAAAGTGCCAAAGCCCACGCTGCAGTTGTCCAGGCAGGCCATGGATACGCCCAGTGGCCGTCATGCTTGTCATACAGCATCCATGAAGCAGCAGTTACCACTGCGAATACTACTGCATGCAAAGCAAGCATTGATATTTGTTTCCCCGTTGGTTTGATTTTTTTAGGCATTTCTATTTGGATTAGCGCAGCAAAGATAACAAGCAGAACAACAAATTCAAAATCCGTCATAGAAAAGTCTGGTAGCTAAAATAATGTGAATGTTTCCCTCGGTTTAAACTTTTGGATGTAAATAACCTCAAACAACAAAAAAAATGAAAACAGCAAAGAAAATAGCATTGTTCTTATTACTGTCGATAAGCTTTGCTTCATGTATCGTAGTGACCCCTCATCACCGTCATTGGCATCACCATTACCATGGTTACAGATAATCACTGTACACGATCAGTTGCCTGCACCAGTAAAAGGATGACTTTTACTGGTGCAGGTTTTTTGCATAATCCACATGCTGTGCAGAGCTTTTTTTCGCAAAAGGCGAATTAGTATTATATTTACCGCTCATACACAAGCAGAACTATCAAATAATGAGCATGAAAATGATCGGTAAAAGAATATTGACTGTATTATCGCTGAGCCTGTTGATCACTTTTTTATTACCTCCCGGCAAGGCTATTGCGCAATATGACAATCAATATGTTTCATATAACGACTTCTACCAGGACCTGGCCCCTTATGGCCAATGGATAGAAGACCCGCAATATGGTTACGTATGGTCTCCCGATGTAGATGGCAGCTTCAGGCCGTATTATACGAACGGCTATTGGGCTATGACTGATTATGGCAATACCTGGATATCCAGCTACTCTTGGGGTTGGGCTTGTTTCCATTATGGCCGCTGGACTTATGACAACTACTATGGCTGGCTGTGGATACCCGGCCAGGATTGGGGTCCGGCATGGGTAAGCTGGAGGTCAGGAAATGGTTATTACGGTTGGGCACCTTTGGGCCCTGGTTACGAATTTGGCGATAACTACAACCCCTATAGCTGTCCTAACGATTGGTGGGTGTTCATTCCACCACAATATCTGTACACAGGTGGTTATTACCACTATTGGTATGGGCCAAGTGGCAATTCAGAGATCATCCACCAGACTGATTTCATGAACAACACCTACCGTAACAATAACGTAACTTATGTTGGCGGTCCGCGCGCACATGATGTGGAACAGATCACGCACAAACCGGTACAGATATTCAAGATCAATAACTCCAGAAACCTGAACACAAGAGTACATGACAATGTGATCAAAATGTACCGCCCTGCACAAATAAGGCCCGCTGCCAGCATTGCAGGCCAGCGCGTAGCGCCACCTAATGTGGTAAGCGCACCACAGCAGGTACGAACAGCACAGCCCGTGAATTCAGGCCAGGCTACCCCGCCCCAATTCAGGAACGATGTACCCAGGAATAATGGTCGCACCGAAACTCCCGGCAACAATGTGAATCAAGTGGCACAGCCTGCCAAACCACAACCACGCAACGACAACAACCCTTACGAATGGGATGGCGCCAAACAGCCGCAACAACCCCGCCAGGAGCCTACCCCACCCCAAAACCAGGTAAGGCCTGAGCCACAACCCGAACGGCAACAGCCGGAACAACCACGTTCACAGCCTATGCCATCAAGGTCTATGCCTGCTCCTCAACCACGACCCCAATCTCAGCCAAGGCAGGCACCTGCTCCGGCACCTGCACGCAGTAATCCTGCGCCCGCACCAACAAGAAGATAAATAGACACAGATCATGTATAAAAACGCCCCGAAGATCCGGGGCGTTTTACGTTTGAAGAATTGGCAAACACAGTAAATGTACCGCTTATACCTGTTTTTCTGTCCTTTGCTTTAGATAATCCTCTGCCTTGCTCAGGTCGTTATCTGCATCTATCACAGCGTTCAGCACTTCCTGGGTGTCTACGCCATACTTAGCTTGCAGGTCCGTAATTTCTTTATCTTGTTCATCGTAAGCTTGCTTACGGTCTTCGCTGTTTTGAGACATAATGGCTGTTTTGTAAAAAAGGCATGAAAACCATGCCAAAAGAAGGACTTCTCGGTAAGCAAACTCAATTGGCACAATATTCGTATTTTTAGTTACAAATTGAGCGTATGTCTGAATGGAATAAACTAACACCCGAAGAAGAAAGAGTGATCGTGCATAAAGGCACCGAAAGGCCATTTATAGGCGAGTACACCGATAACGAAGAACATGGCACCTATGTATGTCGCAGGTGCAACACACCACTGTATAAGTCGGAAGATAAATTTCACTCCAATTGCGGCTGGCCGTCTTTTGATGATGAAATTCCAGGAGCAGTAAAGAAAATGCCGGATGCCGATGGCCGTCGTGTCGAGATCATCTGCAACAATTGTGGCGCCCACCTGGGCCATGTGTTCACCGGCGAGCGGTTTACTGCCAAGAATACTCGTCATTGCGTCAATTCCATCTCCATGAAATTCATACCCGCTAAAACAAACTAAAACATGCAGAGCAGGGCCATATTTGCCTCCGGTTGTTTTTGGGGCACACAGTATTATATGCAAAAGGCAAAAGGAGTCATCTCCACGGCTGCAGGCTATATTGGTGGCCATACCGATAAGCCTACTTATTACGAGGTATGCACCGGCACCACAGGACATGCCGAAGCTGTAGAAGTGATCTTTGATCCGTCAGTTATAAGCTATGAAGAACTCGCCAAGCTGTTCTTCGAAACTCACGACCCCGGCCAGGTAGACGGGCAAGGCCCCGACATCGGCACTCAATACCGCTCAGGCATTTTTTACCTCGATGAAGAACAAAAAGCAACAGCCGAAAAACTGATCGCTATTCTAAAAGAGAAGGGCTATCCCGTTGTCACCGAAGTAACCAAAGCCGGCACCTTCTGGAAAGCCGAAGACTACCACCAGGATTATTACGACCACAAGAACGGTACGCCGTATTGCCATTTTTATCGGAAGAAGTTTTAGGAGAATAACAGAAACAGAGCGAAGAAACACCGGTGTTCTCCGCTCTGTTTCTTTGTTCTCAAATTTCGTAGCCAAACGAATTACAACTTTCTTATTCTTATCTTTTTAGTGGTAATGGTTGTATAAAACGGTCGTTCCAGTGTTTGTGTTTTCAATAAATGTACAAGCGTTTGGGCTATATCCCGAAATTCATGAAAAGAATACCGTAAAAATAAAACGCTCAGATCCTGCACATGATGTGCGAATACCCATTCGCCAAAGTCCTTATCTTCGGTCAGTAGTATATAATTTTGCTGGAGTGCTATTTGAATGACGACCTCGTCCCTAACGCCATTGGCTGAATGCGCAACAGAAACAACCTCAAAGCCTACTTCCCGCAAATTCTTAATAATATAGCATATACGTTCTCATCCGCTAATATCATGCAGCAGCTATTAGCATTTCATTTGACACTACGTCTGAAGCATAGGCTAAAGCAGCGCTGATAGAATTGACAGTAAGGGATGGGTAAGCAGAAACGATGTCTTCAACGGCAGCTCCTTCAGATAGTCTTTGTAAGATAAGTGCTACTGTTATTCTTGTCCCTTTTATCACGGGCTTACCTAACATGATCTCGGAATTTGATTCTATGTATTCTTTGTAGTCCATAAGAACATATTAAAGTTATTATTCCAAAAACAGAAGTTTCTATATTTTCATCTTCATTATAAAATTACAAAAAAAAGCCTGCAATAGCTAACTAATGCAGGCCTTTTTGTAGTCCCGGCTGGATTCGAACCAGAACAAACAGTACCAAAAACTGTTGTGCTACCGTTACACCACAGGACTATCGTTTGGGCAGGCATTCCGTGAGAAATGACTGCTTTTTCTGTGTACGGGCTGCAAAGGTAGGCATCCTTTTAAAAAAATCAAAATCAATTTTGATTTAGTTGTACACGCGGGGTGGGTAATTTTCACCGGTTATTCACAAAAAAGCAGGCTGTCCGTTGGGCTTTTTATAGTACGTTTGCAGCAGGCTTCTTTTCAATAGCTCCCTCCTATGTCACAAGCGGCAAACCCGCGCCAATACGTCATTAGCTTCATATTTATAGGCATAGCGTCTGTGATATTGCTGCGGCTTTTTTTCCTGCAGACTTTCGAGGCCAAGTACAAGATCATGGCCAATGACATAGCCATCTATAAAAAGGTTGTTTACCCACCCCGCGGCGTGATCACCGACCGAAAAGGCAAGAATATGCTGTCTAATACCGTCATATATGACCTGATGGTGACCCCGCACAATATGTCTAAGCCGTTTGATACCGTACAGTTCTGCGCTGCGCTGGATATAGACAAGAAGACCTTTATCAATACCATGAGGCGGGTCTATGAGCGCAATATAGAGGTACGCCAAAGCATGTTCATGGAGCAACTGAGCCAGGAGCAGACAGCCCGTTTCCAGGAGAATGCCTACACCTTCACCGGCTTTGAGCTGGTGGAGCGCAATATCAGACAATATGACCACCCTAATGCCGGCATATTGCTGGGCTACATCGGCGAGGTATCTCCTGAGATGCTCAAAAAGCCGCGCTATGCCTCCTACCGCCAGGGCGACTATGCCGGCCTGAGCGGGCTGGAGCTGCAATATGAAGAGGTGCTACGTGGCCAAAGAGGCGTGCACTACCTCGAACGCGACAAGTTCAACCGTCCTCGTGACCCTTACAAAGGCGGCATACTTGATACCCAGGAGGTAGCCGGCAAATCGCTGCAGCTATACCTCGACGCTGACCTGCAGGCCTATGCCGAAAAGCTGATGGCCAACAAGATAGGCAGCGTAGTGGCCATAGACCCGCAAACCGGTGGCATACTGGCTATGGTGAGCAGCCCCACTTATGACCCTAACCTGCTGCGTGGCCACGACAGGGCCAAGAATTATGCCGCCCTTTACCGGCTGGCTACCCGCCCCTTGTTCAACAGGGCTACGCAGGCCATGTACCCGCCCGGCTCTACCATAAAGCCATTTACCGGGCTTGTGGCGCTGAATGTGGGTGCCATCACCCCATCCTTCGGGTATGGATGCCGGGGCAGCTACAACGCCTGTGGACGCTCTATAGCCTGCGAACATAAAGATGCAGGCCATGCGGCCAACTTCAGGCTGGCACTCGCCCACTCGTGCAACTCTTATTTCTGCCATGTGTTTCGCATGACCATCGACTATAAGAACTTCGGCAGTGTGAAAGAAGGCCTGCAAACGTGGCACAACTACTACAACAGCTTTAGTTTTGGTGTACCCACCGGCATCGACCTTCCTTTTGAAAAAGGCGGCTTTGTACCCGATAGCGCCAAGTACGACCGTATGTACCACAATGTGTGGAACTCCTGCACCGTGGTATTCGTGGGCATGGGCCAGGGCGAACTGCTACTTACCCCGCTGCAAATGGCCAACGGCATGTGCATAATTGCCAACAAGGGCTACTACTATACACCCCATTTTGTAAAGTCCATAGGTGGCCATGCGGATACTGTACTGAAGAAGTACAACGAAATGCACCGTGTACTGAATATCCCCGACAGTACCTTCAACATAGTGCAGCAGGCCATGCAGGATGTGGTAGAGAGCGGTACTGCCGCAGGCGCCAAACTGGACGGCGTGACCATCTGCGCCAAAACAGGTACGGCCGAGAACAAAGCCATAGTGAATGGCGAAGTGATCAAAATGCCTGACCACTCCATGTTTGTGGCCTTTGCCCCGCGCGAGAACCCGAAGATAGCCATAGCAGTAGCCATAGAAAATGCAGGCTATGGCGCCACATGGGCAGCGCCTATCGCCAGCCTCCTCATCGAGAAGTACCTCAAGGACAGCGTATCGGTGAAGCGCAAAGCGATGGAGGATAAGATGCTGAACGCGCACCTGATCAACAAATACACCTACACTATCGATTCCGTTTCGCGCCTGCACGATGCAATGGTGTACCAGGCGAGAATGGAAAAGAAGTACGCTACGGATAGTACCCGAAGAGCCCAGGACTCAGCCATATTCACCCATTGGGTGGATGACAGGCTGAGGAACATAAAAAAGCAAAATTTAAAAAGCACTAAAAAGTAACTAAGTAATGAGCTCACTCAGAAAAGCATTGTTTTACCGGATAGATGGCGTTGTGCTGCTACTCTATGTGCTGCTCGTTACGGTAGGCATTCTCGCGATATTTTCGGTAGAACACCGCACTACCGACATCACCATCTTCCTGGCCAACAAAACCTATATGAAGCAATTCATGTGGTTTGGCTACTCGCTGCTCTTTGGCTTTGTGATATTGCTTACCGATAGTAAGTTCTTTTCTTCCTTTGCCTTTCTCATTTATACCATTGCGCTGGCCGTCTTGTTCATCACCATCTTTGCGGGGGTAGATGTGAAGGGTTCCCGATCGTGGCTGGGTATAGGCAGCTTCCGTTTTCAGCCGGGCGAGGTAGCCAAGATATTCACCTCTATGGCGCTGGCCAAATTCATGTCGCTGCCGGAGACCAACTTTAAGACCCTCAAAGACCGCCTTGTGGCGGTAGCCATAGCCCTGGTACCTGCGGCGCTTATCATCCTGCAAAAGGAGACCGGCCTGGCGCTCGTATACTTCTGCTTCTTCCTCGTCATGTACCGCGAGGGGTTGCCCAATTCGGTACTGGTGATCGGTTTCTCGCTGGTAGCGCTGGTACTGGGTACCCTGCTCATAGAGCGCAAGGTGCTGTTCATCGTGCTTACCGTACTGGCGGTAGTTATAGGCCTGCTCATGCGCCAAACCCTGCGCCGGCGGATGATGCCCCGCATCATACTCGTGGGCGCGTGGCTGTTTTGTATCATCTTCTCGCAGGTAGCAGTGCCCTTTGCCTTCAAGCATGTGCTGCAGCGTCACCAGATAGACCGTATCTTCTCTACCATAGGCAAGGAGGTGCCCGACGAGTACGACAAGACCATGGTGGCCGGCGAAGAAAAGAAAGGCAACAGCTCGGAGTACAACGTACTGCAATCCAAGATCGCCATAGGTTCCGGCGGTTTCTGGGGCAAGGGCTTCCTGAATGGCACCAGCACCAAGAACCAGTTTGTACCCGAGCAGAATACCGACTTCATCTTCTGCGCCATCGGCGAGCAGTTTGGTTTCATCGGCAGTGCCATACTGGTCATCCTGTATGTATCTATGATGCTGCGCATAGTGTTCATTGCCGAGCGCCAGCGATCGGTGTTCACCCGCGTATATGCCTACTGCGTGGCCTGCATCCTGTTCTTCCACTTTGCCGTCAATATCTCTATGACCATAGGGCTCATGCCCGTTATCGGCATCACGCTGCCCTTCCTTAGTTATGGCGGCTCCTCGCTCATGTCCTTCAGCATCCTCATCTTCATCCTCGTAAGGCTGGATGCGGACAGGCAGGCGCTGATCAGGTAATTGGTAAGTAAAAAGTCTTTAGCAGAAAGGTTTCGCCTCGCCTGAAATAGATATACGTTGGTTAGATAATTCTGATTT
Source organism: uncultured Bacteroidota bacterium (assembly GCA_903877645.1). GTDB lineage: Bacteria > Bacteroidota > Bacteroidia > Chitinophagales > Chitinophagaceae > Nemorincola. The sequence continues at coordinate 29,686 of CAIRES010000022.1, read as the reverse complement.
GGCTTTAGGCGCGAGTACTCGGCTATGAGGGATGTGCCACCCACTGCATCTACCACAAGATACACCTTGTATCCTTCTTTCATAGCGTCTAAAGCAAGGAATTCTGCCAACCGGAGATGGGGTTCTATTATACCAGGTATCGAATTTTCGAATTTTTGATATGCAAATAATAATATCCCATTATTTGCGTTAATGAATAATTCATACATTAAAAGCCTTGAACAATGAAAAGAACCTGCATACTTATTTTGCTGCTGTTGTCAGCCACTTCGTACATCTTTGGTCAAAAAACAATCGAAGGCCACTGGGGCAAACAATACCTTGATATTGCCTATTCGGCCGCAGCTACCGATGATGGGGGCTACATTATGACCGGGCTAACCAAAATGGGCTTTAACGATGGTTATGGAGATATAGTGGTGATCAAAACTGATGCACAAGGCGATACCATGTGGACATTCACTTACGGAGGGCCATTGCTGGAAGGTGGCAACAATGTGATACAGACTTCGGATGGCGGGTATATGGTATCAGGACACACAGAAGATTTTGGCGCACAGGATTGTGATGCATTTCTGATGAAGCTGGATAAAAACGGTAAGCACGAATGGTTTAAAGTATATGGCGGCATTAATGACGACATCAGCAATGGCATAACGCAACTGGCAGATGGGGGCTACATATTTGCCGGTGAAACAGCCAGCTTTGGCAACCCCGCTACCGACTCAGAAACCCGCCATGTATATATAGTGCGTACAAACAGTGTCGGAGATACAATCTGGACAAAGCACTATGGCGGTACAGGCAGTGAATATTCCTACAATGCCGTGCCGATGCTAAATGGAGGTTTTCTTTCGGTAGGATGGACGACAAGCAGAGGCCAGGGAGAACAAGATGGCTGGTTGCTGAAATTAAAGGACAATGGAGATACAACTGCTACATGGCTGTATCAGAACCCCGGCCATACCCGGTTTTTAAAGATCATACCTACTACCGATAACAATTTTATGGTGGCGGGGTATACTACTGTAACAAAAACATGCAAAACCCAGGCGCTGGTTGTGAAGCTGGACGCGAACGGAAATGAGCTGTGGTCCAGAACATATGGCGACAGCAGCCACGCTGCGATCGTTGACGATATTGCCCAGTTGCCTAATGGCAATTTTATGCTCTCAGGCGGTAGCTCTGCAGTTGATACAACCGGTAATGTGTACATACTGACGATCGACGGGAACGGCAATACCATCACTGAACAGCTATGCGGTGGCCACGGTTCCATAGCATCAGCGATTGCTATACAGGGCAATAACAGCTACCTGGTGGCCGGTACTACTACACAATATGGAGATAGTCACGGCGACCTGTACTATATGGAAGTGAACAACACGATGTCGAACGTGCCTGGTGTGAGCATACCTACTCCCCGCTTCTACCCCAACCCGGTTTCTGACAGATCTTCGCTGATATTGCCAGAGTCTGAGGCATTTCAAACTGTGGAAGTGGAAGTGCTGGACCTCAATGGCAATGTAGTGTACAAGAAAGAAAACATACCTGCGAAAGATCTCATCATAGACCGGAACAAGCTGTCATCAGGCACTTACTTTTACCGGGCCACCTGCGGGGATGGACGAAAATTTGAGGGTAAATTTGTAGCGGAGTAAGTAGTAATTGGGCATCTATTCCCTCATTGGGGCCTGTGAAAGCGCGGCCCCAATGTTATTTATTCATGCATCTCAATTTTCTCATTAGTATAAACTGCTCGCATTCAGAAGTATTGTTTTTGACTATATGGCTATAACTTTTTTTTCACAAGAAAATTAATCAAACGTTTGTTTAATTTTAAACGAGTGTTTAACTTTGTGCCGTGAAACAGACAACATGGAAAAGCAAACCATAGAGTACAGCGAGAAACAAAACGCAATCATCCAGAGTGCGGAGAAGCTGTTCTCACAAACCGGATTTGATGGGACATCGGTGCGGGATATAGCCCAAGAGGCCGGAGTGAACGTGGCTATGATCTCTTATTACTTCGGATCGAAGGACAAACTGATGGAGGCCGTCTTTGAACAAAAGACCACCCAGATGCGGCTCAAGATCGAGAACCTGCTACTGAACAACAACATTACCCACCTGGAGAAGGTGAACATCCTGATAGACGAATATGTAGACAAATTCGTGGACCAGCAGGAATTCCATAAGATCATGATGCGCGAGCAGATACTGGAACGAAGCACCCCTGTGGCGGCATTAATTTTGGAGCTAAAAAAACGCAACCTGCAGTCGATCAAAAAACTGATACAGGAAGGACAAAAAAGCGGTGAATTCAAAAAACACATAGATATTATGCTGATGATGTCAACACTGGTAGGCACAGTAAGCCAGGTGGTGGTATCAAAGCGTTTTTATTGTGAAGTGAACCACCTTCAAAATCTAACAGAACCGGAATACCTGAAATATATCAGGAAGAAATTAAGCGTGCATTTGAAGAACCTTTTTAAAATAACACTGACCAATGACATATAAACTATACAAAAAGCTATGTGCCGCCGCATTTGGCCTGCTACTTGCAGCCCCTGCACACCAGGCTTTAGCACAGAAATCCAAATACCTGACACTCAATGAAGCTATAGAGCTGAGCATAAAGAGCAGTGGGACTCTAAAAATAGCCAATGCCAAAGTGGATGAGGCCATAGCCCAATACCACGAAGCATGGAACAACCACCTGCCGGATGTGAAAGTGTCCGGAGCCTACCTTCGGGTAGACAATCCTACAGTAGACCTGAAAGTAAAGCTTGGCGGCAGCAGCTCTGACACGGCCAAACAAAGCAGTGCCATAAAGGTGAACCAGGTGGCCTACGGAATGGTGACCGCATCGTTGCCATTATTCTCAGGCTTTCGCATCAAGTATGGTGTGGAGTCTGCAAAATTCCTGGAGCAGGCTACCAGGCTGGATGCGGAACGCGATAAGCAGGAACTGATTCAAAACACCATCAGCGCCTACAACAACCTGTATAAAGCTGAAATATCTGTGCAACTGGTGCAGGAAAACCTGAACCAGCAGAAGCAAAGGGTTACAGACTTCACTAACCTGGAGAAGAATGGCCTGCTGGCGAGGAATGACTTGTTAAAAGCACAGTTGCAGCAATCAAATATTGAATTGTCGCTGCTGGATGCACAAAACAACCTGAGTATTACAACCATGAATATGGCATTGATGCTGGGCCTGCCTGAGGACACACAACTGACACCCGACACTACAGCATTCCAACATCTGACAGATGCCGGCAAAATAGTAGAATGGGAACAGGTGGCACTCAATAATCGCAAAGATGTTGCCTCCCTCTCCTATCGGGAGAAAGCAGCTACTTCGGCTATCAAATCAGCGAAAGGTGAATACTATCCGGGAATTGCCCTTACGGGTGGCTATGTGGCAGCAGATATTCCCGGCCTGCTTACCGTAACCAATGCGGTGAATGCGGGTATAGGGTTGCAATACAATTTTGCTACCTTCTGGAAGACAGGCGCTAAAATACAAGAGGCCAAGGCACGCCTGCACCAGATACAGGCAAACGAAGGTCTTTTATCAGACCAGGTGAGATTGGAGATCAACCGTGATTACCAGGCTTACATACTGAGCCTCAATAAGATACAGGTATATGCTAAGGCAGTAGAACAAGCCAACGAGAATTACAGGATCACTAAGAACAAATACGATAACAGCCTTGTTACTACCACCGACCTGCTGGAAGCGGACGTGGCACAGTTGCAGGCCAAGCTCAACTATACTTTTTCAAAGGCAGATGCTTTTGTAGCTTATAAAAAACTGGAACAAACCGCAGGAACAATAAAATAACACTAACCCGAAACAATTTATTCAACACATTTCAATCATAAATAATTATGGCACAAGTAAACGAAACAGCAAAAACACAGCATACACCGGCTATGGCAACAGCAGAGACTGAAGCCCCGAAAAAGAAAAGCAAAGGCTTCCAGATAGCACTGGTGGTGCTGGTATTGGTAGGCGGCACATTTGGCTTTACCAAGTATATACATGCATTGCACCACGAGGAAACTGATGATGCGCAGATAGATGCTAACATCAGCCCGGTGATACCACGTACATCTGGCTATGTGACGGAAGTAAGGGTAAAAGACAACCAAAAGGTAAAGAAAGGTGACACCCTGGTGATCCTGGACAACCGCAACGAGCAGATACAAGTAGCACAGGCGCAGGCACAACTCACTGCGGCACAGAGCAGCCTGGGTGTGGCACAAGCCAACACCAGCGCATCAAAGAGCAATATTGCCACTTACGAAGCGAATGTATCTACCGCAGATGCGCAGATAGAAGCCGCCAAGGTGACACTGAACCGTGCTACACAGGACTATGACCGCTATGCCAACCTGATCAAGGACCATACGATCACACAGCAACAATTTGAACAGGCAGAAGCTTCTAAGCTTACCGCAGAGCGGCAGTTGCAGGTGCTGATGGACCAGAAGCACGCTGCTACCCGCCAGACCGCGGCAGCAAAGTCACAGAGCAATGCTACAGGACAGCAGATCAGCGTAGCCAGCGCTACCATACAACAGCGCCAGGCCGACCTGGATAATGCAAAACTGAACCTGTCATATACAGTGATCGTGGCGCCGGAAGATGGCCTGATCTCTAAAGTAAATGTACAGGTAGGCCAATACCTGACAGCAGGCCAGTCATTATTCAGTGTAGTATTGGACACTAACCCATGGGTTGTTGCTAACTTCAAGGAAACACAGCTTTCGAAAATGCGCATCAACCAGAAGGTAACTGTACATGTGGATGCTTATTCAGGGCATGATTTTGAAGCTACACTTACATCCTTCTCCCCTGCTACAGGCGCACGTTTTGCACTGCTACCACCGGACAATGCTTCGGGCAACTTCGTAAAAGTGGTACAGCGCCTGCCCGTAAAAATAGAATTTACCGGCAATGACCCATTAGTAAAACAACTTCGTCCCGGCATGAATGTGGACGTAGATGTGCATATTGACTAACCCCACTACTAAGCTAATTATATGTTACAAACGCATGAATCACTGGTAGAATACGGCCCGCGGCGGGTGATCATCACGATCACAGCAATATTTTGCGCCCTGCTGGAGATCGTAGATACAACCATCGTCAATGTGGCCCTCAATGACATGAAGGGCAACCTTGGCGCCACACTGAATGAAATAGGCTGGGTCATTACAGCCTATGCGATAGGCAACGTAATCGTTGTGCCTATGACGAGCTGGCTGTCAGCCCAGTTCGGCAGGCGCAATTATTTTGCCGCATCTATTATCATCTTTACCGTTTGTTCGTTCCTTTGCGGTAATGCACATGGTATATGGGAGCTGGTGTTCTATCGTTTCTTACAAGGCCTGGGCGGCGGTGCGCTGTTGGTGACCTCACAAACGATCATTACAGAAAGCTACCCACCTGAGAAAAGAAGTATGGCACAGGCTATCTACGGATTGGGTGTGATCATAGGCCCTACCCTCGGGCCGCCATTAGGTGGTTATATAGTAGAACATTTCTCATGGCCCTATATATTCTACATCAACATTCCTATCGGCGTTATTGCTACCCTGCTCACGCTACAGTTTGTGCGCAGCCCTAAGTATGCAGAGAAAAAGGCCGCTAAAGATGTGGACTGGCTTGGCATAGCGCTGCTGGCTATATCGGTAGGCTCGCTGCAGTATGTACTGGAACGCGGGCAGGAAGATGACTGGTTTCACAGTACGCTGATCACTTCCCTTGCTGTGACATTCTTCTTCAGTTTCTTTTTCTTCTTATGGCGGGAACTAACTGCGAAGAACCCAATTGTGGAGTTGCGGGTGCTCAAAAACGGTAACCTGCGAGTCGGAACCATACTCTCGTTCATTCTCGGGTTCGGGCTGTATGGGTCTACATTCATCATACCGTTATACACGCAAAGCACTCTCGGATGGACGGCACAGCAATCGGGCGCTTTGATGGTTCCTGCCGCACTCACTACAGCCTTTATGATGCCCATTATAGGGCAGATGCTGCAGCGGGGTGTGAAGCAGCAGCTATTGGTAGCCCTGGGTATGCTTATCTTCTTCCTGTATAGTTTTTGGGGGTATAAGATACTTACCCCTGATACCGGCAAAGATGCCTTCTTCTGGATGCTGATACTGCGTGGTATGGGCATGGGTATGCTATTCATTCCTATTACGGCACTTTCTTTATCATCGCTTAAAGGACAGCAGATAGGACAGGGAGCCTCGTTCACAGGTATGATGCGGCAGTTGGGTGGCTCTTTTGGCATAGCGCTGATCACCACCTTCATGGCCCGCCAGAACATGGTACACAGGAATGACCTGGTCAGCAAGCTATCCGCTGACAACCCATATGTGCAGCAGCGCGTACTTGGTATACAGCATAGCTACATGGCTAAGGGCATGACCCCGGATATTGCATTGGGCAGCGCCCACCAAACGCTGGATTACATGGTAACGAAGCAGGCACAGGTATTATCGTACATGGATGTGTTCCTCTACCTAGGCCTTATGTTCCTCATCTGCATACCCTTTATGCTGATGGTGAAGACCAATAAGAAAGCCAAGAAAATAGACCTTGCGGAAGCAATGCACTAAATAACAATGACTGGATTATAAAAGACAAAAGCCTCTGCTTACGCGGAGGCTTTGTTGGTTGCTGCAAGACCAGTAATTACTTACTCTTTGCAGCCCCGAGGTTTGGCACCGGAACAAAGATAGTACAAATTATTGACCTACGGTATTATTACGAAAAAAGAGTGTCTCACCGTGAATTTTAGCGCCTATCCCATCTAAATTCCCCTAATTGCGTAGTTTGTCTTGTTTGCGGATTGTAACCAATTACGACTGTGCGCTCGCCCACCGCTATTCCTGCAACAACAAACCCGTCCGATGTCATCTGTGGGGTTGCAATAGCCTTATTATCCTTAACTGAATAAATAAAAACGCTGAGTGAAAGTAATACTATACTTATTGCAATAGATATATTGAGTATTTTCTTTGTGGTTTCCATAAAATAAGTTTTGAAGTGAACTGCTAAGATAATAAGAAAGGGAGCTATCCGGCATCCTCTATTTTCTGCACAGGGTACAATGTTAAATCATAACTGTACCTAAAAAATATTTTTTTTAAACTGAGACATTACCCGAAAAAATGAGGCTGATAAAGCAGATAGGCCACCAATAAGTGCCCCAACCAATATAGTAACAGCCATAAAACCATAAGCGGGTAAATGAAACAGCCCGCCCATACGGGTAGAAAGAATATGCTGGTTTGCGGTATCATGCCATAACGCAAACACCAACCAAAGAAGGGCTATGCCCAGAAAACCCATGGCAAATGATCTGCCGGGCCTTAAACCCATCAGCAAGGATATCAGGAAGGCCACAACGGCCGCACTCCACCACGGCAGAAAGTATTCCGCAATGGCAGAGAACGCAGCTATCAATATCACTCCTGCGATGAACTTCATATTATGGCTTTATATTTAGAGTGTACCTGATCATCTTACTATCTTGCTTATCGGTATTGGGTAGAAACTGCAGGCGATAGTATTTGCCATCTACCCAATTCTGCAACATATCGTCATAATGAACACTCCCGGGGTTGCCGGATTGGCCGCCGGGATATACGCCATAAGCTTCGATCTCATTCTTACCCATTTGCACCACCATGCGCCACGATGGGCCATGATCGCCCTTGGCGGCATTGATCGTATTGCCCCACCCGCCTATCTTCAAATGATCGAATCCGAAAGGTGCAAGCTTCGCAAGGTGCTGTACTTTGGTATTTTTGATCGCATACCACTCCAGGTCAGTACGACTTGCAGTAAAAAATCGCCCTATGCTGTCTATGGCTTCGTTATAGCTTTTTATTGCCAGCGCACCATAAAACTTATCGGCGGCAGCACTGTCGCTGTTGTTCTGACCCGGCAATATGTGTGCCTGCATTAATTGCATGATCCTTTCAGCCAGTGGCGTGTAGGAGTCCGGCACTTTATCGCCAACCATATTGCGCCACAGGTCGGCAGCAAAATAATACCACCATACCTGGTATATGGCAGCAGCATTGCTACTTGCAGTTAATTTATAGTCCCAAGCCCTCAACGCTGGCTGGTAGCGATCTGATATACCGAACGTGTACCTGAGCATGATGGGTAATGTACCCTCAGCAAGAATAGAATAAGTATCATTCTGCATAGCAAACATATCCTGTACAGTAGCCTTGTGCATATCGGCTAATAGCTGGTTGATGCGCCACGCACGCAGCTCCACAAACCCGCCATTATACCAGTAAGGGTAGGTATCATCTGTTACAGATTCATTAGCCGATGCTATATAGCCTTGCGGCGGATCGAGCACATGCGGGTTCTCGCGCATAGGTATCAGTTGCCCCCATAGCGTGCTGCTGTCAAAGCCATTCATTACATACTTGCCCTGGTCTTTCCATTTATTCACAAACTGTCCTTGCCCCCATATAGCAATGTTGCCCTGCCTGTCGGCATAAGCAAAGTTCTGTGCCGGGCATTGAAAGTTGAGAATGGCATCTACATATTGATTGTAGTTCTTAGCCCTGTTCAGTAGGTATATCGCCAACACTTCGTTTGTGCCACGGTGCCCCATCCAGCACATTGCCAGATCTTTTTGCAGGCCATCGGTGCTTTTATACTTGCCGTCGTATATAAGCGGGCCATGCAGGGTGTAGTACACTGTATCTACCACTTCAGGCTGGCCTTTGATGAGTATATGCTCGACCCTCTTCGTAAATTCAAGCTGCTTGCCTGCAAACAAGTATTTGCCCCTATTGTCCTGCACCCGTTTTATTTCATAAAAGTCTTTTACATCCCGGTAGTTATTGGTAAGCCCCCAGGTGAGGCTATCATTAAAGCCTATGATGACACCCGGTGCGCCAGGCAGCGATGCGCCATACACATTCATATCAGGCGTTTGCAGTTGTATGGCATACCATAATGAGGGTAGATTGAGGCCCAGGTGCGGGTCATTACAAAGTATAGCTGCGCCGCTTGCTGTGCGGCTTCCGCTCAGCGCCCAGTTATTGCTGCCCTTGCCATCTACACGTTGTTCGCCAAAGTCGGTTGGTTTGTAATGCGGGAAGGCCACGCTATCCGGCGGCGCAACAGGCGTTCGTAACGAAGGCTTCTCGAATGGCGTACCCCTTGTTATTACAGGGTCGCTACCTGCTATCTTGTCGGGGAAAAGTAATTTCAACTCGTCTGCGGGCAGTATATCACGCAGATAAGTGAGCGCCATATCATCTGTACCGCCGGTGAGGTCGTCTGCCATATATTTCATGAGCAGGGCGGTTTTCAGATTGGTCCATGGCTCGGGTATAAAGCCCATCAGCTTATACTCCAGCGGATAATTGCGGTAGCAAAGAGTAGCTATGTACTGGTTAATACCTTCGGTATAGGCGTCCATCATTAGTCTGGTGCGTGGCTCTGCTTCCATTGCCCGCAGCGAGTTCTCTGCGGCATAGCCCATGCCCTTTCGGCGTTGTTTGCGGTCATAGTCAATCGCTTTAGGGCCTGCCACTTCGCTCAATCGGCCTGCCGCGGCACGTGTTTCCATGTCCATTTGCCACAGGCGGTTTTGGGCATGTATATAGCCTTCTATAAAAAACACATCATGGTCATTGGTGGCATGTATGTGCGGCACCATCATGCTATCTACCCACAAAGTTGCTTCGTGTTGTAAGCCGGGCCATCGTTGATCGGTTTTGATACCATCATTTACCGCATCGGCATTTGCCCAGCAGCCGTTCACAGGATCCAGCAATTTACCAAGAGCGGGTATACCCGCACCGATATTCCAGGACTTATTCAATGCCCAGACCAACACAACGGTTATCAAAATAAATATGATCCCTGTTATTTTCCGCATCAGCACACATGCTTAAAGGATGAAGATATAAAATTACAAAGGAAAAGCGATCTCATATTTCTTTCCGGGTTTTACGGTCAGCTTATGTGCGCGCAGCCATGGGTTGTATATCTTCAGCATTTTGTAGGAACTGCCATTAGCTTTGGCAAATACCGTAAGGTCGTCTATTGTCTGTGTCACCTCCACAGTGCGCGACTTCAACGGCTGGTATTCATCGCCGCTTTCTATCATCAGCCCGAACTGTGTGCGGTGTGTAAGAATGTACTTCAGCGCGAGAATGCGATACACATACCGGTTCGTTTCATCGGGGAAGATGAGATCGTAGTAATTTTTCTCCTGCTGAAAATCTGCTTGTTTGCTAAATCCAGCCTGCCCGCAATTGTATGATGCCGCAGCAGCCGTCCATGTGCCGAATTTTGAGTAGGCGTCCTTGAAATACTGACATGCAGCATCGGTAGCCTTTACAGCATAAAAACGCTCATCCACCTCGTCATTGATCTCCAGGTTGTATCGCGGCCCGGTGTCTTTCATAAATTGCCAGAAGCTGGCAGCGCCTACACCCGACAGCGCGTTCTGCTGCAATGAACTCTCGGCCACACATACATACTTAAAATCTTCAGGCACACCGTTGGCTTTCAGCCGCTCTTCAATAATTGGGAAGTAACGCCCCGCAAGTTTCAATGTATATAACTGTGTACCATGCAGGTAAGCATTGGTTATTAATTCCCGATCCAGCTTTTCATGCACATCAGGCCGATCCAGCGGAACTGCCTCCCCTGCAAAGTCCAATTTAGACGGCACTACGGGCGCATACCATCTATATTCGGGTCGGCCATCGGAGGCTACCTCCACAGCAGTACTGCGGCCGTCTATCTTTTTAAGGGCAACACCCATTATGACCAACGCACACAAAGCAGCACCAGCAAAAAAGTAAACGACCGGGTCTATTTTAGATCTCATAGCGGCATTTTTAAAGTCATTAAATTTAGTCATTATTCCCCAACTCATGCCCCAACAATAGCAACTGCCCTAAAATAATTTATCCCCATAGCGGGGATAAATTAAGATGATTGCCTGTGCGCATCAATCCTCAGTAATTACCGAAATTACTTTCCGGCTGTGGTTGCAGGCGCGTTCATCAGTTGCATCAGCTCATCGAGCTTTGGTTCAAGTATTATTTCTGTGCGGCGGTTTTGGGCACGTCCTTCAGGGCTGTCGTTAGAAGCTACCGGATCATATTTACTGCGTCCACTCGCTACCAGCTTGGCGGGCTGTACTGCATATTCGTCTATCAGTACATGCGCTATAGATGTGGCGCGAGCCGTACTTGGTGACCAGTTGTCGGGATATTCTTTGCTGTGTATCGGTTTGTTATCGGTATGACCCTCTATGTCTATGGAAAGGTCTGTATTGGTGTTCAATACACCTGCTACTTTAGCCAGCGCATCCTTACCTCTTGCATTCACGACAGCACTCCCTGATGGGAACAGCAGGCCCTCCTGCAGGTTGATGTAGACCTTACCGTTTTTCATTTCAATGGTCAGGTCGTTGCTGTTAAAGCCAGTAAGCGCAGCAGTAATTTTATCTTTAAGCGCCTGAACTGCTTTTTGCTGTTGGGCCAAAAAGCTTTCCATCTGTTGCAACCGGGCACGCTGCGCCATTACCTGTTCCTTAGTCATATTCAACTCGTTATTGGTACGGTTGAGCTGGTCATTGGCATTTTCATTGGCATTGCCCATTGCGCCAAGCCGGCCATGCATCTGGCTGATGCTGTCTTCAAGCCTTGTGATACGCGCATTAAGCAATTGGTTATCATTATATTCCTGAGTAGCCCTCGCTCGTGCAGAAACATACTTGCGCTTCGATACGCAGGAAGAAAGGCATAGCGATGCAAGGCTGAGGCAAACGATCGTATTCATTATCCGTTTCATAGTGGTTGTTTTTCAGTACAAGGTTTAAAAACTGTGCCACCCCGACCCTAAAGGGGGAAATTACGTGAACTCATAAAGTAGCATTGCCAGAGAGAGATGCTAAAAAGCGAGATGTTTTCTAATGATCCAACTCAACCAAACATCTCCCTTTAGGGTTGGGTTTTTACTCGCACAAAAAAAGCCTCGCGGGATATCCACGAGGCTTCAAAATATCATTGAGGCTACTACTTCTTATTCAGCAACTGCATCAGCTCATCCAGCTTAGGCTCCAGTATGATCTCTGTGCGGCGGTTCTTTGCGCGTCCTTCAGGTGTGCTGTTTGGCGCGATAGGATCGTACTCGCTTCGGCCACTGGCTATCAGTTTTGCCGGAGATACTTTGTACTCATCGATCAGCACATGCGCAATAGAGGTAGCGCGGGCTGTACTTAGCGACCAGTTGTCGGAATATACCTTGGTATGTATCGGCAGGCTATCGGTATGGCCTTCAATGTCTATGTTAATATCTGAGTTGGTATTAAGTACACTGGCTACCTTAGACAATGCATCCTTTCCCTTCGGGTTCACCTCTGCGCTACCCGACGGGAACAGCAGGCTCTCCTGCATACTGATGTATACCTTGCCGTTCTTTTCGGTAATGGTCAGCTCGCTGCTGTTGAACCCTTCAAGCGCATGTGCTATTTTCTTGCGCAAGGCTTCGGTGGCGTTCTGCTGTTGATCTATGAGTTCCTGCAGTTGTTCCAGGCGTTTGCGCTGTGCGGCTATCTGCTCCTTGGTGCTGCTCAACTGATTGGCTGTGGTCTTGTTCTCATCGCCCAGCCTGCTGATCTTACTATTAAGTGCAGCTACATTATCTTCGAGGTTGCTGATGCTGTCGCGCAGGCCTGCTACACGTTTATTGAGGCCGTCCCGTACCCCTTTGAGGTCCCTGATATTGCCACTCAGGCCGTCTATCTGTGCCGATTGTTCTTCAACACGCTTGTTGAGCGCTACATTGTCGGCATGTTCTTTATCGGCCCGACCGGTAGCCTCGAGGTATTTCTTTTTAGAAACAATACACGAAGAAAAGAATAAAGAAGAAAAAAGGCAGGAGCCTGCTACAATAAAGAAAATTTTACGCATGGTTGTGAGAGTTGGATATGCAAAAGTAATACCACTACTTGTAAAGCGGCGTTAAAATTATCTAAATAAAGATATTACCTATCTGCAATTGCAAGACAGACTGTATTTTACAGATAATTCCCCCTATTTTATTCACCCCAATATTGTTACCTCCGTATCAGATATATTGGTATTTTTACAGAACTCAAAAATTTAAAGGGAAATGAAAAAATCAATGTTGGTAGCCCTGCTGGCGCTGCCTATGCTGGCAAATGCACAGGACGATCTGATAAAAAAGGTAGAATCGAACAAAAGCTATACAAGCGGGGGGCTGGTAACCATAAACAAGCCCGATGACAATACCAAGTACCACTTCACCAAGCTGATAGATCTGGAGCATACAAGCGTAAAGAACCAGGCCAGCTCAGGTACCTGCTGGAGCTATTCTACCAACTCCTTCCTTGAAAGCGAGATGATGCGTATGGGTAAGGAGCCTATAGAACTGGCGCCTATCTTCAGCGCGCATTGTGTGTATATGGATAAGGCCGATGCCTATGTGCAAATGCATGGCGGCCTGGGCTGGGGTGATGGCGGCGAGTGCCACGACGTGATCAATATGTATGCCAAGTATGGCGCTATGCCACAGGAAGTATATACAGGACTACACTATGGCACTACCAAGAACAAATTTGCCGAAATGCAGGCACTGCTGAAAGGTATGCTGGATGCTGTAGTGGCCAACCACAACGGCAAGCTGACCCCATCATGGAAAAAAGCCTACGATGATGTACTGGATGAATACCTGGGTGCCATACCTAAAACATTCAAATGGGATAATAAGACCTATACCCCACAATCTTTTGCTGCTGAACGTGTAGGTATTCACCCCGAAGACTATGTGGAACTGGGCTCTGTAACTACCGCTCCATACTACAAGAAAACCATGTTCATGGTGCCCGACAACTGGGCTTTTCAGCAGGTGTATAATGTAAAGATGGAAGACATCACCGACATCATCGATAATGCGCTGAACAAAGGATTTACTGTATCATGGGCGGCTGATGTGAGCGAAAAATACTTCAGTTGGAAGAACGGCGTGGCTTTTGTACCTGAGAAGGATTACGAGGACATGGACGACAGCGAAAAGAAGTACATGTTTGATGGCCCTAAGGATGAAAGAGTGATCACACAGGAGATGAGGCAGAAGGCATTTGATGACTACGAAACCACTGACGATCATGGCATGCACATTGTAGGCCTTGCAGCCGACCAGAACGGCAAGAAATACTATATTGTCAAGAACTCGTGGGGCGACAAGAACGACTACAAAGGTTATCTTTATGTGAGCAAAGCCTACATGAAGTACAAAACCACAGGCATACTGCTTCATAAGAACGGTATACCACAGGAGCTGAGGAATAAGATGGATATTTAATTAAAGATGCGTTTCCACCCACATCGGGAAATATTTTAAACGAAAAGAGCCGATCCCTTCACAGGATCGGCTCTTTCTATTTGAATTAACTATAGGTATTAATTAGCGCTTACCGCCTTCTGCACCAGCGCAGCAGCCTCGCTGAGGAGGATAGCAGACTGTACCTTGAGGCCTGAGTTGACGATCAATTCCTTTGCCGCTTCGGCATTGGTGCCTTGCAGGCGCACGATGATCGGGATATTGATATTACCCAGCTTATTGTAGGCCTCGATAACACCCGCAGCCACACGGTCGCAACGAACAATGCCTCCGAAGATATTGATGAGTATCGCCTTTACATGCGGGTCTTTCAGTATGATGCGGAAACCTGCTTCTACTGTTTGGGCATTGGCAGTACCGCCTACGTCCAGGAAGTTAGCAGGCTCGCCACCGGCCAGCTTGATCATATCCATGGTAGCCATAGCCAGTCCTGCGCCGTTCACCATGCAGCCCACATTGCCGTCCAGCTTCACATAGTTCAGGTTGAATTCACCTGCTTCTACTTCAGTTGGGTCTTCTTCGCTCTTGTCGCGCATATCGGCAAGATCAGGGTGGCGCATGAGGGCGTTGTCATCAACGTTCATTTTGCAATCCACAGCCAGTATCTTGTCATCAGCCGATTTGAACAGCGGGTTGATCTCCAGCATAGAGCAGTCCAGGCCTACATATGCATCATAGATATTGGTCACAAACTTCACCATATTCTTGAACGCGGTGCCGCTGAGGCCAAAGTTGAAAGCGATCTTACGCGCCTGGAAAGCCTGTAACGGCATACCGGGGTGTACCCACTCTTTATATATTTTTTCAGGGGTGCTGTGGGCCACTTCTTCAATGTCCATACCACCTTCTGTACTGTACATGATCACATTCTGCTTGGTAGCACGGTCCAGCAATACAGAAAGATAAAATTCCTTACGGTCGCTCGGGCCATCATAATACATGTCCTGCGCTATGAGTATCTTATTCACTTTCTTGCCTGCTGCGCCTGTTTGTATAGTTACCAGTGTATTGCCCAGGATGTTGTGTGCTACATGCTCTACGTCTTCAGCGCTTTTCACTACTACTACCCCACTCTGGTCAGGTACTTCCTTTATACGGCCTTTACCACGGCCACCGGCATGGATCTGGGCTTTTAAAACGGCAAATTTGGAGCCTGTTTCTACGGCTATCTTTTTATAAGCATTTACAGCGTCCTCTACTTTTTCCACAGCTATACCTTCCTGTGTGGGCACATTGTAGCGTTTCAGCAGTTCTTTGGCCTGGTACTCATGTAAATTCATCTTCTGGAAATTTTGTGCGAAGGTAATATAAGCACAGGTGATTTTTTTGCTTCTTGTTATTTTTTAATTTAAAATATAATAGCCGCAACATCTGAAAAATGTACTATCTTTGAAACATAACTCAAGACAACAAAAAAGAATGCTTATGACACCTAAAAAACTACTATTTCCATTTAAACCCGGAAAATTTATCACAACCATATTGCTGGCTGCTTTATTTTCGGTTGGCACCACCGCATATGGACAAATAATAACCACCGTAGCGGGCAATGGAACTACCACATATCCTGGTGACGGGGTAGCAGCTACTGCCGCAGGCCTGAATACAGCGAAAAGTGTTGCTGTGGATAGAGCAGGTAATCTCTACATCACTGCCAACTCATCTACGGTTTTAAAAGTTTCTACTGCTGGTATAATAACAACTATAGGGAGCTTTGCTGACGGTTTTCGTAATATCGAAGGCATTGCTACTGACAGTAAAGGCAACGTATATGTGTCTGATGTCTACAATCAATGGGTCATGAAAATAACCCCCTCCGGAACGATCACCAAATATGCAGGCTATCCTATCGTTACCATTTATGGTTCCGGTGGCGATGGTGGACCGGCTACTGCTGCCTATTTATATTTTCCAAACGGGTTAGCGGTTGATAGTATCGGCAATCTTTTTATTGCCGACTATGGAAATCATAAGATCAGGAAGGTAGATACTTTTGGAATCATCACTACTGTAGCAGGCGACGGCACCACGGGGCCATATACATCGGGGGTTGCGGCCACAGCTACCGGTATGAATTCTCCTACGTACGTTGCGCTCGATCGCACCGGTAATTTATATATCACTGACCAGGGTTCCAATCATATCTATATGGTCAATACTGCGGGCATCACCAATAACTTTGCCGGGAACGGGACTATTGGCTTTAGCGCCGACGGAATCGCAGCTACTGCTGCGGAAATAAGCATTCCTCTTGGAATTAGTACCGACAATGCCGGGAATGTCTATTTTTGTGATGCATATAACTATCGTGTAAGGAAGATCAATAATTCAGGGGTCATTTCTACTTTGAGTGGAAACGGAACGAGTGCTTATTATGGAGATGGTGGCCCGGCCACTGCTGCCGAGTTAAGCATTGTATTCGGTATGGCAATCGACAGCGTCGGTGACCTCTTTGTCGTTGATCAAACAAATAATCGGGTGAGAAGAATTAGTCCGCCCTGCCCTGCCAGCATTGTTGATACCATTGCCGGACTTAGCCAGGTTTGCGTGGGTTCTACGATCACATTAACTGAAGATACTCTTGGCGGAATCTGGGGCGCAACAAACGCCAATGCCTCTGTCGTAGGCGGCGTGGTAACAGGCAGTATTGCAGGTGTGGATACAATAAAATACTCTGTTACCAATACCTGTGGTACAACTACTGTTGTAATGCTGCCGATCACAGTAAACGCATTGCCTGCAGTTGCTGCCATAACAGGTACAGCATTTGTTTGCCTGGGCGATTCCGTTGCACTCGCAGATGCAACCACCGGCGGCACATGGAGCGTATTGCTGGGCAATGCTTCTGTTGGCACTGCCGGTGAAGTAACCGGTATTTCTGCGGGTATAGACTCTGTTAAGTATACGTATACCAATACAATGGGTTGCAGCAACATGACAGAAATGGAGTTCACTATCAACCCGTTGCCAGTTGCAGGTACCATCAGCGGCGCTTCTAATATTTGTCCATTATCTTCTACTACGCTGACAAGCACAGGCAGTGCGGGAGGTACATGGAGCGCAACCAACGGCAATGCAACCGTAGTAGGTGGCGTAGTAACCGGCGTTTCATTAGGTGTTGATACGATCATGTATGCAGTTACCAACGGTTGCGGCACTGCTACAGCAACATTTACACTAACGGTAAGCACTACTCCTTATGCCGGTGTCATCTCCGGCCCTTCATCTATCTGCGCCGGCTTCTCTACCAGTGTATCTGAGACAGTAACCGGCGGTGCATGGAGCGCTACAAATTCCAATGTGAGTATAGGCAGCACAGGTATTGTTTATGCCACCACAGCAGGTGTGGATACCATCATTTATACCGTAACAGCATCATGCGGATCGGCAACTGATTCGTTTACGATCACGGTTGATCCGTTACCCGATCCTGGTTCGATTACGGGTACAACTGCCATTTGTGCCGGATCTACCACTCCTTTGTCGGAAAGCGTTACAGGCGGCGGCTGGAGTACTACTTCCTTTGGCATTGCCTCTGTTAATTCCCTCGGTGTTGTCACCGGGCTCGGTGCCGGCACTGCTGTTATTTCCTATACTGTTTCCAACGGCTGTGGTACTCTATCCTCCACATGGAGCATACTTGTTCAAGGTGCGCCGGTTACCGGCACTATTTCCGGTATCGACAGCCTGTGCATCGGCGGCACTACCACACTTACCGATCTCGCAGGCAGCGGATCATGGAGCAGTACAGTAGGCGGCGTAGCTTTTATAAATACATCCGGTGATGTAACTGCATCGAGTGCAGGCACTACCATTATTTCTTATACCGTATCTAACCTTTGCGGCACACTGGCGGCCACATTCCCACTTACCGTTATTGGATTCCCGGTAGGCGGAACTATATCAGGCACTACTAATGTATGTGTTGCCTCTTCTATTACACTTACTGATGCGCCGGGTAGTGGCTCCTGGAGTATCATTGGCAGCACGGCCACTATTGGCACATCCTCAGGTGTAGTTACCGGCACTTCATCCGGCCTTTCTATTGTATCTTATACTGTTACAAATATGTGTGGTACTGCGTATGCGGCCTACTTAGTTACCGTGAACCCACTGCCACATGCCGGGGTTGTTACCGGCTTCGATAGTCTATGCCGTGGCACCACGATCATTATGGGCGATACTACAGCAGCAGGCACCTGGAGTACCTCAAGCAGCGCTACCGGTACCATAAGCGCTGTAGGTGCGCTCACGGGCCTTTCCAGGGGGATTGAAACGATCAGCTATACCAAATCAAATATGTGCGGCACTGCCATCGCAACCAAAACTGTAACGGTAAATGACATCCCTGTGGTTGCAGCCATCAGCGGCGCTGATGAAGTATGCACAGGCGCCCATATTACCCTTACCGATGCGACAGCTACAGGGGCATGGGCCAGTTCAAATGGCAACGCAACAGTAGCGGCAGGAATCGTGAACGGTGTAACCGTAGGAACGGTAAACATATCTTACACAGTAACCAATATGTGTGGCAGTGTGACCGTAAGCAAAACATTAACTGTAAACACAGCGCCGGCTTCCAATGCTATCTTAGGTGCATCCAGCCTGTGCCGCGATGAACTTACCCACCTGGCAGACAGCACGCACGGAGGCACATGGACAATATCCAACGACAATGCCTACCTCGATGCTGTAGGAAATATTGCGGCTATAACTCCGGGATTGGATACTGTAACTTATACTGTGACCAATGGTTGTGGCAGTATTACTGAAACACTTGTAGTGACCATAAATGAAGACAGTATATGCCACCCTGTAAGTGTGGAAACGACAACTGCCAACGATGCAACACTGACTGTTTTCCCTAACCCGAACAATGGCAGCTTCACCATTCAGCTTTCGGCAGCAGCAGACAAGCAGGTGCATTATGTGATCACCAATATGGTAGGCGAAAAGATCAGGGAATTCGTCAGCAATACTAACACCCCTGCCGATGTTTCACTAAATGTATCAGCAGGTCTATACTTTGTATCCGCCATCACTGCCGATGGCAGCAGGTATATACAGAAGGTGATCGTGCAGTAATATCTTGTAATGACCTAATAAAAATAAAGAGCCGCATCCAATAAAAGATGCGGCTCGCTTATTTATAAATCAATCCGATTAATTCAGATCAGGCTGCGGCGTATAACGCAGGTAAGGCTTTACGATCCGCAATCCCTTCGGAAATTTCTTTTCGGCATCTTCGGTGGATACTGCCGGCACTACTATTACGTCTTCGCCATGTTTCCAGTCGGCAGGAGTAGCTACGCTATGATTGGCAGTCAACTGCAGGGAGTCTATCACACGCAAAACCTCCACAAAATTACGCCCGGTAGATGCAGGATAGGTAATAGACAGCTTCAGCTTCTTATCCGGCCCAATTACGAACAGCGAACGCACAGTAGCGGTAGCAGATGCATTGGGGTGTATCATATCATACAGCATAGCCACATTGCGGTCGGCATCTGCAATGATCGGGAAATCAACTGTAGTATTCTGGGTTTCGTTAATGTCGTTCACCCAGCCCTGGTGCTTATCCAATGGATCCACACTTACTGCCAGCACTTTTACGTTGCGTTTAGCGAACTCATCTTTCAACTGTGCTGTGCGTCCAAGCTCGGTAGTGCATACCGGTGTATAATCTGCAGGATGCGAAAATAACACACCCCAGCTATCGCCCAGGTAATCATGAAAACTAATGTCGCCATTGGTGGTGACTGCTTTGAAATCGGGAACGGTATCCCCTAAATGTAATG
This sequence comes from uncultured Bacteroidota bacterium, assembly GCA_903877645.1. Taxonomy (GTDB): domain Bacteria; phylum Bacteroidota; class Bacteroidia; order Chitinophagales; family Chitinophagaceae; genus Nemorincola. Next base: position 9,436 of record CAIRES010000022.1, on the reverse strand, counting down.
CCATGATGAATAGATTTAGACATGCAATTTAGGCGAAATGGCCATGTAGCGCTATAGTTTTTCCTTATGGTTTTATTAAAATTTATGCAGGTCAGAAACCTGCGCCTACGCCAAACTCGGCAAATTCGGCAATAATGAGATGCGTCTTGAGCAGGGCAGATACAAACAGTTCTTTCACCACGCCATGCTCATTATTGATAATATAGAAATTCCCACCCAGCTTCTCATAATAAGGGTCTTGCCTCAGGTAGGTTTGCTGGTAATATACCCCCACCTGCGTCATAATGCCCAGCCTGCCGATCAAAAATTCGTTACCTACAAAGAAAGCACCATCCCAGGAGTGGGCATCCTGGTGTCCAAGGTCAACACCATAATTCTTTAAAAAGGCATGCGTGCTCTCGGAGAAAGAATAATCGGTACCGCCGAAGAGTTTATTCTTGCCCAACCACCTCCTGCTCACATACACAGATGCCAGGTAAGTAGGCAATTCAGGGTTCCCCTTCGCGCGGGCTTCGTTATAAGCAATACCTAATCTGGCTTCTGCCAGCCATCGGTTACTTAGTTTGGGCAATTCTTTGATAATGCGTTTGGGATGGCAGTTCTGCGGATAATACTGCACACCTATGTGCGCCCCCGCCATATTCACCCCAAGATTGGGCTGTTGGAAATCGGCATTGGAAATATGGGTAAAGTTAGCGCCAACCTGTATATGCCAGTGATCATTGATGTGGTAGCGCAGGTCCATCATAAAAATAGCAAAGTCATTAAGATGTGAGCCAATAGCAGTATTTATGGTATCAACAGGGGCTGTGGCCTGGTATCTTTTGGTCACATACCCTATCCCGTCTCCCAGCCTGAATGTCCATTCAAACTTCCCCCTGCGCAGCAACGGTATCTGCAGATTAGGATATATGCCTACACATTGCCCAAAAACCGCATTATTACCATAATTAGTATAGGTAATACCCACGCCTATCAAAGGGAAATTGCGTCTTTGATGCCACTCCTTACGGCCATAGGTCTGCCAGATAAAATTCACATCCAAAGCCTCTGACAATGTGGGAATAGGCGCAGTGAATTTCGGTGAATGTTTGATGATCTTACCGGCCAGCAGGTTGGATTCGATACCAAAACCTGCTAACGCATCGTTATTACCCGTTTGTGCCACAAGGTGGGAACAGGTAAACGACAACACACAGACAAACAAAACCTTATACATAAATGAACGCAAATATAGGCTGCTAAATGATATTTTCTGAGCGTTGAACCCACAGGCACAGTATTTATACGATTATATACAAAAACATAACAATGGAAAAGCGGGCAATAGGCGTGATACTGACAATGCTGGGTGTATTAGGACTCCTGTTTGGGGCATATAACTTTGTCAACCACTCATCGGGCGAACATAATATAAAACTGATAGCCACTTGCTGTGTCATCGGGCTTATATTTTTCTTCGCAGGCATTGGCCTCATCCGCAGTACCCGGGATATAGCCCGGAACGACGAGCATGTGAGTTGATAATACGCTAACTTATTTCACCTTGTTAAAACATTATGGAGCAAACAATCTAATTTAGCACAAAACCGCTACTTGAAAACACTTGTTCGCATCTTTAGCTTTATTTTGGTGATCATGACATTTGCACAGTTGATCGGTTGCATTACACCCAAAAAAGGCCCGACAAAACGCTTTGCCGCAGCGGCTGCATTAAAGCCGTTTGATGCGATCATAGTACCCGGCGTGCCTTTTAATAATGGGAGGTGGGATTCTATCATGAAAGCCCGCGTACTTTGGTCTTACGTGTTGTATAAGGATGGGTACACAAAAAACATCATCTACTCAGGATCATCTGTATACAGCCCATATTATGAAGGAATGATCATGGCCCTCTATGCCGAGCAACTCGGTATACCAAGAGGACATATTTTCTGCGAGACAGAGGCCAATCACAGTACCGAGAACGTTTATTATTCATACCTCCTTGCGCATAAACTGGGATTCAAATCGATCGCGCTGGCCACGGACCCGTTCCAGTCATTTATGCTACGCAGCTTTACGCGTAAACGTTTTGAGACCCCTATTTATCACCTTCCCTTCGTTACAGATACGCTGGCTATATACAACCACCTCAATCCGTCTATAGACCCAACATCAGCGCAGGATAGAAAGTATATCTCCATCATCGAAAGAGAAAGTTTCTGGAAAAGGCTGAAAGGCACTATGGGTAAAGACATCAAATGGAGCCAGTATAACAATGGCACGGTAGGCAAATTATGATTGCTTTCATGGCACATGTTTTATGACCTTAGGGATAAACATAGTTTATCATGAGCGATCAGAATAAGAACGAGAATTTACCGGGCTACCCCCACTACCCTGCCAACGAGGATATTACCAGGTCGGGTAACAACAATGGCCGACAGATGAGTGAAGATCTGAATGATGCAGTGAATGCCGACAACAGCGAGCCGGGCCAGAACGGCATAACAAGCACATCGTCAGATACCAGCGCAGATGTGACACCTGAAGACCTGCAGATACTGGATGCAGCTGATCAAAACATGGATACACCGGATAGCGAGGGCCTGATACGCTCTTCACTGGATAGCTATGATGATGACGGAGACCCGCTCAACGAAGCAGGCAGCATCACCAACGATCTCAGTGGTAGCGACCTTGATGTGCCGGGCAGCGGCGAAGACGATGCCGATGAACGCATAGGCGAAGAAGACGAAGAGAACAACTACTACAGCCTCGGCGGCGACCTACACGAAAGCCAGGAGGAAAGTAAAGGAGAATAACAAAAAAACTTTGTCATGTCGACGAAGGAGAAATTTACACTCACGTCAACACTCAGATTGAAAAATATATAGGGTCAAAAAGAAAACATTCTTGATGACCCTATAATGTTTTTGGCGAGCTGAATTCTGTAGATGGACAACCTATTAACGGATCAAATAACAGACCGTTGCCAAAATTTTTGCCTTTGCCTCAATCCGACTATCAAAACAATAGCTCCGATAATTATGCTTCCGGGAGAAACTAGGTAAGTATTTATCATGTGCGTCCGCGACATCGAAAACAAAATAACATTAGTTATGATCACAACACTGCATATCAAAGAGCCTGTAACAATTTTGTATCCTCCAAACTTCTTTAATAGAGCTTTATATTGAATTTCTGTATTTACAGCAGCATTATACTCAGAAAATTTCTCCAACAAAGCGATCATCTCCTGTTCTGACTTTTTGGCAATCTTACTATGATCATATCCATAAATGAAATAGATCTGTAGTCCAACCACCAGCCATATCAAAAACCGCTCCCAGTTGGTTGTGCCGGACTCTGATAGCAGGTAAGTGCAGCACAGGAAACCCAACACAGGTATCAACGAATAATTCTTTATAAAAGAAAGAATTGTAGTGACTAGGAAAGTAATGCCAAACAAAAAGAACGGAACCTTGGTGCGGATCACCTCCCACGTTATATTACCCTTCGCATCACTGAAATTCAGGTAACCATTAAAGCCCCCCGGATAATACAACTGGAACAACACGATCGAAGCTACAAACATTACCAGTACCACCCACTTCCCATTTATATATGGCGTTTTGAACTTGCTTTGCAACCTGTTAGGGTCGTTTTGCAGTTTCAGTATACCACCACACACCAGCACAAAGGCGAACAGTGTACCCACACTCGTCAGGTCTACCACCACGGTTAGATTCATGAACAGTGCCGGAATACCCACCACAAGGCCGGTAAGTATTGTGGAGAACGATGGTGTCTTATATTTAGGGTGAATGCGGGCAAATATAGGAGGCAGAAGGCCATCCCGGCTCATGCTCATCCATATCCTCGGCTGCCCTAGTTGAAACACCAGCAGCACACTCGCAGTAGCGATAACAGCACTGATGGATATAACACCCGCTATATAATTAGCCCATTTGCTGTTCATGGTACTAAACACATAAGCCAGCGGATCGCCCACATTCAGGTGGGTATAGCTGGTCATTCCGGTGAGCACAAGGGCTACTAATACATACACCACTGTGCAGATGATCAGTGAGTAAAACATCGCTTTGGGCAGGTCCCGCTGCGGGTTCTGGCACTCCTCCGCTGTAGTAGATATGGCGTCAAACCCGATATAGGAGAAGAACACCGCCGATGTACCCGTCAGCACTCCGCCTATACCATTAGGGAGGAAGGGAGTCCAGTTGGCGGTATTTACATAAAAACAACCAGCTATCATCACCAGCAATATGATGGCGATCTTCAGTATCACCATAATATTGGTGCTCCTCCTCGATTCCTTGATGCCAATGTATATCACCCACGTGATCAGCGCTGTGATCATAAATGCCGGGATATTACAAATGAACCTGAGCCCGCCTATCACCGGCGCATTCGCCCAGGCCAGCTTTGCCGCATCTGTAGCCCCATCCTTGGCGGTCCAGTAGTCCGTGGCCAGGTATTCCGGTATATGGGCATGAAAGCTGCCTATATGTATACTGTTCACCAATGAGCAGAAGTAGTCGCTCCACGATATGGCTACAGCTATATTACCAATTGCATACTCCATCAGCAAGTCCCACCCTATGATCCAGGCTATGATCTCGCCAAACGCCACATAGGAATAGGTATATGCGCTGCCGGAAACCGGTACCATGCTCGCGAACTCAGCATAACAGATAGCCGAGAACCCGCAGGCTACAGATACGAACAGAAACAACAGGATGATGCCTGGCCCGCCATCAAAACTGGCCTTGCCTATAGTAGAGAAGATGCCCGCCCCCACTATCGCAGCAATACCCATAAAGGTAAGGTCACGCACAGTGAGCACCTTACTCATGCTGCTGCTGTGGCCATCAATAAGCCCGTTAGCCACTTCCTGGTTAATATGATCCAGCGTCTTTTTCCGGAATAGGTCTTGCTTCATTATCAGGTCAAAAGTAATATTCTAAGGGACGATTTCGTGAAATATGAGCATACCTAGCTAATATTATCCATCAATAATGATATTGATTCTCTTAATGGAGGAATATCTGTATTAATTGTATCCCACACTATATCGTAGTCAATCCCAAAGTAATGATGGATGATCTTGTTTCTAATGTCGCTCATTTCACGCCATGGAATAAGAGGATTAGCATTTTTTGTGTCCTGATCGATTTTATTACATGCTTCGCCAATGATTTCGAGGCTACGGCATGTTGCTCTTATTAACCGTTCGTTTTGGATAAACTCATCGAATGTATTTTGGCCAGACTCTTTCTCAAGATACCTGCATTCCTCTACAATATGTTTTAGGAACTCAACTTGCGAGGGATGCATACTCAGTAGATTTTAGAATATGTGGCCCTATATACGGGCTTAACGACTGCAAAGTCACCAGGTCTACCTTATGTTGCAACAGTTCTTCAAGAAAATAGCTCAGGCTCATAAAGTTGCGAAAGGTCTTTTTCTCCTTTTCTATATCTACAAGCAGGTCTATATCACTGGAAGATGAAGCTTCATTACGTACAAACGAGCCAAACAGGCCTATCTTCATCACCCCATAGCCCCGCAGTTGCTGATGATGGTCAGCAAGCGTTTTCAATATAGTATGTTTGTCGGTCAATGCCATTATGCAAATATAGAAAAAACCGTGTTCAATTATAGTGCTGTATAATTCACACATATTCCCCCAACTTTATTAATTTTAGCCCCGTGAAGATACCGTTTAGATACTATGCAGTATTGCTGCTCGCCCTGCTGACCATAGCCTCCTGCAAAAAGAAGAAAGCTGAAGTAGATACCTCTGACATTAAGGGGAACTATTTCTCCGTCAGGCAGTTTGCCCTCGATGAGTGGAACACCTTTGCCGGTGAGCCATTCCTCATTACCAAAACGGTGCGCATCAACAACGGCAAGGTAGACAGCAGCCTCACCAATTCCGACACCATCAGTTGGGCACCCATCTTTCACACCTTCCTGGAGACCGACATCAGCGACCGCAAATTTCTGGGTAAGTATACCTTCACCCAGTTTGATGATAAAGAAGACCAGACCCACAACTTCTTTTACCAGGCCAATGACGAAGACCTCTATACCCAGAAGCTGCTCATTACTATTGATGAGTTCAACAGCAAGGTCAGAGGGATATATATTGAGACCTATAAAAAGACCATCTGGAGCAATGTGACCCGAAAGCTGTACTACGCACCTATGAAGACCCTGCAGATGCAGATCGACGAAAAGCCGCTTTGGGGTCCCAAGAAGTTCGAGGTTACCGAATACACCTTTATGAGATAGCGCCCCTTACCCTGAATTTGTGAAACGATGATGATATGACCAAGGAAGAATTCAGCAAACTCTCACAATCCATACCCCACCAGCCGGGCTGTTACAAATACTATGCGCAGGATAAGGAACTGCTCTATGTAGGCAAGGCCAAGGACCTGCGCAAGCGGGTCAGCTCCTACTTCAATAAGAACATAGACAGCTTCAAGACCCGCAAACTGGTATCCCTCATTGTTGGGATCGATTTCACGGTCACCGACTCCGAACACGACGCCTTCCTGCTGGAGAACTCCCTCATCAAGCACTACCAGCCCCGCTTCAATATTGTACTCAAAGACGATAAGTCTTACCCCTATATCGTTATCAAGAAGGAGCCCTTTCCGCGGGTGTTCTTTACGCGCCGGCTCATCAGGGATGGCTCTGAGTACCTCGGGCCGTTTACCGGACTCATGCGGGTACGCGAGCTCATGGAACTCATTAAGCAGAACATACCACTGCGCACCTGCAACCTCAACCTAACGCAGGCCAACATCAAAAAAGGCAAGTTCAAAGTGTGCCTCGAATACCACCTGGGCAACTGCAAAGGCCCCTGCCAGGGCTTCCAGACGGAGGAGAACTACCGCGACAACCTGCAGCAGGTGCGCCATGTGCTCAAGGGCAATATAGGCGCAGTGGTGCGGTCGCTAAAAGACGAAATGATGGACTATGCCGCCAATATGGAGTTTGAGAAGGCACAGATCATCAAGAAGAAGACAGAATCATTGCTGCTATACCAAAGCCGCTCTACGGTGGTGAACCCCAAGCTGGAGAACGTGGATGTGGCCTGCATCCTCACCGATGAGCACCACTTTTATGTCACCTACATGATGATCAATAACGGCAGCGTCATCCATACCAACACCATACAGATAGACAAAAAGCTGGACGAAGAACCAGAGGCCGATGTGCTGGCGCTGGCTGTTGACAACCTGCGCGAGCGCTACCAGAGCATATCCCGCGAGGTGATCGTGCCGATGGAGATAGACGTGACCGACCGCGACATAAAAGTGACCGTACCCAAGGCCGGCGACAAAAAGAACCTCCTCGACCTCAGCATCAAGAACGCCCAGATCTTCATGCAGGATATGCGCAAGAAGGAGACCCTGCTGCTCACCGAGTCCTCCAAAGAGCAGAGCATGCTGGTGCTGGAGGAACTGCAGGAATCCCTGCAGCTATCTGAGATACCCACACACATCGAGTGCTTTGACAACTCCAACTTCCAGGGGTCTTATCCCGTGGCTGCTATGGTGCTGTTTCGCAACGGCCTGCCGGCCAATAAAGAGTACCGCCATTTCCACATCAAGACGGTAGAGGGCATCAACGACTTTGCCTCTATGAGCGAGGTAGTGTATCGCCGCTACAAGCGGCTGAGCGATGAGGGCCAACCCCTACCCCAGCTCGTGATCATAGACGGTGGCAAGGGCCAGCTCGGTGCCGCGCTGGAAAGCATTGAGAAGCTGGGCCTCACCGGCCGCATGTCTCTTGTGGGCCTGGCCAAGCGCGAGGAATCCATCTTCTTCCCCGGCGACAGCGACCCCATACAGCTTCCTTACGATAGCCCCGCCCACCTGCTCATCCGCCGCATCCGCGATGAAGTGCACCGCTTTGGCATCACCTTTCACCGCCAGGTACGCAGCAAAGGCACTTTTGTGAACGAGCTGGAGGGCATCCCCGGCATAGGCGAAAAGACCGCCACCGAAATGCTCAAAGCCTTCCGCTCCGTAAAGAACATCAAAACCCTCACTGAGCGGGAGCTGACCAAGGTGATCGGCGCATCAAAAGCACGGATAGTATGGGCGCATTTTAACCCTGGGGAGCCTGCGGCCGAATAGCAAAATTTTATTGATAGTGTCCTTTGCAGGAGAGAACACTTATGAAAGATTCGGTCACTTCATAAATTAACCTGTGCTCATCAGTAATTCTTCTAGACCAAAGACCTTTGAATTTATGCTTCAATGGTTCGGGCTTACCTTTGCCATCAAAGGGTGATATGCAAGTTTCCTGCAAAAGGTCAACGATCTTTAAGGCTGTTTTGGGATGGAGCTTTATCCAATCTTCCAACTCAGCCATGGCTTCAGCTTCAAATTTTATTTGTCGCATCGGCTATTTTTTTCCGGTATGTCTTAAAGAATTTTTCCTGGGTAAAGGATACGGTATTTTTATCCTTCTTTAGTTTTTCCATTCTCTTCAGTAAAACATCTGACCTGTCAGCAGCAGCCTTAGTATCAGACACAATGATCTCAATGTCTCTGCCTTTAAAGGCCTCTTTTATTGACTTTAAAATAGAAGAGTCAAGTTGATCGGCGGGTAAATTGAAAGTTGTGATCATAGTAGAATATTATTAGCAAAGATAAAAAATAAATCACAATCAATGAGCCGATACTCTCTGGTATTGTTACGAGGCAAATGTCCCATGAGCTGAAAACTATTCTTTGTGGATAACTCTGATTACGTTTTTTGCTCTGAGTGTTGCCTGGCAAGGGTTTTGAACGTATTTTAATTTCTGAATGTCCCTTTCAATGTCCCATTTGTTCGGTTTGGGACATTGTTAATCCTGATCTTTGATTACATGAAATACTCGGAAAATTGAATTGGTCTGACTCAGGATACGGCAAGATAAATTGTTATACCTGATGTGGTTAGACTGGCTTAGAAAAGCACTAATGATGGCACAAAGGTCGTAAAGAAAGGAATACGACCCAACACCTTTTAGTTATAGTAAGTATAGGCTTTATTGATAGTTAGCTGTTATGAATGAGTGCCAATTGAAAATTGGCGTTTATCTGTTATTCCGGCTACACAAGTTAACATCCGGGTACAACGGGATACGACCAAATACCTTTTAGTTACAGTAGATATAGGATTTGTTGATAGTAGTAACCGCATTTAATCGCACTTTCACCAATCCGAAGGCTTGCAACTAATTGACTATGCCAAATATGGAGAAAGGCGGATTTATCCCTTTATCTGCAAATGACACATTTAATATGGTGGAGAATACGCGGATAGTGACCCACTAATTCCGCGCGAAGGTGACCCCACCATTCCACGGCAAAGTGACCCCTCTTTTCCGCGGTAAAGTGACCCCTGAAAATTGTTGAGTGCTCAG
>CAIRES010000021.1 GCA_903877645.1 uncultured Bacteroidota bacterium | reverse complement strand
TGTATGATCTGTGAAAGGATACACGAAATAAAAGTAAGCAACAATCTCAGAATAATACATAGCGTGTGGTTCTGTTTAACAGTAAGGATATTATATTACACCGATAAGGCAATAGTTCTATTTACCTTTTTGTTCCATAATTTACATTATGTTAAATAGAAAAAACAAGAAAAACTGCTAGTAATCAATAAATTATCTCAATCAACAAGTCTACCTATAGTAAGCATTACTTCTCTCCACTCATCCTAAGCATGAAAATATACCCTCAAGATAGTTCCTTTAGCTATTGTCTAAATGTGGCTTTTTGTTGTATCTCCTTGCTTGTATTCTTGGCGCTCTGGCATTAATTTTTTAATGTCATTCCAATTTTTTACCCCAAAGAAGAACAATATTGCCAATATTGCGGAAATGATAAGTTTTATCAAATTCGCCAGGGTGAGAATTTTATCCCATTTTGATTTGTCTGAAGTAGAGTTATAATTTTGCGCTGTATCTGCATTGTTGCCTTGGCTAAACTGCGAATTTTTTACGTCGCCATGAAAGTGTTGGTGTATTTCAGTTGTCGGTCGGTTCCCAATTATTTTATCATGCTTCATTGAGTCGTTAAAATCAGAAAGTATTTTGGCAGATTCCTTTTGATAGTCAAGCATTTTATTTACATCAATAATTTCTCTGTATGGCGTTAATTTATCCGATTCATCCCATGCTAAAAATGCATACCAATTCTTTAGTTCTAGTAACTTCCTCCCCCTATCAGTCCACGCAATTAATGGCTTGCCGTTATCTGTAATTTCAAGTGTAATAATATCCTTCATATCATGAATTACAAAATCATTTTCCAACTCATATAGGTAGGTAAGGGCGATTTTAAACTCTTGCACGGACATATTGAATGTAGAACTGCATCTACTCGCTAAATACTGTACCTCATGTTTCCCGTTAGGGTATATCAAAGAAAGTATATTATATGCTTGTTCTGTCATATTTGCGTAGTTTGGAGCATCAAATGTAATTTATAAACCGTTTATTTTCTATTTATATGAAATACACAGACCTATCGGTATCCGGTGTACCGGACGTATTGCCAACCGACATATTGTACCTATATATAAAGGAAGGTATGAACTCAAAACCGATCGCTCTGTGCACAACCTGTGGGTTATTCATTTTCACTTTTGGTTTTTAATATTATACTTTTACAAGGCACACTAAAAGTACAATATGAAGCGCCTTCTCCTGTTGCTGATCGTTCTGCTGCCTTTCTGCGGCTTCGCCCAAACCCCCGCCCTCGATTCTACCTGGATGGCTACCCACTATACCAAGCGGGAGGTTTACATCACCATGCGGGACGGAATAAGGCTGTTTACCGCCATTTATGAGCCAAAAATGATGGGCAGGCACCCTATCCTGATCAATCGCACCCCATATTCCATCGGGCCATATGGCGAGGCATTTAAAGGATTCTGGAACAGTCATTATTTTGCCTATTTCCGGGAGGGGTACATTATAGTGCTGCAGGATGTGCGGGGCCGATATATGAGCGAAGGGCAGTTTGTGGATGTGCGCCCCTTCAATCCCGATAAGAAAGGCAAGGAGATCGATGAGGCATCAGATACCTATGATTCGATAGACTGGCTGATCCATAATACGAAAAACAATAATGGCCGGGTAGGTATCTGGGGCATCAGCTATCCGGGTTTCTATGCCACCGAGGGCGCACTTTGTGGCCACCCTGCCCTCAAAGCGGCCAGCCCCCAGGCGCCGGTCACAGACTGGTTCATGGGCGACGATTTCCACCACAATGGCGCTTTTATGATGATGGATGCTTTTAGCTTTTACAGCGGATTTGGCAAGCCGCGGCCTTTTCCTACAACAAAAGGATCAACTGGTTTTCAATACTATACAAAGGACAACTACAAATTTTATTTAAATGTAGGGTCTATACATGACCTGGCCGCGTTGCTGAAAGACAGCGTGCAATTCTTCAACGATCTGTATGATCACCCGAACTATGATGAGTGGTGGCAGGTGCGTAATGCACGGAAGGAAGTGGCACATATCCCTAATAAGGTGGCCACACTGGTGGTTGGTGGCTTGTTCGATGCTGAGGATTGTTATGGCGCATGGAACCTCTATAAAGCAATAGAGCAAAAGGCAGATAACAACAACAAACTGGTGATGGGCCCGTGGAGCCATGGCGGCTGGGCCCGCTCCGGCGGCGACTACCTCGGAAATGTACGTTTTGGGCAAAAAAATTCGGAATGGTATCAAAAAAACGTAGAAATACCGTTTTTTAACCACTATTTGCTCGGAAAAGACGACAATTACAATATTAAGGAAGCGACTATATTCTTCTCCGGCGCTAATAAATGGCGCACCTTTGATCAGTGGCCACCGCAGCAGCGGGAGAACAAAGAAATGTACCTGCATGCGGGCGGTTCTTTGTCGTTCACTCCCCCATCCGTTTCTGATCCAAACACATTTGCCAAATATACAAGCGATCCGGCCAAACCTGTACCTTATGCCGATGGTGTACATTTTGGCCGCACCCGGGAATATATGGATGATGATGAGCGATTTGCATCAAGAAGAACAGATGTGCTTGTTTATCAAACAGATACATTTCATACCGACATTACTTTAGCAGGTCCGGTTATTGCTGATCTGTATGCTACCCTCTCCACTACAGATGCTGATTTTGTGGTGAAGCTGATAGATGTTTTTCCCGATGACTTTAAGTATAACGACAGCCTTGATGGCAAGGGAAGCGGCAAGGACTACCCTATGGGTGGCTACCAGATGCTGGTACGCGGCGAGGTGATGCGTGGCCGTTACCGCAATAGCTTTGAGCGCCCGGAGGCATTTATTCCCTGGCACATCACTGAGGTGAAGTATAAACTGCCGGACGTTGCCCATGTATTCAAAAAAGGGCATCGCATCATGGTGCAGATCCAAAGCAGCTGGTTCCCCTTGGTAGACCGTAACCCACAGCAATTTGTTGATATATATCATTGCACCGCCAAGGACTTCGTGCCCTGTGATATCCGGATCTACTCCAGCAGTATGCATGCTTCCAAGATCATTTTGCCGGTGTTGGAGTAATCTTAAAAACTGTCCAAATATGGAATTCAATTTCATATTTGGACAGTTTTTTCAATGAATTAATTCTCTGTTAGGGTAATAATGTTAAATGACTATCGGTTTAACTGAACCTATTTATTATCTTTGTGACAAAATAGCATGTTATGCAACATACAACATCATTTCAAGACGTTTTATTCGACGGCAACATATTACAAATAAGGTCAAAAGGCGAAAATTCGGACACCATATACAATATCGCAAAGAGTTGTGTCGAATCTATTAGCTACCCATTTAATACGCCTAAAGATTCACCTGTCATCAACATAAACCTTATTAGCGGTAAAACCATTGAGTACAACGGAGCTTTTGATTCCTTAATGAAATGGTTCAAAAGCTAAAACAACGCTATTTTGAAGTCGCTCCACCTCTTGAATACATACTTTCAATATCGAGATAGCTTCGCCATATGTGCTACCCTGCATGGCTAATAAAATATTAGCCTTTATTTCGTCATCCTTGCCAATACCACTTAGTCCAAATCGACTCATGCTTAGGGATTGATTTAGGGAATTAAAATGCCGCTCCACACGACGATAATTTTCCGACCCACTATCTGACTCATTGTCAGCATTTTCGTTAGGTTCAGTTAACCCGACAGTCATTTAATGTTATTCTTTGTATCAATACAAAATTTGAACCCATCCAGAAAGTCAAGGCCGAGAAGCCCATCATAATCTGAGAATATACCATGTGCGAGAAAATCGTAAACTTGTATTTGAAATGGTTTCCTGGTAATACCGATAGAGGCAAAGCTATTCAGCTCAAATAATTCAGTATCTATTATGCCATTTGCTGTTTCTATCTGAACGGTGCCGATGCTGTCTCTTAGGTCATGGCCCAACAAATAAAGTGCATTACTATCTATAGTTGTATTTGTAGCGCCTGTGTCTAAAACCATCTTAAGCTCATACTTGTCATCAATTTCAATGGCAACAACTATAAGCCCGCTTTCCGGTTCTCTTTTAAATGGGAAAGTCATTTGATACGGTTAAACACGCCGGTTATCTTTCTGGTAGCTGAAAAAGTTCCGGTATATATCAATGTGATCTTATTGAACGCAGATGTTTTATCCCTGCCTATATAACAAACTTCTTTCTTGTCTTTACTATGGTAAATGGGTATGCCGGAAACAACGTCAATTTTATTGGTTGTATCTAATACAGGGTCGCCAAGCAATACCCATTCATCAGGATACAGCTTTTTGATCTCGCCTATATTTAGTAATGTTCCCATCAGCACTACAAAGTTACAAATAATATGTATGCAACAAACTACGCCAGTACTCCGTACATTTCTGCCTTCTGCGTCTTCACTCGCTCGTTGGTCATGTATTCATCAAAGCTCATTTCACGGTCTATAAGGCCGCTCGGCGTGATCTCGAGGATACGGTCAGCAACAGTATTGGCCAGCTCGTGGTCACGAGTGGTGAACAGGATGGTGCCTTTAAAGTCCTTCATGCCGTTATTGAGGGCAGTGATGCTTTCCAGGTCAAGGTGGTTGGTTGGTTCGTCCATGAGCAGCACATTGCCTTTCAGCATCATCATGCGACTGAGCATACAGCGCACTTTTTCGCCACCACTTAATACCGTACATTTTTTTAATGTTTCTTCGCCGGAGAAGAGCATCCTGCCCAGGAAACCACGTATAAAGGTCTCGTCTTTTTCTTCAGAGAATTGGCGCAGCCAGTCGATAAGGTTGTCGTCGCTACCTTTAAAGAAGGCACTATTATCAGATGGCAGGTAGGTGGTAGTTGTAGTTACGCCCCATTTATATTCTCCTCCGAAATCTTTATCTTGTCCTGCAAGTATCTCATAAAAAAATTTGGTAGCCAATGAGTTAGACGATAATACAGCTACTTTTTGTCCACGCTTAAGGTCGAAACTGATATCTTTAAAAAGCACCTCGCCATTCAGCGATTTGCTCAGTTGCTTTACCTCGATGATCTGGTCGCCTGCCTCACGCACCTGGTTGTTGAACAGGATGGCAGGATACTTACGGTTGGAGGCTATCATGTCCTCCAGTTTGATCTTATCGAGGGCTTTCTTACGGCTGGTCGCCTGCTTCGACTTAGAGGCATTGGCCGAGAAACGGGCAATGAATTCTTTCAGTTCGGCTATTTTATCTTCAGCTTTTTTGTTCTGGTCGCCACGCTGTTTCAGTAACAACTGGCTGGATTCGTACCAAAAGGTATAGTTACCGGTGAATATATTAATCTTACCAAAATCTATATCGGCTACGTGTGTACAAACAGTATCGAGGAAGTGACGATCATGCGATACCACCAATACGATCTTATCATAATCTGCCAGGAAGTTCTCGAGCCAGTTGATGGTTTCAAGGTCGAGGTCATTGGTCGGCTCATCGAGCAGTAAGATATCCGGGTGGCCAAAAAGGGCTTGCGCGAGCAGCACCCTTACCTTTTGGTTACCATCCAGTTCTTTTACTAATTTGTAATGTGTGTCTTCTTTTATACCCAGGTTACTCAGCAGGGTTGCTGCATCACTTTCGGCATTCCAGCCGTCCATTTCAGCAAACAGGCCTTCCAACTCACCAGCCTTGATGCCGTCTTCCTCTGAAAAGTCTTCTTTTGCATAAATGGCATCCTTGGCCTTCATTACATCATATAGAACAGTATTGCCACGAATCACAGTGTCCAATACTGTTACATTATCATATTCGTAATGGTTCTGCTTCAGTACGCTCATACGCATACCCTTCGAGATGTCTACCCTGCCCGTTGTAGGGTCTATCTCGCCGGATATGATCTTCAAAAAAGTGGACTTACCGGCACCATTGGCACCAATAATGCCATAACAGTTGCCCTCGGTGAACTTGATGTTCACATCCTCAAACAGCACGCGCTTGCCGTAGCGAAGCGATAAATTATTAATTGATATCATTGCGAAATCCCAAATTTTAAATTCCAAATCCCAAAGGAAAGGATGACTATCTTCTTAGGGGGTGCAAAGGTACGAATAAGTAATTTGATAAATCAAAATCCGTATAGGAATTAAGGGAGAATTAGCAAAGGGCATTGAATGACAGTCATTTTGCCCCCGTATTACCGTGCGTCCTCAAGTATTCGGCATACTGTATCATAGCGAATGCATAGGTGCGCATACTATCAGCTTCATTTCTGTGTCCCGGCAGTATGTCCTTCCCGTCCGGTAAATGATACATGTTGTCAGCCCGGTTCTTTTGCCAGATGTATAATGTACTGGAATCTGCCACACCTATTTTATCATCCTGGCTGAAGTACATCCATTGCCGACTATCGTTTAACAAGTCTATACCCATAGTGTTGTTCGTATAGCCTCCACCCATTAGGCCAGCTATCGTAGGGAAAATATCTATTTGCCCGCCTGGATTTTTGATCACTCTAGGCGCACTGCTGTACATAGGCGAATAAATAATGCAGGGTATATGATTGTAAAAAAGCGGCACCCCTCCGTATTGACTTCCATCCCCCGACCCGTGGTCTGCAACAAAAACAAATACCGTATTTTGGTACCACCTTGTTTTTGATGCCTCACTTAGAAAGTGGCCTATAGCCCAATCGGCATACTCCACTTCCCCACCCCTTACATCAGTATGCTTTGGCGCAAAAGGAATATTGCCGGGCATGATATATGGATTGTGATTTGATCCGGTCATATACATTGCAAAGAATGGTTTCCCTTTTTTATTGATCTCATTGAGCTTAGGTATTGAAAAATCGAACAGGAAATGGTCCGGCACACCCAATGTGCTTTTGATTTCTTCGGCAGGATAATCTTTTTTACTGATGATCGTATGTACGTAATTGGCAGACAAAAAGCCGCCAACATTATCGAACTGGTCATCGTGAGTGGTAAAGTATATGGTCTCATAACCCCTGTGATCGAAGAAATAAGGCAACCCTGTATAATGTGGTATGATGGCGCCCTCCATAGTATGACGGGCCATCAATGCAGGGTAGCTGTATAACGTGGAAAAGATGCCATTAAACGTATGTATGCCAGCCGAGTAAAAATTATCAAAGCTGTAGCCATTGCGTGCAAGGCTGTCGAGGTTGGGTGTCAGGTCCAGTGTATTCCCAAAGCGTTGCAGGTAAAAGGCGCTCATGCTCTCCATCAGCACCACCACTACATTGTATTGCCGATCTGCAGGCCTGCCTTTCACTGTTCGAAGGATCGGGTGTTCAGGGTCGGCAATTGTTGTGGGCAAATGAAAATATGACTGTACATATTGGGCAGCTGCGCTATCGCTTACAAAGGCCAGTTTTTTATTTTCTTCTTTATATTCATCGCCCCAACTTACCATTAATGTAAAGACCGGGTTGAGTCCGGTTTGATTGGGCAAGTTATCGTTACAAAAAAATGCAGTGCCGGGTACGATCGGCGACTTCTCATCTGTGCGGCCACGTATGCCGAGGAACATGAGTCCAAGAAAAACAAGGTAAAAGCCAGTGTGGGCAAATATCCTTATAGCCTGCCTCTTTTCTGTGGGCGGTGCAGTATAAGCCCTGTATTTCCTGTATATACCCCGCATGAGGAACACAAACACAATAGATAGCACAATAAACATAAAGAAATAACCGAGGAATACATTGTCCTGCCATACCATCTTTACCATAAATAATGGTGAACTGGACCAGTTGAGTATGGATGAGTTGAGCCTGTTGCTGTAATTATGAAAGAAAGGTATATCTGCCGCGCAGATAAAAAAGCTGAGTATAAATAAGACGGACAAAAACAAGTGACAAAACAACAATATACCTTTGCGCACCCTGCCGCTGATTACCTCTGTAACAAAGAGAAGAGCAGCCGGCAGTAGCAATATATAACCACATATTACCGTATCGAAACGCAAGCCCATGAACATGGCATAGCCCATCTCGCTCCATGGATGGGTAAGTGTATGCAGCTCCGGCACATCTGTGCCAACAAGCACGCACCTGAAAAACGTAAAGAATAAAATACCTGCCAGGTATACCGAAAATATATAACGGGCAGCTACAGGCACAGCTCTCATGTACCGCAAAAGTAGCAAATGAAGGGAACATTATTTTTGCGTTATGTTTCATGCACTATGTATCAATAAAAAACCGCAAAGCAGGCTTCGCGGTTTTTCATTGATACTATATAATGTAGTTACACTTTCAAATTCCAATGGTGCCTGTCGGCGATACGGCCATAACGTATATCGGCCAGCTCTTTTTTGAGCCAGTTGCAGATGTCCCACTGTTCTAATGGAGGCAACATCATTTTATCGTCGTGGTAAGTGAGTGCATATATAGGCGCAATAGATGCAGCAGTGCCTGTACCAAATGCTTCCCTGAATGTACCGGCTTTATGCGCAGCTTCTATTTCGTCAATGCTGATTGGCCTTTCCTCTACCGTTACACCCTTTTCTTTAAGGAGTGTGATAACGCTGTCGCGGGTAACGCCCTCCAGTATGGTATCGTGGGTAATGTCCGGGGTTATTACTTTGTCGCCAATGACGAAGAATACATTCATTGTACCGATCTCCTGCACATATTTGTGCTCAAATCCATCTGTCCAAAGGATCTGGTCATAGCCCATATTCCTGATCTGCTGCGTAGGATACATGCTCATGCCATAGTTGCCAGCAGCTTTTGTAAACCCAATGCCCCCAGGGAAAGCGCGGACATACTGATCCTGAACATATATAGATACCGGCTTGTTGTAATACGGACCTGCCGGGCTGGTAATGATGATGAACATGAATTTCTCGGCAGGCCTTACCCCAATGAACTCATCAGTGGCCAGCATGAAAGGGCGTATATATAATGATGTATCTTCTGAAGTAGGTATCCATGCACGGTCCAGGTCAATGAGCTTCTTCATCCCATCAATAAATATGTTCTTCGGTATATGCGGCATAGCCATACGCTCGGCCGAGCGGTTCATACGCTTCCAGTTGTCTTGCGGGCGAAAGATCGTTGGGTTGCCTTGTGCATCTTTATAAGCTTTTACACCTTCAAATATGGCCTGGCCATAATGAAAAAAAGTAGTGGCAGGGCTAAAGTAAAGATTATGAAAAGGCATTATTTCGGGTGGCGCCCATTTGCCATTCTCATAATAGGCTATGAGCATATGATCAGAATAATGCTTGCCAAAGTTTATATTTAATGCGTCAATCTCATGGATGCGGCTTTTTTCCACCTTCTTCACACGAATATCTAAAGAATCAACACTCATAATGCCTAAATTAATTAATATTGTAAAGACTAATTTTGCGGCAAAGAAACAACTTTTTTAGGTACTTACATAGAATGTCTAACTACATGAATGAATACGTTAATATAATTAAATCCGACATCGTTCTGCCGCAGTATGATGTACTGTGGGAAGATATAGGATCGTTGCTGCCCGGGTGTCATCCAAAGCCCGTATTGGTGCTGGTAAAGAGGTTTGCAGACAACAGCCAGGAAGCGGCGCAACTACAGAAAATGCTGGACGGCTGCAAGCTTACCGAAACACAATATAATGTCGTACAATTAGGAGATGGACAGCAAGCCGCATGGCATAAGTTGCGCGAAGAGTTGCAACCTAAGATCATCTTTATGATCGGGGTAATGCCGGCACAGTTGGGTATATCCGCGATGTTTCAGCTCAACGTCCCTAACAGGTTCGGCGACTGTATCTGGCTCCCTACCCTATCACTGTCGGAATTAAACCGAATTGGAGATGATGTAAAAAAACCGCTATGGAATAACGGGATGCAACCCATATTTGTATCAAAAGCCTATGGCGATTTTTAGCAACCCACACTGTTGAATTTAGAGCACACATTAAAGGAATATTGGGGGCACGGCCGATTCCGTCCCCTGCAAAAAGAGATCATCAGCAGCGTACTGGATGGCAAGGATACCCTGTGCCTGTTGCCTACGGGCGGCGGCAAATCTGTATGTTACCAGTTGCCTGCCCTACTGAGTGACGGGATATGCCTCGTTATATCGCCACTGATTGCCCTGATGCAGGACCAGGTGGCCCGCCTGCACGAGCTGGAGATACCCGCAGCCTGCATACACTCCGGCATGAATTATAAAGAGGTAAAGGCCACATTAGATAATTGTATGCACGGTGCATATAAGTTGCTCTATATATCGCCGGAGCGGCTACAGACCTCCCTGTTCCAGGACTACCTGCCCGAATTCAACATCAGCCTAATTGCGGTAGATGAAGCCCACTGTATATCGCAGTGGGGCCATGACTTCAGGCCGGACTATTTAAAAATAGCAGAGGTAAGGTATATGTTTCCTGATGTGCCGCTGCTGGCACTTACTGCCACTGCCACCGCCGACACGCAGCAAGACATTATTAAGCAACTACAGTTAAAAGATGTTGCTGTATTCAAACAAAGCTTTGCAAGAGAGAATATATTTTATGAAGTGCAGTACAGCGAGCAGAAGGCAGCCGAAACTGCAGCAAGCATAGATACAAATTGCAGCATCATCTACAGCCGAAGCCGCAAGCAGACAGAAACCATAGCCAAGCAACTGGAACACGCGGGCATCAACATAACTGCCTACCATGCGGGCATGACCAAGGATAAAAGAGAGGAAGCACAGGAACTGTGGATGACCAATAAAGCCCAGGTGATGGTAGCCACTACAGCATTTGGCATGGGCATTGACAAGCCTGATGTGCGCATGGTGCTGCACTATGATGTGCCCGAGCATCCCGAAGCCTACTACCAGGAAGCGGGAAGGGCTGGCCGCGATGGGCAACCTTCCTTCGCGCTGGCGTTATATAATAGTACCGACATCAAACGCCTGCTGGAAAGCATAGAACTACAATATCCGCCCGAGGCCTACCTGCGGCAGGTATACCAGGCGGTAGCAGAGTACCTGCAAATACCCATAGGTGGTGAGCCGGACAGGTACTACAATTTCGACCTCTACGATTTCTGCAAAAAATTCTCACTACAGGCATCGCAGGCAATACATGCATTGAAGCTGCTGGAGCAGGAAGGGCTGTGGACGATCAGTGAATCGGTATACCACCCGACCACCATTCAATTCCTTACAGACCGGCACACGCTTGATGCCCTGGGCAATGCACATCCCAACCTCGCTTATGTAGCAGTGGGGCTATTGCGCATGTACAGCACCATCTTTCACTTTCCTACCGCTGTAAGGGAGGGAGCAATATGCAAGCAATTGCGCATGAAAGCGGATGAGCTGCTGGCCATATTGGGGCAACTGCACCAAATGGGGATACTGTTTTACAACAGTCCCGGCGAAGGGCCGCAAATGTTCTTCCATCACTACCGGGTGGATAGCCGCCACCTGATCATAGACCTCGATCGCATACGCATCCTTAAAAAGCGACATGAGGCCCGTACTATGGCGATGATCGGCTTTATTGAGAATACCACTATTTGCAGGCAACGGATATTGCTGCAATATTTTGGCGAAGCCGGGGATACCGATTGCGCGCATTGCGATGTATGCAGGGATAAAAACAAACGATCGATCAATATAAAGGAACTACATGATGAATTGATTAAATTGATACAGCAAAAAGGAACAGCATCCACAAAAGAGATCATATCAATGTATCCGGCACATATCCGTGCGCAGGTAATAGATGTCATAAGAAGCATGATCGACGATCGGATATTGTCATTGGAAAATGACCATATCAGTTTGCCGTGACCGGCATTTGCTCGCCTTCGGCAAATGTTGTTTTTGAGATCGTCTTATTTACCGGTGGCACAGTACGCAGGTAGTTATAAATGGCCTTAATATCGTTTTCTTCCATTCTTGAAAATGGCCCCCATGGCATAGGCGATCCTTTTTGCAACCTGCCTTTATGTATACGGTCGAGAAAAGTGGCCTGCTCCCATTCTGCAATACGGCCTGTAGCTTTATCCGGTGTGTGGTTTGGCGAAATGAAGCCCATGTTCGCAGTTTCCGGTTCGGGTATAAATACAAGCCCGCCTGCAAACGGCTTTCCTGTGAATTGGCCTGTTTTCATGTTGCGGTCTGTATGGCATCCATAGCAGTTAGAGACACTCATCGCCATGTATTTGCCGTAGGCAGCACTGGTGTCGCGCACCATTTTTTTAGGCGGCTCTGCTGTCGGCATCGTAGGTTTCAGCGCAAATGTTTTGACTATCTTCCCTACAAAATTGTACTCCGATGGGGGTACTTCATGTCGTACCGGCGGCAGTGTCCGCAAGTAGGATATCACTGCTGTTATATCTTCATCACTCATCTCCTGGAAAGGCATGAAAGGGATCGCTGCTTCCCCGTTGCGTTTCACATTATAGCGCATCATTCTTGCTATCTCTTCGTCCTTCAGGGCGCCGATGCCGGTCTCTTTATCAGATGTGATATTGGCAGGACGGCATACACCCACGGGTATATGCAGCTCGAAACCACCTATCAATGGCAGTTCTTTACCTGCATCCACATCTTCGTCCTGTCCCTTGTCTACATGACACATCGCGCAATGTGCAGGGCCATATACAAGGTACTTGCCCCTGGCAATTACTGTTGAGTCTTTACTGGCATGAATTGCGGGATACGGTGTGTCATTGAATTTTTTATTGTATCCTGTTTGAATGTACACAAACAATCCAAAAACAATAACGGTCAAAGTCGCGACGATCCTTTTCAATATTTTCATACAAAGATGCTTTTAAAGTGATAAAACAATAAGCACATATTTGCGAAAATAAATAAAATTATTTATGCATGCAATACGCATAGGAAATTATCCAACATAGCTGTTCTGAGCCAGTTCAGTAGCCTTAACTACGGTATGTATTTGCTCATCCAGTTTTTCTATAGAATCTTCCATCATCACCAGGTAGTCTTTCGGTTCTCTATACTCTTCTTCCTTAATGATGTTCATCAAACCGACAATGGTGCATAAGGGCCCGCGAAACTGATGTGACTGAACATGAGCGATAGTCATCAAGGCTCTGTTCTGCGACTCTATCTGCCCCATTTTTTCGTTGAGCATTTTGTATGTTAGCTCCAGTTCCATAAGGTTCATCACCTGCTTAGACAAAATATCGAGATATTCTTTCTTATTGTCATCGATCTGTTTCGGCATCACATCCATCACACAGATCGTTCCTATGTTTTGCCCATCATGTGTCGACAATGGCGACCCGGCATAAAAACGAATGTTGGGCGGGTGTATGACAAACGGGCTTGTCTCGAACCGGGTGTCGATCCGCGTGTCAGATACAACCATAGTATTGTTTTGCTTAATGGTTTGTGTACAAAACGATCCTTGCCGGGGCATAGACAATACATCAAACCCACGTGTCACCTTGAACCACTGGTTGTTTTCATCTATTAGTGTGATGAATGCGGCAGGAGTTTCGTAAATATCGGCGGCTATCTTTAACAGGCCCTGGAAATTATTGTTGAGATCAAAATTGAATCGATCAAACCTTTTCACGGCATTAAGCCGGAGCATTTCTAATTCATTCATAATGAAATATGCTTAATTTAATTTTATATATAAAATATCTTTCTTGGTTTGAGTAAAATATAAACGATAGATGTTACGTTTTGGTTTTTTACTTTTGGAAATAATGCCGGAAAAGATCAGATTCTCAATAGTTGGCTTTGGCAACATTGGCCGCCGACATGCAGCACATATAGTACACAACCCCGAGACCAAACTTGTGTCGGTATGCGATATAAAGGATAGTGTAGGCGCTACCCTGCCCGATGGCGTGACATTGTACTCAGATATAGACGAAATGCTGCGCCGCAACGAAACAGATGTACTGTGCGTATGCACACCCAATTACCTGCACGAGCCTCATGCCATTGCGGGCATAAAGGCCGGCAGCCATGTGGTGGTAGAAAAGCCCATGGCCATAAGCGTAGCCTCCTGCGAGCGAATGATAGCCGCCGCAGAATCGCACAACCGTATCATATTTGCAATTAAACAGAACCGCTACAATCCTCCGGTGCAAGAAGTGAAAAAGCTGATGGCTAACCACGACCTGGGCAATATATATATGATGCAGGTAAATTGTTTCTGGAATCGTGGCGATGCCTACTATACCGAGAGCGAATGGCGCGGCAAGAAAGACAAAGACGGCGGCTGCCTGTTCACGCAGTTCAGTCATTTTGTGGATATACTCTATTATCTCAATGGCGCTATAAAGAATGCAGAGGGCCTTATTGCCAACTTTGCCCACCTGCACAATACTGAGGTGGAAGATACAGGCAGCTTTGTGATGAAGTCGGATAATGGTGCCATCATCAATTTCAACTTTACCACCTGTGCTTATGAGCGCAATATGGAAGGCTCCATTACCATATTTGCAGAGCGTGGCACGATAAAGATTGGCGGCCAATACCTGAATACTATAGAGTACCAGCAACTGGCTGGTGCTGCACTGCCCAACATCAATATTTCAGCCAAATCGAACGACTATGGGCTATACCAAGGGTCAATGAGCAACCACGATAAAGTAATTCAGAATGTGGTGGACGTGCTGCATCACCACAAAGCTATAATGACCACTGCACAAGAAGGACGTGATGTAGTGAAGATCATAGAACAGATGTATGCAGGTGTAAACAAATAATACAGGCTATATTAAAATACAAAAGCTGCCTCGTGATGAGACAGCTTTTGCGTTTATATCATTTGTTTGTGAT
The DNA here is from genome assembly GCA_903877645.1 of uncultured Bacteroidota bacterium. Taxonomy (GTDB): domain Bacteria; phylum Bacteroidota; class Bacteroidia; order Chitinophagales; family Chitinophagaceae; genus Nemorincola. Next base: position 4,882 of record CAIRES010000021.1, on the reverse strand, counting down.
TACCTGCGATGGCCTCTATATCCACCACCTCTGTATCCGCCGTAACCACCTCTATATCCTTCATAGCCATGTCCGTAATAACGTGGAGCGGCTGCGTAGTAATGAGGCCTGCAGGCACCACCACCTCTATAATAACCTCCGCCATATCCACCACCGTAGTAACCGCCAACAACTACCGGAGCCGGGGGAATAAAGACAGGTACCGGGGGACATATCCTTACTCCTACCCTCGGGCCATAAAACCCGCCATGCCTGTAACCTCTCCAGGGAGCTGCACCTGCATTTGCGCTGATACCAGCTATTATAATGATTGATAAAAGTCCGCTTAAAATGATCTTGCTTTTCATGACGTTTAGTTTTTAAATTGCTTGTTATAGTAGTATAGATGCAATTAGCTTGCCAAAGTTTATTCGCAAGGAAAAGAAAGCCAGGTTTTGATTTACTTTAACAGTTCAGTATCAGGATACTATCAGCCAGGTTTCCATCATACCCTTGCCTTTGATCTCTGTCACTCCCCTGCTTTCAAAGGTGTGCTTGCCCTCCAGTTTGTTCCTGAAACGATCTGAGCAATGGATCTCGCCGGCAAGGCCGGTAGACTCCATGCGGCTGGCTGTGTTCACGGTATCACCCCACAGGTCATAAATGAATTTCCTGCGGCCGATGACACCTGCTACCACCGGCCCGCAATCGAGTCCGATACGGAAGGCAATAGGTGTGCCGTCTTTAGCAGTATAGCCTTTCATTTCATTCCGTACTTCCAGGGCCATTTTTGCAGCCGCTTCGGCATGGTGTGGGTTAGGGTCAGGCAATCCACTTACTGCCATATAGCAATCGCCTATCGTTTTTATTTTCTCCAATCCATACTTTTCTGCAATTGCATCAAAGCGGGTGAATACCGTGTTCAGCATATTCACAATATCCTTCGGGTCGCGGCCATCAGAGAATAATGTGAAGCCGGCCATATCAATGAAAAGAATGGAGGCATGATCGAAATAATCGGCAATAGGATGCTCTTTCCGCTTCAGCCTTTCCGCAATCTTTTCAGGTAGTATGTTCAGCAACAGCAGTTCAGATCGTTTGCGTTCGCGGGCAATGAACAGTATCACCAGCAACAATGCGGCAATACCTACAAAAAAGAAGGTGATCTCTATTCTCTTTTTGCCGATCTCCAGGCTGTCTATTTTTATCTGGTTCTGCAATTGCTCAGCTATGAGCTTATGTTGTGCAAATTCGATCTTGTCGTGTGCATTAGCGAGTGTCAATGAATTGTTGCGGGAAGAAACACTATCTTTTGCTGTGAGCGCAGAATCGGAATAGAGATATGCCCGATGATAGTCTCCTTTTACCGAATAGACTTTAGCAAGTTGTGTGAACAATTGCTCAGAAAGGGGGTAGTCGGGCCAGAAAGGCTTATTCTCGCAAATGCTTACCGCATTTGTTAAGAGTGATTCCGCTTCTGTGTAATTATGTTTATCGTTATAGATAGTCGCCAAAATAGCCATAGAACCTGCGGCATTCTTTACCTGGGTGGTTGCCATGCTTGTAGCGATGTCTTCTTTTAATAATGGTATGGCATCATCGTATTTGCCTTGCATGTAGTAAGTGATACCAATATTTCCGGTTGTAATACCTATATATGGGATATTATGCAGTTTTTCTGCTTCATCATGCGTTCTTTGAAAATACAACATGGCACTGTCGTATTTATGCATATTGCGGTAAGCCAGCCCAATGGTGTTGAATATGGAGCAGTACATGTTTTTATTTATCGACCGTTTTGCCCGCCAGGCCTCCTGCAGGTATTTTATGGCATTCTCGTAATCAGCGTATCGGTAAAATGCACCGCCAAGAACATAAGTATATTCCTGCTTCGCCGGGAATTCGTCTCCCGAAAAATGTTGATACATATTGTATGCCGCAACGTACTGGTCGATAGCCGCATTTTGTTGCTGGTTATTGGCTGAGTAGTACTCTCCAAGCAACTGGTGCGCTTCGGCTTCAACATACACCAGTCCGTCGCTTTTTGCCTGCTCCAGAAAGTCAAGTAATTGTTTTTCCACATTCACATGACCAAAAGACATCTGTCTGTAGGCTTCTATCCTGAATTCATCGGATAGTTCTTTATCCTCCGCTGACTTTACAGCAAGTATGTTAAAAGAATCTGTTCGCTGCTGATGTGTTTTGTAACTAAGGGTATCATTTACAGACAAAACATAATCGTACTTCTCCGCGTATGTCTTGAATGATGGGAACGATTGCGCATCAACTGTGATGCACAAAAAACAAAACAGCAGGCATGTTATATAACGCATGTGTGATGAGGTAGGATGCGAATATAATAAAGTAAGTATGAATATTCATACTTACTAATAACAAAATAGTCGTAGAATAAGGAATTATGTTATCTGAGTATCCTGTAGCAGAGTCCGATCTCCCATGCAAGGCCCCTGATTGTGGTACTGTAGCCATTGCCCACTGTATTGCCGCTGGTATTATTGTATGTGCAGCTTGAGGAATAACCGCTGACCATACCATGCACGCCCAGGCCCTTCCATATATAATGACGCGCCTGCGCCCCTACCCTGATGATGCTGCCACCTGCGGTGTACTTATACTTACTGTCGCCATCATTGCCTTGTATCAGCACGCCGGAAGGCCCTGCCGATGCGAAGCCCGAAATATCGCTGCGCTTAGTGGTGCGGAAGTGATAGTGTATATCAAATGTAAACTCTGAGGTGATCACCTGCACATTGTTCTTTACTGTGCTGAAACCATAGTAGGCGGATGGATTCACATGCAGTATATCGCCGCCCATATTTATGCCCAGCCCGAAATGGTTGGTGATGCCATACTCGATAGTAAGCGGGTCCCGGTCGCCATTATTATTGCCCTGGTGCCGGATGCCATCACCTGTATGCACTGTAGTATAATTAGTGTATGTGCCACCCTCGGACAGGCTCACCAGTAAAGAACCTTTTACGAATGCTTGCCCGAAAGAAACATTTGCGAATAAAACAGCAACGAAGCTGTAACATAATAACCTATTGAATGTGCCCATAACAGTTATTTTAGCTTAGTATATTAAGATTGTCGTACAAATTAGGTTCTGTTAGTATTTTGCCAGCATATCATTGATAAACCCTGAACTTGTTTTGAAACGGAACGTTCCCATTTGTCCATCCTTTTCAAGACTGAGGCCCATTGCATGTGTAGACTTTGAGAACCGGACCTTGAACAGGATTACACCATCTTCCGGTTCGGGGCCCATGTATTTGTACGAGATCATATCTCCATATTCTTCCCTGATCGATTTTTGTTCTTTGGCAGGCCATAGGGTCTTTTTCATCTCTCCCCAATCATCCGAGAACATATTACAGATGCTATCAGCTTGGTTGTTGTTATAGAATTGTTTGAATTTGGCAATAGTGGCTTCAAAGTCTTCTTTTCTCTGGCCGGGAGGCGTAGCCCAGAAAAGGTCGGGGTTAGCTGTATAATAGGTAGTAAACACCTTAACGTTCAGGGAATTGGTTGAGCTTTCAGGCTTAGGCAAGGATGCGCCACCCGGAATGAGTTTTATGTATGCGATCTGCTTACCCGCTTCGCGTGTCTCATAGTTATACTCGCTGCTTAAAGGGCATTCCAGTTTATATAGGTTCTTGGCCATGTAATAGTCAAGATAATATCGTTTGGTCTCTGAATTTTCGTGGTTATGGTCGGCATCGGGGTTTATGATCAGTGTTTGTCCTTTTATCAGTCGCTCGCGAACTTCACCCAGGCCAAGCAACTCACCTTTTTCATTCATTACGTATGCGTTGAATGTGGGGTCCATCCATATCCATTTTTTCAGGTCGTTGGCGTAGACCATGTCGATAACATGACAATCATTATCGGCAGTGTCCTGCGGCATGCAGGTCACCATTCTGGATTTGAAACCTTCTGCCAGGTATACTTCATTAAGCAGGATAGCCAGGCCACGGCAATTAAGTGTTTTGTGGTCGCGCTTGCATTCAGTGATCAGGCTCATCGCATTTTTTACAGCCGGGTTTCCCTTCGAACCGTCATGAGGGATCAGGTTGTGTACCCAATGCATTAGGTTAATGGCTTGTGATGCATCGCTTCCTTTGCCTGCAATAGAGTCAAGATTGAAGGCCTTTTTCAATGCTATTAGGTTGGGGTCATTGACCGATTGATAAGTGAATGGCGGTATATCGCTTTTTTCGGCTTTATTATATGCAGGCGCTCTTTGCAGAACAGACAATGGATCCGTTCTCCTGCTTTTCACTAATGCTGCAAATTTTATAAAACGGGGATCTTTATGCAGCGCTACAAGGTCGTGATCTTCCTGCAGGTGGTCGTAATTAGTATAGTTGGAACGCTCCAGGTTGTCCAGCGCTTTCTTTTTGTTACCGGTGGCAGCATAGGTACAGGCCAGGTTGTAGTAGGCTTCAGTTATATAGCTCTTGTTTTCCTTAGCTGATTTTTCGGCAACTGTAAGTTTGTTATATGCCCCCAACAGCATATCCATACATTTTTGTGCCGCAACAACATCCTTTTTATAGTATGCTGCCTCCACAGCCTGTTCCTGCTCTACAGCCATTTTTTTAAAACCATAATCAACAGACTGTCCACGGGCAATGATAGTACATAACAGAAACAAAATAATCAACGCTTTTTTCATATTGCTTTTTTAAAACAATATAAAAATAGCAAAGATTTTGAATATAACAAACGGAAGAGAGGGGGTAACATATATAAAAAGTAAAAGCTCCTGTGTAGGAGCTTTTACTTAGTAGTCAAAATGTAAGTACCCCATTAATCGGACAACTCTAAATTAGACTATTTTTTCGTTTCTAAATGTTTTTTCCATTCGTTGGGGGTTAGA
>CAIRES010000020.1 GCA_903877645.1 uncultured Bacteroidota bacterium | reverse complement strand
TTTGGGTATAACTTTTCAAAGGTGTAAACCTCTTTTAGGACTAAAACTCAGATTGTAAAGTAAAAGCAGGACTAACAAAATGGCAGTAAACAAAAATCAGGATTATCTAACCAACGTGTAAACCTATTTCAGGACGAGGCAATCTGAAATTCAAAAGGCAAATGGGACATCCAATGTGACATCCGAAAAATTACATTTGTCCAAAACCATTGCCAGTAATGATTTACACATAAATCCACAATATGAGTTATCCACATTTTTTTTATAAAACGGATGGGACATTCCGGAAATGTACCGTGGTTGTTCAGACTGAACGCAGCACGTTCCTTTCCGTAGGATTTGGTCCGATAGCTATCGGGCAATGATTAGGATTTGTTTAAGAATGGGACATGCAACCGGACATCTGAAAAATAATATTCGTCTAGGATGTAAGCCAGTATTTATTTACACTTAAATACGTAATATGAGTTATCCACATTTTTTTTCAAAACAGTATGGGACATTGAACTAAACGAATATAGACTTACAACCAATGACTATCTACTAACGACTATTTACTACTTTAGCACCTCAAATCATCGATACATGAAACTGCTTGAAAATAAAGTGGCATTGATAACGGGTGCCAGCCGGGGCATAGGCGAGGGCATAGCTGTGAAATTTGCTGAGCATGGCGCCAATATCGCCTTTACTTATCTGTCGTCGGAAGAAAAGGCCAAGGCTCTGGAAGAAAGGCTGGCGGCCCTGGGTGTAAAAGCAAAGGGCTATAAAAGTGATGCAGGCGATTTTAAAGCCGCAGAGCAACTGGCTGCTGATGTAGCCAAAGACTTTGGTACTATAGATGTATGCGTGAATAATGCCGGTATCAGCCGCGACAACCTGTTGCTGCGCCTCACCCCCGAGCAATGGGATGAGGTGATGCAGGCCAACCTGAAAAGTGTATACAACCTCACCAAGCAGGTGATACGCCCGATGATGAAGGCACGCGCCGGCAGCATCATTAACGTAAGCTCTATAGTAGGCGTAAAGGGTAATGCCGGGCAAAGCGCCTATGCGGCCAGCAAGGCAGGCATCATTGGCTTTACCAAGAGCATAGCTGCCGAGATAGGCAGCCGCAACATCCGTTGCAATGCCATAGCCCCGGGCTTTGTAGAAACCGATATGACGCACTACCTGAAAGATGGCGGCGCCGAAAAATGGTTTGAGAAAATACCACTGGGCCGTTTTGGCACCACGGAAGATATCGCCAATGCCGCCCTCTATCTCGCCAGCGATATGAGCCTGTATGTGACAGGGCAGGTGCTGAGTGTATGCGGGGGAATGAGTATGTAAATTGATGAGTTGATTTGATAATTAGCTGATTAGCTAATAGAGCTCCTTGAATGGAGTGATTGTGAAGGGAATCAGATGATGAGCTTATGTGATAATGAGCTGATTAACTAATGGGTATATTAGGGAATATTTTGAAATTAGTTTTAATGTTTTGACCATCAGCTAATTGTATTAATTTTGCAGAATAAATAAAGAATAAATGCAGAAAATAAACGCTGCTATTACAGCTCTAGGGGGGTATGTTCCGGAGTACAAATTGACCAATGCGGAGTTGGAAACGATGATGGATACCACCGATGAGTGGATCACCACGCGCACCGGCATCAAGGAAAGGCGCATACTAAAGGGTGAAGGATTGGGCAGCAGTGATATGGCGGTAGGTGCAGTAAAGGACCTGCTGGCCAAACGCGGTATAGCCCCCACCGAGATAGAAATGGTGATCTGTGCTACTACAACACCCGACATGCAATTCCCGGCGACGGCCAATGTGATCTGTGATAAGGCAGGCATGACCAAGGCATGGGGCTACGACATTAACGCGGCCTGTAGTGGTTTCATCTTCGCACTCACAGTAGGCGCACAGTTCATAGAAACAGGAAGGCATAAAAAGGTAGTAGTGATAGGGGTAGACAAAATGAGCTCCATTATGAACTATGAAGACCGCACCACCTCCATCATCTTTGGTGATGGCAGCGGCTGTGTGTTGCTGGAGCCTGATACTGAAGGATATGGCATTGTAGATTCTATATTGCGCACAGATGGCAGTGGCCGTGTGTACCTGCACCAGAAGGCAGGTGGCTCGGTAAAGCCCGCAACCATAGAGACGGTGATGAACAAAGAGCATTTTGTATACCAGGAAGGACAGGCAGTTTTCAAATTTGCGGTAAAGAATATGGCCGACGTGGCTGCTGAAATAATGGAGCGCAACGGCCTCACCGCAGAAACGGTGAGCTGGCTGGTGCCGCACCAGGCCAATAAACGCATCATCAATGCCACTGCCGACCGCATGAGCCTGCCTGCTGAAAAGGTGATGGTGAACATAGAGCGCTTTGGCAATACCACCAATGGCACCCTGCCACTATGCCTGTGGGAGTGGGAAGACAAGTTGAAAAAGGGCGACAATATCATCCTGGCTGCCTTTGGCGGTGGCTTTACCTGGGGCGCTACCTACATCAGGTGGGCGTATGATGTGGAGAACAGGAAGAAGGGGTAGTATTACTTGATTTTTAGTTTTGGATGTATAATCCTATTTTTGCAATAACAACTACAACATGAAACGTACAAACATAGATATAATAATAGCTTCTTTCCTAGTGCTGATCGTAGTATCGGGCCGTGTGCTGAATGCGAAGCTGGGCATGCCCAACTTTATGCCTATTGCCGCGGTGAGCCTGTTCAGCGCAGCCATACTTAAAGACAAGCGTGCATTAGCCCTGCTGATACCTATTCTCGGCCAGTTTCTTGCCGATGTGTATTTCCAGTTCTTTACCAATACCCCCGGTTTTTATGACCTTGCCGGCCAGTCGTTCAACTATGTGGCCATTATATGCGCAGGTTTACTCGGCCTGACCATGAAGCAGCCTAAGGCGCTCAATGTGCTGGGCTATACAGTAGGGGCTTCACTCATTTTCTTCGCAGTATCTAACTTCGGTTATTATGCAGGTGGTTGGAACGGCTACGGTATCTCCGGCCTTACCAAGACCTATATTGATGCAGTACCATTCTACAAGAATTCGTTTGCCAGCGATATGGTCGGCAGTGTGTTGCTGTTTGGTGGTTACATGATCGCGCAGCAGGCATTGGCTAAAAAGTCACTGCAGGCAAAAGCATAATTGACCTTACTTGATACAAAAAGCAATGGGCGGTAGTGATACCGCCCATTGCTATGTTGATGATGTTCGTTTGTATTATCCCTTCAGTATAGTGCGGCTGATAACGATACGCTGAACCTCGCTGGTACCTTCGTATATCTGTGTGATCTTGGCATCGCGCAACAGGCGCTCCACATGGAATTCCTTAACGTAGCCGTAACCACCGTGTATCTGCACTGCTTCGTTGGTCACACGCTGTGCGATGTCTGAAGCGAATAGCTTGGCCATAGATGCGGAGAGCGTATAGTCCATCCCCTGATCCTTGGTCCATGCGGCTTTGAGGCACAGCAGGCGTGCTGCTTCTATTTCAGTAGCCATATCAGCCAGCTTAAAGGCGATGGCCTGGTGGTTAGATATCTCGGTGCCGAATGCCTTACGTTCTTTAGAGTATTTGAGGGCCAGCTCATAAGCGCCGCTGGCTATGCCCAGCGCCTGCGATGCGATGCCGATACGGCCACCTGCCAGTACCTTCATAGCGAATGTGAAGCCGAAGCCATCGTCGCCGATGCGGTTCTCTTTAGGCACCTTCACATCCTGGAACATGATGCTGTGTGTATCGCTGCCGCGGATACCGAGCTTGTTCTCTTTAGCGCCCACAGTGACACCAGGAGAGTCTTTCTCGATGATCAATGCGTTGATGCCTTTATGCCCCTTCTCAGGGTATGTTTGTGTGATAACGAGGTAGTAAGATGCAGAGTTGCCGTTAGTGATCCAGTTCTTGGTGCCGTTCACGAGGTAATGGTCACCTTTATCTTCGGCAGTGGTGCGCTGCGATGTGGCATCAGAGCCGGCTTCAGGCTCACTGAGCAGGAAGGCGCCTATCTTGCGGCCACTGGCCAGCTCGGTAAGGTACTTTTGCTTTTGCTCTTCGTTGCCGTATTTCTCGAGGCCCCAGCACACCAGCGAGTTGTTCACGCTCATGCACACAGATACCGATGCGTCTATCTTGGAGATCTCTTCCATGGCCAGTACATAAGAGACGGTGTCCATTCCTGATCCGCCGTACTTAGGGTCTACCATCATACCCATGAAACCCAGTTCGCCCAGCTTCTTGATCTGCTCGGTGGGGAATTTCATTTTTTCGTCGCGCTCTATAACGCCGGGCAGCAGTTCAGTTCTTGCAAAATCCCGTGCTGCGAGTTGCACAGCTACCTGTTCTTCAGTGAGTTTAAAATCCATATATGAAACGATAAGGGGCGCAAAATACGGCGAAAAACTGCCAAATCCTAAAGTGGGAATGCCGAAATTCCCAATTCTGAATTCCCGGACGATGCGGGATGCTTTGGTAACCGACAAATTGTTAACACACAACCGGCAGATGCGGAAAAAACACTTTCAAGAAAGACATAATAATGCTGCCAGGGATAAGAGTATGAGCGTCTCAAAACACACAACAGTAAAGGGTAAGGAGTGTTTAGGGCAGGTGCTGAGGCTACTACTACTGTTATTACCAGTAAAGAATGTATAACGAAGATTGTTAAAAACTAAATGAAAAACATCTGTGGCGGCACAGAATTTTATAGTATACAGGCAAAGGCATGAAAGTGCTGAAAACACATAGACTATGAAACAAGAGATCCCATTGCCCGCAACCATAAAGAGCACACCCTCGATCACTCACTTGTACCTTACCCACCTTCATAAATACCGAAGGAACCTGGTTGGTAAGAACGAGATTCCTTCTGGCAAAAGGATATGCTGATGTTGTGATCAGGATAACCTTAAGGTGCTGGTCGCAACACAAAATTAAAGATTTTTCGGCAGTAGCAAAACTGTGTGTTTTTGAATTAAATTTGCGTTCCAAAAAAAGCTATACCAAAATATGTGTAACATTATAATTAATAGTCTCTTATAAGAGAAAACTCATTTTTACTATAGCTGATCCCCTGTTCTAAAGAACGACCAATTTAAATACGAATTATATCATAGGAGTGCTGCTACAGTTTGCGTTATGCGCAGGCGTAGGCTGTCTCACCCTGAAATAGCTATACACCTTCCATAACAAGAAAAATGTATGGAATCAGGACAAAAGCCTCGAAAAAAAACCAAACATTATAGCAGGCTTATTAAGAAAAAATCGGTTGCTCGACTAAAAGCAGGAGAAATT
>CAIRES010000019.1 GCA_903877645.1 uncultured Bacteroidota bacterium | reverse complement strand
GACGATCTTTCCCTGCGCTTATCGCAAATTATTGTTGATCTGAAAAGTGAAACCATAAAATCTATAACATCCTATGACTATTACCTTGAAAATTACTTTGCCGTCTTTTAATGTCTAATTGGTATAAGAAGGTGAACGCAGAACAGGCACTAAAAGAAAAAGCAGATGAGATTGCATACCAGAATGAGCAATTGCGCAAAATAGCCTGGATACAATCGCACGAGGTGCGCGCGCCGGTGGCCAACATCATGGGATTGGTACAACTGTTCAACCTGAACGACCCCACAGACCCCTACAACGGGCAGATACTTGAAAGCCTGAGGATCGTATCAGAAAAGCTGGACGGGATCATAAAAAGGATCACCGCACATACGAACGATGTGGAATTTTAATGATCAGCGACTCAATTGCCTGCCCGCGTATATCTCGTCAAAGAGATTATAGGTTCGTCCGTCAAAATAGATAAGCAGAGGCTGCTCTTTATACCATGGCAAGCCGGTATGGGTATTGATGTGTGCCTGTATATGCAGGTGTGGTTCCAGGCTGAAACCTGAATTGCCACAGCAGCCTATCGGTTGGCCGATCAGCACACTATCACCTTCCTGCACGAATACACAGCCAGGGCGCAAATGGCCCATAAAAACATAAAATGAGTTACTGACTATCAGTACATGATTGGTGTTAGTGGGGCCGCGTTTTCTGCTGGGCGGAATATTGTCCGGGTTAGCACTTTCGGTATGCGCTATCCGGCCATTGCACGGACTGTATAGTGTGTCATTGTATATTGCATAGTCTCGCAGTCGAGTTGAGAAAATGCGCGATGCGCGGTTGCCCCAACCGTTGAGTTTAACAAGGTCCATGGCATATACTGCTCCGCGCAGTTTGTAATGGAATACATTTGTGGGAAGCCCCTTACCTCCCTGAAAGACGAAATAAGTGCCTTGTTTAAAGGGTAACGTGAGATGAACTGTGTGATACGGGCGCTTGGTAGTGCCAGTAAAATACAATACACATATGGTCAGCAACACTATTGAGCACAACACATTGGCCGCGGCTATTAATGGGCTTGCTTTTGCAGGCGACCTAGCATGCCACAGCACAGCAAACAAAAGTGTACCCACGAATACAACAGTAAAGGCGTATCTCATATACACCGAAAGAAAAACCCAAGTACCAAAAAGGTAAATGAATGCCGCAGTAGCTACTGCCAGGAGTAATCTATGATAGGAGTATGTACTGCCCAATCGCCAGGCGGTCCGCAGACTGAAACCGGCAATGAGCAGCGTTATGACCAGTAAGGTGTAAACGATCATAAGTTTGTTTTCAATACAAAGATGCCAGTTTCTGATGATACCACAAGAGTTGCCATCAATAAAAAAGGTAAGCCCTCGCTTACCCTTTTTTCTATACAATATGAAGTCGGTAAGTTATTCCGCTGTTGTTTCTTTTGGTTTCTTCATGATGGCGTAAGCTTCTATAAAGAAGCCGAGCAGGATAACGATAGGCGCCACAGTGATACGGCGGAAGCTATAGATCTCGTCGTAATGAAACTCGTGGGGGTTGGCGCTTTTGCCGCCCGACATGAGCATGAAGCCGATGAATATGAGGGCAACGCCACCGATCATCCACATATAGTTCTCCTTATCAAACAGGAATGCCGGTTCGGGCTTGTTCTTGTTTCCTGAATATGATGCTTTAGGTGCGGCAGCCGCTGGGCGGGGTGCCGGATTGGTTGGTTGCTGAGGTTTTGCTACTGTAGACATATAAAATATAATGAATTTTTCAGATAATGATGATGGTGCCACTGCACCGCACTAACACAAGACAATATTACAGATTTTTTGAGAAAACTGAGGGTTTTTAAGGTTAAAGTATGTTAACGGGCCTAATACAGGTCGTCCACATGCATTTTCAGGTATTTTACTACTGAGCGGTGGGTACTGATCATGGAGATAAAGATACCCAGCACCACCATGCCCAGCATGAGTATGGCCAGCAGGGAAGGGTCGTTGAGCGATGCCAGCGCGGGCAATTGTGCCCCCGCAAATGACATGACTGCCCATAGCCCTATTACCGCCACAATGCCGCTGATGAGCCCATTGAGAAAAGCACGCTGATCGAATGGCCGGGTGATGAAGGAACGGGTGGCGCCCACCATCTGCATGGTCTTAATAATAAACCGGTTGCTGAACATGGCGAGGCGAACGGTGTTGTCTATGAGGAAGATGACCACAATGAGCAATAACACAGAGATACTGCCCAGTATATAACCGATCTTGCGGAGGTTGCTGTTCATGGTATCTACCACCACATTGGGCCAGGTAACATCGCGCACCACATTGCTTTGCAGGATGAACTGTCGCACTTTGGCGAGGCTGTCTTTGTTTACATACTCTTCGTGCAGCTTCAGTGATACAGAAGTGAACAAGGGATTGTAACCGAGGAAATCGATGATGTTGCCACCCTCTACTTCGCTTTCCATTTTTATTGCTTCTTCCTTGGTGATGATGCGGGAGCTTCTTACAAACGGCTGCTTATCCAGTATGGACTGCATGCGCTTTACGTTCTCATCAGAGGTGTTGTCGTGAAAGTCCACATTCACTTCCAGGTCTTCTTTAAAAGCCCTGGAGAGGGCCCTGCCATTGATGAGCAGCCACCCCAGCACTCCCAGCAGGAAGAGCACGAGCGCCACACCCATGATGGCATTGAAGTATGTAGGTTTCGCTTTTTTGCCTGTCGCCATTATTTCATTAATTCATCCGTACATTTCTCGAGGCGCACGGGCCATGTTCAAAAATATAAAAAATCAGGGGCATTCCGGGGGCATCAAAACTATTTAACAAAATGCCTGAATTCAGTTTACTTCTCTTTCTTCACTGCCTTTTTCTTTTCGGGCTGTGGCATAAGGGTAGTATAGGGTATAGAGGTATCGGCATCGGGCACGGCTGTTTTAAGGTTGAGCTCGGTAGGGCCTGCTTTGATGACCACGCCTGTCACCATAATAGCCTTGGCGCCCGGGTATACGATCTTTACATTATAGGTGCCGGGCATTACCGCGTTGGTCTCATAATGGCCCATAGAGTCGGCATAGCCTGAAGCGATGATGGAGGAGTCTTTCTGGTAGATGAATGCCTCTGCGCCTTTAATAGGGCGATAACGTGCATCGCGGATGGTGCCGGACACTAATGGCCTTACGGGTTTATGAGCAGGGGTTGTGCCCTTATGGGCAGTATTGGTTTGTGCAAACGCAGATGCCAGCGTGCAAATGCAAACGGCGGTAGCCATTATTCTTTTCATAAATACTGAGTGTGTGATTTATTAATTAAGCCTTTAAAAGTACGCAATATTATAAAAAATCAATAAAATGTTGGTTTTGCGGGGTGCAGGGCTGTAGTTCCGCTTATATTTGTCTCTTATTACACCCACAAATTGGCATCAATAAAGAAATTAGCAGGGCAAACGGCCTGGTATGGTATCAGTTCCATAGCAGCCAGGTTCATCAATTACCTGCTGACCCCATATCTTACTTATAAGCTTTCTACTGCTACTTATGGCGAGCAGAGCACTATATATGCGTTCATCCCGTTTCTGAATGTGGTCTTTACCTATGGCATGGAAACGGCCTATTTCAGGTACAGTAATAAGGATGAGATGGATGAGCAGAAGGTGTTCAGTACCGCCAGCTTTTCGCTGATCTGTTCTACTGTTTTTCTCACCGGTATCTTGTTGTTGTGCAGGCAGTCGGTAGCTACATTGCTGAATGTGCAACTGCACCCCGAGTTCATTACCTGGTCGGCCTATGTGATAGCGCTGGATACACTCACTACTTTGCCGTTTGCCAAACTGCGTTTCAGCAACCGCCCGAGAAAGTATGCCTTCATTCGGGTGATGAATATACTCCTGAATGTGAGCCTGGTGTATTTCCTGTACAGCAAATTGCCGTTGCTCGCTGCCGCACACCCGGATTCCATTTTCGTGCGGTGGTACGACCCGGGTATTGGTGCGGGTTACTACATCATTGCCAATATCATTGCTTCTGCACTCACCTTTGTAATGTTGCTGCCGGAGTTCCTGTCCATAAAATTAAAGTGGAGCAGCGCGCTGTGGAGAGAGATGATGGTGTACTCCCTGCCCTTGATGGTGGCAGGTTTCGGGGGCATGATCAATGAAACCTTCGACCGGCTGATGCTGGGCTGGTGGGCACCGGTGCCTACAGCCGAGGGCAGGATGCAGCAGGTAGGCATCTACTCGGCATGCTACAAACTATCATTGCTCATCACATTGTTCATCCAGGCATTCAGGATGGGGGCCGAGCCTTTTTTCTTCCAGCACTCCAAGGGTGAGGATGCACCAAAAACCTATGCAAGGGTGATGAAGTTTTTTGTGATCACTATTTGCTGTATGTTCCTGTTTGTGATGCTGTACCTCGATATCTGGAAACACTTCATCCGCAACAGGCAAATGTGGGAAGGGTTGCGCGTGGTGCCTATATTGCTGGTGGCCAATATGTCGCTGGGGGTGTACTACAACCTGGCTATCTGGTACAAGCTGTCGCACAACACCAGGGCGGGAGCTACCATTACTATTATAGGGGCTGTGATCACGTTGCTTATTAATTACTTCCTCATCCCGCGCTATAGCTATATGGCCTGCGCATGGGCTACCATGATCTGCTATACCAGCATGATGCTGATCTCCTACATATGGGGGCAAAGGGTGTACCCTGTGCCCTACAATGCTAAAAAACTACTTGGCTTCTTTGGGGTAATGATGTTCTTTTACGCAATAGATGTGGCCGTTTGTTACTTTACAGATATGTTCCTGATCCGCTTCATTGCCGGGTCTGTATTGATGCTGCTGTTCCTGCGTTTTGTATTTGGTGTGGAAAGGAAAGAATTGCAGCGCATGCCGGTGATAGGGAAGTATGTGAAATAACCATTTATCTGCGCGAGACTTGCCACCACATAGGCACATAGAATACATAGTTTATGTGGTCTGTTCATCACGATATTTAAACGCACATAGCTGAAATTGTTCACTCGCACCTATGTGATCTATGTGCCTATGTGGTGGCGCCAAAGTATTTGTACTAGTCCTTTACATCGGGTCCACATCAAAGATCACCTGCACATTGGCATTACCTTTTTTGGCAAGTACATGCTGCTTCTGCTCTTTGAGGAACTGGCGCAGCGCAGCTGATATTTTGTTATCGCGCGGGCATTTGATCCAAATCTCCTGAATGAACTGGTTGCGCACCCGCGGCACTATGGCCGGGCCGGGGCCTTGTACCAGTATGTCTGCAAAAGTATTCAGTGCTTCAGCCATTTGCGTGGCGGCAGTGATCGCTTTGGTCTCGTCGGTATGCTTGAAGATGACCTTGATGATGCGGCTATATGGGGGATAAGAAAAATGCTCTCTGAACCTGATCTCGTTCGAGTAGAATTCATGCACATTGTGGTCCTTCACCCACTGCAACACGGGATGTGTAAGATTGTAAGCCTGTATCAGCACACGGCCATTACCATCCACCCTGCCGGCACGGCCGCTCACCTGCTCCATAAGCTGGAACGCCCGTTCGTTTACCCTGAAGTCGGGGAAGCTCAGCAGGCTATCGGCACTGAGTATGCCCACTAATGACACGGATGCAAAATCGAGTCCCTTTACCACCATTTGTGTGCCCACCAGTATATCCACCTTGCGCTGCTCCAGTTTGTTGAGCAGCTCCCCCATGCTGTGCTTGCCCCGCATACTGTCTACATCCATGCGGGCTATACGTGCTTCGGGGAATACCTGCTGCACTTCTTCTTCTATACGCTCCGTACCAAAGCTTTTGCTGGCCAGCTTGGTGCTGCCGCACTGCGGGCACACATGCACCACCGGGGCTTTAAGGCCGCAATAATGGCAATGTAATTTATCGGTACTCTTGTGATAGGTGAGCGATACCGCGCAGTTGCGGCATTGCGGCACCCATCCACATACTGTGCACAACTGGAAGGGCGCATACCCCCTCCTGTTCTGAAAAAGGATCACCTGCTTTTTATGTTGCAATGCTTCGGTAATTGCAATGATCAATTCAGGTGTCAGTATTTTCAATCCCTGCTGCGATACGGTGGCCAGTGATTTGGCATTGATCACTTCTATCACCGGCATGCGCACACCCAGGTAGCGGTCTTTAAGGGCCACATAGGCATACTTCTTCTGCTGCACATTGAAGAGGCTCTCTACCGATGGGGTAGCAGAGCCCAGTATCACCTTCGCATCAAACAACGAAGCGAGATATATGGCTGCATCGCGCGCATGAAAGCGGGGTGCGGGGTCTTTTTGTTTGTAAGAACTGTCGTGTTCTTCATCGGCTATGATCACGCCTATATCGTTGTAAGGCAGCCACAGCGCCGAGCGGGGGCCGGCCACTACTTTGTACGCACCCTTGCGCACCTTCTCCCATATTTCCACCCGCTCATTATTACTGAAGTGCGAATGATACACGCCCAGGTCATCGCCAAAGTAAGCGTGCAACCTGGATACCAGGTGGGTAGTCAGCCCTATCTCCGGCAGCAGCAGTATGGCCTGCTTGCCCGCGGCTATGCACTCCTTTATCTTATGAATATAGAGCAGCGTTTTACCACTTCCCGTTACACCATGTAGCAGGGCTACATTCTTTTCCTTCAGTCCTTCGTTCAGCTCATGATAAGCGGTCTGTTGCGCGGGTGAGAAAATAATTTCCTTAGCCTGTTTTTGTTCCGGGAAAAAAACGCGGTCCACGTTCTTCTCTTCAACTATAAAAATGCCTTTATCTGTCAATGCCTTTACCTGCGCCGCTGATGCGCCTGTGCGGTCTATCAAGTCGGCCTGCTTTACGAGGCCGTGCTTTACGTTCAGCTCAGTATACGCCATCAGCAATTCCAGTTGCTTTGGCGCGCGCGATAGCTGGTCGAACAGTGCTATGAGTTCTTTCTCTTCTTTGTATTTGGGGGCAAGTGTCACCACCTTTTCCCTGCGAGGCTTGTAAGATGTTTCCAGTTGCTCATTGATGCGGATCACCTCCTGCTCCAGGAGTTCATTGATCACCGCGGCAAAATGACGGGGGCCTACTACGCCGCGCAGCTCGGTGATGGTAAGTTCCATGCGTATCTGTAAGGCCTCCGCCGCAAGGTGAGCTTCATGGCTCCACTCATATACTACGCTCTCATCGCCTATCCACTCCAGTCGGGTTTCGCCCATCAGCTTCAGGTGGGCGGGCAGCGCTGCCTGCATCACCTCGCCGGGCGCCGCCATATAGTATTGCCCTATCCACCGCCAAAACTGCAACTGTTTGTCATTCACCACTGGGTCTTCGTCTATGATGCCCCTGATGGGTTTCACCATATACGCTTCGGGTTTTTCGTTGTGCAGCCGCTCTATAATTCCCGAGTATTGCTTATTTCTGCCCAGTGCCACTTCCACCCTCATCCCGGGCCGCAGGTATTCCAGCATCTCGTGCGGAACACCATAAGTAAGCACCTGCGGTAAATTGAGGGGGAGGATAACATCGGCAAACATGGGTGCAAGTTAATTAGCTGATGTGAGAATTAGCTGATTAGCTGATATACATACGAATTGGACTAAATCTCAAAAAATATTTTGTCAATAAAATTATTGTCATAATTATTTGTCAATGACTAAGTTGTAAAGAAAGCAAGGACACCTCGCATCTCATAAAATACCCCTATAGAGAAATACTATACTCAGGAAACTTTTTTTATAAAAAACGTTTCCATAGTTTTGTGCCCGAAATGGAACCGTTAACCAAAATACTGACCTCATCCGCTGAATTGTTTAGCCAATATGGCTTTAAAACAATTACGATGGATGATATAGCACGTAGGGCAGGGATATCGAAAAAGACGCTTTACCAGCATTTTGCCAACAAACAAGAGGTAGTGAATGAATCAGTTATGTGGTATAAGGATCATATGACTGAGCATTGCCAGATGCAGATAAAGGATGCCGCAGATGCCATAGATGCCATGGTGCAAATGATCGCTTTTATGGATGAGACCTACAAGCGCATCAACCCGATGGCGATATTCGAGATGCAGCGTTTCTTTCCCGAAGCTTACAACACATTCAGGGAACAACTATCTATCCGTGATGTAGCCATGATCCGCGACAATATAGAGCAGGGAATGAAGGAAGGCATCTACCGCGAAGGACTGAATGCAGACCTGCTGGCCAAATATCGAGTAGAAACCTCACTGCTCATCCTTCAGCCGAACCTGCTGGTCAATGACCGTGGCGACCTGATGTCGGTGGCGCTGGAAGTGGCGGAACACTTCTTATACGGAATCATGAATGCCAAAGGAGAAACACTGTACCAGAAATACAAATCAAAATATTTAAAGCAAGCAAAATAAGTTTATGAGAAGACTCTGTATCATATTGTTAGGTATTCTTTCTGTTTCATCATCAGTTCGCGCGCAGGAAACTATGCGCATGAGCCTGAATGAATGCATGGACTATGCCCTGAAACACAACTACAACGTGAAAAACGCGCGCATAGATGTGCTCATCCAGACCATCCAGAATAAAGAAACACTTTCTGCCTCTTACCCGCACATCAATGGAAAGGCTGAATTCGATGATTTTTATGTACCCCAAAGTACATTCATCGATGCCAGCACCTTTGCTTTCCCCGGTTCGCCGGCTGCTCCCAAAGGCACGATTGAAGCACTCAACTTTACATTGCCTTATGCTGCATCTGCCAGTGTTACCACATCGCAGCTTTTATTCGACGGAGCTGTATTTGTAGCCTGGAAGGCCCGTAACAGTGTACTGGAGTTTGCCCGCAAAAACCAGGAAGTGACGGAGGAGAACATACGGTACAACGTATACAAATCATACAATTCCCTGGTCATTGCCTACCGGCAGTACAGCATCATCAGCAGTTCCCTGTCTTATGCACGCAGCCTGCAGCACGACCTGGAAATAACCCGCCAAAATGGCTTTGCTGAAAAAATAGACGTTGAACGCACAGATGTGCAGGTGAACAATCTGGCAACTGACAGCATCCGCATAGGTAATATGCTACTGATATCAGAAGATGCGTTGAAGTACCAGATAGGTATGGATATGAACAACAAACTCGTGCTCACCGATACGATGGTGGAACAGCGCAAGCAGGCGGCCCTTGACCTGCTGGTACAGGAAAAAAGCTATGATCGCGTGCCGGAATACAGCGCGCTTACATCTGCCCTTACGCTGAACCAGTACAACCTGAAACGTTACCAGCTTGCGGCACTGCCATCGCTCAATGCGTTCTGGTCTTATGGATCAAATTACGGATCTACCAGGGCGAGTGATATGTTCCTGTTCAACAGATATTCACCAAGCTCAGTAATTGGCATCCAGCTCAATGTGCCGATCTATAATGGTTCATTGAGGCACTACCAGGTGCAGGAAGCGAAGATGAACATTGAAAAATCTGAAAATAACCTGGCAAATATGAAGCTAACCATCGACTTCCAGGTATCACAGTCGCGCACTACATTGAAGAATGCTATACTACAGGCGCAAAGCCAGCACCGCAATATGGACCTCGCAGATGATGTGTTGGATCTTGCCCAAAAGAAGTACAAAGCCGGCGTGGGCAGCAACCTCGAAGTAACACAGGCACAGACAGACCAGCTAAGGGCGCAAACCAACTACTTCAGTGCTTTGCTCGATATCACCAATGCAGAAGCTGATCTGAAGAAAGCACTAGGCCTTTTAAAATAACACACACTAACCATATAACTAACGAATAAACTAACATAAATGAAACGCATAATTTACCTCATAGTACCTGCACTGATACTCGCATCCTGCGGCAACAAACCTAAAGACAAATCCGCAGAGCTGGCCGACCTAAAAAAGCAGCGATCGGAAATAGATGCCAAAATAAAAACGCTGGATGCCGGCAAGTCTGATACTTCAGGTGTGAAGGTAATTCCTGTTTCTGTGCAGGTGATGGCGCCGGTTGATTTCAACGCATATGTTGAGGTGCAGTCGCAAATAGCCGGTGATGAGAATATACAGGCCACCAGCCAGGCGCCCGGCACTGTAAAAAGCATATCGGTACAAACAGGCCAAAGAGTAAGCAAGGGCCAGGTATTGGCAGTACTTGACGCCTCTACTGTTGAGCGCCAGATCGAAGCAGCAGAACCACAATTGATACTGTTGAAATCATTGTATGAAAAACAACAAGTACTCTGGAAACAGAACATTGGTACTGAAGTACAACTGATGAGTGCCAAAGCCAACTATGAAGCCAATGAAAAACAGATCGCAGCACTTAAATCGCAGCGCGACCTGTATCGGGTCGTAGCACCCATAAGCGGCACTGTGGATGCGGTGAACCTTAAAGTGGGTGAAATGGCCTCCCCGGGCCAGAACGGTATCAGGATCGTAAACTACGACAAGCTGAAAGCTGAAGCCAACCTCGGAGAGAACTACCTCGGTAAAGTAAAGCAGGGCGATCATGTGCTGCTGTTGCTGCCCGACCTCAATGATTCTATCAAAACCACACTCAGTTATGTATCGCAGGCAGTTGACCCTGTATCCCGTGCATTCACCGTGCAGGTGCGTCTCAATGGCAATAACAAGCTGCATCCTAATATGGCCTGCATTATGCGCATATCCAACTATGAGAGTGCGCACGCCCTGATAGTGCCTGTATCCGTGATACAAAAAACATCGCAGGGTACTATGGTGTACATAGCTGATGGCAATGTGGCGAAGTCGGTACCGGTAACAACCGGCCGCAACTCGAATGGCATGGTAGAAATATTGGCCGGACTGAAGCCAGGAGATAAAGTGATCACCGCTGGCAATGCAGATATAGACAACGGCCAGCAGATATCCATACAGTAAGGTAGTTCAGTAATAAAGAAATAATTGTGCGCTCACGCGCTAATCAAATAATTCTGCTTCAATAATAATATATGAAGGACGTATTCAAAGAGTTTAAACCATCGAGCTGGGCCATTGATAACCGCACAGCTATTTATGTCATTACCGTACTCATCACCCTCATAGGGCTGCTGGCATACATCAACCTTCCCAAGGAGCAGTTTCCCGAGATCAAGCTGCCACAGATCATTGTGCAGACACTCTATCCCGGTACATCGCCGGAGAACATGGAGAACCTGGTGACCAAGCCTATTGAAAAACAGGTGAAGAACCTCACAGGTGTAAAGAAAGTGACCAGTAACTCCTTCCAGGATTACTCTGTGGTGATCGTTGAGTTCAATACTGATGTAAAGGTAGACAAGGCCAAGCTGGACGTGAAGGACGCTGTGGACAAGGCCAAACAAGACCTGCCCAAGAACCTGCCCAACCAGCCGGAAGTAAAGGATGTGGACTTCTCTGAATTCCCGATATTGAATGTGAACATATCCGGCAACTATGACCTGAACCGACTAAAGCTGTATGCCGATAAGGTGAAGGACAACATAGAGGCAATGAAGGAAATCAAACGGGTAGATCGTGTTGGCAACCTCGACCGCGAGATACAGATCAATGTAGACATGTATAAAATGCAGGGCGCAGGCTTTACGTTTGATGACATAGACCATTCGGTATCTGCTGAGAACATATCTACCACTGCCGGCGAAGTAAGCATGGGCAGGCAGAAGCGCATATTCAGCATACGCAATGAATTTAAAACTGCCGACCAGATAGGCAACCTCATCATCAAGAACCAATATGGCAAGGCAGTGTACCTGAAAGATATAGCGCAGGTAGTAGATAGTTTCGCCGAGCAAAAAAGCTATGCCCGCCTCGATGGCAAGAATGTGATCACACTGAATGTGATCAAGGCCAGTGGCCAAAACCTGATCGAAGCATCGGACAAAATAGAAGCACTGGTGAAGAAGATGCAGAAAGACGACCTGCCCAAAGACCTCACTATTGTGACAACCGGCGACCAGTCTGAAGCCACCCGTAATACCCTGCATGACCTCATCAATACCATCATCATCGGCTTCCTGCTGGTGACGATAATCCTTATGTTCTTCATGGGGGTTACCAATGCACTGTTTGTTGCTATGTCGGTACCGCTGTCCTGCGCGGTAGCCTTTATGGTATTACCGGCGATAGGCTTTACGCTCAACATGATCGTTTTGTTCTCCTTCCTGCTGGCGTTAGGTATAGTCGTCGATGACGCGATAGTGGTGATAGAGAACACCCATCGTATCTACGATAACGGCAAGATGGACATCACCAAGGCGGCCAAGCTGGCCACCGGTGAGGTCTTTCTTCCCGTGCTGTCCGGAACGGCCACCACACTGATGCCGTTTATTCCACTGGCATTCTGGAAGGGTGTTATCGGTAGCTTCATGTTCTACTTGCCCGTTACATTGATCATTACATTGCTGGCATCGCTGGTCGTAGCTTATATCATCAACCCGGTATTCGCTGTAAGCTTCATGAAGCCGGATAATCACGACGGTGAAGTAAAGAAAAAGTTCACCCGCAGAGATACGATCATGGCGGTGATATTTGCCACTGCGGCATTGCTTTTCTACCTGGCTCAAAGCAGGGGTGTCGGCAACTTTATTGTAATGCTTTATCTGTTCATTCTGCTCGAAAAATTTGTGTTCGAGAAATGGATCCATGTATTCCAGAACAAAGTATGGCCCGCATTTCGCGAGTGGTATACCCGCCTGCTGAAAAGAGCATTGAAGCGTCCGGGGCTTGTTATGGTTATTACGATAATATTGGTTCCCTTATCCGTTATATTATATAATGTGCGCAACCCGCCATTTGTATTCTTCCCTTCTGCCGATCCCAACTTTGTGTATGTGTACCTGAACTTGCCCGTAGGCACAGACCAGGCTTATACCAATGAAGTGCTGGGCAAGCTGGAAAAGAAAGTAGACAGTACTCTTGGTTACGATCCCGCACATGGTAAGATGAACAAGGCCGTAAAATCTGTGATCGCAAACGTAACAGTAGGCGCAGTAGACCCAACTACAAACGAAATAGGCGACTTCCCTAATAAAGGTAAGATCACCATAGCATTTGTGGAATTCTCCAAGCGTGGGGGCGAGTCGACAACCAAAATACTGGAAAAGATACGGAGCGTGGTAAAGGAATATCCCGGCGCAGAAATAACAGTGGATAAGGAGCAGGGTGGCCCGCCATTGCCTAAGCCTATAGTAATCGACATTACCGGCGATAACCTCGATTCTTTGGTGCATGTATCTGAAACATTGAAACACTACCTGGATGCCAAACAGGTGCCCGGTGTAGAAGGCCTCCGCAGCGACTTTGATGTTAATAAACCGGAGATCGTATTTGATCTCAACAGGGAGCGTATGAACAATGAAGGTATCTCTACCTATACTGTGGCTATGAATCTGCGTACTGCTATATTCGGTAAGGAGATATCCCGCTTCCGCGATGCTAATGACGATTATCCGATCAACCTCAGGCTGATGCAATCGCAGAGGCATGATATAGATGCTGTGCGCAATATGCCTATAGTATACAGGGATATGGGCATGGGCGGTATTATCCGTACCATACCGGTGAGCGCGTTTGCCGATATTCATTACGGCACCACTTACGGCGGCATCAAGCGTAAGAATCAGAAACGTATCATTTCTTTATCGTCGAATGTGCTTTCCGGCTTCAACCCGAATGATGTGGTGGCCGCAGTACAAACAGAGATCAATGAATTCCATACGCCATCGGCAGTAACAGTGAAGATGGGGGGGCAACAGGAAGACCAGGCAGAAACCATGAGCTTCCTCGGCTCCGCAATGGGCATCGCCATTGGCCTTATCTTATTGATACTGGTATTGCAGTTCAATTCCATCAGCCGTACGGTCATTATTATGAGCGAAGTATTGATGAGTATCACGGGCGTGTTCCTGGGATATGCGGCCTTCGGTAATACCTTCTCGCTGGTAATGAGCGGTATCGGTATCGTGGCGCTGGTAGGTATTGTGGTCCGAAATGGTATCCTCATCGTGGAGTTCATGGATATGATGCTGCACGAAGGAATGACACCATACGACGCTATAGTAGAGGCCGGCCGCACCCGTATGACGCCTGTCTTGCTTACGGCAACTGCCGCCTGCCTTGGGCTCGTGCCGCTGGCTGTAGGCCTCAATATAGATTTCGGCACCTTCTTTACCGATCTTAATCCGCACATCTTCTTTGGCGGCGATAGCGCCGCCTTCTGGTCCTCACTCGCGTGGACAATGATCTATGGCCTTAGCTTTGCAACTATGCTCACACTTATAGTAGTACCGGCAATGTTATTACTTAGCTTTAGGTTCAAGGCTCGCATCAAGAGATGGAGAGGCCAGGAATCGGATCCTGTACAATAGTATTAAACCAGCTTATTAAACGAAACGCCCCGCAAAAAGCAGGGCGTTTCGTTTTTCGACCAGATCATAGCCCGCAAACAAGCCCGGAGCAGCCAGAAAATCAGTTTTTATCTTCACTTCCATCCGTTTTTCGGAAAATAATTCCACCTCATGGAATTTTGACATTATGCCAGGAAGTTAGTTCGTTGATTATCAATGTTTTATAAGTTTGGCACGTCGTTGGTTATATACCTATCAAACCAACAACAAACAATCTTAACTCAAACTAACTAAAACTAAACAAAATGAAAAACATCATCTCTAAAGTACTCGTAGCAGCAGCAATCATCGTAGGTGCATCATCTACTTCTTCTTTCGCACAGGCTACAGCAACCGCTTCTGCAACTGCAAACATCATTACCCCAATAACTATCGCTCTGGTTACCAACATGAACTTCGGTAACATCGCAGTATCTCCTACATCAGGTGGTACAGTCGTTCTCGCTCCGGCAAGCACTCGTACTTTCACAGGTGGTGTTACACTTCCTGCTACTACAGGTACTGTTGCTGCCGCTAACTTCACAGTATCAGGTGCATCTGGCTACACTTACGCTATCACTCTCCCTACTACTGCTACACTTTCTGATGGTTCTTCACATACCATGGGCATGAGCGCTTTCACCAGCTCACCTTCAGG
>CAIRES010000018.1 GCA_903877645.1 uncultured Bacteroidota bacterium | reverse complement strand
GGAACAAATGGTTCGTAAAACAACTGAGCACTCAACAATTTTCAGGGGTCACTTTACCGCGGAAAAGAGGGGTCACTTTGCCGTGGAATGGTGGGGTCACCTTCGCGCGGAATTAGTGGGTCACTATCCGCGTATTCTCCATCCATTGCCTGCATCATGGAATACAACGTAAGGAGTGCCATTTTTGTCAATAGCTATTGAGTTATAGTCTGCTGCTCCCATAGATATTCCCGCGCTTCCAACAATAACCCAGCTTGTACCATTAAATTCCATGATGGTCGCCTTAGAACTATTTGCAAAATCTTTGTAAACCACATAAGGAGTACCATTCTTGTCTATAGCTATGTTTGTATAGCCAGCTTGTCCGGGAGAGAACCCTGGACTACCTACATTTATCCAAGTGCTACCATTGAATTTCATTCCTGTAGCCTTATAACTATTGCCTGCGTCTTGGTATGCGACATAAGGAGAACCACTTCTGTCTATTGCAATTGAAGGGGAGAATGCCGCGCCAGCAGAGAAACCCGGGCTACCAACGTTCACCCACGTACTACCGTTGTATTTCATTACTGTTGCCTTATTACCGTTTACTGAATCTTCATAAATTACATAGGGGGTATTTAAACTATCGATAGCGATCATTGTGGAATATGCTCTGGCAGAAGAGAACCCTGAACTGCCAAGCGTAGCCCAACTACTTCCGCCATATTTCATTACAGTCGCTTTCCATCCATTTGAAGCATCAGAATAAACAACATACGGTAAGCTATTGCCGTCTATGGCTATTGATGTAAACCTTACTGAATCTACAGAGAATCCTGTAGAGCCCACTGGATTCCACGTTTGGGCATACGATAGAGAAGCTGTCATGCTAAACAAAAAAATAAAGTAATGTAGTATCTTTTTCATAACGCTATTTTATATAATAAAGATATCTATTTCCATCAATACAAATAGCATATAATTAGATTTCAACTAGTATTACTTTCAATCCATCCCAAAATTTGCACGAAAGTTGTAACTTTGACGCTCCAAATTAAAGCCGGTTTCCTGGGGATTCCGGCTATTTTTAACTTTAAAATTTTTTCTGAACATGGCTACGGTAACCCGTGAGAACATAAGTACCCAGCATGATAAGCTGACCGTGAAACTGGAGAAAGGCGATTATATGCCCGCCTTTGAAAAGACCCTGAAAGAACAAACCAAGAATGCAAACATACCCGGCTTTCGTAAAGGCATGGTGCCGGCAGGTATGCTGCGCAAAATGTATGGACAAACGATACTGAACGAAGCAGTGGTGCGTGCCGCAGGCCATAAGCTGGAGCACTACCTGAAAGAAGCGAAGGTGTCCATCTTTGCACAACCCATGATACTGCCGAAGGAAGATAAGGACATGCCCAGCATGACCAACCCTGCGGATATAGATTTTTCTTTTGAGATCGGCATCAAGCCGGAGTTTGAAATAGAAGCTGTAAAAAACAAAGCGCCCCTCACCCGCTACAAAATAGCCGTAACGGACAAGATGATGGATGATGAGATAGACCGCATACAGCGCCGCTACGGAAAGGTAGAGCCGCAGGAAACGGTGATCAATAAAGATGACGTTCTCTACAGCACTTACGAGCGCACCGATGAGTATGGCAACCCGATAGAGGGTCACGACAAGATAGAAGATACCGAAGTGCTGGACAAAATGCCGGCCAAGCTGAAGGAAATGCTGATGGGCAAGAAGGCTGAAGACACGATCGTTTTTCGCCCGGCCGATGTATGCACTGAGACCGAGCTGAAAGCATTTTTGAAAGACCCGCTGAAAGCCGGCGAAGAAGCCGCACAGCACTACTACAAACTGACGCTGAGCAAAATAGGCCTGCTGATACCACAGGAGCTGGGCCAGGAACTGTATGAGCAGGTATTTCAGAACAAAGAAGTAAAGGACGAAGCAGACTTCAGGGAAAAAGTAAAGGCTGAGCTGAGCAAGGAGTTTAACCGCCTTGCTGACGAACGTATGCAGAACGAGATATACGAACTGCTGGTACACAATACCCACATACACCTGCCGGTAGCCTTCCTGAAACGCTGGATGCGCGAGGGTGGCGAAAAGCTGAAGTCGGCACAGGAAGTGGAAGCAGAATATGGCAGCTTTGAGCACCAGCTTCGCTGGCAGTTGATCTCGGACAAGCTGATCACTGAGAACAACATCAATGTGACGATAGAAGAGGTGAACGCGAACATCAAAACACAGGTGCTGGCTTACTTTGGCCTGGGCCCTGATGATGAAGACCAGGCGCCATGGATGGAAGGCTATATGCAGAAGATAGCCAAGGACGAGAAGATGATAGACGAAACTTATCGCCGCCTGTTGTTTGGCAAGGTATTCACTTACCTGGAGCAGCACTTTACCATAACAGATAAAGAAATAGGCGAAGAAGAATTCTTTAAACTGGGCAGCGCGCATGAGGCGCACCATCACCATCATTAATCAGTAGAAAGTCGTTAGTAGAAAGTAGAAAGCCACTCATTTTGGGTGGCTTTTTTATTAAAACATTTATTGCCATTTGCGCGAGATTTTCTACCACATAGGAGGCACATAGACTATGTGGTCTGCACCTGTTAGGTTTTGAGTGCACATAGGCATAATAACTCTTTCCTATGTGGCCTATGTGCCTTTGTGGTGGTCATTGACTAGCCTCTGTAACATTCGTGGATTTTGTAAATGGTATGGGCGTAATCGGTATCGTTGAGCAATTGCACCATTTTCAGATTACCTTTGCAGCTATTATGGATAAGAAAGTAAGAGTACGTTTTGCGCCCAGCCCTACGGGTGGATTGCACCTGGGTGGTGTGCGCACTGTATTATATAATTACCTGTTTGCCCGCGCACATGGCGGCGATTTTGTGCTGCGCATAGAAGATACCGACCAGACACGCTTTGTGCCCGGCGCCGAACAATACATAATGGACTGCCTGTACTGGTGCGGGCTGGAGCCTGATGAAAGCCCCGAAAAGGGCGGCCCTCATGCGCCCTACCGCCAAAGCGAGCGCAAACATCTGTACTACGAATACGCACAGAAACTGGTAGACGCAGGGCATGCTTACTATGCCTTTGATACTACCGAAGACCTGGAGCGCATGCGAAAGGAAATGAAAAAAGACGAGCACTCGGTACCGCAGTATGACCGTACCACCCGCATGAAGATGCGCAACTCGCTGTCGCTGGATGCGGCTGAAGTAGTGAAGCTGCTTGGCGATGGTGTGCCATACGTGATACGCGTAAAAGTACCTGAGAACGAAACAATAACACTTACTGATATGATACGTGGCGAGGTGTCGTTTGATAGCTCGCTGGTTGATGATAAAGTATTGCTGAAAGCCGATGGTATGCCTACCTACCACCTGGCGGTGGTGGTGGATGACTACCTGATGCAGATCACGCACGCCTTCAGGGGCGAGGAGTGGCTGCCGAGTGCGCCGGTTCATGTGCTGCTGTGGAAATACCTGGGCTGGGCTGAGCATATGCCCCTATGGGCACACCTGCCACTGATACTGAAGCCGGATGGCAATGGCAAGCTGAGCAAGCGCGATGGCGATCGCCTCGGCTTTCCGGTATTTGCTATGAACTGGACCGACCCTAAGACGGGCGAAACCACAGGTGGCTTTAAAGAAATGGGTTTTCTGCCACAGGCATTTGTGAATATGCTGGCCATGCTGGGCTGGAACCCCGGTACCGAGCAGGAACTGTTTTCGCTGGATGAATTGGTGAAGGCATTCTCGATAGAGCGTGTGCATAAGGGCGGTGCCAAGTTTGATTTTGAAAAAGCCAAGTGGTTCAACCATCAGTACATACAGCATACTGATAATGCTGCACTGGTGAAGTTGGTACTACCTTATATGGTGGAAGGCAACATAGCCACTGCTTTGCTGGAGCGCGTGGTAGGACTTGTAAAAGACCGGTGCCACCTGCTTACTGATTTTAAAACGCAGGCTGGCTTCTTCTTCACTGCGCCTGATACACTGGACGAGGCATCGATGAAGTGGGACGATAATAAAAAACAATTCTTTGCGGGCTGGGCTGCAGTGCTGCAGTCGTTGAGCGAATGGAACGAAGCTGCCATAGAGGCCAGCTTTAATGAACAGGTAGCGGCCGTGGGCATAAAGAAAGGCGAGGTAATGCTGCCTTTCCGCATCATGCTGGTAGGGGGTAAATTCGGGCCTGGAGTGTTTGCTATTGCAGATGTGATAGGGAAAGAAGATACGGTGAAGCGAATAGGGAAGATGCTATCGTAACGATATTAAAAAGAGAAGAGGCAATTTATTGGTGTTACTTGGTTCCACCACATAGGCCCATAGAGGACATAGGCGCGAGTAGTTGCCTATGTCCTCTTAATATTTATGGGAAAGAGACCACATAGACTATGTTTTCTATGTGCCTCCTGTGTGGTAGAAAATCTCGCGATGAATCAAATTACATGTTGACTATGGGTTCTCATTGGGTTATCTGATCAATATCCACACACCCAGATCCTTCACTATTTTATCATCATTGTCTATAGATTCAGGATGCCTGATGCTAATGGATTTAATGATGACGCGCGGCTTGATGGCGCCTGTGCCGTTTAGTGTCATCCGCTCCTGTGGTATGTCGCCTTGCTCCTGGGTTTTTAGATAATTAACCGGAGCATCAAGACCGATGGCCTCTACATTTTTTCCGTCGTGCAAAATGTTGAGCGAGGTACTGCTGTCTTGCCGGGTTAGGGTTACCTGTGCAGAATCTGTGGGGGTAAGGAATATCCACTGTTTTTTATCGTCGGGATAAGTGGGGAAAGCCACGTAAAACATCTTTGAGTAGCCGGCAGTATTCAATCCAAGCCGTTGGTCCACAGCATAGGTAAGGTCATTGCGGTAGCGGGTCATCCCGTTTTTTTGGTTGGTGCAGAGGATGTGTATGAGTGAGTCTTTGAGATCGTTCCTCGCATTCCAGTCGTCGCTATAGCTATCGGTAGTTTTTTTTCGATGCGTTTTGAAGCCCTTAAGGTGGGTTGCGTAAATGGGCTGCAGGGCCATCACATCATCACGGTCTATAAAATACTCGATGATGTTGAGGAGCTGTTCAGACTCGTAATTGCTCTTTATCGCCTTGTTTGACCTGGTCACTTTTTCGCCGGGCTTCCAGATGTTGTTTTTGATGAGGAGGGCTTCGAGGCGATGGAGCTGGCTTTTTTCGGAAACTGAGAACACACTCCATGGGCCGAATAATGACAGTACTCCGATTATAGCGAGAGAGAGCGGCACGATACGGATGTTCTTTTGCTTAGAAAAAATAAAATACAGCGATACATAACCCAGCCATGCGCCCAGGATGATGAGGTAGTAGCGGGATTCTGTAATGCCATACTGGTTGACGCGGGCATATATGGCTGCATAGAGCAGTACTACCAGGGGCAGGGAAGCCGTAAAAAAGAATTTGGAGAAGAAGCGTACCCACGGGGTTTCGGCATCGTCGCGCAGCGGACTGACAAGTAGCACAGCCAGTATGCCCACCACTGAGTAGCAGAATATAAGCATACTCACCCAGCCCTTGGGCAGGCTCCACATACCTATGATCTTGAAGCCATACACGTACAGGATGACCATGTAGAGGGTGACGATAGGAATGAGGATGTATTGCGTAAAAATTTTGAGGGCCTTAGGGAATACACTTTCAGTGTTGACCTCGGTATAATCGGCAGGAATACCGGCGAGAAAGAACCATGTATTGAAGATGCCCGCTACGATGATCCATAACCTGATATATACATCCGAATCTATGTCGAACTTGAGGAGGATCTTGCACGCGGTGATGGCAAGAGAAAGGCCAATGTATAATGCCCCTGAAAAGACCAGCGCGAGTATCATGCGGGCATAAAGGGTTTCATTGAACCGCCAGAAGCCTGTACGCTCGTTGCGGCTGAGGTAGGCTGCAATAGCTACCCATAGGTGCATGACTACTGCCAGCACAAAGTAGATGAGCATTAGCCGGTAGTTCTCAAAAAAGGCATCGGGCGCCAGCCAGCACCAGTAGACGAGGCTAAAGCAAATTGCCACTGCCGGCATCACCAGTTTCATAATGGCTTTCTCCGACCGCTCGGCATAGAGCATACAGCCGAGGGATAGCGGCAACGCCAGTGAGCAGGTGAAGAGTATGCGGACAAATGATGGTGCATGGCTGTTATTCACCATGAGCAGGGCGAAATAGCTGCCTATGAACGCGAAGAGCAGGGGCAGGTAAAAACGCTTGGCGGCAGCGCCTGCCTGTGTGGTGAGGTATTTTATGGAGGGGAATTTCATATAGCGGGATGTGTGTATTACAAATCTAACTGAATAATGAGTATATTATTGTGAATCTTCATTTAAAAAAAAGGACAGCGTTATGTTTTAACGTACTTTATGCTTTATACTAACTCATTTAGCCCTTAAAACCTATCTTTGACCTCAATAATATACGATCATGTTACCCATACAATTACTACGTACCAATAAGGAGCTGATACTGGAAGGGCTAAAGAAAAAGAACTTCAAAGAGCCTGAACTGGTAGACAAAATAATAGCTATTGATGAGCAGCGCCGTGCGCTACAGGTGGAAAATGATACCATTGCCGCCGCAGTAAACAGCGCATCGAAGAACATAGGCCAGTTGATGGCCAAGGGCGAAAAAGAGCAGGCTGAAGCTATGAAGGCAGAAGTATCGGCCCATAAAGAAAAGGCCAGAGCGATTGCCGATCGCCTGGGCGAGCTGGAAACAGCGCAGCATGATATGCTGGTGCTGCTGCCCAATATGCCCAATAGCAGCGTGCCCTACGGCAAAACCCCCGAAGATAATGAAGTGGTGCGCACAGGCGGCACGCGGCCCGATCTGGCGGCACAAAAACTACCACATTGGGACCTTGCGGCCAAGTATACCCTGATGGACCTGGAGCTGGGCACCAAGATAACCGGTGCAGGCTTTCCCGTATTTATAGGGCAGGGTGCCAGGCTACAGCGCGCACTGATCAACTACTTTCTGAATTATAATACAGAAGCAGGGTATACCGAATTTTGTCCGCCATTTATGGTGAATGCAGATTCGGCTTACGGTACCGGGCAGTTGCCGGATAAAGAAGGGCAGATGTACCATGTAACCGTTGATGGTTTTTACCTGATACCTACTGCTGAGGTGCCGGTAACGAATATATACCGCGACACCATAGTGCAGGAAACAGAGTTACCGGTGAAGATGACCGCCTACTCACCCTGCTTCCGCCGTGAGGCAGGCTCGTATGGCAAGGATGTACGCGGACTGAACAGGGTACACCAGTTTGATAAGGTAGAAATAGTGCAACTGAGCCACCCGGCCAAGAGCTATGAAGCGCTGGAAGACATGGTGCACCATGTAGAAAAGCTATTGCAAAACCTGAACCTGGAATACCGTATACTACGCCTGTGTGGCGGCGATATGAGCTTTGCCTCTGCGCTTACGTTTGACTTTGAAGTATACAGCGCCGCGCAGGAGCGCTGGCTGGAGGTAAGCTCTGTATCTAACTTTGAGACTTTCCAGACCAACAGGATGAAGATACGCTACAGGGATGGCAATGGTAAAACACAGTTGCTGCACTCATTGAATGGCAGCTCATTGGCGTTGCCACGTATTATCGCTTGTTTGCTGGAGAATCACCAGACAGCAGAAGGAATAAAAATACCGGCTGCGCTGCAACCATATTTTGGGAATGAGCTAATTAGCTGATTTGATGATTAGCTAATTGAATGGTGAATTTAATGGGAATTAAAAAATGGGTTTATGGATCCAGAACTAAAGAAAAAAAACCTTATCATTCAGCTTTCGCTTGATTTTGCAGTTAGCACAGTCGCCTATTGCGATGTATTAGATGGGTTGAAAAAATGGTCTTTGTCAAATCAATTATTGCGGGCTTCACTATCTATAGGAGCAAACGCAAAGGAAGCGCAAAATGCAGAAAGTAGGGCAGATTTTATTCACAAAATGAAGATAGCTGCAAAGGAAGCAGATGAAGTGGAATTTTATTTAGAAGTATGCAATACTTCACCTCTGCTTCCTGACCCGGTAGATCTTTGGGAGAAAAATCAGGCGATATGTAAAGTTCTAAATAAAATCATCGGAACTTCTAAAAAATAAAAATGATACGATTAAGTAACACAATTAGCAAATCAGCTAATTATCAAATCAGCTAATCAATACACTATGTTACAACGCAAACAATCACTTTGGTTATTCCTGGCTGCCTTGCTAAATGCAGGTGTGTTTTACTTTGACATTTACAAAACGCATACGGTAGTGAATGGGGTAGATACCCTGGGTTCATTACGTGTGGCCGATAATTTTCCTTCACTGCTCATAGCACTGATAATGACCGGCGTGCCGCTCATCACTATCTTCCTGTACAGTAACCGCAAGCGCCAGGTGAACCTGTCGATGGTGAGCATACTGGCTATCATTGCCTTTGTGGGGTTACAGCTTTGGCGTGTAACTGATCTGGCTAAATCAGTACCTCCGCCATCAAGTGGCAGCTATTGGGTAGGTATGGTGCTGCCTGTCATAGCACTGGTATTGCTATTTATGGCCATCATCGGCATCCGCAAAGACGAAAAGTTGGTAAGGTCTGTGGACAGGTTACGTTAGACTATCTCCTCCTGAAAGGCTTGCTGTTGTCTATATCGCCATTGTCTGTTTTGCGGCCATGTGAATGGTTGCTACCGCCGCCAAGGTTGAAGGAGATACCTACATTGATACCTACATTACTGAATGGCTGTGAGTAAGAAGGCTGTGTGGAATAAGTGCTATCTACATTCGCTGTTTTGCTGTACTTAATGGTTTGATTGCCGGATACCTGTGTGAGGGAAACGCTTTGGCCATTGGCTGTAACTGCAGTAAGGTCGGCCTCCTTGATATAGGCAGAAAGTGAAAGGATGCTTACCTCGCCCCATATAGAAACCTTGTCATTGACCTTGTATTGCAAGCCTGCCGCAGCGGAGAACCCGAGAGAAAAATAGTTCTTGACCTTAAACGTAAAGTCGTCAACCTCGGTGGCGCCAGTGCCGGGTGCATTAGTGATGATCTGGTCTTCGGTGATCTTGGTATTGAGCGGAAGGGCAATGCCCAGGCGGGAATAGAGGTTGATCTTGTCTCCCCCGCTTTGGATAACGAGGGATGGCATCATCACTACAGGGGTCTTAGCCTGCTGCACTATGCTTACATTGCTGAGCACACCGTTAACCGTTACATTATTTGCGTTGTAAGTATATTTTTTTGTGGAGAGGCCAAAGCCGGCATCCAACTGAACACCTACGTGATCGCTGAATAGGTAACCGACTCCGAGGTTGCCCTGTACACCCGCTGAGAATGATGCTCCCTTTAAGTTATAAGTGGTTAAGGAGTTTGTATTATTTTGTGTGCCGTTGTATGGTTGGCCTGTTCCGTCGGTAGAAGAACCAGCCTGTGCAAAGGCGTAGCCCAGGCCTCCCCTAAAATAAAAACCCTGCCCGAAGCTTGTGGAAGCTGCCAGAGAAAGAACAAGTGCTGTGCCGAATATCTTTTTCATATAGTTCGATTGTGGCTGCAAATATATAGCTAGTTAAAAAGATTTGCGGTGGCAATATGGTTAATCACGGAAAAATTGTTATTTCACAGTAAATAATATACCTATGGAAGAAAATACGGTCCCTTCTGTTTTTGATGAAGCTGCGGAATACCCGCAAATTGAATATGCCACTACAGGGAACAGGTTTTTAAATTTCGTGATAGATAGTATAGTGTGCTACGTAGTCAATTTCACCATCCTGTTTACATTCGCAGTGGGGTTAGCCATGGCGGGCAAGACGGCTGATGATATACAGCAGATGCTTTCGAATAAAGTCCTCTCCTACTCACTGGGTATAGGCACCTATCTTTTACTATATACAGTTATCGAAGGTGCAACTAAGGGCCGCTCTATAGGCAAACTGTTCACAGGCACGGTTGCTGTGCAGAATAACCTGGAACCGATAACATGGGAAAAAGCATTTACACGTACACTGTGCCGCCTGATACCGTTTGAGCCGGTGAGCGGGCTGGGAAACGCTCCCTGGCATGATAGCATTACGGGTACCTGTGTAATAAAAAAACCGCGAACAGCAGTGTAATACTGTTCGCGGTGTATATAAATAGTTGGTTTTATTTTTTCCTGCTCATCGCAGCTTCTATCTCTTCTACAGTTATCGGCATATCTTTAAACAGGTCTATATTGCCGTTCTTGGTGATCCAGATGTTGTTCTCAATACGGATGCCCATCTGCTCTTCCTCAATATATATGCCGGGTTCTATGGTAAAGAGCTGACCTTCTTTAATAGTATCCATATAGTTGCCTACGTCATGCACCACTATACCCAGGAAGTGGGTAACACCATGATAGAAATATTTGCGGAACGCAGGATTTTCAGGATCCTGCTTTTTAATATCCTCCTTGGTGATGAGCCCTATTTTCAATAGTTGCTTTTCCATCTCAGCATTGATGCTCTTCACATACTCCTGGAATTGCACGCCGGGTTTCAGTATCTTTTTGCCGTGGTTGTGTACTGCCAGGCAGGCATTGTACACTTCAGCCTGCCGTTTAGTGAATTTGCCATTAACGGGGACAGTGCGTGTAAGGTCGGCATTGTAGTTGCCGTATTCTGCGCCAAAGTCCATAAGCAGCAGTTCGCCGCTTTTGCACTCCTGGTTGTTCTCTTCGTAGTGCAGCGTGCGCGCACGATCGCCGGACGCGATGATGCAGCCGTAGGCGTGTCCTGTAGCACGGTTGCGCAGAAATTCATGCGTCAGCTCAGCTTCGATCTCATACTCCATTACACCGGGCTTAATGAACTTCAGCACACGGTCCAGCGCTTTGGCGGTAATGTCTATAGCAACCTTTGTTACTTCTATTTCTTCTTTTGTTTTTACGCTGCGCAGGTCCTTCATCAGGCGAGCCGCACGGTCGTACGTATGCACAGGATACTTCTTCATGAGGTCATGAACAAAAAGAAGATCAGTACGAGGCAGCTCGGTATCCAGGCGGTTGTGCTCATTAGTATTTAGGTACACAGTGTCTGCGCTGTTCATCATTACCTGTATCATTACATCAAATCCATCCAGCCACTGCACATTCTTAATACCTGATATAGCAGTGCCTTCTTCTTTGCGTAGCTTGTGCCCTACCCATTTTTCCAGCAGCTCATTGGGGCGCAGCAATACCAGCACCTCGCGCATGTTCTTGTCCGGGTTATCGGGGTATAGCACTACTATGGTCTTCTCCTGTGTAATACCGCTTAACCACAATACATCGGCGTCTGGCTTGTAGCCGACAACGCCGTCTCCGCTTTTGGGGAATACCGGGCTCGCCGGGAAAATGGCCAATGAATTGGGCTTCATCTTCTTAATAAAGCGCTGCCTGTTTTGTTCGTACAGTTTGGATGGAATTGGTAAGTATTTCATTTGTATGTATAATAATGAGGTGCTAAGTTAAACAAATAGCCAATTTGGCGTACCAAACGGGTAATGTTAACAATATTATTGCTTCACCGTCTTTTTTCACTCCTTTACCGATAACCCACTATATTTTACCGAAATAAAGTTTCATTTCTATAACCTGCGATATAGCTTTGCACACACAATACCAGGAGTTTATGAGAAAAATGTTACTAAAAAGATACTTACCGTCTATAACATTGCTTAGTGCCTTTTTACTGGCAGCGGGTGTAGCCAATGCCCAGTATAAGATCAGTGGCACCGTACTGGACAATAATGACAAGCCGGTGCGCGGTGCAAACGTTTATCTCGAAAACACGATAGACGGAGGTACTGCTGATAGCATGGGTATATTCAGGTTCACCACTTCTGAGAAGGGTAACCAGACCATCGTAGCCTCCGAGGTGAGCCATGAAAATGCCGGCCTGCCTATAGTGATCACAGGTGATGTGAGCGGTATTGTGATCCATATGAAGATCAATAAAGTGCGCGACCTGGATGTAGTGACCATCACCGCCGGTTCATTCGACGCATCAAACGATAAAAGCAAAACAGTATTAAAACCGCTGGACATTGTAACAACCGCAGGTGCTAATGCCGATGTGGTAAAAGCAATAGAAATGCTGCCGGGTACACAGCAGACCGGTGCCGATAATGGTTTGTTTGTAAGAGGTGGTGATGCCAGCGAGGCATCTATACTGGTGGATGAAATGGTGGTGCAGAATGCATTTTTCAGCGGACCTCCGGGAGTATCTACCCGCAGCAGGTTTGGCGCGTTTCAGTACCAGGGTGTATCCTTCAGCAGCGGTGGCTATAGCGCACGGTACGGGCAAGCGCTCTCCAGCGTACTGGAACTGACAAGTACGGACCTCCCGGATAAAAGCACGGTGAACCTCGGCATCAATATGGCCGGCATCTACGCATCGGGTACAAAAAAATGGAAGAACAGCGCGCTGGACATTGGCGGTAACTATAACAACCTTACTCCGTTTTATGGGTTGGCCACAACCAATTTTAATTTCTTCAGTGTGCCCGTAGGTGGTGGTGGTAATGTACGCTACACCTGGAAGCCTAATAAGGACGGGATATTTAAGGCAACCTTCAACAGCTCTTATACACAAAGCGGGATAACAGTGCCTAATTCATTCTATGGAATACCGGACACCCTGATTAGGGATAGCGTTACCAGGAAATTAAGCCAGATGGGGCAGAATATTAATTTCCTGACCAAAGACCAGTACTACTATAGCAATGTGTCTTACAGGCAGTTGTACAAGGACAAGTATAGCCTGTATACTGCGGCATCTTACAGCCTGGATAAGACCAATAATACTTTTGGAGATATACCTATCGATGAGCAGGACCACCGTGCACAATTTCGCATAGAAGGTAAAGACTACTTTACCAGCAGGCTGAACCTGATGGTGGGTGGTGAAGTACAGAGCTACGGCATATCTAAGAATTTCAATGATTCGTTTAAACAATCATTTACTGAAACACAGGTGGCAGGTTATACAGAGCTGGAATGGACACCGATCAATCTTATTGCGTTCCGCCCGGGCGTGCGGTATGAGCATAGCGTGCTGCTGAATAAGGATGACGTAGCTCCCCGCCTTTCTATGGCGATAAAGACCGGGCATCACAGCCAGATATCGGTAGCAACCGGTATTTTTTACCAGGATGCCGACAATACCTATTTGCTCGCCGGTTTAAGGCCTGATTTTCAACGATCAACGCATTACATCATCAACTGGCAATACTCCAACGATAACCGCACGCTGCGCCTGGAAGCTTATTACAAACATTATGACAACCTGATACTGGAACATAGTGCAACACCATTCGACCCTAATCTGTACCGCACCATAACACCTGCTACATCTGTTGACAATAGCGGCTATGGTTACGCACAGGGGCTTGAATTATTTTACCGGGATAAGAAGACGGTGAAGAACCTTGACTACTGGGTGTCTTACAGCTATATAGATACCAAGAGGAAGTACGAGAACTTCCCGGTGTCGGCTACACCTACATTCATTGCTACTAATAATCTGAGCCTGGTGGGTAAATACTTTGTGGAAAAATGGCAGACCAATTTCAGTATGACCTACAGCTATGCCAGTGGCAGGCCTTATTACAACCCGAATACCGTTGGTGACGATTCCAGATTTTTAAGTGACAAAGCGCCCAATTATAATAACCTGGCTATATCGGTAGCCTACCTGCATAGTTTTGGCAAATGGTTTACCGTGTTTTACCTGAGCGTGGATAATGTGACCAACAACCACAATATTTTTGGGTACAGGTATCAGTACGATGCTACAGGGTTAGTGACAACGCCTATCGTTCCGGCCCTTTACCGCTCTATATTCTTTGGGGTGAATATGTCGCTCACGCAATTCAAGAAAGACGAACTATAACAACTAAAAATAAACAACCACGTAAAACGATAACAATGAAAAAGATCATCTTATTGGGCGCCGTAGCTCTCGCAGTAACAAGCGCGCAGGCGCAGGATTTTAAGGCAGTCGAGGAAAAAACCTTCCTTGCTTTTGATACAACACAAGACCTGGCAACAAAAGTGGAGCAAAGCAACAAACTCTCGCTGATCGCCAAAAAATGGGACAAT
This sequence comes from uncultured Bacteroidota bacterium, assembly GCA_903877645.1. Lineage (GTDB taxonomy): Bacteria > Bacteroidota > Bacteroidia > Chitinophagales > Chitinophagaceae > Nemorincola. The sequence goes on along the minus strand of CAIRES010000018.1, from coordinate 13,603 downwards.
GAATGGAGCGCACATTACTATGCCTCTTACAGCAAGGCTGTGATCTCTTATATGGAGAAAGATGCATCAAAGCGTGATGCCTATCTTGATGAGGCAGAGAAAGAGCAGGAAGATGCGGTGAGCATTCTGAAAAAGAATAATGACGAAACCTTTGTGCTGGCAGCTATGATCGCTAATGCCCGTATGGCGGTAGACCCGATGCAGCGCTGGCAGAAATATGGCCAGATATTCAGCAGCGACCTGGAGAGCGCCAAAGACCTGAACCCGGATAACCCACGCATGTACTACCTGCAGGGTGTGAGCAAGTATTTTACGCCTAAAGCGTACGGTGGCGGTAAAAGCCCGGCATTACCTTACTTTGAGAAGGCTGAAGGCTTATTTGCCAAAGAAACGGGGAAAGATATCACTATGCCACATTGGGGAAAAGATAAGACACAATATTTCCTCGCACAGTGTAAGCAGGGTGATTGATGATCAATATGTTAGACGTTGGCATGATACTTTTAGTAGTTAGGGTACAATAGAATTAAAAGTAATTTTCCCTTCTAATACATCCTCTTTATTTTCCCCCAAATAAGGGCCCGGCGCGAGAAGCACCGGGCCCTTATCCTTTTTAGGGGCGATTCCCTTGAAAATGGGGGGTTGGCATGATAGTTTTAATACCTACTGTATAAAAGCAATTTTTCCCTTCTAATACATCCTCTTTATTTTCCCCCAAATCAGGGTCCGGCGCGAGAAGCATCGGACCCTGGTCCTTTTTGACTTTAACATATTATAATGCTATGAGTTAGAGTGTATATTTACACCATGAATTGGGCAACGCTCTATACCACACAGCGCACTGGAGATACTACCGTAAAGAATACCTACGACCAGGTACGTAATTCCTTTCAGCGCGACTATGACCGCATCATTTTTTCCTCGGCCTTCCGCAGGCTGCAAAACAAGACGCAGGTTTTTCCATTGCCTGGTGCCATATTTGTGCATAACAGGCTCACTCATAGCCTTGAGGTGGCATCAGTTGGCCGCTCATTGGGCAAGGCGGTAGGAGAGCAAATAGCTGAAAAGTACAAACACGAGGGAGAAGCCTTTGTGGAATTTTACCGGCATGAGCTGGCATCAGTTATAGCCTCTGCCTGCCTGGCGCACGATATAGGCAATCCGCCATTCGGCCATTCGGGAGAAGATGCGATAAGGGCATTCTTCACCGGGCTGGAAGGAGAGATGAAAGATAAGATACATGGCGCTATGACCACGGAGCAGCTTCGCGACCTTGAGTTTTTTGAGGGCAATTCCAATGCCCTGCGCATACTCACCCACAGCTTTAATGAGCCCGAAGCCGGTGGTTACAAGCTCACCTACACCACGTTGGCATCATTAGTAAAATATCCAAGCGCTTCTATAGATGGCTTTAAGAAAAAAGGCGCGCTGATAGCTACGAAAAAATCAGGATTTTTTGATTCGGAGCTGGATACTTACCGGCAGATAGCTGAAGCCCTGCAAATACCTAAGAAAGAGGGCCATGGCAATGTATATGCCCGCCACCCTTTTGTGTACCTCACCGAAGCTGCCGATGATATTTGTTACCGTGTTATAGACCTGGAAGATGCGCACAGGCTGCACATCATTACTTACGATACTTTCAAGGACATGTTTCTTCCTTTCTTTGACGTCGAAGCAGATTACAACTCCCGATCCTATATAGAAAAGAAACTCGCCAATATAAATGATGACAACCAGAAGGTACAATACATACGTGCCCGCTGGATAGGCTTGATGATCGGCAAGATGGCCAATATATTTATGGCACATGAAGCCGAACTGCTGAATGGTACTTTGGAAAAAGACCTGCTCAAATGCCTGCCTGAGGCTGACCACGAGCTCATAGATATAATCAACGCGTTCTCGGTGAAGTATATATACAATTACAAAGCAGTAGTGGAGATAGAAATAGCGGGCTACAATGTGATAGGCGGTCTGCTCAAAGAATTTGTACACGCGGCACTGCATCCCGAGCTTACCAAATCGGCAAAGATCATGAAACTGGTATCGGGGCAATTCCCAACAGGTAAGGGAGAGGATGTGTACGGGAATATTCAATCACTGGTGGACTTTATATCGGGCATGACAGATCTTTATGCAATAGACATTTACCGGAAGATAACCGGCATCACCATTCCCGAAATCAGATAGTGATGCATCCGAAAGAATTAAAGATAGACGACTATATCTATGGCCTGCACGATGAACGGATAGCCAAATATCCGCTTGCCGGGCGGGATGCTTCTAAGCTTGCGATATGGAATGACGGTGCGATCACCGAAGATATTTACAGGAACATTGCTACTCACATTCCTGCAGGGTCTCTCATGGTTTTTAACCAGACCAAGGTCGTTCACGCCCGGCTCATCTTTAAAAAGGCTACAGGTAGTACCATTGAGGTCTTTTGCCTTGCACCGGGTAAGCAATATGCAGATATACAAACGGCCATGCTGCAAAAGCACAGTGTGCAATGGGAATGCCTCGTAGGAGGAGCCTCCAAATGGAAAGACGGGCTGGTGCTGGAATTAAAGAACGATGATCCCACATTCATACTCTCTGCTGCGATCATGGAGCGTAATGCTACTTCATTCATACTATCCTTAAGCTGGGATGCAGATATGACCTTTGCAGAAGTATTACATTTTGCAGGTAAAGTGCCACTGCCCCCATATCTGCACCGCGAGGCGGATGCAGGGGATGATGACCGCTACCAGACTACATACGCCAAGGATGAAGGCAGCGTAGCCGCACCTACTGCTGGTTTGCATTTCACAGATAGCATCATGGAGAGCCTTGCTGCAAAAAAAATAAGCGCGGCATACGTTACATTGCACGTAGGTGCAGGCACTTTCAGGCCGGTAAAAAGCGCTACGATGGAAGGCCACAGTATGCATGAGGAGTGGATAGATGTGAGTAAGGGCGCGTTGATAGAGATCTTTGCCGGGCTGGATAAAAAAATTGTAGCTGTGGGTACCACATCGCTACGCACACTGGAAAGCCTGTATTGGATAGGCAATAAAATGGCTCAAGGCAAGTATGTTGATCTCCATGGCGTAGCGGTAACCCAATGGGAGCCATACGAAACGCACGTAACTGTAGATGTGAAAGACGCCTTTAATGCAATAGTCGCCTACATGAATGCCAATAGTCTGCAACGTATCACCACCCGCACACAAATAATGATTGCCTCCGGGTACAAATTTCGTGTGGTAAATGGATTGGTTACGAATTTCCATCAGCCACAGTCTACGTTGTTACTGCTGGTATCAGCCTTTATAGGGCAAGGATGGAGGAAATTGTACGATCATGCATTACAGCATGATTTCAGGTTTTTGAGTTATGGTGATGGGGGATTGTTGTGGCGTATGGATGCAAACATTTAACATTGCCCTAATACTTATTTAGTAATTTTGCCCACCGATAAAAACGACAATATTGGATACTACAGAATTTATAGAGGCCGCATTACTGGAAGATGTGGGCAATGGCGACTTTTCAACGCTGGCCAGCATACCTGTTGATGCCAAAGGCAAAGCAATACTGAAAGTAAAGGAAGATGGCATCATCGCCGGTATGGAACTGGCTGAAGATATATTCGAGTACCTGGAGCCGGGCGTGCTGTTTGCCCCTTTTAAGAAAGATGGCGACAGGGTTGCCAATGGAGAGATCGCATTTGAGGTGTCAGCGAGTGTACATACGATACTGAAGGCCGAAAGGCTGGCGCTTAATTGTATGCAACGCATGAGTGGTATAGCTACCCTCACTCGTCAGTACGTAGATGCGATAAAGGGCTACCCGACAAAAATATTGGACACAAGAAAGACTACCCCACTCTTTAGGGCTTATGAAAAAAAGGCAGTGCGTATTGGTGGCGGAGTCAATCACCGCATGGGCTTGTACGATATGGTGATGCTGAAAGACAACCACATTGACTTTTGTGGCGGTATAGAAAAAGCCATAGAAACCACTAATGCCTACCTCAAAGCAAACGGCCTGAACCTGGATATAGAAGTGGAAACAAGAAGTATAGAAGATGTGCAGCGGGTGCTGGCCACAGGCAATGTGCGCCGCATTATGCTGGATAACTACACGCCTGATCAGGTTGAAGAAGCTATAAAGATCATAGGTGGTAAATACGAAACGGAAGCATCCGGCGGCATCACGATGGATAACGTAGTGGCATATGCCCGTACCGGTGTCGATTTTATTTCTGTAGGCGCGGTCATTCATCATGCCGTAAGCATGGACCTCAGCCTCAAAGCACAGATAGTATGAGCAAGAAGCACGTCGTTTTCATCATCAACCCAAAATCGGGTGTAGAGCGCCAGAAAGAAATTACACAGGGTATAGAGGCCAACCTCGATAAAGAGCAGCACTCTTACGAGCTGATACACACCCAATATGCCAAACACGGCACGACACTTGCAAAAGAAGCTGCCCAAAAAGGTGCCTATGCCGTAGTAGCTGTAGGAGGCGATGGTTCTGTGAATGATGTGGCGCAGGGCTTGCTGGGCACGAATACGCTGCTCGCGATCATCCCCAAAGGCTCCGGCAATGGCATGGCGAGAACGATGAAGATACCGCTGGATACCAATGAGGCTATTAAGGTGATCTCTAAAGGCAATACTGCCGATATGGATGTTGCCTTTGCTAATGACCGCCCGTTCATCAGCAATGCCGGTGTGGCTTTTGATGCCTTGATCTCCAAAAAATTTGCGAAAAGCGAACGCCGTGGCCTCATGGTCTACAGCTGGCTCGTCACCAAGCATATGTGGCTCTATAAAGAGTGGGACTGGAACATAACCATAGACGGCAAAGATTATTCCGAGCGTGCTTTTATGATCAATGTGGCCAATGGCCAGCAGTTTGGCTACAACTTCCGTATAGCGCCAATGGCCAGCTATACCGATGGCCTGCTGGATATTATCATTGTGCGCAAATTCCCAAAGATACTCGGCGGTGCACTGGCTTTTCGCGGCCTCACCGGCAGCATAGCGGGCAGCCCCTACGTGCAGCACCTCACCGGCAGGGAGATTACCATATCCAATCCCGCGCTGAAACTGATGCAGACAGACGGTGACGCCCATGCCTGCGAGCCTACTATAAAATTCAGGGTAGAAAAAGGAGCGCAGAAGGTGATCGTGCCGTAATTTTGGGTGGATGCTCAATGTCCGTGGTGCTTTGCTTTTGTCGCTATGCCTGCTCTTCGCGTGCAACAGGTCGCATCACAATGTAACCAAGGGCTTCTACTACTGGAAGACCATCTACAAGACATCGCAGTATGAGCGAAGCACATTGCAACAGCTTGGTGTTCATAAAATGTACGTTCGTTTTTTTGATGTGGATGAAGATGCGGCTACAGGCCATACCTTACCCATAGCCCCGGTCCGCATTGAGGCTAAGGATAGCGGCTTCGCATACATCCCCGTCATTTTCATTACACAGCGTGCCCTTATTACGCTCAACGATAGTGCGGTGCCCCAACTGGCCAACAGCATCTGCGGCCTTACACAAAGCCTTTGCGGACAAGCAGGCCTCACCCCGCAAGAGGTACAGATAGACTGCGACTGGACAAAAAGTACTAAGGAAAAATATTTTCACCTGCTACGGCTCATAAAGCAAGATGCTTTTATCAACGGCAAAACGCTCTCCTGCACCATTCGGCTAAACCAGGTCAAGTATAAGCTAAACACCGGCATCCCTCCTGTAGATAAAGGCCTGTTGATGTGCTATGGAATGGGGACACTCAAAAAATTTGGCCCTTACAATTCAATACTTGATGCCGATGCTGCAAAAGATTACCTGAAGCATATAGATGACTACCCACTGCCGATGGATATGGCACTGCCTATATTCGAGTGGTGTGTACTTTTCAGGGAGCAACAATTCAGGGGTATATTGCACGAGGTTACCACTGCTGATTTGAGCAGTTGCGAATTATTTAAACAAAATGACCGAAACCTATATATCTGCTTGCACGATAGTGTGTGGCATTCCTATCGCCTGCAAAGGGGCGATATAATACGAGCCGAAGCCCCTGTTTATGAAGATTTACTGACTATGGCCGGTTACTCGGCAGCCCGGATAAAAAATACTGATCTCAATGTCATATTATTTGCATGCGACAGTATAACTTTAAGTAAATATTCTCCCAATGATCTCCAGGCGGTTTATAGTTGTTACCGGTAGCCTTCTTTTTTTGGCTGCCGGCGTGGTATTGGCTTGTGCCGATTTCTATGATCCTTTTGATAGCGGCTACAGTTTTTTCCAGAGCAATATAACTGCTCAGCCACAGTATGCTCCTTTTAATTTCACAGAGTCTTACACGCTTGATTTTCATCCATATGGAGACGAGACTGATGATACAGACTTACCGGATGGCAATATCACAGAGTGGTACAATCTCTGTAAAGGCACAGTAGAACGAAATGATATAGACTCTTTCCTCAACACCTTTGATCATGATGACGTGCGCTCACTGGCGCAACTGGTAATAGATTTACCTGCCAAAGTAAGGAACAATTCCTTTTCGCATTTTATATTGCTGCCGCAAAACAAAGACCTGCTCGATTATATGGTGTATGCCAAGCAATGTGAACCACTGAATGCCGAGCCCGGCGGGCATTGGGACGATGCCGGAAGAAAGTATGTGGACAATGTAAAGGATACCATCGCAATGCAACAGATGATAGCCAGGGGCGCTGCGCAAAGCCATAAGGCCAAATCTGAATTTTTGAAGTGGCGCTATGCGTTTCAGGCTTTACGTTTAGCATTCTATAATCGGGATAATCAACAAGTACTCGATCTATATGGTGGTTTAGTTGGTAAGAGAACGGCGGATAACATCATGTACCCGCGCTGCCTGGGGCTGAAAGCCGGGGCTTTGTTTCGTACGGGCCACAAGAAGGAAGCTGCATACTTTTATAGTCAAGCATTCGATCTGAGTAACGATATGAAATTCGGTGGATATCTCAGTTTCCTTTGGTGTACCGATAGCCTTGCAGTCTCCGACATATTCCCACTATGCAAGAGCAAACATGAAAAGGCTGTGTTGTGGGTAATGGACGGATTGAACGAAAGGAGCGGAGAAGAGTTTGAAGGAGTTGACTGCCTGCGGAGCGCCTATGAGCTGGATCCGAATGTGAGAGGTTTAAAATATGTCATGACCCGTGAGATGAATAAAGCGGAGCGGCGTTATTTGCAAAGAAGAGAAAGTGAGGAACGAACTCTTAACTCGAGAACCGGGTATTTAGGTTATATCTCACAATCCGATGGAGACAGTAAAAAATGGCAGAAGGAAAAGGCAGAATACCTTAAATATTTCGGGGAGCTGAATAATTTTTCCCAAAAAGTAGCTGTAGCAAGTGGCACCCGCGATAAGGCGTTCTGGAATATAGCGTCAGCATATATCTGCTTCATGCAGGATAAGTTTACAACTGCTAAAATGTACCTCGATATTGCCGGAGGGCAAAAAATGATTCCATCGGAACGGGACGTGCATGATGTGATAGATATATTATGCATAGCACACCAGGGCAGCCGATTGACCCCGGAGCTTGAAGCTGATTTGCTGCCCCGCCTCAAATGGGTAGAGAGCCGAGGCAATAATATACGGTTTAAAAATACTTACAAAGATCTGTTGGCAACGATATTGACGGATATGTATTTGAATCAGCAAGATACGGTGCGGGCGCTCTACTGCCTGGCACGCAGTATCCGCGGCGATCAGTATGCTGAGTCTGTGAGCCATGACTTTACCGACCTGCCCGGCGGAATACTGGAAAATATGAGTATGTCTAAGCTGCATGAAGTGCAGGATTTTGTGACTAGCAAGAATAAAACGCCCTTCGAGCGTTGGCTCACCGAGGGTACTCCTTATCCTATTGGTGTGCTGCTGGAGCTGGAGGGAACAAAGGACATACGCGAAATGAAATTTGAAAAGGCTGCTATAATATTAGGCAAGAAAGATGCCGCACAAAGCGAAGACCTTCCTGACGTACTCATCTGCGAATTGCAGGACTCGCGGGATTGGGATATGAACGACTCTGCGCACATCTACACTAAGCTAAAGTATGCCCGCAAGATGGTAGCCTTGGAGCGACAGATGAAGAAAGAACCACACAATGCGCTACCCTGCTACCAGTATGCTAATGCGCTGTACAACACAAGTTACTATGGTAAGGCGAATAATGCCTGCGCCTATGCTCATAGCACAACAGATGAAAAAGCTTACTACACCACCGAGCGGAAAAACATACAGCTATACGAACGGGAATATTATGGGGTGTTACAGGCCATGAAGTATTACATGCTCGCCTTCAATCGCAGTACCGATAAAGAAATGAAGGCACGTTGCCTGTTCATGGCCGCCAAATGCTGGCAGAAGAATTGCCAAGGGAACGATTATTACCAAAACTCCCTAAAAAGCCCCTACCTCGCCCGGCTAAATAAGGAGTACAAACATACTAAGCTATACCAGGAGGCCTACAACTCATGTTCTTACCTGAGGGACTATGCGTTGTTTCATTGATCAGTCATCGCCATCTTCGTTATGCTTTGAGGCGATACCGGTAAGGTCGTATATCTTTTGTATGCGTTTTAGGATATTCTTAAAATCAATATTGAGGTCTATCAGTATACCCGAATGGAGGTCGAACACCCAGCCGTGTACTATCGGGTAGCCCTGCTTCTGGTAGTTCTTCTGCACACCCGCTATTTTTATCACATTGGTGGCCTGCTCTATCACGTTCAGCTCCACTAGCCTGCTATAGCGTTTCTGCTCGTCAGTTATGGAATCCAGTTCATCCTCATGCAAACGATATACGTCGCGTATCGTGCGCAGCCACGGATTTAATAGTCCCATATCCTTTGGCGTCATGGCAGCTTTTACGCCTCCGCAGTTGTAATGGCCACATACTATGATATGCTTCACATCCAGGTGCTTCACCGCAAAGTTGATGACCGACATTACATTCAGGTCTGTATTATTCACCAGGTTGGCCACATTGCGGTGTACAAATACATCGCCGGGCTCCAGGCCCATGATCTCATTGGCGGGTACACGGCTGTCGGAGCAGCCTATGTACAGATAATCCGGAGTCTGCTCGCGCGCCAACTTCTCGAAAAAATCAGTGTCTTTGGCCTTCATGTCGGCCACCCATTTCCTGTTGTTTTCAAATATTTGTTCGTAAGTAGCCATATGCAGGGGCAAATTTACTGCAATTAGGGATATTCCTGCAAGCCAATACATTATTGTATTGTAAATTATGTTCCGCATGTATTTGGATGCGTCCCGGCCGCTTGCCAGTTTTTAACCCACAAAAACTACTTTTACACCCTCAAAACAAAATTTTCCATGAAATTAGTTACCTATTCAAAGAATGGCAACCAGCAGCTCGCGTTTTATATTGGCGATGCGCTTTATGATACTACGGCTGCAAATGCACAACTGCCGAGCACTATGGCGCAACTCCTCAATACATGGGAGCAGAGTATAGAAGCCATGCGTAGTACAGAAGCCGACATCAAAAGCGGTAAAGCCAACGTGCAGGGTACACCATACAAAGGAGCGAATATTCTTGCCCCGGTACCCAATCCCACTTCCTGCCGCGATGGCTACGCCTTTCGCCAGCATGTGGCTGCTGCCCGCCGCAACCGCAAGGTGGATATGATCGCCGAGTTCGATCAGTACCCCATCTTTTATTTTACCAATCATAATGCCATACAGGGTCCCGGCCCTATAGCCTGCATGCCCGATCATTTCAAAAAACTTGATTTTGAACTGGAGGCTGCTGTGGTGCTTTGCAAAAAAGGCCGCAACGTAAAAGCTGCCGATGCCGATGAATATATAGGTGGCTATATGATCATGAACGACATGAGCGCCCGCACCCTGCAAATGGAGGAAATGCTGCTCAACCTCGGCCCGGCCAAGGGCAAGGATTTCAGCACCGTTATAGGTCCTATACTTGTAACGCCCGACGAGTTGGAGCAATACAAAGTACCGGCCAAGCCCGGCCACACCGGCAATGCTTATAATCTGCGTATGACCTGCACCGTAAATGGTGTACAGGTAAGCGAAGGCAACATGGCCGATATGGACTGGACATTTGCCGAGATCATAGAGCGCTGCGCCTATGGCGCAGATATACTGCCCGGCGATGTAATAGGCAGCGGCACAGTAGGCACCGGCTGCTTCCTGGAGCTCAACGGTACCGGCAAGCTCACCAACCCCGATTACAAAGAACAGTGGCTGCAAGACGGCGATGTAGTGGACATGGAAATAGATGGCCTCGGCTTCCTATCCAATACCATCGTTGCGGAAAAGAGTGATTTTAGTATTTTGGGGTTGAAGAAAATGTAACGATAGATTTTTATTTGAATTGTGAACGCACTGCGTTCACAATTCAGTTGAACACACATTAAGATATGATAGTAGGCATCATAGGCTCCGGCGCCATGGGCGCAGGCATTGCGCAGGTAGCGGCCACAGCAGGGCATAACGTAGTTGTGTATGACAATAATGCCGCTGCACTCGAAAAGGCAAAAAAAAATCTTGCAGCTACGCTGCAAAAGCTCCAGGAAAAGGGCAAGATCACTTCTGCTGATGACATCATGCAGCGCTTCTCCTTTGCAGGAGAAGTGAGCGCGTTTGCCGATTGTGGCTTGGTTATAGAAGCCATCGTAGAGAAGATAGAAGTAAAGAAAGCCGTGTTTGGCGAGGTGGAGAAAGTAGTGAGTGCCGATTGTATACTGGCGAGCAACACCTCTTCGTTGTCCATCACCTCTATAGCTGCCGCTTGCGAAAAGCCCGATAGGGTCATTGGCCTGCACTTCTTCAATCCTGCGCCGTTGATGGCGTTGGTGGAGATCATACCCGCTATACAAACAGATGTCGCGTTAATCGGCAGGATGAAAGAGTTAATGCTCAAATGGGGCAAAACACCGGTTATCGCCAAAGACACACCCGGCTTTATTGTGAACAGGGTTGCCCGCCCCTTCTATGGCGAGGCTATCCGCATTATGGAAGAAGGCATTGCCGACATTGCCACCATAGATCACATCATGACCTCTGTAGCAGGCTTCAAGATGGGGCCGTTCACATTGATGGACTACATAGGCCACGATGTGAATTATGTGGTCACAGAAACAGTTTTCCAGTCCTTTTTCTACGACCCCCGCTACAAGCCGTCATTCTCCCAAAAAAGATTGCTGGAAGCCGGTTGGCTTGGGCGCAAAAGCGGCAGGGGCTTCTATAACTATGCTGAAGGAACACCAAGTCCCGATGCTACCTCCGATATGGATATTGCCGGTTATGTGGTGGACCGAATACTGGCCATGCTCATCAATGAGGCTGTAGATGCGCTGTATCTTGGTGTGGCATCCGCCGCCGACCTGGAAATCGCAATGACCAAGGGCGTGAATTACCCTAAAGGCCTTTTAGCTTGGTGCGACGAATGGGGGGCTGCAAATTGCCTCGCTGTTTTGGACGGCCTGTACGAGCAATATCATGAAGATAGGTACCGTGCAAGCCCATTATTAAGAAAACATGCTATTGAAAATAAAAAATTTGTTTAATTTTCGCACATGAAACGAATAATACTTGTAGGCTTTTTATCTTTTGTTGTGTTCTGTACCCACGCACAGTCCAGTTTTTTTGTAGGGGCCTATGGTGGCGGTGGCCTGGTTACCTCCAATAATTATAATGTATCGATCTCTGGTGGCATCGATTTTTTTATGGGGCTCAATACTCATACAGGTATAGGGGCTAACTTGTTTTACCAGGGATACAATATTTTTTATGACAATGAAGCTTATGGCGCCAAGGGCGGTACAGGTAATGCCGGTGTAACCCTGCTCAACCAAACCGGTTATGTATTTATTACCCCAAAGCTGGTGCATGACATAGACCGCAGGGGTGTACTCAAATTCAACGTCAATGGCGGAGTAGGGTTTAAAATGAGTGGCACCGAAACAATGAGAAAATGGGACTACAGCAACGGCTATGCGTATGGCAATTTTGACAGTACCATCAATAGCTCAAAGAATATCAATTCTATGCTGATACGCGTGGGCTTTGGCTTTACAGAGTTCATATCTATGAAAGGCCATTGGAGTTTTACCGTCAGCGAAGACTTTGGGTTTATCGGTTCCAGCGTAACTAAAACAAGCGACGTAACGGATGGTTCACGCACACAATACAGTCCCAATAAACTGAACCCCGGCTGCATCTCATTGCAGATCGGTATTATGCACCACAATGGGTAGTTGCTTCGTATGTCTCACCTGTGGTGATATAAATTTGGATTAACTTTACCATCCACTACTATACCACATGGACTTACCAAAAGGTAAAAAAATTTATTTCGCTTCCGATTTTCATTTGGGCATACCCGACCGCGCCAGCAGCATAGCGCGCGAAAAGCGCATTTGCAACTGGCTCGATGAAATAAAGGCAGATGCTGCAAGGCTCTACCTTGTCGGCGACCTGTTTGATACCTGGTTTGAGTACAGGCATGTGATACCCCGTGGCTACACCCGCTTCCTCGGCAAGCTGGCCGAATTGAGTGATGGCGGTTTGCCGATCGAAGCCTTTACCGGCAATCACGACTTGTGGATGCTCGATTATTTTGAAAAAGAATTGAACATACCGGTACATCATGGGCCTATTATGCCGGAGATCAATGGCAAAAAATTTTTCATCGCCCATGGCGATGGGCTCGGCCCCGGCGATACCGGCTATAAAGTATTAAAGAAGGTGCTACGCAGCCCAGTATCGCAATGGCTGTACCGCAGGGTACACCCTAATACCGGTGTAGGGCTGGCCGGCTGGTTCAGCCGGCTGGGCCCTAAGCACAGCGCGGAGTCGCCGGCAAAGCAATTCCTTGGCCCCGAAAAGGAAATGCTGGTGCAGTTCTGCCTTGAGAAATTGAATAGCGAACACTTCGATTATTTCATCTTCGGGCACAGGCATATAGCGGTTGAATTTCCGTTGCCGCAAAGCAGCCTGTATGTTAATCTTGGCGATTGGCTGCAATACGACAGTTATGCCGAATTTGATGGCACTGACCTGAAACTAAAATACTATAAACAAAAGTGATCCTTAATTAAACATACCTGATGGCACAAAACATACTGGTCATAGACGACGAAAAGGCGATCCGCAAAACACTCATTGAAATTCTCACTTTCGAGGGGTTTACCGTTGATGAAGCTGCTGATGGCGCAGAAGGCGTAAAGAAAATAAAAGAGAACAACTACGACTGTATCCTTTGCGACATCAAAATGCCGCGCATGGATGGGATCGAAGTATTGCAGGTAGCACACGAAGAGCGGCCCGATACACCGTTTATAGTTATCAGTGGCCACGGCAATATTGAAACTGCTGTAGAAGCAGTAAAGAAGGGAGCCTACGACTACATCTCAAAGCCACCTGATCTGAATCGTCTGCTCATCACCCTGCGTAATGCGATGGATAAAAAATCGCTGGTGGTAGAGACCAAACAACTGCGCAAACGTATATCCCGCAGCAGCGAAATGATAGGTGCCAGCGAAGGTATGAAGC